>CAYQTE010000004.1:119940-133109 GCA_964420285.1 uncultured Tepidisphaeraceae bacterium
ACCAGCGCAAACGAATACTCCTCGCCGATGTAAACTCCGTTCTCATCGACGATGGCCAGACGGTCGGCGTCGGGATCCTGGGCAAACCCAACCTGGGCCCGGCGGCGGCGAACCTCATCGCACAGGCTGGTCAGGTTTGCGGCCGTCGGCTCCGGCTCGTGGGCGAATTGACCATCGGGCGTGGCGTTCATGTGGACGACCTCGCAGCCGAGCTTGCTGAGCAGCGTCGCCGTCGGTACGGCGCCGGCGCCGTTGACGGAATCCAGAACCACGCGGAACCGGCGTGCGGAGACGGCATTGATGTCGATGTAGTCGAGAACGCGCTTGATGTGCAGGGCGTGGGTCTGCGTGTTTCGCGAGGGCGGCACGAGCTTGTCTACGGGAACCCAGCGCGGCTCGTTGCGATCGAACAGCCGCCGCACCGCCATCGCGTCGGCCGCCGACAGGGCCATGCCTTCGCGATTGAGCATTTTCAGCCCGTTCCATTGGATCGGATTGTGGCTGGCGGTGACGATCATGCCGCCGTCGGCTTCGAGGTGGCGGACCATCATCTCGACACCGGGCGTGGAGACGACGTCGAGATCGATGACTTCGCACCCGGCCGCGGCCAGAGCGGCGGCGGCGGCATCGCGAACAAAAAACCCGCTGGGCCGGGAATCCCGACCCAGGACGATGCGGATATGTCGCCCGTTTCGCGGCGAGGATTGGCCCAGGAAGGCGGCAAACGCGGCCGCCAACTGCTGCAAGACGGCCGGTGTCAGGGATCCGCCCACCGTGCCGCGCAGGCCGGACACTCCAAGCATCAAGGTGTCATTGGACATATAGGCCGACAGGTTAACGACCGGCCGGCGGGTGTCCAGTTAACTGGGCATGCCCTGCCGCGCCAGCGGGATACAGACCGATTATGATGAGGAAGAGGATCAAGAGCCAGAGTAGGATTACGATCAGGATTCCGAGTAGGATTGTGGCGATATGGATCGAGATCAACTGAACGAACTGCGTTCCTCCATTGCCGAAGCCCTGGTGCAGAGCGTTGTCGAATTCCCGCAGACGCAACACCTCAACCGCGTCGATCTGCCCAGCCGGGATACCATTATTAAGTGCGTCGGCCTGCTGCGGCAGATCATGTATCCCGGCTATTTCGGCCAGCAGACACTGACCGACAAGACCCTGGCTCACCGCATCGCCGCTCTCACGCACGAGCTGTTCGATTTGCTGTACGAACAAATCTGCTGCTCCCTGCGATACGGCAAGCAGATTCCCGGCACCGACGGCGATCAGCAGGCCATCGAGGCCGTCGATCACCGCACGGCCGAGGTGGTGCTGGAGTTCTTTCAGCGGCTGCCATCGGTCCGCGCTTTGCTGGCCGAAGATGTGCAGGCCGCTTTCGACGGCGATCCGGCCGCGCAGAGCACCGACGAGACGATCTACTGCTATCCCGGCGTGCTGGCGATCACGGTGCAGCGTCTGGCGCACGTGCTCTGGACACTGGGTGTGCCGCTGTTGCCGCGCGTGATGACCGAGCACGCGCACGGCCTGACCGGCATCGACATTCACCCCGGCGCCAAGCTCGGCCGGCGTTTCTTCATTGACCACGGCACGGGCGTGGTGATCGGCGAGACGACGCTGATCGGCGACAACGTGAAGATCTATCAGGGCGTGACGCTGGGGGCGCTGTCGCCGGCGTTTGGACAATTGTTGCGAGGCCGGAAACGGCATCCGACGATCGAGGACAATGTCACCATCTATGCCGGTGCCACGATCCTGGGAGGCGAAACGGTCATCGGCACCGGCTCGGTCATTGGCGGCAACGTCTTCATTACCAGCAGCGTACCGCCGCACAACCAGGTGTCGGCGGAATCGCCCAAGTTGAAATACCGCGACCGCCGGCCCAGGGGAAACAAGCCGGTTCCATTGGATTTTCAGATTTGAGCCGGGAAGCAACTCACGGGCAGAGGTGCGGGGGCGCAGGGTAAGTAATGGGAAGGAGATCGTCATGAAACTCTCGATTCGATCCGGGTTGGCCGTGGTGTGCGCCATGGCTGTCTGTGAGGGTTGTACGCAAACCGCGGCCGTGGATTCGGCGGTTCCGCATTTGGAAAAACGGGGCCTGGCGACGCAGCTTATCGTTGACGGCAAGCCGTTTCTCGCTTTGGGAGCCGAACCGCCGACCAGCGCGCCGTCCAACCTGGAATATCTGCGCTACATGATGCAGGTGATGGCGAGCACCGGGCACCAGAATTGCGCGGAGATCGCCGTTGGCTGGTCCTGGATCGAGCCCCAGAAGGGCAATTACGATTTCCGGATTGTCGATGCGATGATCCAGGACGCCCAGCAGTCCAATCTGCGCATCGTCCTGGTGTGGTTTGGAAGCTGGAAGAACGGACTGTCCAGCTTCGCGCCGGCGTGGGTAAAGGCTGACCAGCAGGGCTTCCCACGCGCTCAAATGGGCGATGGCCGATCCCTCGAAACCCTTTCCACGTTCAGCGCGAACAACTGGGAGGCCGATGGGCGAGCGTTTGCGGCCATGATGCGGCATATCCACGATATCGATCCGTCGCACCGCGTGATCATGGTGCAGGTGGAAAATGAAATCGGCATCCTTGGCGATACGCGGGATAAGTCGCCTATGGCCAACAAGGCATTCGAGGCGAATGTTCCGGCCGAGCTTATGGATTACCTCAAGAAGCACAAAGATGAGTTGTTTCCCAAGCTCCGCACGGTGTGGGAAGCGGCTGGTTTCAAGACCTCCGGCACGTGGGAGGATGTCTTCGGCAAGGGGCCGAAGACCGACGAGATCTTCATGGCCTGGAACTATTCGCGGTACGTGAATCACGTCATCGAGTCGGGCAAGAAGGAATATGCGATCCCGATGTTCGTGAATGTGTGGCTCGGTCCGGACTGGGGGCTCAATGGCTATCCGAGGGGCCAGGCGGAAGACCACGTGCAGGATATCTGGAGGGCGGGCGCACCGCTGGTGGACATGTTCTGCCCCGATGCTTACCTGTCCAGTTCTCCGTCCCAGGGCGTGGTCGATGCCATGATCGACCTGACCACGAATTACACCCGCCGGGGCAATCCCTTCTTCACCGTCGAGGCCAACAGCGAGGCCCGCGGCGCAGCGCACGCTTTCTACGCCATCGGCCAGCATCGCGCCATCGGCTATTCCGGGATGGGTGAAGGCGGCCTGCTGGACTGGTTCACCAGGACGGGGATGAATCTGCCGGCCATCATCACTCCGCCGGGCGCGAATTCGCCCGAATCGCTGGTGGGGTTTGGCGGTCCGGGGATGAGCACGCCGCTCCCGCCGCCGCCTCCCGAATTTGAACGGCAGGCACTTCCGCAGGCATTTCTGATCCTGTCGCAAATTGCTCCGCAAATCCTGGCGCACCAGAGCGATGGCACAATCGCCGGCGTGGCGATCGACGATCGCCGGCCCAGGGACGAGGTCAAATTAGGCAACTACATTCTGAACGTCGGTTTCCCCATCGGCCGGCGCGCCCCGGATGTCGCTCCCGATACCATCGGCTATGCCCTGTTCATGGCCACCGGCCCGGACGAATACGTCATGGCCGGCAACAATGTCCTGATCACATTCTCGCCAAATATTCCGGGTGCGCCGATTGCCGGCCTGGCCTCGCAGGAAGCCGGCCGGTTTGACGCCAGCGGCAATTGGGTGACCACTCAATATCTTGGCGGCGACGACACGGTGATTTCGTCCGACCCGCCGGCGCCGAACCAATCCGGCAGCGGTGTGCGACTGGCGTTGGGCGAGCGGGCCATTCAGCGCGTGAGGTTGTACAGGTACCGGTAGGTGATTAACCGCGTCTTCCCGCCGCCGGCTTGCTGGTGCAGCGAGTCCGCGGCTTGCGACATCGAGCGGAATATCTCGACGGCCTGGCGCATCGATTCATCAAGTTACAGGAAGTCACGTTCACTTCGCCGGCGAAGCGACGAGCAATTCCTGACCGCTGGCGAGGGCTTCGCTGACCGGAATGGCATCTCCGGCGTCTGCGATCATGCGGACGGCGGCGGAGCGGATGGTGGCCACGGAAAGGTTCTTGCCGGGGCAGTCGGTGGGCTTGGTGTCGCCGTGGCCGAGGATGTGGTCCGGGGCGATCTTGTAACGCTTCATCAGCCAGGCGGTCAGGGTGTTGACGGAGCGCATCTGGGCGGCCGAGGGGGTTTGTTCGTCGAAATTGCCCACCAGGCAGATGCCGATGCCGTATTCGTTGTAGCGGTTGTCGGGAGTCTTGTCGTGGGCGCCGTATTTCTGGATGGGCCAGCGCGGTCCGACTTCGATCTGGCCGTCGCCGCTGTTGGTGCCGTTGCCGATGACAAAGTGATAGCCCAATTCATCGAAACCGCGATCGCGATGCCACTGGTCAATGATGGCGGCGTTGCCGAAGGTGGTGGCGCTGTGATGGATGATGATCCATTGCCACGGCCGGGCGGCGACGGTGGGAATCCAATCGGCGGGCACTTTTTCAGTCGCGGGCTTCTGGGCCGGTGGCCGCACCGGCAGGACGGGCGCCGGCGGCTGTGTGTTCAGGGCCAGAGGCGCCGGGGTGGGCGGGGCGGGCTGATAAAGAATGGTCGGGGGGCGGAAGGACGGGGGCGGGACGGAATTGACGGCCGACTCGTCCTGGCAACCCAGCAACAGGCCCAATGCGATTGACGCGGTGAAGAGAAAAACGAATCGAGCAGCCATCCCTGGCCCCTTGCGGCCCAAGGCCGCGTAAAATTGCCTGAAGATCGGCCGCATCCGAGCGGCTGCCCGGATATCTATCGGAAACGAAGGCGGAATTCCAGTAGCGCCGGAGGATAAGTGAGTAAAGTTTTCGACGGGCTCTTTCAAACGGGAGGAATCTTCGCATAATGGGGAATTCGCCGCCGCTATGGCGTGTGAGTGTTTTGCAGAGGTAAATACGATGGGTCCGACCAACGTCGCTCTGGTCAAGTTACTCCAGATTGACCAGAAGCTCAGCGAGGCTCAGGCACGCCTGGATGTGGTATGCCGCAATGTCCGGGTTCAGGAACGCAAGGTGGCTGATGTGGCCGAGCGGCTGAATCTGGCCCAGTCCAAGCTGCGTGAGGCCCAGGCGGGGGCGGCGCAGTACGATCTGGAGATCAAGTCCCGCGACGCCCAGATCGAAAAGCTGCGCGCCCAGCAACAGGCGTCGAAGAACAATCGCGAGTACCAGACTTTTCTATTGGAAATCAATACGCAGAAGATCGACCGCGGCAAGGCCGAGGAGACCGCACTGGCTCGAATGGAAGAAGTCGAGCAGGCGCAGGGGCAGGTGACAGAGCTGACGGCGGCGCTGGAAGCGGATCAGACGAAACTGGCGGCGTTGAGGGCGGAGGTGGGCGACAAGGTGACGGCATTGGAAGCCGAGATCGCCGCCATCCGCGTCCAGCGCGAGGCGGTGTCCGCGGCTGTGCCGGCTCGCGGGCATGACGTTTATGACCGGCTGGCGGAGCGGTTTGAAGGCGAGGCGATGAGTCCGCTGATCCAGCCGGACCGGCGTCACGAGGAATACATCTGCGGCGGCTGCAACATGGGTCTGGTGACGGACGTTTACAACAAGCTGCACACGCGGGACGACATCGTGGTGTGCCCCAGTTGCAAGCGGATTTTGTATATCGCTGACGATTTGCCGCCGGAGATGGGCGGGAAGAGCAACGAGACCGCGCCGACACACAAGACGCGAGGCGGCGGGGGGAAGAAAGCCAAGGCCAAAGCGAAACTCACGCAGGAACAGGCGCTGGCGAAGTTCGCGGCGCTGTTTCCCGGCGGGTTCGGCGATGCGGCCTATTACGAGCGCGTGCGCGGGGTGATCGAGGATGCGCATCGGCGCTGGAACAGCGAATTTGGCGGCGGCAAGGCGGCGGCGCTGCTCAGCGAAGGCGCCATCGGCGAACTGACGCGAAAATCCGATATCGTGGTCAGCCCGCTGACGATGCTCAATCGCTTTGACAAGATGGGTTTGCGCGAGGCGCTGCGGGATTCGGCGTCGGCGCGGGCGATCTTCGCGGAATTGCTCCCGCTGGTGGACCACGACGGCCCGATGGGCGAGCGATTCAATGCCTGGGCGGACATGCTGCGCTCTCTGCCCCAACGCGGGTCGCGCGTCTGCACCTGGCCGGTGGCCACGATGCTGCCGACCATCGCCCGGCCGGATCGGTTTCTTTTTGTCCGCGGCGAACTGGTGACCGACAGCGCACTGCGCTTGCAGATCGACCTGCGGTTTGACTCGGCGCCGGCGTGGGACGTTTACGAGCGGATCATGGCCATGGCCAATCGGCTGATGGATCAGCTTCGACCGCGCGGAGCACGGGATTACATCGACGTCTACGGGTTCATGATGGCGGTTGAGGAATTCACGCCCGAATCACACGAGCCGGCGGCCGGCGAAAATTCCTCCGCCGGCGTCCCGGCTCAATCGACATGACCGAGACACTGATCCTGAATTTTGACGGCGGGAGCCGGGGCAATCCGGGTCCGGCGGCGTATGGCATCGTGATCCGCGCCCAGGACGGGACGCCGCTGGCGACAATCGGCCGATTCATCGGCACGGCCACGAACAACGTCGCGGAATACAGCGCGCTGATCGCCGGCCTGCACGAGGCCAGACGCCTGGGCGCCCACCGATTGGTCGTGCGCGGGGACAGTCAGTTGATCATCCGGCAGATGACCGGCGAATACCGCGTGAAACATCCGGATTTGCAGCCGTTGCACCGCGCGGCCATGGCGCTGGCCGGGGAATTCAAGAAGATCTCCTACGAATATCATCCGCGCGAGGAGAATTCGCTGGCGGACGCTTTGGCGAATAAGGCGATGGACAGGCGTGGCGAAGTGGATGAGGCGGACCAAGCGGGCGATAAGGGAGCGATCGAAGCGGGGGATGCGGAGCCGGTGCGCCAGGCGAACCCGGTGGACAACATTTCCGGCTCTATGTGGAGTTGCCCCGATTGCGGCTGCGAGATCAAGGTTGAAAAGGCGCCGCCAGCGGGAATGAGATCGGCAGCCGGATTTTCGTGCGTGTGCGGCGGGGCGATGAGAAGAAAACCGTCGCGCTGAGTTCGGGGCGGGGGAAATCTGAGATTTGAGATTCGAGGTGATCTGGCGGGCCAGCGGCGATTATTCCCACGGGATTGTTAGCGTCGATTATTTGCGGGACGGCGGCGCGGGGCTACACTGCCCACATGAAACAAGGCTGGAACCGGGCGGCGACAGGAACTGTGCTGGCGTTTGCGGCGGTGGCGTTCGTTGGGGGGATCGGGTGGGGATTGCCTTCGCGGGATTCGGATCGATATCTTTTCGGCGGCGAATTTCCATGGTCAGGGGTCGAAATACAACAACTGATCCCACGCGACGAAGGCGGCATCGCCGGGGCGGACGTGGCGGCGGCGAAGCTGGATCGCTCCAAGGCAAATGTGCTCAATGCCACCGACGCCGATCGGGCACGCATCGTGCGGCGATATCGCCTTTTCACGACCCAGCCGGATGAGTGGGTCACCATCGCGGCCCTCTCGAAAATGCATCCGGGAAGCGGGGATTTTGATCCGAAGCTGTACCAGTACGGCGGCGTATGGGTGTACGGGGTGGGAGCGATTTTCGAGGCGGCGAATGTTTTTGGATTGGCCACGGTGTCGCCGGATGTAACGCAATACCTGGACCGGCCGGACCAGATCGGGCGGCTGTATGAATTGGCGAGACTGTACAGCGTGGCGTGGGGATTGCTCGGTGTTTGGCTGGCGTATGTGCTGGTGAAGCGGGGTACGGGGTCATGGTGGGCGGCGGTGGTGGGGGCGATGTGTTTTGCGACGTTGCCGGGCGTGGTGGATTTGGCGCACGAGGCCAAGCCGCATCTGGCATGTCTGGTGGCGACGATGGCGGCGGCGGCGTGCGCGGCGAAATATCTGGAAACAGGGCGGCGGCGATGGTGGATCTGGGCCGGCGTGTGCTGCGGCCTGGCATTTGGATTGGTCCTGACCGGGGCGATCGCGCTGGCGATTCTGCCGATGATGGGGATTCTGCAAATGCGGCGGTCGAAAACGGGCGGCGCCTGGTCATGGATCGGGCCGGCGGTGGGGGCGCTGCTGATCGCATGCGCAATCTTCGCGGCGAGCAATCCGTATCTGGTGATGCATCTGATCAAGCCCGCAGCGTCGGGCGGCGCCGTCGGGTCGAACCTGGGGAACACGGCCGCAATGTACAGGATAACCTCGCCGCTGGCGGGGTATTGGAATGTCATCGGGCTCATCGGTGAAGGATCCTCGCTGCCGGTGGCGGTGGCCGGGGTGGCGGGCGCGATCTTGCTGGTGATCAAGACCCGCCAGTGTGGATGCAACGACGGCGTATGGTTGCTGGCGGGTCCGGCAGCGCTGACGGCGTTGGCGTCGGGTCTGGTTGGGGCGGGTAAGCCGGGTGAGTTTGGGCGATTCCTGCTGGATGTGGATGTGCTCTTGCTCCTGCTGGCGATAACGGCGGCGGTGAAGTGGACAAAGAACGGGACGGCGCGGACGATGATATTGGCGCTGCTGCTGCTGGCGACGATTCTGAGCGGCGGGCGCTATTGGCTGGGATTCGTGCAGGATACGGCCGGCAACACCACGCGTGCCCAGGCGGCGCAGACATTGGCCAAACTGGAAAAGGCCGGCAACCGGCAGGTTGCCTTGTGGGCCGAGCCGGCGCCGTATTCGACGCCGCCGATGGATTTGATTCATCAACAGTTGGTGCTGGCGCCGGATGGAACGGCGGTGGGGCGATTGCCGGCGGATGATGTGGGCGTGTCGGCGATGGATCGAGTTGAGGGGATCAAGGATCAAAGCGGATTCTTACACGCGACGATCACGGGATCGGGTCAATCGGGCGGGCAGACGCCGATCAGTTGGGCGGCCAAGCCGTTTGTGATCTGGCTTCCGGAGCGGCTGAAGGAGGGGCTGCTGCGGCAATAAGATTTGCGCGGGCGGTTGCGTGGACGGGGTGGCGTGATATCCTTTGGGGATGGAAGGCGTCACGACGGCACTTGTCGGTTTTATCCTTGTGTGCGCTGCGCTGCCCAAGCTGGTGAAGAACAGGACGCACTACTACATCGCGCTGTTTGCCGTGGGCGCGATTATTCTGCTGAGTAGCTTTGCAAGCATCGCCGGCCCCGGGGCCTTTGCGCAATTCGTGGCGGCGTTGAACGGGCTGCTCCAGATCGTTGGGCTGGCGGCGTTGGTGCTGGCGTGCGGGGGGCTGTCGGCGCGGCAGCTCGCCGGCGAGATGGGAAATGCGTTTGAAGTGATCCGGCGGGGCGGAGAGGAAAAAGAGACGATCATTCCGCTGGGCCCGGAGGCCTATGCGGCAATGGCGGCCAAGGCACGTTCGCAGGCTGTCGCGGCGAATCCCGCCGCGGCGCCGGCCCAGCGGCCGGGTACGGCGGATTCCGTGGACACCGCAACAGACGAGAATTCGATTCCGCTGGAATAAGGCTGGTTGGCGGAAATTTGTCGCACGGGTTAAGATCGGCGTTGGGCTGAGGAAAGTTGATGGAGCCGATGGTTTCGATGGCGGTTGTGGAGGTGGGCAATTACGTCAACCCATGGAAACTGCTGGCCGCTGTGGTCATCCTGTTGCCGTGGGCGAAAATGCTCACGTGGATCGACAAGGACACAGTGGCGGCGCGCCTGCCGCGCACCGTGGTGAACGCCGGCAACATGGTGGGGCTGCTGGCGGCGTATTTGCTCCTGCCTCTTGAAGGGGCGTTCTGGCTGGTTCTGCTGACGCTGCTGGCGATTCCCATTCTTGAATTGGGCGTCTATTTGCTGCTGCGGTTTCAATCGGTCGGACTGGGAGATCTCCAGCAGGAACTGAAACGATCGTTCAGCAATATCGGCAAGGGCAAGGGCAAATCCGGCCAGACGGTGGCGGCGGGATTCGTGCAGATTCAAACCAAGGCCGGCGTCGTGGCCTCGGTTCCCGACGAGCAAACTCCCGAGCGGCAGACGTTCGACGCCGTGCAGCAATTGATGGCCACCGCCCTGCGCAAGCGGGCCGACCGCATTGACATCGTGCTTGGTGAGGCCACAGCGCTGAGCTTCTGGGTGGATGGCATCCGCTACGACGGCGGGAGCGTCGATCGCGCGCTGGGGGCGTCGATGATTCAATATCTCAAGATGTCCGGCGGCCTGGACCTGAATGAACGGCGCAAACCGCAAAGCGGCCTCATCAAGACGCAAATGGACAGCGTCCGGCACGAACTGACGGTGCGGACAGCCGGCAGCAAGACGGGCGAGGCGCTGGCGCTGGTGAGCGATATTCGCAAGCGGCACGACTTCAAACTGGAAACGCTGGGTCTGGACGAGAACCAGATCGAATTGATCCGCTCGGTGGTGCAGGAGCCGTCGGGTCTGGTGCTGGTTGCGGCGCCGCCGGGGCACGGATTGCGCAGCGCGGTCTACGCGATTTTGCGGGCGCACGATGCATTCCTGACGCACATCCTGACGGTCGAGCGTGCCCCCGACAGCGAAATCGAGGGTATCACGCAGGTGGTGATTCCCCATGCCGCCTCGGGTCAGGAGGAACTTGAGAAAGTGAAATGGGTCGCCAGCCAGGAGCCGGATGTCATTGCCGTGCCGGTGCTGATCGATTCCGGCTCGGCGCAGATCATGGCGGGGTTCGCGGCGGAAAAACGGGCGTATGTCGGCCTTCGCTGCGGAAGCGCGTTTGAAGCCCTTGCCATGTGGCGGAAACTCGTCGGCGACGACATGGCGGCGTTGAGCAATCTGCGCCTGGTGGTCAGCGGCCGGCTGGTGAGGAAGCTCTGCGACGCCTGCAAGATCGGTTACGCGCCGGATGCCAATCAGCTTCGGAAGATGAATATCGATCCGGCGCGGGTGACGAAATTGTTCCAGGCCCGCACCTCGCCGATGCGCGATTCCAAGGGAAACCCCGTGCCATGCACGTTCTGCCAGGATATGGCGTACAACGGGCGCGAGGGTGCTTATGAAGTGCTGGTCGTGGACGACGAAATCCGGCAGTTGCTGACGTCGGGTGCGTCGTCGAGCCAGCTCAAGACGGCGTTCCGCCGGCAGAAGGGCCGGTACATTCAGGAGAAGGCGCTGGTGATGGTCGAAGATGGTCGCACCAGCGTGCAGGAAGTGTTGCGCGTGATGAAGGGCGAGGCGCCCCATCAGCCGTCACCGGACGATTCGGGCGGCCCGCGCGGATGATGGGAATGACGGGGTAGTGTCCCGCCGGCGTTTGACGACGGGCCAGTGGAGCGGCAGCCATGCTCATGCAGATCATTGTTTTGTTGCTGATCGCGGCCATCGCGTATTTCCATTACGTCGAGGGCTTCTTCAGCGCGTCGCTGTCGGCGATCCTGGCCATGATCGCGGCTATGGGCGCGTTCTCGCTGCATGAACCGGTGGCGCAGCTTATGATCGGGCAGAAGTTTCTGCCCGATGACGCGCAGTCGATTTCGCTGGTTGTGCTTTTCGGGCTGATGTATTTTCTGCCGCGGCTGGCATTCGACAACCTGGTGTCGGGAAATGTGCGCCTGCCGCTGCTGGTCGACAAGATCGGGTCGGCCGTCCTTGGGCTGTTCGCGGGCGTGATGGTACTGGGGACGATGGCGATCGCCCTGCAGGAGTTGCCGTTCGGGGCGACGGTGGCCGGGTATGGGCGGTACGCGGTGTTGCCGGACCGGCAGGTTGCGATGATTCCGCCGGGTGGAAGTAACACGTCGAACTTCACGATATCCGACGAGGTTGCCGAGACGGTGCTGGGCAGCGACTGGGGCGTGAGCGCGGCTCACCCGATGCACCATGTCTGTACACCAGTCGAGGCGGATCGATGGGCGACGAAGATTCCGCCGCAAAGCAGCCTGGCGATTCCGGTTGATGACATGGTGATCGCGATGGTATCCGCCGCCAGCCAGGGCGGTCTGGGCGGCGACCAGGTGTTGCGCCAGCTTCATCCCGATTTTCTGCTGGAGTTGTTCTCGCAGCGGCTGGGGATTGAAAGCGGCCAGCGCCACACCGCCAGCAATCCCGCATGCACTGTCTCGACGGTCTTTCTGCCCACCGAGTCGATTCCCGTGATGGACGACTTTCCGGATGCGATGCGCACCAATAGCGCCGGCAACGATCCGCCGCTTCCGGTATTGACCAACCCCATCAAGTCGAGCGACGAATGCAAGGTGCTGGTGGTCCGAACGTCAATCTCCGATCCCAACGGCGACGAGGACGCCGACAAGATCATGCGCTTGAGCACGTCATCCGTCCGGCTGTGTATGCCGGTTGGCGCCACGTGGGCCGATTTCTACCCTGAAGGCACGCTCCTTCACGCCGGCGGCACGCTGTTGCTTTGGAACAAGCCCAGCGATCCTCTGTTTCTTGATTTCAGCGGCGGCAACAAGCCGAAAATCGTTGACTGGGTCTATTTGGTCCCGGCCGATGCCATCCGGGAAAAGAAGCTTCCGGCCGGTACATTTCTCGAATTCAAACGCAACGCCACCGCGAACCTCGACCAGGGCGTGAAGATCGCCGACGCAATCGATTCGGCGGAGGACGGCCTGCTTCGCGACAAGTGGTTTCAGGAGTCGCTGGACAGATTGCGAACCAAGCCGCCCGCGCCGACACCGCCGGCCGGCGGCAAACCCGCGCCGACGGGTGCTCAGCCGCCGGCGCCGTCGGGCAGTCAAGCTCCCGCCGGACCGATTCCGGACCTCAAGAACCGTGTTGCTCCTGCGATGACCGGCGGCAATGGAATATAGCCGAGCAGCCCGCATCGGCGCGTTTGCTTGCGCGGATGCGGGCTGCATGTGGCTTCAAGCCGGTGCGGGGTCGCTCCTACGCGAGCGAGATATTTCCCGGCGGGACCGAACCGCTTTCAATAACGTAGTTATCGTTGGTGCCGTAGATGATGCTGTCGTTGGTGGCCGCCCCGGCGAAGAGC
Organism: uncultured Tepidisphaeraceae bacterium; assembly: GCA_964420285.1. Taxonomy (GTDB): domain Bacteria; phylum Planctomycetota; class Phycisphaerae; order Tepidisphaerales; family Tepidisphaeraceae; genus CAYQTE01. Next base: position 132,893 of record CAYQTE010000004.1, read on the forward strand.
TCGTCGTTGGTGCCGTTGACAGCGTAGAAGATGTTGTTGCCCTGGCCGCCGTAGTACTGGTTGGTTCCGGCCCCGCCGTTGAGCGAGTCGTCACCCAGTCCGCCGCGCATCGTGTCGTTGCCGAGGCTGCCGAACAGTGTGTCGTTGCCCTTGCCGCCGGCGAGAACATCGTCGCCCTGTCCGCCCTTGATCGAGTCATCGCCGGGCCCGCCTGCGA
>CAYQTE010000005.1:0-33373 GCA_964420285.1 uncultured Tepidisphaeraceae bacterium
CTGGGGAGTACCGGCGGAGGAGAAAAGGGCGGGCCGTGCGGCGATTTGGGACGGCGGAGGGATTGGGATCAGAACGTTGCGCGGGCTGGTGTTATGGATTTGGGTATATGGTTTTTGGGGCGGGGGGCGGGTTGCGGGCATTTGACACAGTGTTTGGGGGCCATTAGCATTCCTCCCCTTGTGAAGACACCATGGAGGTTTGACCTATGCAGGAATTTGAGACGCTCAAGCGTCTGGTAATCGAGGCCGAGGACGATATCAGCAAGGCAAAGGGCGGCAACAAGGCCGCCGGAACCCGCGCACGCAAAAAGATGCAGGAAATCAAGGACGCCGCGCAGGGTATCCGCAAGAAGATCCTTGAGGGGCGAGAGGAAGAGCCCGGCCCGGCGGGAAGCCCGACGGCAACCCCGGCCACGCCCCCGGCAACCCCGCCGCAGCCATAAGGCGTTTGGGGCCTTCTGGAAGGCAGTTTCCCCGGTTTATGCCTCCCCAATATCTCTACGACATCGCCGGGATCGATCTCGATCGGGTCTTGTTCGACCAGCAGGTCGTGCGCGAAATGAACCCGCAACGCGGGGCCATGGAGCAGCTTAACGGCATTAGCTGGGTCAGCGTCGATCTGGGCCGGATTATCGGGTTTAAGGATGTGCGCGACGACGAATTCTGGGTGTCGGGGCACATTCCCGGCCGGCCGCTGTATCCGGGCGTGCTGATGATAGAGGCCGGCGCCCAGCTTGCCTGTTTTTACACCAAGCGGTTCATGGGCTGGACGGGATTCATCGGGTTTGGGGCGGTGGACGAGGTGAAATTCCGACTGCCAGTCGAGCCCAATTGCCGGATGCACATTCTGGCGCTGAAGATGTGGGATCGGCACCGGCGGGTCAATTGCAAGGTGCAGGGGCTGGTCAAGGGGCAGATTTGCTTCGAGGCGAGCATCACCGGGACGCAATTCTAGATACCGTATCTCACGCAGAGGCGCAACCTTCGACAGGCTCAGGTCAGGAAGGCGCAGGGAAAAATCTAGACTTGCAGTTGCCTTTGGAGGGTTTCCAGCGTGATTGCGTGGGTACCGCGCAATGTTGCTTCGAAGAGGGATAGCTTCGCGGGGTGGTGGTCGATTGTCACGTCTGTACCCCAGATTGCCTGGCCGATCGAGGTTAATGCGGATTTGGCCTGGTCAAGCGTCTGCTGGGTGTTGGGGGCGGTCAGGCGATCGTTGAGACGGATGAGGATGCGATCGGTTGCGAAATCGAGCCGGCCTGCGAATGCCGCGTCGGCCGTCAGGATTGCGGCGGATTCGGCGGCCGCGTGCATGGTGGCCCGGAGCCGGCCGGTCAGATCGAGCGAGCCCGGCCAGGGCTGTTTTCTGGTATAGACCACTCCCCATGTTGCATCGGCCTGATCGAAGGAGACGTTGGCCTCGATACCCACCAGCACAACGCCCGGGCCGCCTTTGACGTGGTTGTAGTCGGCCACGTCGATCCATGTATGGCCGGCGAATGACTGGGCGACGATCCAGCGATGAAACGCCGCGACGATGTCGCCGGGTTCGATCCTGGCCGTGGCGGCGTACAGCTTGGCGGACATTTTGATGACGTCCATGTGTTCTTTCATTTTCAGACGGGGCTGATCGCCGGCCGGGCGGCCTGGGCCTGCACGGCCGCGTGGCATTTGTGGGCGGCGTCGATGAACAGATTGGCTTCCTCGATGAGCTTGTGAGCGGTTTCGCGTGTGTAGCGGGTGTCGGGCGCTTCGTGGCGCTGGAAGAGGTAACGCGAGAACTGATCGTGATGAAAGCGGTCCCAGAAGAGCCTGGGCTCGACAAAGCGGGTTCGGAATTCCGAAACGATCACGTTCGCGTCGTCCGGCGCGTCAAGCCATTGAAGCTGCACCAGCGTGCGAGCGGCCGTCAACATCGCGGCGTAGGCTTTTTCGTCGGCGGCTTTGAATTGTGCGGCGTCCAGAAGGATCATGGCCTCGAACGCCAGGCTCTCGGCCCGCGTGAATCCAAACTGGGCGGGCGAAACCACTTCACCGGCGCATTCGCCAATTCCCATGTCCCCGATCGTGAATTCCCGCACGTCGCCCCAATCGGAATAATATGATGCATCCACCGCGTGAGGCGGCACGGCCGTGAACTGATCGACGATATTCTTGAGTTCCTTCTTCCCGATGCGCTGGCACCAGGCTTGAAAGGTCTCCTGGCTGTTGCGCTGGGCGACGTAGCGATCGGTGAGTGCGGACACCAGATCCGGGACGCGTTTGCTGGGCACACTTCCCAACGGCAGGCCGTAACTGCCCGCGTTTTGCGACCATTGCCCGCCGAGCATCACCTGGAAATGCGGGACGGTGTAAGCGCCGATGTTTCGGCTGTTGCCATAGAAACCCAGGTCGGCCAAATGGTGCTGGCCGCAGGAATTGAAGCAGCCGCTGACCTTGATGCGCAGATTGCGAACCGCCTGATCCATCGAGGCGCTTTTTTCGGCCAGCCGGCGACGCAATTCGCCCGCCAGGCCGCGCGAGCTGGCGATTCCGAGCTTGCATGTGTCCGTGCCGGGGCACGCGACGACATCCACGATCGTCCCGGCGCCGGCCTGACCCAGACCGAGCGCGACCAGATCCCTGTAGAGATCGACCGCCTTTCCGGCCGGAACCCATCGCAGGACGATGTTCTGTTCGACGGTCGTTCGCGCATTGCCGCCGGAATAGCGGCGTGACAGTTCGGCCAGTTCGCGCATCTGCGTCGCGGACAAATCGCCCAGCGGGCAGGTGACGGTGGCGGTGACATAGCCGGGTTGTCGCTGCTGATAGAGATTGGTGGCGGCCCAGTCGTCGAAGCCTTCGGGCCGGCGGGAACCGTTCAATTGCACCGCCTGCCAGGCCGGAGTTTCCCTGAAGCGTGGTATCTCATCGAAATAGCTGCGCCACGACGGGTCTTGGGGCATGGTGCGAACTTCTTCGAGGACGATGCGGCGAAACTCATCGATGCCCAGTTTCTGCACGAGGAACTTGAGCCGGGCCTTATTACGGCTGCGTTTTTCGCCCAGCCGGGCAAACACGCGACCCATCGCCCGTGCCAGGGGCAACAGTTCCGCTTCGGGCACGAATTGATCGAACAGCTTGGCCTGATGGGGAACGGCTCCCAGCCCGCCGCCGACGTAGATGGCAAAGCCGCGCTCGAGAGTGCCGTCGGGCCGGTTGCGCGTTTTGGCGATGCCGCCCAGATCGTGCATCGACACCAGTGCGCACGCTTCATGCTCGCAGCCGCTGAAGGCGATCTTGAATTTCCGCCCGAAATCCTGCGTGTCGCGATGGCCCAGCAGGTAATACGCCACCGCCTTGGCGTAGGGCGAGACATCGAACGTCTCGGTCCGGCATACACCCGCCAGCGGGCAGGCCGTCACGTTGCGGACGCTGTTGCCGCACGCTTCGCGGGTTGTGATTCCGACGGCCGCCAGGCGTCGGAAAATATCCGGCGTGTCGTCGATGTGAACGTAGTGAAGCTGAATGTCCTGTCGCGTGGTGATGTGGCAGATGCCGTCGGAATATTCCTCGGCCAGTTCCGCCAGAGCGATCATCTGTTCGGGATTGAGCGAGCCGAAGGGGATCTTGATCCGCTGCATGCCGGGCGCATCCCAGAAGGTATCAGGGCCCTTGGTCAGCGCCGGGTAGGGCAGTTTCTGCGTTTTGGCGCCATCGTGGCGCTGGCCGTTGTCATAGCGCTGGCCATAGGCGCCGCGGCGCAATCGCGTTTCGGCGAAGACTTTATCGTCGATCTTGCCCTGCTTGCGTAGGGCGATTTGGGCTTCGAACGAATCGATTTCCTGAGCGAGATTCTCCGGGACACGATCCGCCAGAGCGTCTTTCCAGTTCACAGGCATTGGCTCATCCTTCAAGGGTGGACAACATACAGGCGGCCGGTGCAACCGACAATCCGCCCGTAAAGAGAACTCCCGACCGAAATTCTATTTTCCTATAGGGAATAGGGCAATAGACTAGGTTTTGTCAAGTCGGAGGGATTTTCACCCATCCTGTTATTTAAGGCGCCGGGTCTGGTCGCCCGCTTGCCAAGTCCTTGCCTATTGTGAGAACCCGCGCCTTGAGTGTAATCTATCCACCTGTTCGCACGTGTCACCGGTCGGAGAAGCCATGCCCCATTCCATGACCATCGAAAATGATGCCGTGGCTTTGGAGGTCTGGCCGCAGTTTGGCGGCAAGATCACCAGCATTATCGACAAGGCCGACGGATACGAACTCCTCTTCGCCTATCCCATGGAGCTCCCCGAAGGCCCGCGCTACGACGTCTCCTACGCCGATATCTGGCACGCCGGCTGGGACGAATGCTTCCCCGCCATCGCCAAAAGCAAATACGTCGGCCACCCCTACGATGGCATCCCTGTCCCGGACCACGGCGAATTGTGGGGAATCCCCACCACCGCTTCACCCACCAAGGATGGAATCACCTGTGTCTGGAATGGCCTGCGCTTCGGTTATCGCCTCACCCGCAAGCTCTTCCTCCAGGGTTCGACGATCCAGGCCGATTACACTCTGGTCAATCTCGCCCCGTTTGAATTCCGCTTCGTCTGGTCCATGCACGCGCTGTTTTCCATGATCCAGCCGGCGCGACTCGATCTCACCGGCAGCCCGCTCTTCCGGCTCAGTCACGATCACCTCGGCACGGAAGTCCAGATGCCCTTCGACTGGCCGATGGCCAATCCCGGCGAAGACCTTTCTCGCCCCTACGACGCCCCGGCCCGCAAGGGTTGGAAAGCCTACTCGACCGACCCGATCGAATCCGCCTTCATTGTCGATTACCCCACGCGCAAGCGGTCGCTGACCATCGAATACGCCTCCGACGATGCCGCCAAAGCGTATTGGGGCGTGTGGATCAACACCGGCGGCAGCAGCGGCCATCGCCATTTCAGCGTCGAACCCACCGCCGGCCGGTTCGACCAGATTGACCGCGCCATCCGCGACGGTTCCGCCGGCCGGGTTCCGGCGATGGGACATCTCGATTGGACCACCCGCATCACGCTCGGCTGATCCGCACCTCGCTCAAGGCCGCCCACTGCACGATGGCCATATAGCCGCTGAGGGCCACCGCCAAGGCCGGCAGGTATTGCAGCCCGTACGGATTCCAGCAACTGGCGATGACCCACAGATTCAACACCGCCGTGGCCAATGTCAGGCCGATCAGTGTCATCAGCGACCAGGCGCGTCTGGGCAACAGCAATACCAGACCATCGATGACCAAAGCCACCGCGAACACAGTGATGCCCAGATCGACCTTGAATCCGGCCGTCTGAAGGTACGGGGTCACGACACCGGTATTCAGATCGGTGAGATCATTCACGTTGTCGCGATAGACGAGGTAGTGTTCCAGCCGGGTATTCGTGAACAGCAGAAACGCCGCGATGGCAAAACTCAGCCACGCCTCGGCGATACCGCTCAGCGGCGCCCGACCGCCGCCGTAATCCGCGCTCTGCGCCGGCTTGGGCTCCGGCGCAGCCGGCGGCGGCACCGGCGTATTCGACAGCCGCGGCAGTTTCGACATGTCCATAGTCGCCTCCAATCCCCGCCCCCGTTTCACTCATGCTTTCCCCGCCAGAATAGTCCTTGCCCCGCCTTGGAGCAACCGCAGCCGCGATCCAATTCCTTCGGCAGATTCCCCAACCCGCTTTCCGGCATGCCATTCCGTAGCGACAGCCAGTTCCAAAATCAGGTTCACCCCGGCGGCGGACGCCGAGTCTCCCGCGCCGGCTGTCAAATCCGTACGAAATTAACCCTGGCCGGGTATAGGAGACGAACTGCTCGCTTGGCGAGGTTGGCCATCGCTTGGTATCGCCGCCGCGTCCAGACCGCGCAGGACCAGCAAACCCATGAAGCGTTCATCCCGGCCGAAGTCGATCGGGCCGGACCATGAATCGGATTCGCCGCTTCCCCCGGCGTGCTGGACGAAATTGAAACGCAGGGCAATGGGTGTGTCCTTGTGGTTCGGACATAACAGCGCCCAGGGAACCGCCAGTTCGCCTCGCCAATCGCCGGTATGCAGCGTCGCGGCGTAACGCACGGCGGCGTCGATGGGCTTCCAATTGTCCACGGTTGACGGGGCGTCCGACTGGCGCTCGACCCACACGGCGCCGCGCGGCTTGGCGACGATATGAACGGCCGGGCTGGTCGAACCGTCGGGCCATTGCGCCTGCACCAGCAGTTCGCACAAGTCCTCGCCCCAGGCGCGGCGCTGATCATATTGCACGAAATTCCGGATCGGTGCGACATCCGTTGTGTCAACGTCCTGCAGCTTGAAGGCGACCAGGAATTCGTCGCTGGTCCAGTTGGTGCAAATCTGGCTTGCCCGCGGCGCCACCGGCAGATCGCCCGATTGCACGGCAGGGCGATCCAGCAGTCGGATCATCGGCCCATCCTGAATCGCGTCGGCCATGTTCCAATCCTCGAGCTGCCCGTCGATGCGCGGCGCCATCGCGCGGCGATCGCAATGCCCTACCGGAATCACCAGCGAACGCGGCGTGCGAAATCGTGTGTAGGCGTTGACAAAGCTTACGGTCATGGGAATCTGCGCCGCGCCCGCCGCGGCCGGAAGATCACGCGTGCTCACCTTCGCAGTCAGATTGAAGCATTGCACCGCATAGGCATCCAGGGAGCCAATCGCCAGAGGCTCCTGCGGCAACTCCCACGGTTTGGGCGCGCGGTCCCATTGCAGCAAATTCCGCCCGGCCAGAGCGTCCGATGCGTTGTAGATATCCAGAGCGATGTCGGCATCGAATTCGCCATCGGCGCCCGGCCGCCATTGCACGCCGCGGGGGATGATGTACGGGCGCTGATGTTCGGCTTCCCATCGTGAGAGATCGACATCCAACGCCTGCTGCGCCGCGGGCGGGCCGCCGAAAAATGGTCTGTGAAGTTCGATATCGGCAGCGAGGAACTCGCGCGCCTGCTGCCAGGTCGCGGAATCGACCGTGCCGCACACCAGGCCGTATGTCGCGTCGGGCGACTGGTCCTTTGTCAACTCGACCGGCTTGGCCAGCAGCCTGGCCAGCAATCCGGCCGTGGCCGAAATTCCGCGTCCATCGGCGATTGTCAGGTATTCGTAATCCTGCTCGGCGCGGCGAAGCCATTTGGCGCGGATGCTGGCGACGGGCTTGTCCACGCCGAACCAGCTTCCCGGATAGAACCACGGCAGGGCATCGGGATCGGCCGGGATTCCCGCATCGTTGGTCGCCGGCAGACATTGATCGAATCGGACCAATTCCGCCTGACGCAGATACGCCAGTGCCGCCCAAAGCCGCGCGTCGGCGGCGTTGGATCGCCCGCCGGCCAGCAGTGACTCGGCACCGGCGCCGGCCAGGAGCCATTGATGGATTGGCATGCCGGCTGGCGCGGACGTCGGCGCCAGCGGCATGGACGTCGATTCTGTCGTCGCCGGATCGTGACGCGAGCCGATCAGACCCTGGCCTGCCGATACGATCCGCTCGGCCGCCGATGGATCGAGCAATGTCGCACCGTCGGCCGTGCGGAACAGCAGCCGGCTTTTGTCGATCGGTACCATGACCCGCGCCCGCGGGTTCATGGCCAGCACGGCGGCCGCCGCTCGGCACAAATCGGCGTCGCCGCCTTGACCGGCCGCAATGGGATCCGGCTCGACCACCGCGTTTTCGAGCCATTGTTGCTGATCGAAATGCGCCAATGCCGCCGCCGTGAATTGCCGCCGGCCGGGTTGATCGGGTTGATCGAGAGCGTCAATCGTGGGCAACGGCCAATAGCGGACAGGCATTTTTGCCGCCGGGCCCGTCGTGCCGAGCCACGGCCGGACCAGATCATCGAACGACGACCAATCGAGCTGCGGCGGTTGGCCCGGCGACCACTTGGCGATCGGACCAAGCCGGGGAACCACGATCTGAAGCCGGTTCGCCTGCGCCAACGATTGCAGATCGTCCAGCAACTGCACGGCCTGATCGTAGCGAGGTTCGGACCGGCTGAGCCATTGCGGGATCAGCGAATCAAACCGATCCGGAAACAGCCGCGGCAGATCGGACCAGTCGATTCGGCCGGACATGACCAAACCCGGCACGTCGCTCAGGGCAAAGTCGTACACTTTCAGCTTCACCGCCAGAGATTGAATAACATTTCCGCCCCAGACAAGCTGGCAGGTTCCCTGGTAATCACCGGCCGTGGCATTGGGCGGAATATGCAGGTCGATCCAAAGCCAATCGGCGTTGGCGCCCGTGTCGGCCGGTAAAGTCGGAGAGACGAGCGATCGCGGCGGATGAAGCGATGCGATGCCGCTGTTCATCGGAACCGGCAGGAGCGCTGCCGGCCAGGTCGATCGCATCGCCGCCGGGCCGGCCTGACGGACGAGGCTGGCCTGATGCGTGTCGATCGCCACCGGCACAACCCAACAGGCGGACATGTTCGATGGGCTGATCGACTCCCCGCCAACACCGTTGGCCCCGTTCGAGACGAGCGGCCCCAGCCGCAACTCGGCCGGCTTGGCAAGTTCCGAACCAACCAGCCCATTGACCTGCAGGCAGAAGCTGAGCCATTCATTTCCAGCACCGCTGATGATAACGGGCTCGGCCGATGTTGTGGGTCGCATGGGCTGATCGAGATTTGCCACCACAACCTGTGGTGGTGGATACGTATCCTGACACCCCAGCAAGCCCACTAATCCCGCTATCGACAGGAGTGCAAGGCATGCACGATTCAGGAGTTGTGTACATCGGGCGGGCATGGCGGGGTCGGGCGTGCGCACTTGGTAGGCATGGAAACGACCATTGCCGCGCCTTTGGCCGGCGCGAAAGTTGCACAACCATCTTCCGGCCAGGGCCCCGGCAGTCTACCACAAAATTCAGAAACGGCGAAAAATCGGCCCCAGCAAAGCAGCACGCGATATTCTGACGCCCGCGCGCGAACGCCACGCCGACAAAATTCGACAACCGCCCGCCGCTGGCACGCCAGTTGTTATACACCTTCCAACAAAACATGATGCGAAGCTGGCAATCGGCCGCCGCCAGGTTCCGCTTCGCAAACAAGCCTCGTTTCCTCCTCCGCCAGGCTGCACGGAAAGAACCCTCCTCCCGTGCGGCCTTTTTTTGCGCGCGGGTCGGACCGACAACACACATCCGAACCAGTTTGCATTCGCGAGCACGGACGGCTATGAATACGGCAGATTCACAGACCGGCCGGGCGCGTTTGCCCCGCTGATCCGATGATGCCGGGGCGTAGCGCAGTTTGGTTTAGCGCGCTTGACTGGGGGTCAAGAGGTCGCAGGTTCGAATCCTGTCGCCCCGATTCTTGCCGAAGGCAAAAATAGAGCAGTGGAGCAGGGGAACAGTTGAGCAGGTGAAAACGCCGGCGCTCCACCGCAGTTTCCTTTGCACTCTTTACTTTCTTCTTATGGACTCCTCGCCTTGCTCATGGCCGCCAGGAGCATGAAGATGCCGGCCAGAAGTACGCCTGCGGGAGCGCCGTCCAGAATGCTATCGGGCGCGAAAAAACGTTTTTCGACTTCATCGACGTGGCCAACCGGCGATGCAATGCTCGGGCGGCCGTGGAAAAAGCCCGTGTAAAACGACGGATCGTCCAGAGCGATGCCGGCGGCGATTTGTTTGGCTTCCCATGCGTGGTAGTCGTCCTGGTATTGTCTCGCCCAGGCGAGTTCCGCGACGTGGCGCTGGCGGGTTTTTGTTGTCCATTCATCGGGGGCGTCGGGCGACTCGTATTTCGCGATCACGGCCTGCTGCTTGGCGCAGTAGTCCACCAGCGCCTGCCGCACCTTCGCATCGGGGGAAAAACTCTCCTTCATCTCCAGCGCTCGCTCGAATCCGTCCCATGCGATTTCATTCTGGCCGACCTGCACCGCGATGTCGGCCATGGCCATAGCCGAATTGGGATTGGGACCGCCGCCGAGCATCCACATGCCCATCAGAGCCAATGCGGGCTCGTCGAAAGGCACTTGTGACGCCAGTTCCGGATCGACGACGGCCGACCATGTCGCCGAGGTGTCGACCGACGGAATCCGCGTGCGCTCTGCCACGCGATCTTCAATGCTGGCATTGGCGTCGAGCCAGTCGGCGGGCGCGGAAAGGTAACCAACCATTTGGGAGCGGATATCCTGAAGAGCCACTTCGGCAAGATCGGCGCCGATGACATCGAACTGTGTCCTCAGCTCCGGATGGTCGCGGGTGGCCAGAAAATGCCGCACGACGATAGCCTGCCAGGTTTCCCGGCCGAAGTGGGCGCCCGGATTGATCGCGATGGCTTGCTCAATGAGCTCCAGGCCCTCCCGCATCTGGTCTGGGGCAGCGGCATCACCGGCAAGCAGCTTGGGGAACGCGCCGTGAATGAGCGAAGTTCCGAGGTTGGCGCGGGCGGTGTACTGCTGATGCATCTCCGGCGGCATCTTGGCCGCCGCCACGATCTGCTCCAGCCGCTCGACCTCCTCCCGCTCGGCGGAATAGCCAGTGCGGGAAATAGGCGCGGGCGCCGCCGGGGGCTTGATGTCTATGTGGGGCAGCAGAATGAGCTTGTCGCGCATAACGGCCGCGGCCTCGCCGGACTTGTGCAGATTTTCGAGCCCAACCGCCAGATCGTCCATGGAATCGAGCATCCGCGTGGTGGGGCCGGGCTTGGGGCGTTCCTCGTCAATGGCCGCTCGCGATTCCTGGTTGCGTTTTTCATACCACGCCTGTCCGTGGCGAAGGTAACGCTCCATCAAAACGTCATGGAGCATCGCCATGCGAAACGACGTCCCGCCGGGAATCTCGGGAAGCTCGTACGCGGCAGGGTAGGTGATAACCTCAGTCCGGAGGCCGCCGTTCCTCACGTCTCCATTGGTAAGCAATGCGCTATAGATGAAGGCGCCAAACGGAACGGCGGCGATTCCCAGTCCGATGGCGTATCGCAGTCTGTCGGGGCGCTTGCGACGCATGAATTTCACGTCACCCACGATCAGCACGACGCCGGCCAGCGTCAGTGCCATCCCGTAGACGTTCCATTCGCTACGAGTGGGCAAATCCGGCCGGCCCTGTGCAGCAGCCGCGCCCGATTCGGCCGCTCCCGGGTTGCTTGCTGATTCGTACCGCGAGCGGAATTCTCGCTCGACGACGACCGTTTCACGATCATTGAGACAGGCCAACGCGCCCGAAACGGAAAGCAGTGCAAAAAATACGGCCAGCCAAATTGAACGTCTCATCGCAAATCCCCAATACGACGCTCTCGAATCGTGGCCTACGGTCGCCGGATCGAGCCTTATGAATACTATACCACGGCCGCAGCCGTGGGATAGAATGCAAAACATGTCCCAACGCCCCGATCATCCGGCCGGTGGTTCCGCTCATCGCATCGAGATTCGGCTGCGCGACATCAATCAGCTTTTCAACACAATGGACGCCTCGCCGTTTCATGAAAAAGATCTGGATGCCGATGCCGAGGAGTTCATCGTGAGTTGGGCGCGGGAGTTTCCGCCTCAGGATCCGCTGGTTCTGGCCATTCATCTGAGCCAGGAAGGTCCGACCGGCACGCCCGACAGGCTCGTCGAGGAGGCCGTCCAGCATTACTTCACCTATCGCGCCAGCATCAGCCGCCTGGAATTCCGACGCCTCATGCGCGAGGGCCGGCTGAGTCTGATCATCGGGCTGGCCTTCCTGAGCCTCTGCCTGGCGGTGGCACAATTGATCCAGGCGATCGGGCCGGTCACGTTGCGGGAAATCGCCCGCGAAGGGCTGACAATCGGCGGCTGGGTGGCGATGTGGCGGCCGTTGGAAATTTACCTCTATGACTGGTGGCCGCTGCGCCGTCGATGGAAGACGTTTGAAAAGATGGGCCGGATGAAAGTCGAGATTCATCACGAGCCGGCGGCATGATGGCTTGCGACCGCGAAGGCCGATCGCTCGCGGCCCGCGACGCCTACCGCTTGTGCAACTCCATCGTCCACTGCGGGTTGATCGGAATGGTCACGCTTGCCCCCGCCGCCGCGCGGTCGAATTGTCTCGCATACGTCCGGAACTGATAATCCACGAACCGCGGATAGACCCAATCATCCCAAATTCCGATCGCACCCAGCACGGCCAGCATCGCGATGCCGAATACCATCAGCAGCCGGTGCCGATGCTTCGACCAGACAAGCCAAACCAGCGAAACCACCCACGCCAGCATGGGCAGGAAATAATACCGGCCGCCCGCGCCGGGGATGGCCATGATCGGCCATTGAGCCTCGGTCGTGCTCACCACCGGCGACGCCATTGCCGCCAGCAGCGTGATCGTGCAAAACAGCATGAACAGCCGCAGCGTCAGATTCGAGTTCCACGCCACATACATCACCACCAGCCCGCCCACGGCCGTCACCAGAACCGGCGCCACCGTGCCCGGATTCCACCAGGGTTCGCGATAGAACTGCTCATAATTCGCACGGCCCAGCAACGCGCCCAGAAACACCTGGCCTCCAACGACGCGGGAAAATGTGACCGGACTTGCCCCTAGCGATGTCGCCAGTCGCGTGGAAATCATCGTCGATATCAGGCTGTATCCCTGAATCGCCGACGTGATGATGTCCAGGCCGAATAGCGTCAGCGACCAGCGTTGCCTCGTGTGATACCAGGCCAGCGCCGCCGTCGGCAGAAGAAGTATGCAGAACGGCCCGCTGAGTCCCGAGAGCGCCAGCACGCCCAGATCAAACGCCTTCCATCGGCCAAGCGAGCCGGGTTCGGCCAGGATGACCATGCACGCGACCAGACCCAGATGCCACTGGGCGTTGGTCAAATTGGCGTTGATCTCGCAAGTGTTGGGCAATGCCAGATAGAGGAAGGACAGCAGCAGCCGCATCCACACACCGGGCACGAGCCGATCGAATCGGGATGTGTGCAAGAACCACACCGGCAGGATTTGGACCGCGATGGCCACCAGATTGAAAATGGCCGGCGCCGCGCGGAGCGGAAACAACAGCGCGAACGCCGCCGTCGCGCGCGAGATGGTCTGGTAGTACCCCGAATGCGGCAGGGTCAGTGCATTGAACCAGCCCCAGTTGTAGGCCTGCTGATACCACACCGCACCGTCCTCGGCCCAGAATTGCGGGTGAAACAGCGCATCGGGCCGTCGCGAGACGACCGCGGCGAACGAGAGCAACGTCAGACATGAAGTGTAGACGAGCCGCTTGGATGTGAGCGGCGCCTTCGCGTGGCTGTCTCCGACAAGCGCGTCTTCAACCGCGGGCGAGCCGGTTTGACCGCCGATGTGTCGGTCCCCGCGCAATAATCCTGGCATGGCTGGAATGTATCAATCGACTTTAGCCGCCACAAGCATCGGGTGCCCGTGGCAGAAATCACGGCCTTGTGCAGCACGCGGTCGATTCCGTCGGATTTCGCCGATTCCACGGCATCTTGCCCAGAAGCATGGCCATGCCGCAGGTGTCGGTGATGCCGGCAAACATCAGGCCGGCCCCGACGAACGCCGGAACCGCAACAAAGGCCGGATGAAGCGTCCACGCCAATATCGCGCCCAGCAGCACCAGCGACCCGGCGGCGATTCTCACCTGCCGTTCGAGGGAAATGACGCCGCCGCCGCGCTCGACGGGCAGTCCCATTTTCTCCCACGCGGCGGTGCCGCCTTCGACGCAATAAACCTGCGCCACCCCGGCATCCGCAAACCGCTGGCACGCTTTGGCGGCTCGGGCGCCGGACTGGCAAATCACATAGATCGGCTCGTCGGCGCCCTGGCGCCCGGCGGCCGCCGCGGCCGGGTCCAGTTCATCCAAAGGCATCAGCCGGGCGCCGGCCGCATGAATCCGGGCGAACTCGGCGGGCGTGCGAACATCGAGGATATGCAGCGGTTTCCCGCTCTCGATCCGCCGACGACATTCCGCGACGGGTATCGTATTTGTGGCCACGACAACTCTCCGTTCTTCTCAAAGGGACGATCGTTCCGCGATGGCGTCCAGAGCCTCGACGACGCGCGGCAGATAGGTATAGGTCGGACCACCCTGCATCAGGACGGCCACGCCGGCCGCTTCGAGAACCTGCTCGCGCGTCGCCCCGGCGTTCACCGCCGCCTGAATGTGCGCGTAGATGCAGTTCTCGCACCGCACCGCCAGGCCGATCGCCAGCGCCATGAGTTCCTTTTCCAGCACGCTCAGGACGCCCGGTTTCATGGCGGCCTGGTGCAGCGTTCCAAATCCCTTGATGAGCTCGGCCATCGAGGCCCGCACCGGGCGCATCGCGGCGGCGTTATTCTCGTAATAGTCTTTTGCATTACTGGACATGGGGCATCTCCAAAAAAGTTTTCTCCGGCCGCCTTGCCTGCGTCGCAGGCGGCGGTTATAATACTATATCACTGTACGGCGATATAGTCAAGGGAGTGCGACATGAAAAGTGATTCCTCAACCCGCAACCGCCCTGGCGCGGGCCACAAGCCTCTCGACGCGGCGCAACTGCAGGCCGTGGCCGATCTGTTCGCCGTGCTCTCCGAACCCAGCCGGCTGCGCATCGTGCAGATTCTCCAGAGCGGCCCGGCCAGCGTCGGGGAACTGGTTGATCGCACCGGCTTCAAGCAGGCCAACGTGTCCAAGCAACTGGGCATTCTCTTCTCGGCCGATATCATCTCCCGCCGCCAGGACGGCAACCGGGCCATCTATTCGATCAAGCTGCCCCTGGTGTTCGAATTGTGCGATCTGGTCTGCCGCGGCATCGCCCGACAGGCCACCGAGCGCGCGGCGGCGCTGGCGGGGATGGGAAATTAAAGCAGGAGACGGAGCAGTGTGGCATTTTTGCTCCCAATGCGACTGTTTCAGTTGACGCCCCGGCCGCTTGCTACATGATACGGGGGCTCGCGCTCGCAATCCTGCGCCCCCGAACGCGAACCGCGGCGATAGCCGCCTGTGAGTCTCGGAGCCAACCGATTTGCGAATCCACGAGTCCATCATCATCGCCGCAGACGCCGATGCGGTCTGGCCGCTGATCGCCGACCCGGTGCGGCAAGCGGACTGGAATGGCAGAATTGTCTCCGTCGATCGCAACCGATCGGGTCCGGCCGGGCAGGGGGATCGGTTCGACATGATCTTCCGCATGTCCGGCCGCGATCGCAAATGCCGGGTCGACGTGATCGAGTGCGACCGGCCGAATCGCATCGCGTTCCGGTACAGCATGACGTTCAAGGACATCGAACGGATCATGGAGGTATCGTTCGACATCACCAGCCAACCCGGCGGCGTCCGCGTCGATCAGATCGACCAGTTCACGAAGGGAATCCCCTGGCTGGCGCGGGTCGTCATGTGGCTCGTCAATCGCTTCGGCTGGCAAGCGGAAGAGCCGCATCTCGGCCGGCTGAAAAAGTTGGCGGAACACTCGCACTCAGCAGCATCAGCCGATTCTTCGCCAGTGCGATAGCGCTTGGCGGAGCGAGTCGACGCACGTTGTTCCGGCGTTGGGATTATCGCGGGCCCAACCGTGAATCTGATTCGCGGCCGTCCGGATTTCGGCTTTCTTCGGCTCTGGCTTCTTGTAGCTGTCAACTTCATTGACCGCTTGACCCAACGCCGCGCGTATCCAAGTTTCGATGTGGCGTTTGGGAATCAAGATGACTGTTGGATCAGTGTCGGAGGCGACGAAATGCCCACGGCGCTGCGCCACCGTGAACTCGTCGGCGTCAACAACCGCAATGAGACGGGTGTTCGCATGGGAAACGTGCCGCTTGCGACAGGCCTCAAGTTCGCCTGGGAACGTCTGCAGCACCCAGTCGACGTTGCCGCCGTGAACCAGACGGCTCGCATTCTTCGCGAGAAATTGGGGCGGTTCCGTCGGAAGATCGCATTTCTTCAGATACGCGCGTACAAGTTGTTCCTGCGGGTCGTCCTCGCAAAGCAGGACTGTTTGCGACACGCGATCACTCACCGTCCCACCCCCGCGCGACAAGTTCCGCGGCGGTAAGGCCGGTCTTTGCCGGATCGCTAAACGCGCGACATTCGGTATTCCGGCCATCAGGCCTGTCGAGGACAAGGCCATTCCGGAAAGCCATGTAATTCAGCAACTCCGGATGATGCGACGCGATGAGAACTTGCGCCCCTGTCTCGTGGTCGTCCACGTGGTCAAGCACCTTGGTTAGCCAAGGCAGCACCTCCCGAAGTGCGATGAAATTATCCGGCTCGTCAAAGCACACTGTCGTGCCCGGCTTGAGCGCAAAATGAAGCACGGCGTACAAACCGATGAGCACGCGCTGGCCTTCGGACATCTCCCCAAGAAGATACGACCGGTCGCGGAGTTCCCAGTCTTCACCGCTCCTCGCGGTTACGTGACGGCGGATACCGTCGGCAACAACGTCACGGAGTTCCGAATCTTCGGCGCTCGTCGAGGTCGTCCGAATTTTCATCTCGCGGCGACGTGCGCCGGCGTCTTCAAAGTCAACCGAAACCAGTCCCTCGATGACCTCCTTGAGGTCAGCGACATATCCGAGATCCTGGGTTGCCTGCCGCTGTTTCACGTAACGGTACCAGTCCCCAAAATCGCCAAGGAACATGTCCGGATGCGAAACGTTCTCGTCATTCTCGGCAATTCCAGACATCCGCTGTGGGTCCGGACTGACGATCAACAATCCGTCCAGCCATCTTCTAAACCACTCCAGCTTCGTGCGGTTACCGCTGGCCATGATGGTTGCCAGGGCCGAATGGCTGGAATCGAATGGGTATTGGACCTCCACCCTATCACGATCATCGAAAAGACTGACCATGTTGTTCTTGAAACTAAACAGGGGCTTGCCCGAAAAAGTGACCTCTTCCTCGACAACGTTTGGGTTCACACGTTCCCCCAACATGCCCATCACAAGCCGAAACTTGTAAATTCCACCGTTGCCTTCGACGTCCATTTCGAATGTCTGCTGCGGCCCGTCCTGCCAACGCGTTCGAGAACGATTGCCGAAGCGATCAACAGGCGACCCGCCATAAGCGCAGAAATCCCGGATCAGCGCCAGCACATCAAAAAGTGTGGATTTGCCCGATCCATTGGGTCCAAGGATCAACTGCTGGGTTGCAAGTTGACACTCGAAATTCACCAGGCAGCGGAAATTGTCGACGTA
Organism: uncultured Tepidisphaeraceae bacterium; assembly: GCA_964420285.1. Taxonomy (GTDB): domain Bacteria; phylum Planctomycetota; class Phycisphaerae; order Tepidisphaerales; family Tepidisphaeraceae; genus CAYQTE01. The sequence continues at coordinate 17,077 of CAYQTE010000005.1, forward strand.
AAGACGCCTCAGCATTCCTGCAATTATACACCAGCGCCGCCATCGCTGGAATGAGATTGCGGAAGTCCAGGCGAAATGCCCAGCAGCGGCCGATGGTTGGCATGGTTTCTGGAAAAACCGGACGCCCGCGTGTAGCTTTCCCCTCAAATGTCCACCGCCAGCAAGGAACTGGTTTCCATTGCCCTGCTTCTCAGGAAGTATCGCGCGATCGATCAGGCGGGGATTCAGCATGCGGCCGAAGCGGCGTTTTTCGGGGCGCCGCAGCCGCCGCGCGTGGCCGGGCTGCGAAATGCGCCGGTTTCGTCGTTTGGCGTATTGCTCGGGCCGCTGCGCTTCGCCGTCTTGAGTGTGGACGGAACCTACATCAAGGACATCGCCAAAGCCGCCGACCAGATCAGCGATGCCGGGGCCAAGCTGGCCATGCAGCAGCACGCCGCGTGGCTGTCGGTCGATCTGATCGGCGACGCCGGACCCCTCGATCGCGAGAAGATTCACTCCCTCATCGGACAACTCGTCGCCGAACTCTTGCAGCCGGATGTCCTGGGACTTATCCGACTGCCCGACGCGGCCATGGTGGGCTACGACTTTTCGCAGATTCCGCTTTTTCGCAACCGCCGTGCCGCGGACGTGTTTCGGCAGGGAACTCCCGACCGGACGGTAAGAGTGTCGGCCAGCCCCGAACTGGACGCGGCGGCCGCCGAAGCCCGCCAGCGCTGGCCGGAATTTCTTTCCGCTTATGCCAATCGCAAGCCAAAACAAGACTTTGCCGTGAAGAAGAAATTCGTCGCCGATGAGAAAGCCGAGCACATGTGGGTCAGCGTGAGCGGCATCGAAGGCTCAACCATTCACGGCTGGCTGAGCAACACTCCCGGCATCATCAAATCCATGAAATACCGCGACCCGGTCGTCCTGTCCGACGCGGAAGTCGAAGACTGGATGTACACCGACGGCGCTGCCACCATCGGCGGATTTCAGGCGAAAGTGATCCGCAAAAACCGCGGGGAATGAGGCGCGCTGATCTGCGCGACGCCGCGGCAACGCCGCCATCCGCAATCATCAATGCGCGTTATCCACCAGCGCCTTGAGCTGGCGGGCATAGATGGTTTCGTCGTTGATTCCCGTGGCTATGGGTGCGAGCTGGCCGCTGAGGCTGGTCCGGAAAAAGAAGTACGACACTCGCTTCTTGGTGGCCGTCAGGGCGGCGTCGGGGCTGATGCGCAGCAGGCCGATCACCGCGTCGGCCCAGCAGTTTTCCTGCCCGGTGAGGCCGCTCACCGTCTCCGGATAATCGACCACGCCGGCCAGGTCGGTCACGTCCGCCGCTTCAGCCCAATAGGCAAAAGCGTGAACGAACGGCTCGCGCGTATTGCCCTCGGGCTCCATGAGATGCGGCTTGAGCAGGGCAATCACCTTGTCGTGATCGGCGGGCGTGATCTCGCATGTGTAAAGCCACCTGGCCGCGTCCACCTGCTGAGCGGGCACGCTGCCGGCCAGCAGATTCTCGGCATCGGCCACCGTCTTGATTTTGGCGTTGGCGTCCGAATTCAGCAGTTTGCCCAGAAGCTGCGACGCCGGAATCCGCTGCGAACCGCTCACTTCGGCCAGGTTTTGCAGAACCTTTTGCATCTCGCCCTTGAAGAAGAACGCACTGTGGCGGCTGTCCATGGCTTTGGCGGCGGCGGCCGGATCAATGCGGACCAGCGCGCCAACGGCCGCGGCCCAGCTTGATTCCTGGTGGCTGATCCCCTGCACCGTTTGGGGGAATGCCACGATCGCGACCAGATCGTCCTTCTGCGCGGCTTGGGCCCAGTTGCAATAGGCGATGACATACGGCAGCCGCGTCTGTCCGTCGGCCTCCATGATGTGCTGCTTGAGCAGCGCCAGCACCGTTGCCCGCTGCGCCTCGACGGGCGCGGCCGTGTCGATCCACTGCGCGCCGCGAAGCTGGGCGCTGGCCAGATTGCTGTTCAGATAGGTAATGGCGTCCGCCAGCGAACCGATCTGAGCCGGCAGGCGGGCCGACGAGGGAGGAATCGTCGGCGACGGCGAAGAGCCAGTGCGCGCCACAGTCGTATTGGCCGGCGGTTGCGAAACGCCGGGGCTGGGCGGAACCGGCGCAGCCGCTGTGCCAGCGCCGGGCGGGCGCAGGTCCGCGGGAATCTCCGCCTTCTGGGCGGGCGTCAGTTGATTGTAAACATCCAGCGGAATCGTGCTGCGCGCCGCCGGAGCCCCGGCGGTACCAGAACCGGCCGGAGTGCTCGCGGTGCCGGTCGCGCCGGGGACTGGCGGAGCCGGTTTGGCCGGGGCGGGTGTTGCACCGCCGCTCGCCTGCGCCGGCTGCGTGGTGCTGTCCGCGCCCCAATTCGTATAGAGAACCCGGATGCCGCTGACCACATATCCGCCGCGCGCGGCGGGGCCGATCGGAATCTGCGGCGGCCGCGTTATCACCGGCCCGCGCGGACCAATCCGGCCGCGAGGAATGATCGGCGACGGCGGCACGACCGGCCCACCGATGCCGCCGCCGCTGGTCTCGACGGCCGCCTCCACCTCGACATCCTCCAACTCGTGGCTCTCGAACATCGCCACCAGCACCGTGTCCTGCGATGGTGACAGATCCTCGCGCACCATCTTGCCGATGGCGGCCAGCGCACCGTGCCCGCGCTGCGCGATCGCGCCGGGGGTGACCGGCCCGACCATTCGTCCGCCCGCCGCGTTGTCCAGCGCGCCGTTGAGCATCGTCCGCAGCCGCTCAAATTGCTGCCGCTGCTCGTCGCTGCAATTCAGATGCGTCTGCAGCTTGCTGGCCAGTAGAATCGTGCAATAGTCGCCGACGTCGATCTCGTTGAGCGGCGGCCGGCCGTCATCACCGGGCTGCGTCGCCGCGGCGCCGGCCGGCGCCGAACCCAGTGCCGCCGCCTCAGCCGCCTGCGCGCTGGCCGATCGTATTGGCGCACCGGCAATGAGAACCGCGCCGCAAAACAGCGCCAGCAGCCGCTTGCCCGTGATGCCCAACGCCCCGCCCGCGCGAGAAAATTTCCTCCGGCCCATCTTGATGCCCCTTTCAAATTGCACCACAAAACCCGATCGCAGCAACGGCCGAGACATGGCGGCCGCATTGCCCAACCGCGATGCAAAAATTCTACAGAATTGAGACCGGAATTCAAGGAATTTCGGCAACTTGACGGCCGTGGCGGCGATCATTCCCGACGCTTATCGCGGTTGATCCACAAACCTCTCGGTCAAATCCCCATACGCGTCAATCCGCCGATCGCGGAGGAACGGCCAATGGGTGCGGCTGAAGTTGACCCTTGAGAGATCGCAATCGACCAGGAGAATTTGCTCCTGGTCGATCGAGGCTCGCTGGATGACCTGTCCATCCGGGCCGGCGGCGAAGGACTGGCCCCAGAATTGGATGCCGTCCGGGCTGGCGAGTTGTCCGTTGGCGGCGGTGATCTTCTCCAGGCCAATGCGGTTGGGGGCGGCGACGTAGCAGCCGTTGGCGATCGCGTGGCTTCGCTGGATCAGTTCCCAGCTTTCGTGCTGGGCTTGGCCGAATTCTTTCTTCTCGGATGGGTGCCAGCCGATGGCGGTGGGGAAGAAGAGGATTTGCGCGCCGGCCATCGCGGTGAGCCTTGCGGCTTCGGGAAACCACTGGTCCCAGCAGACCAGCACGCCGATCGTGGCCCAGGGGGTCTTGAAGGCGCGGAAGCCGGTGTCGCCGGGAGTGAAATAGAACTTTTCGTAATACAGCGGATCGTCGGGGATGTGCATCTTGCGATAGATGCCGAGGATCGAGCCGGCCGGGCCGATGACGGCGGCGGTGTTGTGATACAACCCGGCCGCCCGGCGCTCAAACAGCGAGGCAATGATGACGCACTTGTGCTTGCGGGCCAGCTTGCCGAAAGAGTCGGTGCTCGGGCCGGGGATTGGCTCGGCCAGATCGAAGAAGCGGTGATCCTCGGTCTGGCAGAAGTATTGTGAAGTGAACAATTCCTGCGTGCAGAGAATCTTCGCCCCGCCGCGTGCGGCCTTGTCGAGCAGATCGAGCTGCGCGGCGCGGTTGTGTTTCGGATCGTCCGTGCAGGCCATTTGCGTCAGGCCGATGCGAACGATCTGAGATGCTGCACTCGGCCCGGCATTCGACGGCGGCGATTTTTTCTTTGGTCTTTTTTTCATCGCGTTGACGCTCGCTCGGCCGGTGCCAGGTATTGGGCGGCCGAAAGCAGGAACCGTTCGACATTGCTGGCTGCGTCGCCGATGCCGGTTTTGCCTTGAAAGTCGATCTCGACCAGCAGATCCAGAAGCCGGTCGATGCCGCCATCGCCGAGGCGCAGCGCGGTCTGGACGAACGCGGCCTGGCGGTCGCGCGGCCAGATGCGCAATTGCTGGCCGATCGTGAACGGCGATTCGCCGTTTCGCGACATGGTGATGGCCTTGCGCGCGTTTTGCAGGAACAGCCCCAGCCAGGTGATGCCGCGAAATTCGGCGCTGCTGTCCATTTGCAGCAATTGACGCCAGCGCCGCAATGCCTCGGCGGGCTGGCCGGAACCCAGGGCATCGGTCATGTCCCACATCTGCCGCTCGCGTTGAAACGGAACCGCCTGCTCGATGGCGGCCAGGTCGATCTTGTCGGTGCAGGCGACGGCCAGCTTGGCCAGTTCGTTGTCCAGCCGGCCCATGTCGCTGCCGAGCAGATCAACCAGCGCCGCCGCCGCGGCCGGGTCGATGGCGATCTTGTGGCTCATCCGCGCCCGATCAACCACCCACTTGGCGATATCCTTGGGCGGCTGGCAGGGAATGACGGCGCCGGCCGCGGTGATCATCTTATAGATGCGCTGATTGGCCGGCAGCGAATCCAGCCGCAGCACCAGCGTCGACTGTGCCGACGGCTTCTGGACGTAATCCTCCAGCGCGGCCCGGTGCCTGGTGAGGAATTCATCCGCCTGTCGCAGGACAATGAGATTGTGTCCGCCGAAGAGCGAAAAGGTGTGAAGGTGGTCCAGAACGTCGGATAACTCGGCCTCCTCGCCGTCGAGATCAAACCGCTGCGTGTCCGGCGGAAGTTGCGCGACGATGTCGCGCAGGGCCTGAATCTGCAACAGCGGCTCGGTCCCGACCAGCGCGTAGACGGCCTTGAAAGCAGCGGCAGGCTTGGCGGGCTTGGCCGGTTTGGCGGGCATGGGGGAGTTTGTACGAAGCCCGGCCCATCGCGTCAACGCATGGACGCAGCCAAACGCCACCAAACGATTGCCTTCCCGGCGTGCGTTGTGCGAGAAATCCGCTACACTCTCCCCGGCGGCAGGGCCGATAGCTAGAGAGACGGGGACACGGAGAGGTTTGCCCGGCGGGCAGTTGTTACGCCCCGACGACAATGGGAGAACGCATGTCCAATCCGTTTTCAAGCTTCTGCGACGATTTCTACATCAACATGCGCCTGGGTTCGCAGCTCAATCTGCCGCACCAGCGCGAGACCCTCCTTCATTTCTTCGAGCGCGTGCAGAAACAGATCCCTTCGATGACGCGCTTCCGCAAGACCGATAACGGCGAAATGAATCTCGAGGAGGACCGCAACAACGCCGCCTACCGATGGGTCAGCGTCGAGGCCAAGCGGTTGAGCTGCGGATACGTCAACCCGCCGGACATCGAGACGGCCATCGAACTGCACGATTTCATCCTGCAACTGGCGCCGTATCACCTGGGGATCAGCCCGGTGGAGATCGACTATCTGGACGTGCTGTTCGGGTTCGATCTGAACTTCAGCGGCAATCACGACGAAATCATTTCCGAAAGCCTGATGTCCGATTCGCCCCTGCATTGCCTTGCCGAGGAGCCCGGCGCCAAGGCCGTGGACGTGCAGCCGACGATGACATTCGCCCTCAGTGACGATTGCCGCCTGCAAGGCCGCCTGGACATCGTCACGCGCACGAACATGTACCAAGTGCGCACGGGGGATTATTCCGATGATGTGATCAGCGTCTACCTGATTCTCCGCCGCTACTGGGGCGACCGGCCGAAGCAGGCTCTGGAAGAGGTCTTCGGCGAAATGACCGCGCGGGCCGAGTCGATCTCCGAAAAATACGTCGTCTCAAGGATCTTGCGCCCGATCTCATCGGCGATCGCGTCGAGGTCGTGAAGGGCAAGTCAAGCCGCCCCTCCGGTTACATCGTAGTCTGTTTCAACTGATCCAGTAATGTCTGGCGGGCTTGCAGATAGCGTACCTCCGCTCTGCGGAACTCGGCGGCTCGCCGGGCGTCGGAAATTCCTAGAACTATTGCCAGAACCACAAAAACTGAGGCGATGAGAATCGCCCCGACAGGAGACGCACCGGGCTGCCACGCCAGATTGGCGATAGTGACTCCGACCGCAATCACAACGATGAATCCGATTATCGTGGGTTTGGCGGCGGGTTTCACCGAACCGCCGTCTCTGCTGTGGTCTATATGCCTGCCGCCGCGAATCGCCCATTGGCGTTCTAGCAGGTCGATGCGCTCGCGGATCAGGAGTTCGGTCAGCCCATGCTCGACGCGAGCAGTTCGCGCGTCGATTTTTTCGAGTACGTGAGTGCAGGCAACGCCGCCTGAGCGCTGGATTTCGAGGCGCGAGCCGCAGTGGGAGCAGATGACAAACCGAGCGTCATCGGGCACTGACAACGGCGCGGCGCAATGATCGCAGGTAATTGCTGCCAACGGGCTGCCAACCACGGGTGATGCGGCCGGTGGATTCATGGGTGTTAGTATATCAAATTACCCGCCCGCTGGCTCTTCAAGCGGCCCGCGGTGTCGGGCGTCAAACGGACGCCGAACAGGTGGCATTCGTTGCCCCGCGGCTCTGGTTTCCGAGCCTCTCCAACTGTGTAAGCAACTCCTGACGACGCCGCTGATAGCGACGCTCGGCGGCATTGAATTTAAGAGCCTTGCCGATGCCGGAAATCCCGTACACTATCGCCCCAACCACAAAACCGATGCCGGCCAGGAGCGCAAGGATACCGGCCGGACCCGCGTCAGGCATCGACGCCAGGAAGAAGAACATGCTCGCGAGCATGCAGACAAAAATCGAGACGCCGATCGCCACACCGACCGTGGGTCTAAAGGTATGGCCATATTTGCCGTGGAGCATGTGCTGTTTACTTTGCGTCACCCACAGCCCGTCAACACGTTTGATTTGCCCCAGGATTTCAAGTTCGGCAACTTCCCGCTCGATGTCTGCGGTTCGCCGATCGACCGCTTCGAGCACATGCGTGTAGGTTCCGCCGCCGGAGCGTTCAACTTCGAGGCTCGATCCGCAATGCGCGCACGTGACAAACCGGGCGTCCTCGGGCATCGCCAGCGGCGCCCCGCAATGATTGCAGGCCGCGGCGATCAGGTGGCTGGCGGTTTCCGGCCAAACACTCGGCTGGCTCATGCCCGATAGTATACTGCCGCAGCCGTTGGGTCGCATTACAATTTCCCGAAAGATAGGGAATCGCGTGGAGGCGCTTATCAATGACAACCGAAATCATCCAACGCAAAGGCCGACGCTTCGCAGTGGTGCCGCTGGAGGATTTCGAGCGACTTCGGCGCGACGCGGAAATGCTCGATGACATTCTGGCTTACGACGCCGCCGTGGCCGACAAGGGAGAGATGTTCCCGTCCGAGGTGGTCGATCGCCTGGTCGGCGGCGAGAATCCCATTCGCGTCTTCCGCGACTATCGCGGGCTGACTCAGGCGCAACTTGCCAAGGCGGCGAAGATCGCCCGGCCGTATCTCGCCGAGATCGAGACCGGCCGGAAACAGGGATCGGTCTCTGTACTCAAGGCCATCGCCGCCGCGATGAAGTTGGAACTGGCGGACATCGCCGGCTGATTCTCAACCTTGGCGTCTTGGCGCTCTTGGAGGTTCGATTTCTTCTCCCCCGGAAATTTCGGCGTGCTCACGCACTTGCATAGCCGCGCGAAGCGATCGGCGGGCAGCAATGATCCGGCGGGTTTGGGGCGCGGCCAGCGTCAATACGGCGCGCGGGTTGGTCAGCAAATTGGCCATCGCTCGGAGCAGGATGAACGTACCCAGGTCGATCCGGCCGCGGCGGGATTGAGCGATGGCATCACTTAGGTCAATCGCGGCCAGTTCCAGTTCGAAATAGGCCGGCAGGCGGGTCTGGCCGTGGCGGTGGACAACCTTGCGGGCCTCCTCGATGCGGTCGCGCCCGCTGCTGGCGGTCTTGCCGGCCGGATGAAATCGATAGTGCGCCAGCACGCGCGGCAGATACAACACGCGGGCGGTCTGCGTCGCCTTGAGGAAGAAGTCGTAGTCCATTGCCCAATGCAGCGAGATATCCAGCGGCCCGGCCTGCTCAAAAAGCGACCGGCGGAAAAACGCGGCCGGTTGTGCGATGTAATCCGAATGCGTCAGCAGCCGCCGGCGGTTAAACGGCTCAACCTGCACGCAAAGCCCGATGTCGTTCCCGTCGGCGTCGATGAATCTCGCATCGCCGTACACCAGGCCGACATCGGGATTTTCCGCAAAGGCCTGATCGACCCGCTCCAGCGCGCCGGCGGCGAGCATGTCATCGGAATTCAACCAGGAAAGAATCTCGCCCCGCGTGAGGCCGAATCCCTTGTTGATCGCATCGGCCTGCCCACGATCCGGCTCGGTGACAAACCGCACCGGCGGATCGAATTGCCGCAGAAGTTCGATCGTGCCGTCGGTCGAGCCGGCATCGACGACGAGATGATCCAGACGCGGATAGTGTTGATCGAGCACCGAACGAATCGTGGCCGACAGAAATCGGGCCTGCTGATACGAGGGTGTCACGATGGCAAAGCTGTGCATGCGGGGCTCTCATAGCTCGACATCGCGACCCGGCGCTTCGCCGCGCACGAGGGTCATTTCGATCACCTCGGCCGGGCAGAAGGTCCGCACGCGCAGCAGTGACGAGAATCCAAAACCGCGGTTGACCACCAGCCAGGTGCCGGCGATGTGATGAATCCCCCGGCTGAAGCGGCGCGGAAGGGAATCGTGGCTGCTGATGGGCCGGCCGCCGGGAAGGCAGATCTGGCCGCCGTGCGTGTGGCCGGCGAGGAACAGGTCCGGCCGCAAACCGCCGACGCGGCGCAGAGTGTCGGGGAAATGCGACAGGACGATCCGGACCGACCCCGGTTTCTTCGGCGGGATCGACGCGATGAAGCGCGGGTCCAGATCACGCCGCTCCAGCCCGCCGATCCCGATCAGTTCGATCGTCGCCGCGCCCGATTCCAGGCATATTCGCCGGCCGTGCACCTGATGCAAACCCCAACCGCCCAGCGATGCGGCCAGCAGATCGTCATCGTGATTTCCCAGGATGACGTATGTCCCCAGCCGTGATGTCAGCCCTTCCATCACCCGCTGCACGACGGGCATGGCGGGGGTGTAATCGTGTTTGCAATCGACGAAATCGCCGGTGAAGAGGATCATGTCGGGGCGCTGGCTTTTGACGCGTTCGATGAGCTGGTCGTAGCCGGGATCCCAATGCGCCCAGGCGTGGAAATCGCTGATGTGCAGAATCCGCAGCCCCGCCAGTTCCGCCGGCAGATCGGGAATCGCCAGTTCGGCCCGATGCCATTCAAATCCGCGCGACGATCCGACTTGCAGCCACGGCCCGTGCGCCGGGCGGCGCTGCGCTCTCCCATTGGCGCGATTCCCGACGTGCCGCGTTCGATGTCGATCCGCGGCCAAATCGCCGTCCGGTGCGACGTTATCGCCGGCGTCAGTCTCGCGCGGTCCGGGTTCTGCCCGCTCCATGAAACCCATTTAACCGCGGGCAGGCCGTTAAGCCAAGGTGAGAACCGAACGATTCAGCGCGTACAATGGAACCATGTGCGGCCGATACGTGCTCAAGACCCTTCCACAGAAGATCATGGAGGCGATCGGTGTGATCGTCGGGCCGCTGCCGGAGCTTTTTCCGCGATACAACATTGCCCCGACACAGCAGGTTCCGGTGGTGCGTCTGGACAAGGAGGGGGCGCGTCGGCTGTCGCTGGTGAAATGGGGCCTGGTTCCATCGTGGGCCAAAGACCCGTCGATCGGCAATCGCCAGATCAATGCGCGGGCCGAGACGGTGTCCGAACGGCCCGCGTTCCGCGATGCCTTCGCCCGCCGGCGCTGCCTCGTGCCCGCCGATGGGTTTTACGAATGGCACACCACCGGCGCGGGCAAGCAGCCGATTTTCATTCATCGCGCCGACGATCGGCCGTTCTGCTTCGCCGGCCTTTGGGAGCGCTGGCACGATCCGGACTCCGATGCGGATATGGATTCGATGACGATCATCACCACCACCCCCAACCGACTGATGGCCCCGATCCACAACCGCATGCCGGTGATCCTCGGTCAGGGTGCCTACGACCCGTGGCTGAACCGCGACACACCGCCCCAGCGCCTGGGCGAACTGCTGGTTCCCGCTCCCGACGACGGCTGGCTCGCCCAGGCCGTCTCGACGCATGTCAACAATCCTCGCAACGACGATGCGGAGTGCGTGCGGCCGATCGACGGCTGAGGGACGATAAAGGGGACGCAGCTTGTTTTTAACGAGCTGCGTCCCAGTTTCCCTCCCCCGTTTTTCAATTGGATCGGTATGTCGAGACGGTGTCTCTGCGGCGGGCAAGTTCGCTGGTGTAGCGGCGGCCGAGCGTGTCTTTGTGCTCGTCGATCCACGCCGAGAGCTTTGTCGCCCCCAGCGGCGGGGCGTCGACACACAGCCGCCCTTGCATCAGGCCGCGGATTTCCTCCCGCGTGATGATGACGTCATCGACCAGCAGACCCAGCACACGGCAACCCCAGTATCCGATTTTCGGTGGGAGACGCAGGATCGGCCGCTTGAGCCCCAGCGCCCGTTTGATCGTCTCGACCAGGCCGCGATAGGTGAATGTCTCCGGCCCGATCGCCTCGATCACCTCATTGCGGTCGCCGGCAACGCGCCCGACGGCCGCGGCGGCAAGATCGTCCACGTAGATCGGTTGCAGCCGGTAATCGCCGGCGCCGAAAACCCCGAACATTGGGAGATGGCGCAGCGCCCAGGCCATGTTGTTGATCAGGATATCTTCCTTCCCAAATAGAACGGTCGGCCGCAGGATGCAATAGGAAATGCCCAGCGTTTCAAGGTTCGCTTCCAGCTCGGCCTTGCCGCGAAAATAGGGCAGGTCGGAGTTGATGTCCGGATGTGTGATGCTGACATGCACGATCCGCCGCACGCCGGCGTCGCGCGCGGCATTGAACAGAACCCGGCTGTTGGCGACGGCCTGTTGATGAGAGAAGGAGTGATGATCGAATCGCACCCAATAGGTGTTGATGAGGGCATCGACGCCCTTCAGCGATTGCGTCAAACGCTGCGGCTGGTCGAAATGATAAGGGATAGCCTCGATCGCCTGCCCAAACGGGTTTTCGCGCTGCGGCGAATTGGTCAACGTGACGACGCGATGGCCCGCATCCAATAGCCGCCGGGCGATATAACGGCCGGAGTAACCAAAAGCGCCGGTGACGGCGATCTTCAAGTTGCGGGCGTCGGTCATGATGCGACGATATGCGCGCCGGCGGTGGTTATCATACTTTCAGAACTTTCAAGACCATCGTCCCTACTTCACCGTCGAGCAGGCGATATTCGGACTGGCGGGATTCACGTCGATGCGGCGGTCCCTGGGGGAGACGACAAGGTCCATGTCCTCCATCGGTATCGGCCAGAGCCTGAACCTCAACCGGCCGCTGGTCGGGATAGCGAGGATTGGCCAGGGAAATCGTTGTCATGACAAGCCCCGTGTCCAGATCATGGCATTTGCCGGTTCGGCAGGACAGTTGGGTACTGTTGAATGGGTACCTTTGATTCCGCCGCCTCTGAAATCATCTTGACGATCCGGGTTTTTATTACTACAGTAATTTCATGGCCAGGCCCAAAAAAGACCCGACGATGCTGATGAATTTTGACCTGCGAATTCCGGTCACGGCGATGCAAAAGCGGACCATTGCCAAGGCAGCCAGCGCGAACCAAGCCGACATGGCCTCCTGGTTGAGACCGATCATACTTGACGCTGCGAGGGATGCGTTGAAGAGATCCAGGAAGAAGGCGGACCGTGACATTGCCGCGGGCCGGATGCGAAGGTTCTCCTCCGTTGAGGGCATGATTGCCGACCTCAATTCCGGGGAATGAACGCTCCGGAGGGGATTTCTCGTGCAGGTCGCACACACGTCATTGTTTCGGCGTTCGTACAGGTCGCTGCAGGAAGGTGAACGGCGGCGGATAGACAAATGCCTTCGCCTGTTCATGGTTAAGCCACACGGTCCCTATACGGCGGGACTCCGGCCGCACAAACTCGGGGGGCAGACCGGAACACCAAGCAAGGCGGGCGAGAAACCGCCTCCCATTTGGGAAATGCATGCCAGCGATAACCTCCTCGTGACATTTCAATTTGGCGCAGACGAGGTGGTCTTCAGGAATTGCGGCCACCACGCCGACGTCATCCGATGCCCATGATTTGCCACCGAGCTGTATTCGCCTTGTGACCCCTTATGGGCCGGGTTAGAGTACCGTCAACGGTTCGAGAGTGCTTGGAAGGATGATACGCACGTTGACGGCGAAACCTGGTTCGGATAGCGCGGGCGCGGCGGCGAGGCCGCCGGCGTGGGTGGAGCAGCTTGTGGATGCGACCGGGCGGACGGGGGGCGGGAGCGAGGGGATCGCACTGGAGATTGCGGCCGGGAAGCGCTTTACGCTGGTTAGTGCGTGGGTGGATGAGCATCTGGTGCGCGACGGGGCGGGATTGCGCGATGCGACGATCGGCGCGTATGGGCTGATTCGCGCGGTGCTGGCGGAATCGAACACGCCGTATCCGGTGCGGTTCTGGAATCATATCGGCGATATCACGCAGCCGGCGGTCAATGGGGTAGACCCGGCGGTTGGCGACGGCCGGGATGCCAACCGGTACATGGCGTTTAATGCCGGGCGGTTTGCGGCGATGAGCCAGTGGTACGGCGGGCCGGAGCGGTTTGACGCATCGCTGCCGACGGCGTCGGGTGTGGGATATGACGGGCGTGGTTTGATCGTGCATTGTCTTGCCTCGCGACAGCCGGGGAGGGCGGTGGCCAATCCGCGGCAGGTTCAGCCGCACCGCTATTCCGCGCGCTACGGGCCGCGTCCGCCCTGCTTTTCGCGGGCGACGATCCTTACGGCGGATGTGCCGGCGCCGCTGGTGCTGGTGGGCGGGACGGCCAGCATTCGCGGGGAAGTGTCCATGTTCGAGAACGATCTGTCGGCGCAATTCGCCGAGACGCTGGCGAACCTGTCGAGCCTGCTGACGGCCGCCGGCGCGGCGGACGGCGCGGCGGGATTGGCGACGCTGCGTGAATTGCGTGTGTATTACCGCGATGCCTCGGATGCGGCACCGATCGCGGCGATGGTGCGATCGCAGCTTGCATCGGTGGGCCAGCCGCAGACGGTGCGGGCCGGGTTGTGTCGCCCGGAGCTGCTGGTGGAGATAGAAGGCCTGGCCGATTGCAGCGGGGTTCAGCGATGACGGACGGGACGGACTGCGATGTGCTGGTGATCGGCGGCGGGCCGGGAGGGGCGACGGCGGCGTTGCAACTGGCGCGGGCGGGGATCAAGGTCATTCTGCTGGAAAAGGGATCGCATCCGCGGTTTCACATTGGAGAATCGTTCCTGCCGCGGAACATGCCGCTGCTGCGGGAACTGGGGCTCGAGGCCTCGCTTCGGAAGCTGCCGCACATGCCCAAATTCGGTGCGGAATTCGGGCTGGGAAACGATCCGAACACGACGCGGTTCACCTTCGACATGGGACTGGTGCCGGGAAGCGAAACGTTCAACATCGCGCGGGCGCATTTCGACGGGATGCTCTTCGCCCAGGCCGCCGCGGCCGGGGCCGATTGCCGACAGAACGTGGCCGTGCGCGAGATACTCGAATTAACCGACGGCCGCGTGCGCATCGCGACGGACCAAGGCGAATTAACGGCTCGCTACCTGATCGATGCCAGCGGTCACGGAACCGTGGTGGGCCGGAAGTTGGGAACGCGGAGGCCGCATTCGGACCAGGAATTGCACAAGGTCGCGTATTTCTCGCATTTCACGAACGTGAAGCGGCTGGAGGGAAAAGCGGCCGGGCATCCGGGCATCATCATGTGCCAAGAGGGATGGTTCTGGCTGATCGCGTTGGACGAGATGACGACGAGCGTGGGTTTTGTGACGCGGGCGGAAGTGTGCCGATCGGCCGGCGTGTCGGCCAGTCGGATGCTGGCTTGGGCGATCTCGCGGTGCCCGGTGGTGCGTGACCGGATGGCGCAGGCGGCCGGGCCGGTCGAAAACCAGGTGTTGGCGGATTTCAGTTACACCTGCTGGCCTTTTTCGGGGCCGGGCTATTTTCTGGTGGGAGATGCGGCGGCGTTTCTGGACCCGATCTTTTCCACCGGGGCGACCATGGCGATGATGAGCGCCTGCGAAGCGGCGCGATGTCTGGCAGCGGTGTTGAAGAACGGGGCAGCACCGGCCGCGGCGCAGCGGCGCTATCGAAAATACGTCCGCGGCAGCACCAAAACGTATTTCCGCCTCATCCGCACTTATTACCAGCATTCATTCCGCGAGTTGTTCATGAACGGCACCGGGCCGATGAAGGTGCATAACGCGGTGATCTCGGTGCTGGCGGGCGAGGTTTTTCCCCGGCCGCCGTGGAAATTGCGGTGGCGGCTGTGGCTGTTTTATTTCTTTGTGTGGCTCAACAAGCGCGTGGCGACCGTGCCCAGGCGGGCGGCGCATTCGCTGCTGGAGGCCGAGCCGATCGACTGGTCGCCGGCGGCCCAGCCGTCAACGGCGGCGCCGGCGGTGACGGCGTGAACAAGTGCGCAACCGGCATCGAACTGTTGGATCGCGTGGCGCGATGGGAAACCGATCGCGGCGACCAGATCGCCTACCTCGGGGCAAGCGGCTCGGGTGAATCGGCCGATGTGCTGACATGGTCCGCCCTGGCCCAGCGAGTCCGGACATTGGCGGCGGAGTTGGACAAAAAGGTGCCGGCCGGCGCGACGGTACTTGTGAGCCTGGAAAACGGGCTTGAATTTCCGATCGCGTTTCTGGGTGTGCTGGCATCGGGGCGAAGCGTGTTCCCGGTCAATCCGGAATTGGCGCCGCCGGAACAGGCCAGTGCGATCAAACGATCGGCGGCCGCGGCGGTCATCGGCCGTGGATTGAAGATTGAAGCGACCGCACCTTTTTCTCCCTCTCCCTGTACACAGGGGGAGGGCGGGGGTGGGGGTTCTTCGCTCTCGGTGCCGTCGGCCAATCTGACCCCCACCCTAACCCTCCCCCTGGGTACAGGGAGAGGGGATAAGAGTGGTCCGTCGTTGCTCTTGACCAGCACGGGAACCACCGGCCGGCCGAAGATTGTCATGCGAACCGCGGCCAGTGTGGATGCGGTGTCGGGTAGCATGGTGGAAGCGGTCGACTTTGTGCCGGAGGATCGCGTGCTGGCGACGGTGCCGCTGTGTCATTCGTACGGGCTGGAGCACGGCTTGCTGGCGCCGGTGTGGGCGGGAAGCCAGGTCCACCTGTGCCGCGGATTGGACATGGCCGTGCTGGTCGAGCGGATCGGCCGGGGTGAGATCACCATCTGGCCGGGCGTGCCGGCGATGTTCGAGATGGTGGCCAATATCGGCACGGCGCGGGCGCCGGGTCTGAAGGTGGCGTATTCGGCGGGCGGGGCGTTTCCGCGGAGTTTGTTCGATCAACTTGACGGGCGGATGGGAATTCGAGTCGGGCAGATATACGGGGCGACGGAGATTGGATCGGTGGCGTTTGCCGATCCGCGTGATGCGTCGTTCGATCCGGCCTCGGTGGGCAAGCCGATGCGCGGCGTTGAGATTCGCCTGATGCCCACAAGCGGCGCCGACGATCAGATCGCCGTGCGTGCGACATCGATGATGCGGGAATACATCGGCGAAGAGACGCCCATGACCCCGGACGGATTCTTTCCCACCGGCGATCTGGGCCATGTCGACAGCGCGGGAAACATCCACCTGACCGGCCGGCTGAAACTGCTCATCGACGTGGGCGGATTGAAGGTGAGCCCGATGGAAGTGGAGGCGGCATTGCGCGAACATGAGTCGGTGGGCGAGTGCATCGTGGTGCCGCTGCCGCTGAGTGCGACGGTGAACCGCCTGCGGGCGATTGTAACGCCGCGAGACGGGCAAACCGCGATCGACGTCGATGAGCTGCGGGAGTTCGCCAGGAAGCGGTTATCGCCGCATAAGGTCCCGCGCGTCATTGAAGTCCGCGCCGACCTGCCGCGATCGCC
>CAYQTE010000005.1:33473-109475 GCA_964420285.1 uncultured Tepidisphaeraceae bacterium
CGCCGCATAAGGTCCCGCGCGTCATTGAAGTCCGCGCCGACCTGCCGCGATCGCCGACGGGAAAAATCCTGCGGCAAGAGGCGGCGGGAATGTAAGTTCCAGGCTTCAAAAAGAAAAATATGTCACGCAAAGGCGCAATGACGCAGAGGTTGGAGCAGTGGAAAGCCGGTGCGCGTCTTGCGTGCCGGCGCCTCGGCCTTGGGCTGGTGTTTTGTCTGGCGGTCGCGGCACTGGGCGGTTGTGGATATCCGCCGCCGGCGACGTATGGGCCCATGACGGCCATCGAGGCGCGGGCGGTTCTCTGCCAGCGCGCCCAGCGAGTACAAACCGTCAGCGCCCCGGATGCCGAAGTTGTCATGACCCGGCCGGATGGGCAGAGCATCCGGCTGGACACGATCCTGGTAATGCGTCCGCCGGACTGGATGCGTCTGCACGCCGAGAAATTCGGCCAGGCGGTGTTCGATCTGACGATCACACCGGCGGGCGTGTGGCTCATGCAGCCGCCGCCGGAAGCACCGGCGGCCACAACCGCTCCCGCCCCGACCAGTGGGCCGTTCGATCAGCCGGGTGTCGGGCATCGGCTGGCCGCGATGTGGGGGTTGCTTACCGGCGGCCTGTTCAGCGGTGAGGCGTCATCCACCGATCAGGCGATCGATCGCGGATCGAGCTTTGAATTCCGTCGCGTGCAGAGCGATGGCATGACCATCGTCTGCCAGGTCGACAAGCGCACGATCACGCCGTCGATATACCGGCTGTACGACGCCGATGGCGCCGAGCGGTTCACGCTGGAACTGGACAAGTACGTCTCGATCGACGCAGTCGCCTGGCCGATGAAGATCGTCGCACGGCAGTTGGATTCGGGCGCCGATCCGGCAATCGCGGGGACGATCGAAGTCGATCTGACAACCGTCGAATTGAACGCCGCCCTGGCCGATGGCGCATTCACGCCGCCCCGCCGCGCGAGGAAACTGCCATGACCCGCCTGCTCTCCTGGCCGGCGCGGCAGCCGATCGCCACGCTCATTATCGCGGCCGTGCTGTCCCTGGCGGCCATCGCGGCGGCGCGCCATGTCCATAACGACGCGTCGATCCAGCGGCTCTTTCCCGCCAACGATCCGGCCGCGTCGGCCCTGACGCACATCATGAACAACTACGCGGCCGTCGAGCAGGTGCAGGTCATGGTGTCACTGCCCGACGATCCGGCCGCAGCGCCGCCGGATACGCAGAGACTTTTGTCGTTCGCCCAGCGGCTGGCGGATGGGATTCATCACTCGTCGTCGGCCGCGCTGGTCGGCGAGATTCGCTGGAAGACCGACGAGGGTACCAAAGAGTTCTTCCAGAATGTCGTGGCGCCCAACGGGATGTATTACCTGTCCGATACGGCGATGGCGGCGGCATTGAACCGCCTCAGCCGCGACGCCATGGCCCGGCAGATTCGCCACGATGAGGATGTGATCGCCGCGCCGGGCCCCATGGCCGGGGCGCTCAGCAAGGTGTTGCTCCAGGATCCGCTCGATCTGCACGAATTTCTCATGGATCAGCTCGGCCCGGCCGCCGCGATGGGAGGCACCGACGCCGATCTCTCCAGGGATGGGCGAAGCCTCCTGATTCAGATCGCCGGAACCCGGCCGATCAGCGATCTGGCCTATTGCCATGCGATCACGGACTTGGTGAACCAGCAGACTTCTGCGGCAAATCGCGACGCCCTGCGCATCGACATCTCCGGCGGCTACGCGATCGCGGCGGCCAGTGAAACCGGAATCCGCCACGACATGATCGAAAGCGTTACCGGCTCGGTTGTGCTCATGGGGTTGCTCTTCATGCTGGCCTATCGACGGCCGGTGGAATTGTTCATCGCCGCGATGATCCCCGTCGGCCTGGGGATTCTGTGGGGATTCGGAATCTACGGCGCGTTGGGATTGGAACTGACACCGCTGACGGCCGTGATCGGAGCCATCCTGGCCGGGATGGGGATCGATTATTCGGTGCAGTTTCTTTCGCGGTACGAGATATTGCGCGACGGGGGCTGCGCGGCGGCGGACGCGGCGCAGCGGACGAACGTGGGACTGGCCGGTGCGGTTTTGGGCGCATGGGCGACGTCGGTGATTGGCTTCCTTGCGATTGGCACGTCGAGCCTGCCGGCGATGCGGGATTTCGCGATTCTCGGTTCGCTCGGATTGGCCGGCGCCTTCGTGGCGGCATTGAGCGTGCTGCCGGCGCTCTTGGTGACGGCGACGGCCGTGGCATCGAAATTCGGTTGGAAATCCCGCTGGGCAAAATCCCGCCTGCGCGTGAACGTCGGACCGCTGATGAAGCAATTGGCGGATCGGCCGACGCGGAGCCTGGGCACGGCCGGGGCGATACTCGCGGCGGCGGTGGTCATTCTGGCCTGGCCGGGCGAGCGGTTTCCGCTGGAATCGGACCTGAGCGTGATGCATCCCCGGCCGAATCCCGCCCTCGATGCCGAAGCGACAATCTCGCGGCGAATGGGACAATCGTACGGATCGCTGATGATCTACCTCACGGCCGGTTCGCCGCGCGATCTGGTGGTCCTGGCCCACGATGTCAGCCACCGGTTGGATACAGATGTGGTCAGAAAGACCGGCGTGACCGGATCGATGGGCTTGGCAACCCTGCTGCCCGATCCGAATCTGGCGCCGGTACGTCAGGCCGCCACCGGCAGCGCGATGGCCGATCGCGTCATCGCGGATTTCCGGTCCGTCGTGGCCGACAGCGACTTCGATCCCAAGGCGTTTGTGGCCTACGAGCAATTTCTGTCAACTCTCCTGACCGCCAGCCGGCCGCCGGGCGTTGAGGATCTGCTGCGCTACCCGTCGCTGGCGCAACTGATTCTTCCGCGCAGCGCGACCCCCGGCGCATCCGGAGTCAACGAATCGGTGATGCTCCTGCTGCTGAACGATCCGCTGGAGGAGCGGTCGCGGCGCGATGCGGCGGTGTCGGCCGTGCGCGAGGCTCTGTCGGGGTTAACCCCGGCGGGAGGCGCCCGCGGCGCAACGCTCACCGGGCTGGCCGTCGCGGGACACGACGCGGAATTGCTCATCGGGCACGATTTGCCCCGGCTTGTGTGGCTGGCGGTCATCGCGGTGGGGCTGTATTTGTGGGCCCATCTGCGCAATTTCCGCGATGCCATGCTGACGCTGGCGCCGACGGTCTTCGGGCTGGCGGTTCTGCTGGCGGTCTTGCGACTGATGGGGCAGAGGCTCAACATGGTGAATCTCGTGTCGCTGCCGCTGCTTATCGGAATCGACGTGGATTATGGGATATTCCTGGTCAGTGTGTCGCGCGGGTTGCGCGATTCGGCCGGAACCGACGCCTGGGCCAGGGGCATGTCCGCGGCCATGCATGCGGTGATCGTGTGCGCGATGTCGGCGGCGCTGGGATTCGGTTCGCTGGTCACGTGCGGCGTGCCGGCAATCCGGTCACTGGGCGTGGCCGCCGGACTGGGTGCTGCGGTATGCTTGCTGGGCGCGATGCTGGCGATGCCGGCGTTGTTGTGGCTGAGCGGGAAACAAAAGGCGCCGACGGCGCGATCGGCGCAAGGAGCGGCATGATTGATTGGTGGATGGGGACAGGCGCGGTGGCGGCGGCCCTGGGCGGGTTCACATGGGCGACGGTATCGCCACGCAACGGGTTTTGGGGACGCGTGATCTGGCACGGGCCGCGCACCGGCTCGCGACGCGTCGCGCTCACGTTCGATGACGGGCCCACCGCGCCTTACACCGGGCAGATTCTCGATCAGCTTGGCGACTTGAAGGTGCCGGCCACGTTTTTTGCCATCGGGCAAAACATCACCCGCGACGGCGATTTCATCCAGCGAGCCCACGCCGAGGGACATCTGATCGGCAATCACACGCACGACCATCCGCATTTCGGCGTGTTCCGTCGCGAATTCTATTGGCAACGGCAGATCGCCGACACCGCCGACGCCATCGAGCGCCGGATCGGACGCCGCCCGGCCATGTTTCGCCCGCCCCTGGGTATGAAGACCTGGCACGTGATTCGCGCCGCCGCCGCCAATGGACATGTCACCGTCGCCTGGACCCGCCGCGGCCTGGACGGCGTGCCGACCACCCCGGCCAAAATCGTGCATCGCCTCACCGCCAACACGCGCGGCGGAGATATCCTGGCCCTGCACGATGGCATCGAGCCGGCCGGGAAAACCACGCCGGTGGCCACGCTGTCGGCCATCCGCCCGGTGGTTGAAGCCTTGCGGGCGCGCGGACTGGAACTGGTGCGACTGGACGAAATGCTCGGCATCGCCGGATATCAGGCCGGGTCGTGAATATGCCCGGGTTTCAACGGCACGAACTGTAAAGGAGGCCACATGTCGCAGCGGAAAGCGGCCATTGTAACCGGCGGATCGCGCGGGATCGGGCGGGCCATCGCGCTGGCCCTGGCGGCCGACGGTTTTGATCTGGTCATCAATTACGCGGCCAATGCCCAGGCGGCCGACGAGGCCAGACAGCTTGCCGAACAGGCCGGCGCGGCGGCGATCACGGTGAAGGCGGATGTGTCATCATCGGCCGATCGCATGCATCTGATCGACCGGGCGTGGGAGCGGTTCGGGCGGATCGACTTGCTGGTGAACAACGCCGGCATCGCCCCGGATGTGCGGGCCGATCTGCTCGACGCCACCGAAGCCAGTTTCGACCGCATCATCGCCACCAACCTGAAGGGGCCATATTTCCTCACGCAACTGGCGGCACGCGCGATGATGAGCCAGAGCGGCGGCGGCAGGGGCTGCCGGATCGTCATCATCAGTTCCGTCAGCGCCTACGCCGCCAGCACCGACCGCGGCGACTATTGCATCGCCAAGGCCGGACTGGCGATGATGAACAAACTCTTCGCCCTCCGCCTGGCCGACGATGGCATCAACGTCTATGAGATTCGCCCCGGCATCATCGCCACGGACATGACCGCCCCGGTGAAGGAGAAATACGACCGCTTGATCGACGACGGCCTGACGCCCATCCGCCGCTGGGGCCGGCCGGCCGACGTCGCCGCCGCCGTCGTCGCCGTGGCCCGCGACTTGTTCCCCTTCAGCACCGGCCAAATCATCGACGTGGACGGCGGATATCATCTGCGGAAGTTGTAGGCAATGTCGAAACCATGACACAATCGGCGGCGTCCCTTCCTTCCCCCTCGCCCGGTACTCTGGCAGAGGGTTGGGGTGAGGGTCCGCCGCGTTCCAGGGCACATATGCTGATCGGCATTCTCAGCGACACGCACGGCGACACGCACGCGGCCAAATCCGCACTGGCCATCCTGCGCCATCGCGGCGCGTCGTACTACATCCACTGCGGCGACATCGGCACACCGGCCGTGCTGGATCAACTGGCCGGTTTGCCCTGCTCGGCCGTGCTGGGCAACAACGATCCCCCGTGGCTGTTGAAATACGCCCGGAATCTGGGGATTGACTGTCGGCATCCGCTGGTGGAACTGACACTGGCCGAGAAGTCGATCGCGGTCCTGCACGGCGACGACATCCGTCTTCGCGCCCGCCTGATCCAGGAGCAGCGGCACGATTACATCTTCCAGGGCCACACCCACAGCCGCAGCGACAACCGCTTTGCCCGCACCCGCCTGATCAACCCCGGCGCCCTCTACCGCACCAGCGCCAAATCCGTCGCCCTGCTCGATACCGACGCCAACCTGCTGCGGTTTTTCGACGTCATGGTGGAACTGTCCGGCGATTAGACGTCCCGACCGTCACCGCCGCCGCGGCCGGCGAATCAGCAACGCCAACCCCGCCACCGCCGCGATCGACCCCGTCGCCGGTTCGGGGACGACGACAATCACCACGGGGCCGTCCAAGCCGGTGATGAACTTCGAGTTGAGCACCGCTCCTGACGTGGTGTATTCGCCAATCGCGCCAATACCGCTATTCTGAACGTATCCGACGTACATATCCGCTCCGGATACCGCAAGGCTGAGGGGTTCATGCAATCTCGTAATCAGCGAGGCGTTCACAAGCGCGCCCGAGGTGTTGTATTCGGAGACAGTGTTTATGGGCGAGTCCAGCACGTACAGGCTCGATCCGGAGGCCGCCAGACCGAATGGATACACCAGCCCGCCGATCAAAGCGTTGCTGAGCGTCGTCCCGTCATCGCGGTACGCGGCGACCGTGCCGGTTTCGGGGAAACTGACGAAGAGGCTATCGCCCGACGCGGCAATTTCGTCCGGGCCGGTGGCAAGAATCAGGTTCACGTTCACCGCCGCTCCCGACGGCATGAATTCACCGACGCCGCCGCCAACGTCGGCGTTGCTGCCGTTCGTAAAGAAAAGTTCCGATCCATTCGTGGCGATGCCGTTACAATATGGCACGGCCCAGAACGTGTTCACGGGCGTTCCGTCTAGCGTGTACTCGTAGATCGTGCTCCACGTGTCGTTGATGCCCGTATCCGACACAAAAAGATCGGATCCGCATACGGCCATGCCCGCCGGCAAAAATAGGCCCGTGATCAGCGAGGTATTGATCGGTGCCCCCGACATGGCGTATTCACTAACGAATCCTTGACCACCGTGATTCTGGCCATAATTTAGCACATAGATTTGGGCGTCGGCGGAGGATGGCGGCATGGAAGCCATCGTCGCCACAATGGCTAGGACCAAATGAAGCGGGGCATTGAATTTGGACATGGGTCGTCGTGCCCTCAGTGGGCGCCCGCCATCAGCCCCGTCGTGGGATCAGGGTTCGCACGGAGATCGCTGCTGGCGAGCGCGCCGTCATAGGTGCTGACTACGCTGGGCTGCGGAAATTCCCACCGGGCTGCAATTTGGCACCGCCACCTCTCCCCCGTTCTTTTCGGTGACATTCCGGCACATCCGTGAAGGGGGGAAAGCGGGGGCCGGGGAGCGGGGGAGATTGACCGGCCACTGGCTCGGGTGGGGAAGCTGCCAGGATGGCATGAATAGATTTATACGAAATCCCACCCGGCCGGGCGAAGTTCCAACTCCGGCGGGCAAAGTTCGAACTTTTTCGCGACATTCAGGGCACGTTTTGGACGCGATCTTTGGCATGAAACCGCGATATCCGGCTGAAAATGCGGGTAAGCGTGGGGCGGGGCGACGGAACGTCTTGGTTGCAAACTCAATCCGGCAATGCAGTTAGGATGGGTTTCCAGCCAAAAAAGCGTCTGACGAGGCAAACGCGGCGGTGACGATCTTTCGTAATGCGATTGCTTCGGCCGCTCCGAGTGCGGATAATCACGTCCATCTTCTGCCGGGCTGGCCGGCGGTCCCCATTGGCGGGTTTGTGCCGCTGAGTTGTTATCATGGGGGCGGAGGGTCTATTGATGTTGAAGATGAAATCGAAAAACCGGCGAAAGCTCGCCGCTGGGGCGACGGCGTCTGTTATGGAGACGCTTGAGAAGCGTGTCTTCCTCTCCGCCGCTCCAGACGGGACTGTAACCTTCGTGTTGTCGATCAACGATGATGGATTCGGCGATTACGCCCCCAATGCGTTTGCGATCTACGCCATCGACGGAACCGTCAACGGCACGGCGGTCACGCCCAATTCCATCCAGGCCAATAACGGCGGGGTCGATGGCGGCATCAGCAACTTCAATGTCATCGTCGGCGGCGCCACTGCCGGGTCTCTCAATGATGACATCTTCAACGGCACGACCTACACCGCGCATTCCGGTTCCGGCACCGGGCAATTGGCCAGCGACACCTACTACCTGTTGACGGATTCGGCCACTGGAAAGAAGGGCCCTGCGCGGGTCGAGGCCGGATTCACGTACGGGATTCTGAATAATGACAACAGCAGCACGGAGGTGGCGGCCGGTCAGGACGTGGTGGGCTCGCCGCCGTCGCTGCACAACGCCACAAAGGGCATCTCATCGACACTGATCATCTTCGGCCTGGGCCAGAGCGCAGGGGACATGCAGAATTTCGCCACCGCAACCACCGGCAACAATCCAGGCGTGCCCAGTGGCACGACGTTCAGCGGCGGCGCTCCGGCCAGCTACCCGTACGCCGGCCCCGGCACGTTCACCTATGGCGGCAATACCTATCTGAGCAGCCTGCTGGTGGCCGACGGACACTATGTGACCGGCACGCCACCGACGATCGACACGGCGGACTCCTCGGCGGGTCTGCTGGCGGCCTACGACGAGGCGTACAACTCGTCAATCGGCGGCTGGACAGGGGCCGGCGCCGCAACGGTCGTGGCCGCCGTGACGCAAACACTGACCGCAACCGCGACATCGACGACGACTTCGACGGCCGTCACGTCCAGCAATCTCTCCGCCACGTATGGCCAATCCGTCACGTTCACGGCAACTGTCACTCCCACCAGCGGCGTCGGCGAAACCGGAACCGTGCAGTTCCAGATCGACGGCACGAGCGTGGGCAGCCCGGTGGCGCTGAGCAACAATATCGCCACATATACGGCGTCGGGGCTGACGCCCGCTGACTATTCCGTGACCGCCATCTATAGCGGCGATTCCAATTTCACCGGCAGCACGTCGCCGACCTTCACGCAGAGCGTCGGCCTGGCGCCCACGACGACGGCCGTCACATCCAGCAACGGCTCGATTACGTCCGGCCAGTCCGTGACCTTCACCGCAACCGTCACTCCCACCGGCGCCAGCGGCGAAACCAGCAGCGTGCAGTTCCAGATCGACGGCGGCAATACCGGCAGTCCGGTGGCCCTTAGCGGCAACACGGCCCAGTACACGCCCGCTTCGCCTTTGGCCATTGGCAGCCATTCCGTCGTGGCCGTCTACAGCGGCGACAGCGATTTCGCCACCAGCACGTCCCCGGCATTTTCACAAAGCGTCGCCAATCCATCCACGACGAGCGGCCCGCAGTCGCTGGCCATTACCGGGCAGCCGGGCAACGGCTCGGCCGGCAATGCGATCTCCACCGCCATGACCGTCGCGATTGAAGATGCCAACGGCAACGTAGTCACGAATCAGACTTCCACGATTACGCTGAGTATCGCCAGCGGGCCCAGCGGTGCCGCTCTGGAAGGCACAACGGCCGTCGCCACGGTCAATGGCGTGGCGACTTTTACCAATATCTTTGCCAACGCCGCCGGAACTTACACGCTGACCGCAACCGACGCACCGCTGACGGGCACAACGTCTGCTCCATTTACACTCTCCCAGCCCGCCGGCTTCGCCACGTTGACCAACGGCGCACTGCTGGTCAACGGAACCCCCGCCGCCGACACCATCACGCTGACCACCAGCGGCGCAAGCCTCATCGCCACGCTCAACGGCGTTAGTTCATCACCGATTCTGCTCGCCTCGATCGCGTCCATCGATGTCGAGGCCGGCGCCGGCAACGACTATGTCAGCCTCGGCGCCGGCGTCCCCGGTTCCAGTGTCCAGGGCGGCGCCGGCGATGACACCATCATGGGCGGGCCGGGCAACGACACCCTCGGCGGCGGCGCCGGCAACGACTCCATCTCCGGCGGACCCGGCGACGATTCCATCAAGGGCGGCATGGGCGACGATGTCCTGGCCGGCGGTAAAGGCAACGACACCATTTTCGGCAGTCTTGGCAATGACACTCTGCGCGGCGGCCTGGGCGATGATTCCCTCAACGGCGGGGCCGGCACCAACCAATTGTACGGCGGCCAGGGCAACAACACCTTCTACGCCGTCAATGGAACCGCCGACGAGATTTTCGCCGGCGCCGCGACCAACGACAGTGTCATCTACGGCCCGAACGATCACTACATCATCGAGACCGGCATCATCCGGTCCGGGAACAAGACGCCGCTCGCGTAAGCGGTGGCGGCGTTTGGCACTGGGCGATTTTGCCAGTACCGGCGCGATTCGGTATGCTCAGACGGCATCATGGGCGAATCAAGATTTCCACCGGCGGGCATCGAGACCAAATCATTCGGACATACGTCGCAAGGAGTTGCGGTCCTGGCTTTCGTTCTCAGCAACGGGCAGGGCGCTTCCGTTGAAATCACCAATTACGGGGCGACCATCACCCGCCTGCTGGTACCCGACAAGGCCGGCCGCGTCGGCGATGTCGTGCTGGGATTCGACAACCTTAGCGGCTACGAAAAGCACACGGCCTATTTCGGATGCGTGGCCGGGCGTGTCGCCAATCGCATTGCCCGCGGCACGTTCGTCGTCGACGGCCGGAAATACTCGGTGCCTGTGAATAACGGCCCCAATTCCCTGCACGGCGGCCTGCGGGCATACGACAAACGCATTTGGAAAGCGGATGCGTCGAATACGCCCGTCGGGCCGGCCGTGCGATTGACGCTCGTCGATCCCGACGGCTCCGAGGGCTATCCCGGCACGGTGAATGTGACGGTCACATACACGCTGACGGGCGACAACGACGTCCGCATCGAATACCACGCCACCACCGACAAGCCCACTCCGATCAATCTGACCAACCACAGCTATTTCAATCTCAAGGACGGCGGCAGCAGCGGCATCGGCGGGCATGTGATGAAGCTTTACGCCACGCAGTATACGCCGGTCGATCCCACGCTCATCCCCACCGGCCGGATCGATCCCGTCCGCGGAACGCCACTGGATTTCACGTCCGGCAAACCGATCGGCCGCGACCTGCAAGCCACCGGTGGCGACCCTTACGGATACGACCACAATCTCGTCCTGGACAGCCAGGACGCCTCGCTCGCCAAGGCCGCCGATGTCTACGAACCCGACCGCGGCCGGCACATGCAGGTCTGGACCACCGAACCGGGCGTACAGCTTTACACCGCCAATTACCTGGATGGCTCCTTCGTAGGCAAGACCAACATCGCCTACCAGCGCCATAGCGCCTTCTGCCTCGAGACGCAGCACTATCCCGACTCGATCAATCACCCGAATTTCCCCAGCACGCTCCTGCGGCCGGGGCAGGCTTTTCGATCGACGACCGAATACCGCTTCTCGACGGCCGGCAAATTGCCGTTCTGATCCCGCTCGCCCGGCCGATGGAGGGAAACAGTCCATGTTATCGGCCGTTCTATTCGCGTCGGGCCTGTTGGGTGGCAAATATTGTCTGGACGGCGATGGGTCGTGGGGATAAGGTAACGCGGGCCAGGGACGGCGGAATCGGGCGGCCGGCTTGGGTTGGCTGCTGAATGATATCGTTGAGCGAGTCGTCCCATTATGAGCGAAACAGTACAACCCGCGACCAAATCGACGGCCACTGCCGCAGCGATCGAAAGCGACCAGGAATCCAGCGGAGTATGTCCGTTTTGCGGTACGGTCGTGGCGGCGCCGCAGTCGGCGTGTACGCGGTGCGGGATGGAGAACACGCCGGTCACGCGACAGGCGACGCGGGCCCGGCTGGGGCCGTGGTATGTGCTTCAGACGCGAAACCCATCCGCGCCGGGGATGCGATACGCGACGCTGTTGTCGCTGGTGGCCAAGGGGCGGATCACGGCCAGGTCCATTGTCCGCGGCCCGACGACCAGTCAGTTCTGGAAGCCGGCCACGCAGGTGCGCGGGCTCAGTCGGCATTTTGCGGTCTGCTACGCCTGCGGCGGACATATCGCGCCGGCCGATAAGGCGTGCAGCCATTGCGAGCGGTCGCAGGAGCCGCCGGCCGATCCGGATGTGCTGCTCGACAGCGCAGACGGCGCGGCGCCGGCGGGGCGGATGGGCCCGGCGGTATTCCGGCAGGTGCCGCCCGAGGCGGCGGCTCTGGCGGCGATTTCGGGCGATGTGCCGGCCGCTGCCAATAGTGATCCGCTGGCGGTGCGCGCGGGGGATTCGACCGGCTTGGCCTCGCCGGAATCGAAGAACGGTGGAGGCGCGGGCGATCCTTTGGCGCGAGCGAATACAGCGGCAAGTCGGCGCAAGGCGCCAGCGGGCGATTTGACACCGAATTTGGGCAATTTGTCCGGGGCGGCGGGGCGGCCGGGTGGGGGTGGCGGCGATCCGATCGAGCCGGGGCGTGGCCGGGACGATGGCGAGTCCGAGCGGCCGATCGAGGACCGCATTCTCTCCCCGCGTGATCTTGCCGCTGCGTTCAGCATGGATTTCGACGCGCGGAAGCCGGCACGTCGTCGCCGCCGCAATACCGGCAGTCTCGTCGCGGTTTCGCTGCTGCTGGCATTTCTGGTGGCGGCGGTGGTGGTGCTGGCCGTTCCATCGTTGCGGACAAGTGTGCAATTTCAGTGCAATCAGTGGTATGAGGCCCTGGTGGCTGAACAGGGAATACCGACGATACCGCCGCCAATCTCGCCACCGCCGGCCACACCGGCCAAGGCCGCCGATGGCGGGGGAACGACCAATGTCCATCCGGCGCCTGCGCCCGCTGGTGCAGGAATCGCGTCCGCGCCGGGCGGGGCACCGGCCGGATCGGGCACTGACCCATCGCCGCGATCGCCATCGGCCGGTGGATCACTCGACGGGGCTTCGACGATCGCATCCGCCTCTGGTGGGACAAGTCCGCGATCGGCCGGTCCCGCGCAATCGCCAGGCATTTCCACGCCACCGGTCGCTGATCCGATGGTTGCGCCGTCGCCGTCATCGACGCAGCCGGCGGATCGATCAAACCTGCCGGCCACCGATGCCGATTACGCCATGTCGAAATCGCTGCGAAACGCCGGCCTGGACGCCGAAAGCCGCGGCGATTATGCCGCGGCGGAGGCCGACTACGTAGCGATCGAAAGACTCCCTCGCGAGGCCTGGACCCCCAACGTGGAACTGCTCCTGGCTCAGGTTCGGAAGAAGTTGAATAAATAATAGACGCCTCGCGCGGGCGACTTTGCTCAGGCGGGTTTGTAGCGTACACTTCAAGAGTACACCAACGAGGAAGCCGCGCATGCAAACTGTCACCGTCAAGCAGGCCCGCCAGGAACTCGCCCGCCTCCTCGATTCTGTCGAACAGGGCCAGTCCGTGGCCATCACGCGGCGCGGCCGTCAGGTCGCTCAACTCGTTCCTCCGCCGGCGGCTGGTGGCCGCAGACTGCCGGACATGCGGGAATTTCGCGCCACATTGCATCCACGAGGCAAGCCGTTGTCACAAATCGTGATCGAGCGACGTCGGCAAGAGCGATATTGAGCCGTGCCCTACATCGACACCTGCGTCCTCATGGCCTTTTACTGCCCGGAGCCGCTGAGCGACATCGCGGATGAAGCGATCTCCGCTGTCACCGAGCCAGTCATTAGCCCAATGGTCGAGTTGGAGCTCTTTGCCGCGATGGCATCCAAGGTGCGGACTCGGGAACTTACGCGGCCCGACGCCGATGCCGCAATGGGGCAGTTTCGGACCCAAATAGATGACGGTTACTTCCGTGTCGTGACAATTGGGCGGCGCGAAATCGATCTTGCCAAGGACTGGCTCAGCCGCTTTACATCGCCGCTGCGAACGCTGGATGCTTTGCACATGGCTGCAGCCTTCGCCAACAATGAGATTCTTCTCACGGCCGACAAAGCCTTGGCGAAGTCCGCTGCGGAATTCGGCGTACCTTGTACCCTTCTGACCCTGTAATATCAGCCCGGTGCAAGAATGAGTGATCTGCAAGGCCAAAAGCCCGAGCCCACTGCGTTAGACGATGTTCGTGCCGTGCGCGGGAAGATCGCGCGTCAACACGGCGGCGACCTGAAGGCGCACGTCGAGGAAGCCAACCGCATCGGAGCGGCGTGGCGGGCTAAGCACAATATCCAGCGGGTTCCGCTGCCGAAGAAGGGCCAGAAGCGCGAAACGACGAACGAATAGCGACCCCCTCCGCACCCCTTATAGCAACCGATCCCCCTTGCCCCTGGGAATCAGCGTCAGCACCTTGGCGATGATTTGCTCGATTCCGATCCCTTCCGCCTCGGCGTTGAAATTCGGGACCAGCCGGTGCCGCAGCACCGGGGCGGCGACGGCCGCGATGTCCTCGATCAGCACGTGCAACCGGCCCTTCATCAGCGCCCGCGCCTTGGCGGCCAGGATCATGTATTGCCCGGCACGCGGGCCGGCGCCCCAGCTTAGCCAGTGACGCACGAAATCGCTGGCCCCGCTCTCGTTGGGGCGGGTGGCGCGCACGATATCCAGGGCGAATTCATACACCGGCTCGCTGACTGGCACGCGGCGGACGATCTCCTGCAACTGCACGATCTGCGCCGCCGTGATCACCGCCGTTGCCTTCCCCTCGCTTATGCCCGTTGTGCGCTTGAGCACCTCAAGCTCTTCATCGCGGCTGGGATAATCGGCCAGCACCATGAACATGAACCGGTCAAGCTGTGCCTCGGGCAGCGGATAGGTTCCCTCCTGCTCGATCGGATTCTGCGTCGCCAGCACAAAGAACGGATCGGGAACATCCAGCGTCCGGTTCCCGGCCGTCACCTGACGCTCCTGCATCGCCTGCAACAGCGCCGCCTGCGTCTTGGGCGGAGTGCGGTTGATCTCATCGGCCAGCAGGAGATTTGCGAAGATGGGCCCGGCCTGAAACTCAAAGCGTCGCCGGCCGGTTTCCGGCTCTTCCTGCAGGATGTCGGTGCCGGTGATATCCGATGGCATCAGATCGGGCGTGAACTGGATGCGATGAAACGACAATTCCATCGCGGCCGCCAGCGTGGCGATGATGCGCGTCTTGGCCAGCCCCGGCACACCCTGCACCAGACAATGCCCCCGCGCAAAGACGGCGATCAGGATTTCCTCGATGACCCGGTTCTGCCCGACGATTACCTTGGCCAACTCAGCCTGCAAAAGCCCCGTCGCCCGCGCCAGAAACCGCGCCGCTTCCAGTTCCGCCGTTGTTCCGGCGTCGGATTCACTGCCCGTCTTGTTTTCAGCGACCGACATTCACGGCTCCTGAACGCTGAGCGAAATGACCGACACATGCGATGGCTTTGCCGTCGGCAGACCCGACCGTCGGAACCGCACGCCCAGATACAGCGGTTTCTGATTCGCGAATCCCAACGCGCCCGACCACACCGCGCGGCCGTCCGTTTCCACAAGAACCGAATTCCCGTCGATCACCAGTCGCACCGTCATTGCGTCACGGCCGTCGGCAATCGCGTCGGATCGCCCGTTGAATTGCCCATCGGGTAACACGACCTGCGGCCGGCGATTCTCGATCAGCCACGTCAATTCGTTGGGGCTGGTGGCCTGATCGTTGAAATCGCCACTGTCGGCCACGAAAACCTCGGGAATGAAATCCTCGGGCACCTGATCAAAGCGCAATGTGACGACGAGTTCGACCGGCTGCCTGCCGGCTATCGGCGTGTCGGTGACGATTCCGCCCGCTTCCTCGCCGCGTCGAATTGGCGACCCCGCTCCGCGTGGCGCCGGCCCGCGATCGCCCGGATTGCGGTTCTCGCCCGCCCGCGCTCCGCCGCGAGGGCCCATGGCGCTGGCGTCAACGCCGCCGCCGTTGCGGGTCGTCGCTCCGCCGCCAATCGGACCGCGTCCGCCGATCGGCACACCGGCCGGCCCGGCGCCTCCTCCCCGGCCGGGCAGACTTCCCGGCCGCATAGCTTCCGCCGGCCGGAGTTCGCCGCTGGCGAAATCCAGCGGCAGCTTTCCTATCTGCCGCCATCCGGGCGGTACGCTGCCGCTCATCGGCGCTGCCAGGACCGTCTGGCCGAAGTACAAATTCGCCAGTGTTTCGGCCGATTTGATCTCCTCCGTGCCGCCGCCTCCATACAGGAACCAGACCAAAATCCCCAGCACGGCCAATCCGAGAACGGCCGATGCCATCGCGATCGATCCCGCCGAGGGCATTCTACCCGCGGTCGATTCCCCGCTGGCCACTTCATCCACGCCGCGCATCAGCTTCGACGTAAATCCCGCCCCGGCGCGTACCGAGCGGTATTCCCGACCGCTCTCCAGCCGCTCGCGAGCCTCGATGAGCTTTCGATATTGTTCCGCCTCACTGCCATTCTGGCTTCCCAGGCGCAAGAGGGCCTGGTGCCACGAGGGGCTGCCCGGACCGGCGCGCAAGGCGTCGGTGAGCAGTTCCAGAAATTGATCCGACTCGAAATCGAGTGTCGTGGCCATTGGTTACGACTCCCGTGGGCCCGGCTCATCGCCGCCCATCAGCTTGGCCAGGCGCTTGAGGCCGTGGAACATCCGCGACCGCAACGTCACCGCCTTGGTGCCCGTGATCGCTTCCATCTCGCCGTAGCTCATGTCCTGAAACACGCCCAGCACGATCACTTCCTTCTGATCGGTCGGCAGGTCGTCCAGCGCCTTGAGCACGCGGGCGATCTCCTCCTGCTTTTCCAGATCGTCCGTCGCCCGCGCCGCCACCTGATACGGGTCGCCGCTCACGTCGATCCCGTCGAGATTCAATTCCGTCAGATTCCGCACCGGGCTGCGTTTTTTCCGCCGGGCCTGGTTGATCGCCAGGTTTCGCGTGATCGTGAACAGCCAGGTGCTGAACCGCTGCGGATACCGATACGTCGAGCGGAACCGGAACGCCCGCAGAAACGCCTCCTGCGCTACCGATTCGACGTCTTCGACGTTACCCAGCATGCGATACAGATACGACAACACGCTGGCGCTATACCGCTCATAGAGCAGCGAAAACGCCTGCCGGTCCTCCTGCTGCGTCCGCCGCATCAGGTCTTCGTCGCTGGCCTTGCCCAGCGGCACGGCCGTCAACTCGACCGGCTCGCTGACGCCTGGAGCCGGCGCCAGCGGCGGCGGCGTGGGCGGATCGACCTTCTCAACCGGTTTCTGCATCCAACAGCCTCGTCCCGTACCCCGCCGCTGAACCCTGTCGACTATTTACTATACCCGCGCGGCTCTCGTCTTTCGATAGTGTATAATGCAAGGCAGACCGTGGCCGATGTGGCGGCCGCGTCGGTCCCCAGGGCCGCAAGCCCTTGAAGACCGCCGAGGAAAGTCCGAACTGCATGTCCGTCGCCGGCGATAAGTAGTTGTCGGCGGCGGGCGGGGCCGGTGCTTGATAACGTCAAGGCGGAGCAACTGGCCTTCTCGTCCCGCAAGGGCGATGGGCCGGCCAAGCCGACGGAAAGTGCAACAGAAAGGATACCGCCGGCCGGATGCACGTCCGGCCGGTAAGGGTGAAATGGTGCGGTAAGAGCGCACCGCGTCCGGGGCGACTCGGATGGCAAGGCAAACCCCACCGGCAGCAAGGCCAAATAAGCCAGCCCGGTCCAACGGGACCGCGACCGCCGCCCCGCGGTCGAGTGCTGGCGGGTAGGCCGCTTGAGTCGTGCGGCAACGCACGCACCAGAGAAATGGCCGTCGCCGCCTCCGATTTTATCGGTCCGGCAACAGAATTCGGCTTACGATCGACCACGGCCCGCACACGCGTGACGGCGGCGCCCTCAACGGCGCCGCCGTCGCCTTTTTACCGCCAGGTGCAGCGATGACCAGGTGACATGGTGACCGACTTCACCCTGTCACCCCTTCACCTTGTCACCTTGTCACCTTGTCACCTTGTCATCCCCCCTCCGCCGCGCCTCAGGAAAAAATTTTCGTGACACCCTTGCATTTCCGGCCGTCTTCTGTTAGGGTAATTTTCAATAGAACAGTGTGCAAACACTTGAACTTCACAACGGCGGCTTTATGAATCTGACTCCGCGGCAGCTTGATGTTATCGTGGCCATACGAAATTATCGCCATCTCCACGGTATGTCCCCCACCATGCAGGAACTGGCCGATCAGCTCGGAACCAGCAAGGTGACCATCTTCGAACACGTCGGCGCCCTTGAGCAAAAGCGCGTGCTCCGCCGTGACAAGCACAAGGCCCGAAGCCTCGAAATCGTCTCCCCCGAACGTCTTCCCGACGAAAATCGCACGACCAGGCTTCCTCTGCTGGGCAACATAGCGGCCGGTTCGCCCATCGAGGCCGTCGAAAACCGCGAGGAGATCGATCTTGAACAACTCTTCCGGTCGCGGCACGGCGTGTATGTCCTGCGCGTCCGCGGCGATTCCATGATCGAGGACCATCTCTGCGATGGTGATTTCGTGGTCATCGAACGCCGCGAAACCGCCCGCAACGGCGAGCAGGTCGTCGCGCTCCTGGACACCGGCGAGGCCACCCTCAAACGCTTCTACCGCGAGGGCTCGCGCATCCGCCTCCAACCGGCCAATCACACAATGCAACCGCGCTACGTCGAACCCGGCCGCTGCCGCGTCCAGGGCGTCGTTATCGGCGTGCTGCGGAGTTACAACTGAAACAGGAAGGAGAATCCATGTCCCCGTATTCCGCGAATGCTGCTCGTCCTCCAGCGGCCAAGTCAACTCCGCAACCCAGGAACGCCATCGCACCCAATTCCCGGCCGCCCGCTGCGCCCCGCCGCAATTCGCCTGCCCGCGTTGCCGCCAGACCTGCCGATGCCGAGCCGGACAAAATTCTTTTTCAGTCCTATTTCAAATCCGTCGGACCGCGCACCTACGCCTCGCAGATCAAGCTGCTCAAGAACGACAACCATATGCTTGTTCTGACTTGCGGCCGGCCCAACCCCGACGGCGGCGAGCCGATCAAAACCCGATTGATTGTCTTTGCCGAGGATTTCACGGCGTTCTTCCGGCTGCTTCAGGAGACCGCGCAATTTATCAAGGGCCATCCGCTTCCCGAGGATGTGCGCCAGCGCCGCCAGCGGTTCTGGCAGAGGCAGGCGCAATTCGCCACCTCGCCGGCGACAGGCGCGTGCAGATAACCGGATAGCGTCGCGCCGCCGACAGGCAACCCAGGCCATACATCGCCGCGTCGTCAGTGGCCGGCCTCCGTGCTGTAATCGTCGGCCGCGCGGAGTTATCATCCGCGTCATGGACCACGATGGGAAACGAACCGAAAGTGCGACGTCGCCCGCGCCGGCGGGCCTCGCGGATGGATTCTCCAATTGGCTTGGCTCGCTGCCCCGGCAGGGCGACGATTATCTCGTCTCTACGCCCCAGGCCTTCGCTCACGATGAAGCCGATTACGATCGGCAATACGGCAACGAACCGCTCAACCTCGAGGCCGGCGAGGGTCTCGTTGAGGCGTACGACGAGTTTGGCGGCGATTTCGCCGCCCCGGCACTGGAGATCGGCTGCGGAACCGGCCTGATGTCACTCGGCCTGGTCGCCGGCCATGCCTTCCCGTACGTGCTCCTGACCGACCCGTCACCTGCGTTTCTCGACATCACCCGCCGCAAAATCCTTCGCGCCAAAGTGCCCCTGGACAATGTCGGCTTTGCCGTTCTCAGCGGCGACGATCTCAATCGCCTGCCCCCCGCGACGTTTTCGCTTCTGGGCCTGCGATCCGTCATGCACCACGTGATTGACGTCGAGCGATTCATCAACGCCGCCGCCGGTTCGCTGCTGCCCGGCGGAATGATGATCATGGAAGAACCGTGCCTCGAAGGCGCTGTCGTCATGGCCAGCATCGCCCAGTTCATGCCCGCGATCGTCAAGGCGGCCGGCGACCAGTTCGACGAGAGCTCCCAGAAATCCATCCGCCTTTTTCTTGACACGATGAAATTCTATTGCCGCCGCGACATCGACAAATCCGCCGCCGAGGACAAACACATCTTCCGCGTCGATGAGCTGATGAAACTCGGCCAGCGCGCCGGCCTGTCCCTGGACTATTGCCCCAACCGCACGTTGTATCGCTGGTCGCCGCGCCGGCCTTATAACGACCAGCCCGAATCCTTTACCGGGTTCTTCCGCGAATACCTCAAGTATTGCATGAGCTTCGATGAGAAATTCATGTCCCTCTTCGACAAGCACATGGTTCCGTATACGGCCTGGGTTGAGGAGCTGGCACAGCAGAACAACGGGCCGTATATGCACGGGGTCTTCGTGTTCAAGAAACTGTGAATTCGCTCAGCGGGCGTCGTCGGCGGTGGCGATTCACGCCGCGTTGCGGGCCTTGTCGGTAAGCTGCTGGCTGACCTGGGCGAACTGGTCCTGCGTGCGCTCGAACGCATCGACGATCCGCGGATCGAAATGCGCTCCCGACCCCTGCAGCACGATCGAACGCGCCACCTGATGATCCGTCGCCGATTTATAAATCCGCTGCGAAGTCAGCCC
This sequence comes from uncultured Tepidisphaeraceae bacterium, assembly GCA_964420285.1. Classification (GTDB taxonomy): domain Bacteria; phylum Planctomycetota; class Phycisphaerae; order Tepidisphaerales; family Tepidisphaeraceae; genus CAYQTE01. The sequence continues at coordinate 53,408 of CAYQTE010000005.1, forward strand.
ATCATACAAATCCGCCAGGGCGACGATGCGTCCGGCCAGCGGAATCCTGTCCCCTTTCAGCCCCGACGGATACCCCAGCCCGTCGAATCGCTCGTGATGCGTCAGCGCGATCTCCACCGCCGTCGCCAAAAAAATCGAATCGGGATATTCCGACGCCTCCGACGCCAGCACCCGGGCGCCGATCGTCGTATGCGACTGAACAACCTTGAATTCCGACTCGCTCAGTTGCCCCGGCTTCAGCAGAATGCAATCCGGGATTGCCAGATTGCCTATGTCGTGCAGGGCACAGGCGCGATGCAGATTCTCGATGTACCGCCCGGTCAGCACCGACGTGAACTCCGGCCGGGTCGCCAGATCGCTTGTCAATATCCGCACATACTGCCGCAGTCGCTCGAGATGATGGCCGATCGTCGGATCGCGTGACTCGACCAGCCGGGCCATGGCGAAGATCGCCCCCTCGCGCGTTTCCAGGTCGATCGAGCGTTCGACCCAGCGCACGCGCAGGGCCAATTCGTCGGCATCGAACGGCTTGGCGAGAAAATCATCGACGCCCGCGGCGATCGCCTCCTGGCGGTCGACAGGTGTCGGCGGCAGCACAAGCATGACGTGAATCAGCCCGGCGAACGATCCGTTGCGTATGGCACGACACAGATCCACTCCCCCGGTGCCGTTCATGTTCCAGGCGCTGATCACCAGCCGCCGTGGCGCCGATCGAAGGGCCGATAACGCTTCCAATCCCGATGACACCACCTCGACGAGATGCCCGGCGCGGGTGAGCGGCAGGCGCAGCGCTTCGCGACCGGCCCTGGTATCGTCGACCACCAGAATGTCCATGCATGCTCTCCCGCGTCATCCGGCCGGCATTATCGGCCGTGTCGTTCGGCGCCGCGCAAACGCTGCGCCAACTCCGCACAACAACGTCTCTTCGTCCGGGTTTGACCGCGACTTTACCAGCACCCTCCACGCCGATCAGGACTTCTGCGTCGCCGGCGCCGGCAGTGATTTGATCTTGTCCACGACATTCGTCTTGTAGGTGTCGGCCCCAACTCTCCAGCCCGAGTCCGGCGTCGTATGAATCAGCCCCGCCTCCAGCGCCTTGGCTCTGGCCACCTGCGCATAGCTTTCGGAATGCGTGGCGACCGCACCGGCCTTGCTGTCCAGCATCCGCTGCAGGAACGCCGGATATTCCTTCGGATCGTAAGCCGCGGCCGCCATGCGCGGAATCGCATCCTTGGCGGCGTCGTACTCATCGCTGTCGCTGAAAACCGCGCCGTAATGTCCGTCGCTGTCGATGGCAAACGCCTTGGCCAGGATCGCGTCGTATTTTGGAACGAACATCCCCAGAAAACCGTTTCCCGCCTTGTCGCGGGCGTCGTCGATCTTCTTGCGCACCTGCCCCAGCTTGAGATGCGAAGCCTCGTTCTCGATCGCCGCGGCCAGTTGCGCTTCGTTGTCCAGCTCCACCAGCAACCCGCGCGTCAGGTAAATGTGTCCCGGAATCGCAAAATGGTTGGCGTCCGCTGAATCCACGATATACAGATTGACGTCGCTCATGCCCGCCTTGTCCAGCAGCGACCGCGCTATCCCCTGCACAGAATCCTGCACATCTCCCGACGGCAGCTCCCCGCCGTAACCGGCCAGCAGTTTCGCGTGCAGGCTTTCACTGGCGGTCTGTATGGCCGCCTCGGTCGTAGGCTGGTTATCCGCCCCGGCCGGCGCCGTCGTGGCCGGTGTGTTGCTGTTCGAGGAACACGCCCACGCCGTCGCCAGCGCCACCGCCACACAAAGCCCGCTTCGCACGCACCGCGTCAAGAAATTCATCCGCATCGCCATGCCTCCCAAAATCCCGGACATACCGCCGGACACAGTCCCACCCGCCGGCCTCAAGCCAAAGTGTACGCCCCCCGCGCACCCATTGCACGCCCGATCCACCGCCGGCCGAATTCCAAAAAAAACCGCCGAGCGGCCAATGATGCCAATGCCGAAAGAGCCGGCATGTCGGTTTCCCCCCGCTCTCCCTCTCTCCGGTTCCGCCGCCATCCACAATCCATCACGATCGGGCCGCTAGGCGAGGGTCACATTCCCCGGCGGGATCGTGCCCGATTCAATAATGTAATCGTCGCTTGAGCCATAGATCAGGCTGTCGTTGGTGGCCGCCCCGGCGAATATCTGGTCGGCCGTTCCGTTGACGGCGTAGAAGATGTTGTTGCCCTGGCCGCCGTACAGTTGGTTCGTGCCGGCGCCGCCGTTGAGAGAATCATCGCCGAGCCCGCCGCGCAGGGTATCATTGCCGAGGCTGCCAAAGATCGTGTCATTGCCTTTGCCGCCGCAGAGGATGTCAGCGCCCGCGCCGCCCTTGATCGAATCGTCGCCGGGACCGCCGGAGATGGAGTCATTGCCGGCCCCGCCACCGAGTGTGTCATTGCCTGGGCCGCCCATGATGGTGTCATCGCCGGGTCCGCCCTGGACGCTGACGCCGAGTGTCGCGGGCATACTGGATTCGATGGTGACCATATCGTTGCCGGCGCCGGCTTCGACGTCGATCGAAGTGACCGATGAAAGTGGGATCGACTGCGAGGTGACGCCGTTGAGCGTGGCCGTCATGTTGCCGCTGCCGTCGGCCTGCAAGGTGATCACATCATTGCCGCTGGTGCCGGTGACGGTCAAAGCCCGGCCGTTGACCACGGCAAAAGACGGTGCGCTTTGGGACATGGCGTAGGTGGCCGTGGAACCGGGCGTGGCCGTGCCGGTGTAAGTGATGGGTGTTCCAATGGTCCCGTCGGCGGCGAAATTCTGATAGTCGAAGGTGTACGATCCGGAAGCGGTGCCGAACAGTTGCACCTGATAGTTCCCGCCGGCCGGGCTGGGCACGACGACATCCTCGGTTGGGTCGGTCACGCCGGAGACGGTGTTTTCGTCGAGATCGTCGCTCTCGACATCGTAACGAGCGCCGGGGATCTGGTTGACGAAACTACCATCGGCGAGAAAGCCGGTCTGCAGGCCGTTGGGTGCGGTGATCAGAATGTTGACAGGGCAATGAACGGTGTAGGCGGCGGCCCCCTGCGCGCCGGAGATCTGTTGTGCGGGCGTGGCCTTGAGCGTGAGGGTTTGCAGGCCGCCGGTGGAGGTGATCTTGGCCATGCTGTGCAGTTCTGCCGCGGGATAGACGGCGAAGAATCCGCCGTAGTTGATGCCGGTGGCCAGTGCCGACAGGGGCGCCTGCTGGCCGTAGTGTCCCGCGGCACCGGCGGTGATTCCGACAAGGCCGGCGGTGCCGGCATTGGCAAAATAGTCTCCCGCCGGATCAGCGACGATGTAATAGTCGCCGTCGGGGTCGTCGGGGTAGAGCTGCTGCATGGCGGCCTCGATGGTCGGGTTCTGACCGACGCCCAGGAGCAGAATCACGTGGCCGCCGCCGGTCTTTGGATACGCCTTGACGCTCAGGAGAGTGCTCAGGAGAACGGGGCGTCCGGCGGAGAGGTTGGAGTCGACATTGGTCCAGGTGTCGCTGCTGGTGACGGTGGATCGGACGGTGGCGCCGTAGGCGGTGCTGAAGTCGGAGCTGAGCATCCAGTCGTGGGCGGCCCACATGTCGAAGTTGTTGTCGTCGTTCATGACGGATTCGATCTGGTGATTGGCGGTGAAGCTGGCATCGTAGATGGCCTGCACGCCGGGATCGGTTCCAAGAACCTGAAGCGCCATGTCGAGTGAACTGGGGCCGCAGGCCGCGCCGCCGGCAACGCCGCTGCTGCTGGCGCCGACGCCATCGTCGAACTGGTCGTGGTAGTTGATGTTCTGCGGAGATGCGGTGGCGGCGCCGGAGAAATCGTAGAGACACAGGAGGTCGGGAATGGCGCCAGAGAGGCACATCGTGCCGTTGGCCGCGTCGGATTGGAACTGGTTCAGGACGGCCTGATCGTAGCTGGTTGGGTCCGGGTAGGGCGCGATGAGCCCGATGAGTTGAGCAAGGCTCGGGGCGTCCGAATCGTCGGATGGCAGTCCCTCGGCCACGCAATTGTCGTCGATCTTGATCGTGAGGAAGTTGGGCTGGCCTGTTTGATCGGTTCCCCAATAGAACGCGTACGTCAGCAGCGCCGAGTCGCCGTACGTTGTCGAATTATCCGACATCGCGGATTCACCCTGAAGGGTAATCGTCTTTCCATCCAGTCCGCCGCCGGTGATGTCGTAGTCCATCGTGGCGGCGCTCGGCGATTCGGCGCCGCCGGAGGCATCGCTGAGAGCCTGGTCGAGTGTTGTGCCGGGACTTTCGGCCACGATCTGGATGGTGATGTCGAAGTTAGCGGCGGATTGGTAGTAGTTGTCGGCCGACCAATACTGGGTGGGAAGATGGAACGACACGACGCCGTAGCCGCTGGATTCGTAGTCGGCGGTGCCGACGATCTGGTAGGGGATCGACGATATGGTTGGATTCAGGTAATCGAGTTCTCGCACGTTGGCGGTGGCAGCCTCGCCATAGGCGGCGGGGCTGGTCGAGTAGTTGGCGGCCTGAAAAGGCAGATACAGGTAGGGATTCGACGAGCTGAGAAGCACTCGCGGTTCAAGCGGGTCCAGGCCGTAGCGCGGCGGGCGATGGGGGCGGCTCTTTGCGCTGCGGATTGCAGAAGAGGGACGCGCCACCGATTTGCTGGATTTGAGGTTCATGTTTCACCTGCCTCCGGGGTTTGAACGCCGACTCGACATCGCTGCCGGGGCGTCCGCCGGGTCGAGGTAAGTCCGTCACCGGCCGGACCTGTCCGCGCCAGCCGGTGAATCGAGTGTGCGGACCGCGAGCAGCGATTTGAGATGCTCGATTCAGTATGCCGGATCGCGGGGGAAATGCAATATCGCGGACCCCTGTCGAAGGGGTCGATCAAAGGCAATCCGCGCCGGGGCGTTGACGATGGCGCGGGTGACGGATAGGTTGCGGCCGCTTATGCTCAAAGAGACACCGCTTCATGCGTTTCATGTGGCCGCCGGGGCGCGGATGGTTGATTTCGCCGGGTGGGAGATGCCGATCGTCTATCGGTCGATCATCGACGAACACCTCCAGACGCGCAAGAGCGGGTCGTGGTTTGATGTGTCGCACATGGGACGGCTGGAATTCACAGGGCCGGGGGCGACGTCGTTTTTGGACCGACTTGTCACGCGAAATATTCAAACGCAGGCGGTCGGCCAGTGCCGATACAGTCTGGTATGCGACGAATCGGGCGGCGTGCTCGACGACATCATCGTCAGCCGGGACACCGATCGCTGGATCGTGGTCTGCAATGCGTCCAACCGGGAGAAGCTGTTGGGGCATTTTGCGCGGGTCCGGGCGTCGGGCGGTTTCGATGCGGCCATCGACGACCGAACCGAATCGACGGCGATGGTGGCGATCCAGGGTCCGGCCGTTATTGCGAAATTATCTCCGCTTCTGGGCGTTGATATAGGTGCGATGAAGCGATATTCGTTTGTGAAACACCGCATGTTCCTGATCGAGTTCACGATCTTTCGCAGCGGATACACCGGCGAGGACGGGATCGAGGTGGTTCTGCCGGCCGGCGCGGCAACGCTGGCCATGACGATGCTGGCCGGGAAGGCGGACGATGCGGATTCGACGATCCGGCCGGCCGGGCTGGGGGCGCGAGACACATTGCGGCTGGAGGCGGGGATGCCGCTGTATGGGCATGAGCTGAGCGAGGCCCTTGATCCGCTGTCGGCAGGGCTGGAATGGGCGGTGGATTTGAACAAGGATTTCATCGGTTGTGCGGCGCTGCGGACGATCGCCCAGACCGGATCAGCGCGGAAACTGGTGGGATTGGAAGTGGAAGGCAAGCGAATTGCCAGGCAGGGAACGATTGTGAAGCACGGGGCGGAGGCGGTTGGCGTGGTCACCAGCGGGACGCTGGGGCCGACCGTCGGTAAGAGCATCGCGATGGCGTATGTCGATCGCGAATGGACCAAACCAGACTCCCAACTATCCGTCGATCTGAAAGGGACTGGCAATCCCGCCCGCGTGGCGCCGCTCCCGTTTTATCGACGCCAATCAAGGCTCTAATCTATGGAACTACCCACCGATCGCCGGTATCTGATCACTCACGAATGGCACAAGTCCGAGGGCGATACGATCGTCATCGGCATCACGCAGTTTGCGGCGGATGAATTGACGGATATCACGTTCGTCGATCTGCCCAAGATCGGCACAATCCTCAAGGCGGGCGGGCGGTTCGGCGAAATCGAATCGGTCAAGGCGACCAGCGATCTCTACAGCGGTGTGGCGGGGACGGTGACGGCCGTCAATGACAAACTGGCGACCGAGCCGGGCCTGGTCAATCGCGATCCGTTTGGCCAGGGGTGGATGATCAAGCTCAAAGCGGTTAATGTGGCCGAGTTGAACTCGCTGCTGTCGGCGGGCGATTACAGCAAGAAGACCGGGCATTAAACTCTGCCAGGACAATGGATTACGTTCAAATTACGCCTCGCGATCGGGAGCAAATGCTGGCGGCCGTCGGGGCGGGCGGCATCGAGGATCTGCTGCGGCAGGTTCCGGCGAATATCCGCCTGAAGGGCTCGCTATCGATCCCGGCGGCGATGGATGAGCTGTCGCTGCGGCGGCATCTGACCGATCTGGCCGGGCAGAACCATCCGGTCGATCAGAAGGTCTGCTTTCTGGGGGCCGGGGCGTACGATCATTTCATACCGGCCGTGGTCGATTTCCTGGCGATGAAGGGTGAATTCCTGACGGCCTACACGCCGTATCAGGCGGAGGCGTCGCAGGGATCGCTGCAGGCGTTTTTCGAGTTTCAGACGATGGTGTGCCAGATCAGCGGCATGGATGTGGCCAACGCATCGCTTTATGAAGGGGCCACCGCGATGGCCGAGGCGGCGCTGCTGGCGTTGCATTCAACGGGCAAGCGGCAGGTTCTGGTGAGCGGCGGCGTGCATCCGCATTATCGGCGGGTGCTCAAGACATACCTGTCCGATCTGCCGGTGACGTACCGCGAGATCCCCCTGGCCGACGGTGTGACCGATCTGGCGGCCCTGGAAAAGACGATCACGCCGGACACGGCGGCGGTGATCGTACAATCGCCCAATTTCCTCGGGCATATCGAGGTTGTAGCGGCGGCGGCGAAACTGGCGCACAGCGCTGGGGCCCTGTGCGTGCAGGCGTATAACCCGCTGAGCGTGGGATTGCTGAAACGGCCGGGCGATCTGGATGTGGACGTGGCGGTGGCCGATGGGCAGCCGCTGGGGATTCCGCTGCAATTCGGCGGGCCGTATCTGGGGTTGTTCTCGGCTCGGAATTCGTTCATGCGGAAGATGCCGGGTCGGCTGGTGGGGCAGACGGTGGATCAGGAGGGCCGGCGGGCGTTCTGCCTGACGTTACAGACCCGCGAGCAACACATCCGCCGTGAGAAGGCGACGAGCAATGTCTGCACCAATCAGGGGTTGCTGGCGCTGCGGGCCAGTGTCTATATGGCGACGATGGGGCCGGCCGGTTTGCGGCAGGCGGCGACGCTGTGCCACGACAAGGCCGCGTATCTGGCCGATCGGCTGGCCGCGGCGGGAGTGCAGCGGCGATATCCGAACCGGGCGTTCTTCAATGAGATACTGGTGCGACTGGCCCGGCCGGTGTCGCAGATCGTGCAGCGGGCCAGTGCGGCGGGGATTCTGGCGGGGTACGAAATCGGGCGGGAATACCAGGAATTGTCCGACTGCCTGCTGGTGGCGGTGACGGAAAAGCGTACGCGTGGGGAGATGGACCGACTGGTGGAGGTCTTGGCATCGTGAGCGCGACGACGGGCGAAAAGCTGCTGTTCGAGATCTCGACGCCCGGCGCGCGGGGCGTGGATTTGCCGCAATCAGATGTGCCATCGTCGCCACTGGAGGCGGAATTGGTCGCTGGTGCCCCGCCGGCGCTGCCGGAGATCGGGCAGCTTGAGGTGGTGCGGCATTATACGCATCTGTCGCATCGGACGTTCTCGGTGGATGCCAATCCTTATCCGCTGGGTTCGTGTACGATGAAGTACAATCCCAAGGTGAACGAATGGGCGGCGGGTTTGGCGGGGTTCGCCAATCTCCATCCCTTGCAGGATGAAGCCGATTGCCAGGGCGCCTTGGCGCTGATGTATCACCTGCGGGTCATGCTGCAGGAGATCGCCGGCCTGGATGAAGTCTCGCTCCAGCCGTGCGCGGGGGCGCATGGCGAGTGGTCGGCCCTGAAAGTGATCGGGGCGTATTACCGCGACCACGGCCAGAACCAGCGCACGACGGTGCTGGCCCCGGATACCGCCCACGGCACCAACCCCGCCAGTTGCGCCATGTGCGGGGCCAATGTCGTCACCATCAAATCCCGGCCGGATGGGCTCACCGATCTGCTCGATCTGCGCGCCCATCTGGACGATCGCGTGGCGGCGCTGATGGTGACCAATCCCAACACGGTGGGGAAATTCGACGGCCACGTGGTGGACATGGCCGGGTTGGTTCACGACGCCGGGGCGATGCTCTATCTCGACGGCGCGAACATGAACGCGATATTGGGGATCACCCGGCCGGGCGATTTTGGCGTGGATGTGATGCATTACAACACGCACAAGACGTTCAGCACGCCGCACGGGTGTGGCGGGCCCGGCGCCGGGCCGATCGCGGTGCGGAAGGAACTGGCGGCGTATCTGCCGGTGCCGCAGGTGATCCGCAGGGGCGAGGGCTACGCGTGGGATCTGGATCGGCCCAAATCCATCGGCAAAGTCCGCAGTTTCTGGGGCCAGTTCAACGTGCTGGTGCGGGCGTACACGTACATTCGCGCCTGCGGGCCCGATGGGCTGCGCAACGTCAGCGAAACAGCCATCCTCTGCGCCAACTATCTGGCCCAGCGCGTGAAGGATGCCTATCCGCTTCCGTACGGCCCGCCGGCGGGTGAAGCGATGGTGAACAATCCGTGCGCCCACGAGTTTATCGCGGTTCCGCGGGCGATTATTGATCGCGGGGTGACGATCATGGACATCGCCAAGAGCCTGATCGACCGGGGCATTCATCCGCCGACGGTGCATTGGCCGGTGCATGATTGCCTCATGATCGAGCCGACGGAGACCGAGGACAAGAGGTCGCTGGACGCGCTGGCCGGGGCGCTTTTAGAGATAAGCCAGCAGAGCGAGAAGGATATTTCGCTGCTGAAGTCGGCGCCGGTGAGCCAGCCGGTGGGGAGGCTGGACGAGGTGGGCGCGGCCCGCAAGCCGGTGCTAACATGGCTGGCCGGCGCGCCGGAGTGACACGGCCGGTTGGGATTTCCCGATTCCCATCAATTTGATGATCGCCCGGCGAGCCGCGCCGGGAGTGCCCGATTTTCCGGGCAAGTGTAAATCCATGCGGGACTACCTCCTATTCCCCTCCCCCTACGTACAAGGGAGGGAGGAAGAGGCGGTCGGTGCGGAAACTCGGGCACGCGCGCGGCGGGGCGTTTTTCGGCAACAAGTTGTTATTTTCGGCCCGTTTTGGGTGGCATCCGGGGCGGACCTACCAAAATGGCAGGTATCCCGTCATGACGGTAGGGGCCTGTGCGTAAGATGTTATTTTGTAAGAGTTTAACCGATGCACCCAGGGGGGCCAACCAACCATCTTAGCCGGTTCCCGGAACAGCCGTCGGCGGCGCGGGCGGTCCGCCGGAGATTCTGTAAAGTCTTTAATTGCAACAGGTTATAAAAAGCGAAATTTTAGAAAATGGTTTTGGCCCGGTCTTTGCTCTCTTCCTATTCCGTCAGCATCTCCTCAAATGCTCGAGGCAAAGTGCTTCTTGCGTCCGGGAAAGACCTTGGCGCGTCGCACAACGCCTTGAACGGGATGCTGCCAACGAATGTAGTGGTGGATATGATAACTCCGCCACGATGAGATCATTTGGGTTCGATTGGTTCGAATCCCTCATCCATCGTTGTTTGTTATGTAGTCCTCGGGCAAATCGGTCTACTACACAAAAAGGGTAGCCATTGGGTCCAGGAAAGGAACGGGAGTTATGAAAGGCAGAATCAACAAGTCAACCGTGGTCGCCCTCAGTGCGGCCGTTGCGGCCGTCGGCGTGGCGTCCCATGCCCAGGCACAATCGGCTCCGGACGGAACCGTCACCTACATCATGTCGATCAACGACGACGGCTTCGGCAACGTGACGCCGGGCAGCTTCGCCATCTACGCCATCGACGGCTCGGTCAACGGCTACACCGTCACGCCCAACATCCTGGCCGCCACCGGCGCCGTGGACGGCGGCATCGATAATTACGACCTCAACGTGACCGGCGGCGTCGTCCCCGGAACATTGAACGACGTTCTTGTCAACGGCTCCGCATCCGCCTCAAATCCCGTCGCGAGTTCGGTCTCGTCGAGCAACTACTACGAGTTGTGGAATCCCACACGCCATTCCAATACGTCATTCGTCGAGGCCGGGTTCACCTATGGCACTTTGAACAATGATGACAGCAGTACGATCGTCGGGGCTGGCCAGGACACGGTGGGCACGCCGCCCTCGTTGGCCCATGTGAACGCCAAGACCAACGCGACGCTGATCATCTTTGGCCTGGGCCAGAGCGCCGGCGATATGCAGACCTTTGCCCAATCAACGTCAGGCAACAATCCGGGCATCCCGACCGGAACAGCGGTCGCCACCGGCTTTGCTGCGGCGAGCTACCCGTACGCCGGACCGGGAACCGTGCGGTTCGGTCCCAATCTGTTCCTCACCGGCTTGCTCGTCGCGGATGGACAGTACAGCGGATCGGTACCGACGATTAACCTTACCAACTCGACGACCGGCCTGCTGCAAGCCTACGACGAACCGTTCGATACCATGGCCAGAGGCTACGACGGTGCCGGCGCCAGCACGCAGTTGGCTTTGATCACCCAGACCCTGGGCGTTCCCGAGCCGGCCAGCGTTGGACTGTTCGGCCTTGGCGCCATGGGATTGCTTGGCCGGCGTCGCCGCCGCGATGCAGCCAAGAAGTAAGTCTAAGTCCGCCGACTGGACCCAGGCCTGTATGTAAATCGCGACCGGAAGCTCCCATACTCCCGGGGGGCGAGATCCGGAAAGACCGATTTACATACAGGCTCCTGGGGCGGTGGATTGGGAAGCGAAGGGGGGAGGGATGACGGGAGCGACAGCGTCGCCGCGGTCCGATAAGAACGCGGATCGGGCGGTTGGGGGGAAGCCCAGCGCCTACCATCTTGGTAGGTCTACCGCCATTGCGGTAGGCGCGTTCTGTAAGCCTTTATTCTGTAACAAATTGCGCGCGAGTTGCGCCCGTACCAACCGGCCAATCTGGTAGGTCGTCGGCGCAATCCACGCGGTTTAGCCATTTCTCCAGACCGCAATCAAGTCCTTTTATTTCAAATACTTACGGCTCTCCAGATTTTGACAAAAAACCTGGCGCAGACTTTGCATTACTCCATACCGACGACATCTCTGTGATCGAGGTTGTGTGCTGGCCACGGCGGGATGTTCGAGGCGTGTGTCCCAGGCGGAAGACGCGAGCCGTCAGGACAAGCGAATCTGGGTTCGATTGGTTCGAACCCCGCAATTCACGCTGCTTGTGCGGGACTTTTCGGCGGATTAGTCCTGCAAGACACGAGAACTCGCGGGAAATTGGGGTCGAAAGGTACGGGAGTTATGCACGGCAGGATCAAGAAGTCGACGGTCATGGCGCTGGGGGCAGCGGTTGCGGCAGTCGGCGTGGCATCCCACGCCAGCGCCCAATCGGCTCCGGACGGAACCGTCACCTACGTCATGTCGATCAACGATGACGGCTTCGGCGATTATGTGCCCGGTTCTTTCGCGATTTACGCGATTGACGGCACGGTCAGCGGCTTTACAGTCACGCCCAACCAGATTGCCGCCAACAGCAACCAGGTGGATGGCGGCATCGATAATTACGATCTTCACGTGACCGGCGGCATCGTCGCCAACACGTTGAACGACGTGCCTGTCAACGGCTCGGCGTCTGCCGCTAATCCTGGTGCAAGTACGATCTCGTCGAGCAATTACTATGAGCTGTGGAACCCCACACGCCATTCCAATACATCATTCGTCGAGGCCGGGTTCACCTATGGCACTCTGAACAACGACGACAGCAATACGCAGGTTGGCGCAGGCCAGGACACGGTGGGCACACCGCCCTCGTTGGCCCATGTGAACGCCAAAACCAACGCGACGCTCATCATCTTTGGCTTGGGTCAGAGCGCCGGCGATATGCGGAATTTTGCCACCTCAACGACGGGCAACAATCCGGGCATTCCGGCCGGAACAGCGGTCGCCACGGGCCAGGCCGCGGCGAGCTCCCCGTATGCCGGACCCGGCACGTTTGTCTACGGTGCACAGACGTACCTTAACGGCCTGCTGATCGCAGACGGCCAGTTCACCGGCACGGCCCCGTCCATCAACCTGGCGTCATCGACCACCGGCCTGTTGGAAGCGTACGGCGAAGCCTATGATACCACCGCCAAGGGCTACGACGGCGCGGGCGCCAGCACCGTGCTGGCTCTGATCACCCAGACTCTGGGCGGCGCTCCGGTTCCCGAGCCGGCCAGTGTGGGAATGCTCGGCATCGGCGCAATGGGCCTTCTGGCTCGCCGGCGCCGTCGCGGGCTGGAAGCAAAGTAAATCCGCTTGTTTGAACACTGGGCCTGTATGTAAGTCGCGACCGGTAGAGCCTCGTTACTCCCGGGGGGCGAGACCGGAATGACCGATTTGCATACAGGCCCGGTGGGGGGTTGAAATCGGGCAGCTTGATCACACTTCTTCGGGCGGGTTGGGTCGTTGAGACTCGGCCGGCCCGAATGCGTTTCGCACATCGCTTGCTCAGGACGATTCGGGCAAATCGGCCATCAGAGTACACGTCAGAGCGGTCAATGGGTCAGGGAAAGGGCAAGAGTCATGAAGGGCAAGATCAGGAAATCGACGGCCATCGTTCTCGGTACGGCCGCCGCGGCGGTCGGACTGGCTTCACATGCCAGCGCACAATTGGCTCCGGAGGGAACCGTCACGTACATCATGTCGATCAATGATGATGGCTGGGGCGATTACACACCCAACTCATTTGCGATCTACGCCATTGACGGCACCATCGGACCCGCCGGCGTCATACCCAATTCAATCGCCGCCAATGGGAATCAGGTCGATGGCGGTATCGACAATTTCGATCTTCACGTCAGCGGCGCCGTCCCCGGCTCGCTCAACGATGATATCGTCAACGGCTCGACGTTTGCGGCCCATGCCGGGGAGGGCTGGCTGTTCGCCCCCAGCTACTACAGCCTGACGGATGCGGCCAAGACAAGCCACAAGGACTCGTTTGTGGAGGCGGGATTCACTGAGGATGCGCTGTCCGACGACAACAACAGCACGACGGTGGGCGCCGGCCAGGACACGACCGGCACGCCGCCTTCGTATAAGCATGTGACCAGCCGGAGCGACGCGACGCTGATTATCTTCGGTCTTGGCCAGAGCGCCGGCGACATGCTGAATTTTGCCGAATCAACGACCGGAAACAATCCGGGCATCCCGGCCGGCACGAAGATCGACTTCGTCACCCCCTACAGTTCCCCCTACGCCGGTCCCGGCACGTTCACATTCGATGGGAAAACCTACCTGGACGGTCTTCTGGTGGCCGACGGGCAGTATGTGACGGGGACACCGCCGTCTATCAATCTGGCGGATTCGCTCACCGGACTGTTGATGAGCTATGACGAACCCTTCGACACGATTGCCAAAGGCTACGACGGCGCCGGCTCCAGCACCGCACAAGTCGTGATCACTCAGACCCTGAGGGTGCCGGAACCGGCAGGCGTCGGGCTGCTGGGGATTGGCGCGGTTGGCCTCATGGCGCGGCGTCGCCGCCGTACATTGGAAGCGAAGTAAATTCGCTGGTAGAGCCTCGTTACGCACGTCTACGCGGTCAACAGATTCAACCAAAGGCAAATCATGAAGGGCAAAATCGGGAAATCGACGGCCGTCATTCTCGGTGCGGCCGTTGTATCGGTCGGACTGGCTTCCCAAGCCAGCGCCGCGGCTCCGGACGGAACGGTGACCTACGTTATGTCGATCAATGATGACGGCTGGGGCGATTACACTCCCAACACATTTGCGATTTATGCCATCGACGGCACCGTCGGTTCGGGCGGGCGCGTTACGCCCAACTCAATCCCCTGGAACGGTAACATGGTGGACGGTGGAATCGACAATTTCAATCTTCGCGTGACCGGCGGTGTCATTTCTGGCACGCTCAACGACGACATTTACAACGGCTCCACGTTCGCCGCATACCAGGGCCAGGGGCAGTTGAACGCGAGCGACTACTACAACCTGACCGATTCGGCCCAGACAAGCCACAAAGACACGTACGTCGAAACCGGGTTTACAGACTCGGCCCTGAACGCTGACGACGGCACAACGAAGGTGGCGGCTGGCCAGGACTCGGTGGGCCAGCCACCATCGCTGGCGAAGGTGAATAACCGCACAGGCTCGACGTTGATTATCTTTGGTCTTGGCCAGAGCGCCGGCGACATGCTGAACTTCGCCGAGTCGACGACGGGAAATAACCCGGGCACTCCGGTCGGTACTACGATCGACAGCCTAACTCCGTATAGTTGCCCATACGCCGGTCCCGGCACGTTCGTATATGGCGGGAAATCGTACCTGGACGGCCTTCTGGTGGCCGATGGCGAGTTTTCGGGGACAGTGCCGTCGATCAATGTGGCCAAATCGACCACAGGACTGCTGTTGGCTTACGACGAACCCTACGATACGGACTCCCAAGGCTACGACGGCGCGGGCTCCTCCACCGTGGTGGCTGTGATCACGCAGACCCTCAGCGTCCCCGAGCCGGCCAATGTCGGATTGCTCAGCGCCTGCGCGGGGGGCCTGCTGGCGCGGCGTCGGCGGCGCCAGTGCGCTTAATCGAGAATGGAATGCTGGATGCGGGCGACCTCGTCCTGTACGGCTTGGGCGGATTGCTTTTGGGTTGCGTTCGCGGCCGGTTTTTGGTCGGGGGGGCTGGGCAGCGTGCAGGTGAACTCCGCGCCGATCTTGAAGATCTGGAGGTTGATCGAGTGGCAATGGACGACGGTGCAGAGGATCTGTGCCGGCGCTGAGTCGCTGCACAGGCGCAGGATGAATGTATCGCCGCATTTCATCCTGGTGTGGCTGAAAAGGCTCAGCCCGCGGTGGGACACATCGGCGAGATTCGCGGTGATGTTGGCGCCCTCGTAGACGAGCTGGATCTGTGAACGGCTGAGCACCCGGCCGGCGCGGCGTTTGTCTCCGGTGCTGACATGAACGCCCTGGGCGGCCGCCCGCTGCATAAGGTCCCGTAACGCATCGGCTGAGAGAAACATTCTACTGTGTTATCGAGATGAACGCCCTTGCAGTTGAGAAGGGTGCCGGAATCGGGTGTGCCCGAATTCCCGGGCAACGGTAACTCGATGTGGACCAACCTCTTACCCCCTCCCCTTGTACTCAGGGGGAGGGTTGGGGTGGGGGTTGGCCGCCGCGGCGTTGGTTGGGGGCTGATTCTTCCAGAGCCGCTGGCGAAGAACCCCCACCTCTGTCCTCCCCCTGGGTACAAGGGGAGGAGGAAAAGGCGGTCGGTGTGGTAATTCGGGCAGACCCCAAGAATCAATCGGAGACCGGGCTGGTGGTGGTGGGGCCGGTGGTCGGGCGCCTGGCCGGGCGGGTTGCGGCGGGGCGCGTGGTGGTAAGGGGGCTGCTGACAAGCTGGCCGCGCAGTGCGATCGCCTGGGCGATCAGTTCCGGCTCATCGGGTTGGGTGGCGGCCGGTTTGAGAGTGTAGCTGAAATGCTGCGTGTCGTGAAATGGGATCGGCAGTATTTCCGCCAGCAGGTCGATGGGGATCCATTGATAGATCGGCGGATTGACGGAGGTGGTGGTCTTGAGCGTCTCATAACCATCCTCGCGGACCTGGGTGTCGTAATTGCCGTAGAGATAGAAATCGCGCTGGATGGGCGTGCGGCCGATTTCCTGGTCGTTGAAGTAGACTAGCGCCCCCGGCGGGCTGGAATCGATGACCATGGTGCGTTCGACGCATCCGCCGATGAGCGGGAGCGCAGCCAGAAAGATCAAAGCCCAAGCGGCGAGTCGGGACAAGACCATTGCCTCCGCCGCTGAGTATAGATGCCGCGGCACATGGGGCAAGGGCGTGCTCGGCGGGCGACGCCGCGAGAGTGCCCGATTTTCCGGGCAACCGCCTTTTCCTCCTCTCCCTGTACCCAGGGGGAGGACAGAGGTGGGGGTTCTTCGCCATTGGTTCCGCCAGGTCGAAGCCGCGACCGACGCCATAGCGGTCGACCCCCACCCAACCCTCCCCCTGGGTACAGGGAGAGGGGATCAAGAGGCGGCCTCGCATGGATTTACACTCACCGGGGAAATCGGGCACTGTCGATCCCGCCGGGCGCTTACAATTCTTCGCCCGGCGGTGTATTCTGCCCGCACCACTTTCGAAAGGCACGCTCCATGAAATCTGCATCGCTGCTTGTTGCCGCTCTGGCAGTCACCTTTTTCTCAACGGCCTTGTGGCCATCCGCCGCAAGGGCGGATCAGACGGTTGTCATCGACGGCACGGCCGGTGGGAAGCAGTTTGACGGGATCGGGGCCGTCAGCGGCGGGGGGGCGACATCGGTGCTGCTGAAGGATTATCCGCAGAAGCAGCGCGATCAGGTGCTGGATCTGTTGTTCAAGCCGAAATTCGGGGCGTCGATCTCGGCCCTGTATGTCGAAGTTGGTGGCGATGGGAACAGCACGCAGGGCACCGAAGACAGCCACATGCACTCGCGCACCGATGAGAATTACAGCCGGGGCTATGAATGGTGGCTGATGACCGAGGCGAAGAAGCGGAATCCGGCCATGTCGCTGGATGCCTGCGCGTGGAGCTGTCCGGGCTGGGTGGGCGTGGACGCAAGATCCCCCAACGGCAATTTCTGGTCGCAGGACATGTGCGACTATTACGCCAAGTGGATCAAGGGGCTCAAGACGAATTACGGCCTGGACCTGGACGCCATCGGCTGCCGCAATGAAAAGGGCGTCAATGAGGCGTGGGTCAAGATGTTTCGGACGACGCTGGACAACGACGGACTGAACAAGGTCCGCATCCACGGATTTGATAACTGGGACAAGACCAAGTTCGACTTCACCAATCATTTCCTGACCGATCCGGCCCTGGCCAAGGCCGTCGATGTCGTCAGCAATCACACCATGGCCACTTCGCCCACTCCCGATGCGGTGAGGAAGCTGCTGGACGGTCTGAACAAGCCGATCTGGAACAGCGAAGAGCATGTGTATAAGCAGGGCTTCGATTGCGAAATCAGCATTGTGCAGGCGTTCAATCAGAACTACATCAACAGCGGCGTGACGAAAATCTGCAACTGGTATCTGGTGGCGTCGCTTTATCCGATCGAGCCGTATCCCGAAACGCCGTCCATGCTCATTGCCCGTTCACCCTGGAGCGGGAATTACGCCATCCGGCCGGCGATGTGGGGATACGCACATTACGGCCAGTTCAGCGCCATCGGCTGGCAATATCTCAACGGCGCGTGCGGGAATCTGAGCGGCGGCGGGACGTTCGTCACGCTCAAGTCGCCGGGCACGGATTACAGCTTCATCGCCGAAACCAAGAACGCCACGGCCAAGCAGACGGTGACGATCAACGTCAAGGGCGGACTTTCGGCCGGTAAACTGTGCGTCTGGCGAAGCAATGCCCAGGAGCAATTCGTCAAGCTGGACGATATCAACCCGGTCAACGGTTCGTTCAGCATCACGCTCGATCCCGCGTCGATCTATTCAATCTCGACAACCACCGGCCAGCAGAAAGGCTCGTTCGACGATGTGCCGGCCGAGCGGGATTTCCCGCTGCCTTATTACGAAAACTTCGATCATTACAAGAATGCCAAATCGTTCGGCTATCTGCCGCATTACACGGCCGACATTTCCGGCGTGTTCGAGCTGGCAGACCGGCCGGACGGCAAGGGCCAATGCCTGCGCCAGGTTCTGGATAAGAAGGCCCAGAGCTGGGCGCCGGAATCGATGCCCTACACGGTCATTGGCGATTCCAAGTGGAAAGACTACGAGGTGAGCGCCGACACGCTGATGGATGATGGCGGCTGGGTCGGCGTCATGGGCCGGGTCTCGAACACCGGCAGCGGCTATGGCACTGATCCCAAGGGTTATTACCTGCGACTCGGCGCCGACGGCGAGGTGTCGCTGGTGGTCGCCGGCCAGGCCCAGGGTCGCGGCGGCGCGGCCGCAGGGCGCGGCAACGCGCCGATCCCTTCACTGGCCACCGCAACCATCAGTGATTTCGACGTCAAGCAATGGCACAACCTCAAGCTCCAGTTCACCGGCCAGCACATCGTCGGATTTATCGATAACAAACAGGTTCTTGCGGCCGACAACAGCGCGTTCGGCAGTGGCCTGGCGGGCTTGATGACCGGCGGCACGGGCAATGCGCGAAATACCGCGATGTTCGACAACCTGCTGATCAACACGGTCAATGGCCCGGTGCCTTCGCCAACGGACTTTGTTTCCGACAGCGACCCGATGTACAAATAACCCGCCGGCCGTCGCCGTGGCGATGGCGGAGGATTTGGTTTTCAAGTTCGTGTCAGAGAGTTTTCGAGGAGCGGTTATGCGAATGCCATTTTGGGCCTGTGGTATCGTTGTCGGCGCGATCACGGTGATGTTGAGCGGCTGCACACAGACGAGCAGTGAGCCCGCCGCGCCCGCCGGCCTGACGCAATCGGGCGATACACAAAAGACCTTGTTCAATCAGGATTGGCGGTTCGCACTGGGGGATCAAACCGGCGCGGATGCCGCCGGTTTTGACGATAGTGCCTGGCGCAAGCTCGATCTCCCGCACGATTGGTCCATCGAAGGGCCGTTCGATTCCAAATGGGCCAGCGGCACCGCCTATCTTCCCGCCGGCATCGCCTGGTATCGCAAGCACTTCACGCTCCCCGCCGCCGATGCCGGCAAGCTTGTCAGCATCCAGTTTGACGGCGTGTACAAAGACTCGACTGTCTATCTCAACGGCCACGCGCTGGGCACCCGGCCGTATGGGTATATTTCGTTCCAATACGATCTCACGCCGTATCTGAACGCAACTGGCGACAACGTGCTGGCGGTGCGCGTGGACCATCACGATTTCGCCGATTCGCGCTGGTATCCCGGTTCGGGGATTTTCCGCAACGTCTATCTGATCGCCACCAATCCGTTCTTCGTCGAACACGATGGAACGTTTGTCACGACGCTGGCGGCGACGGACGACGCGGCCGATATCAGCATCGCCACAACCCTGCGCGGCATGAAGAGCGCCGCTCCGCCGGCGGGCGGGCCGGATTCGGTCTTCGGAATCGTCACGACCATATACGACGCTGACGGCACGCCCGTCGCCACCGATTCGGCCAAAGTTGACGGCCCGGCGATGTTCCTGGTCGTGTATGGCCAGGGCGAACCGGCCAGCAAGCAGTTCGAGCAGACCTTCCATATCGCTCAGCCCGCGCTCTGGTCGGTCGATCATCCCACGATGTACACGGCCGTCACCGAAGTCATTCAGGATGGCAAGACGATCGACGCGTATCGCACGCCGTTTGGCATTCGCACGATCAAATTCGATCCGAATACCGGGTTCTGGCTCAATGGCGTTTCGATGAAGCTCAAGGGCGTGTGCCTGCACGAAGACGCCGGCGCGTTGGGTTCGGCCATTCCGCAGCAGGTCTGGGAACGGCGGCTTCGTACGCTCAAGGAGGCCGGGACCAATGCCATCCGTTGCAGCCACAATCCGCCGGCGCCGGAGTTTCTCGATCTGTGCGATCGACTCGGATTTCTCGTCATGGACGAGGCGTTCGACGAATGGACCGGCGGCAAGAACAAGTGGATCACCGGCTGGAACAACGGCACGCCCGGCAAGGATGGATACCACACCTACTTTGACGAGTGGGCCGACAAGGACATCCAGGACATGGTTCGCCGCGATCGAAATCATCCGTCGATCATCATGTGGAGCATCGGCAACGAGATCGACTATCAGAACGATCCATACCCGCCGAATTCTCCCGAATTGCCGCCGATCGCGGCGCGGCTCATCAAGGACGTGAAGGCCGTCGATACCACGCGTCCGGTCACGGCGGCGTGCGCGTTTCCAGAGACCAATCTCTTCAAGACGCTGCTGGATGTCGAAGGGTATAACTACATGGAATCGCACTACGCCGAAGATCATGCCGCCAATCCCACGCGCATCATGTACGGCAGCGAGAACAAGTCCGACCTGGCCGCCTGGCTCACCGTCGCCAACACGCCGTACATCTTCGCCGAATTCCTCTGGACCGGCATCGACTACATGGGCGAGGCCAGGCAGTTTCCCAACCGCGCCAGCGCGGCCGGATTCCTCGATCTGGCAGGGTATCGCAAGTCCGAATTCTATTTCCGCAAATCGCTATGGAACGACGCCTTGATGGCCAAGATCCAGCGCGATGCCGCCGGCCGGCTGGTCTGCTACACCAACGCCGATGCCGTCACCTTCACGCAAAGCGGCAAGTCGCTGGGGCAGAAGACCCTGCCGCCCACGCGCATCATTCCCGTCCCCGGCGATCCCGCCGGCGGGCCGATCACCGCCTTTGCGACCAGGAAGGGCAAATCGGTCACCGATACCTACACGCTGCCCGCCAAGGCGGCGGCGATCAAGTTAGAGGAATACAAGACGACCTTCGGCCCCGGCGACGGCCCGAACGTGGCGCAAGTCGAACTGTCGATGACCGATGCCGCCGGCAACGTCGTCCCGAATGCCGCGCAGGATGTGAGCGTGTCGATCAAAGGTCCGGGCCGTCTGCTGGGAATCGAATCCGGCGACACCGATTCCGTTGAGAACTATCAGGCGCCGCATCACAAGGCGTATCACGGCCGGCTGCTGATCTACGTCGAAACGCACGGAACGGTGCAGGTAACCACCAGCGCTGCGGGATTGCCCGACGCGAAGATCGGTGTGGGGGGATGATCCAATGGCGTTCCGCACTCGCGTGCGGTTTTGCAGGGGCCGCATTGCGGACCACATTCCCAGGCCGGGCATATAGAGGTCCGCAATGCGGACCCTACGGCTGCGTTGTGACGCCGTTGTTCATCGCGGCCGGCGTCGCAAATTTGAAGTGGAACCATTCCACATCCACATAACCCGCGTCGGCTTTGTTGTTATAACTGAAAATCCCCAGCCGGTCGCCGCGATAGTAGCTCCACGTTAGATGGTACTTCGGCCCGAATGGCGTGTAGGTTTTGCCGTCGATGCTGTAGGAATACTGGCTGTCACCGGCCAGATTCCATGAGCTGCCGAGCCAAAGCGCGTCGCCGCTCAGAACGGGCCCGCTGGTCATCTTGCCGGCGTCGTTGAACGTGAGCGTTCGGATGCCGCCCTCTTGTGATACTCCCAGCGCGGAATACGACTTGGCAAGATGGCACAGGCCCGCCTGCTGGCCATCGGCCATGCCGGCGATGTCCAGTTTCATCGTCACTTCATTCGCATCGGTGCGAAACGCCCGTTG
Organism: uncultured Tepidisphaeraceae bacterium; assembly: GCA_964420285.1. Lineage (GTDB taxonomy): Bacteria > Planctomycetota > Phycisphaerae > Tepidisphaerales > Tepidisphaeraceae > CAYQTE01. The sequence continues at coordinate 74,954 of CAYQTE010000005.1, forward strand.
TGTGAGTGTGTTGCCGGCCGACAACAGGTCGTTACTCTTGAGCGGCCGAAACGCCGCCAGCCGCAGAAAACCGGGCCGCTGCGTCAATGACCACATGTCCGCCCTCGGCTGATAGTTCCATTCCCACTGCGGGGGCAGAGTGGTTTCATTGAACTCGTCATCCGTCTGCGGCACGGCCGGGGCGATGCCGATGATCGGTTTCATACCGCTCCAGACCATGTTGCCGATGCCGTCGGGGCCTGGCTTCCCGATGATCGGCCAGCCGTCGATCCAGGTGACCGGGAGCAGGACCATGGCCCGGCCTTCCCAGTCGCCAGTTCCCTGATGCGTGATGAACCACCAATCGCCCGAGGCCAGTTGCACCAGGCCGCCCTGGTTGGGTTCCTTGTCGATCGCCTTATTGACATGATTGAGCTGCCTGGTTTCCCACGGGCCGTCCAGGCTTCTGGAGCGGTCCATCATGATGACGCGACCCTCGCTGCGGACCTCGCTGTAGTAATGATAGTAAAGCCCGTTGATCTTATAGAGCTTATTGGCTTCGCTGCCGCGCGACTGATGAATCACCTTGTCCGAATCCGCGATGACCTGCTGCCCATCGGCCGTCATTTTGAACAGATGGATTTGATAGTTGCCCGAAAAGTTGGAGCACACCAGATAACCCTGCCCGTCGTCGTCCCAGAACGGACAGCAATCATCCCACCCCTTGGCCTTCATCACCGGATGCAGCGGTTCCCACGGGCCGGCCGGATTCTTGGCCGTGGTCATGAAGAACCCTTCGTCCGGCGTGCCGAAATAGATCCAAAACTTCTCGTCGTGGTAGCGGATCGCCCCCGCCCAGATGCCCCGGCCATAGCGGCTCATCTTATCCCAATTCATCTCCGGGGCGATCTGCGTGAGATCGCTGACGGCATGGCCGAGGATGGTCCAGCTCACAAGGTCCTTCGAGTGCAGAATGACCACGCCGGGCGAGTATTGGAACGTCGAGGAGACGGCGTAGAAATCGTTGCCGACGCGGATGGCGTCGAGGTCGCTGTAATCGCTGGGGAGAATCGGGTTGACATAATTACCGTCGCCCTGGTCGCCCCAGCGGCCCAGCAATGCGGCCGGCTCCGGCTCGGGGGCGCCGACTGCGATGAATGCGGCAGTTGTCAGCAGTGCAAGGAACACCGCGATGGAAACACGGCCAGAATACGTGCAACGACCAGGCATGTTCCTCCTGTACGGCAAACCCAATGTGGTCTCGATGCTAATCGTCGGGCGGATATTCCGCCAGCGGAGAGGAAGTCTGCTCCCGGCCAGTGGATAATTCGCCGGCCGCTGGCTAAAACCACCAATCGCGAAAGGGCTGCCAGGGATTGGAGCGACGCGGCATGGCGCACGTTTTCACCACCCGCCGGGTGCGGGACATTCTCAAGAAGCCGGCGAGTATCGGTCCGGACCTGATTGTGCTGGCCGTCGCGGCGGGAGTCGCGGGCGCGTTGTTCACGTTCGGCAAGCAGGTCGCTGCGCCATATCACCAGCAGACGGACATCAGCCTCTCCCTTTGGACGCTGCCAAAATATACGATGTTCAGCCTGGCGCGCGGGTTTGCAGCCTACATTCTTTCGCTGATCTTCACACTGGTTTACGGCACTCTCGCTGCTCACAATCACCGGGCCGAAAAGATCATGGTGCCGGCCCTGGACGTGCTCCAGTCGATACCCGTGCTGGGGTTCCTGCCGGCACTGGTGCTGGCCATGATCGGGCTCTTTCCCACGCGCGAGATCGGACTGGAACTGGCGTGCGTCGTCATGATCTTCACCGCCCAGGCGTGGAACATGACCTTCAGCTTCTTCGGCAGCATTCGCAGCATTCCCACCAATCTCGCGGAAGCGGCCACGATGAATCAACTGAGCCGCTGGCGCATTTTCACCGTGCTGGAACTGCCGGCCTCGATGATCGGGCTGGTTTGGAATTCGATGATGTCATTCGCCGGTGGTTGGTTCTTTCTGACCGTTAATGAAGCCTTCACGCTCGGCGACAAGGACTTTCGTCTTCCCGGCATCGGTTCGTATATGGCCGAGGCGATCAAGGAAGGGAACACCCAGGCGATGATCGCGGCCGTGGTCGCGATGATCATCATGATCGTCGCGGTGGACCAGTTGTTCTGGCGCCCCATCGTGGTCTGGAGCGAACAATTCAAGGTCGAGGAGACCGCCGAAACCGACAAGGCACAATCCTGGGTGCTCAACCTGCTTCAGGAATCGCGGCTGTACGAAAAGCTCATCGGCCGGCTCAAGAAGAAGCCGACGCTCCCGGCCGTTGTTCCGGTCGCGCCGGCCGATGCGCCTGGCGCTGCGCGTCCCAGGCCAAAGCAATCCAGGATTGCGGGAACAGCCATTGCGGTCGCGAAGTGGATTGCGCTGGCACTGCTTGGGGCGGGGACGATCTGGGGAGTCTGGTCGCTGGTGCATTTGCTCATGCTGCTTCCGATCCATGACCCGGCGCAGCATCAGGATTGGGCATACGTGCTGCTGGCGCTTCTGTCGTCGTTTGCTCGCACCACCGCGGCCGTCGTCCTGGGCGGCCTTTGGGCGTTGCCGGCGGGAATCCTGATCGGCCTTTCACCCAAATGGTCGCAGCGTTTGCAGCCGGTTGTGCAGGTGGCGGCCAGTTTTCCGGCCCCGATGGTGTTTCCGGTGGTGACAGGCCTGCTGGTTTACCTGGGGATTCCCTTTACCGTGGGCTGCGTCAGCCTGATGCTGTTGGGAGCACAATGGTATGTTCTCTTCAACGTCATCGCCGGCGCCATGGCCATCCCGACCGAACTGAAGGAAGTCGCCAAAGTCTACCACACGCCGTGGTGGCGGCAGTGGACGCGCATCTATATTCCCGGCGTGTTCCCGTACCTTGTGACCGGCCTGATCACCGCCGCCGGCGGGGCGTGGAACGCGACCATTGTCTCGGAATACGTGCAGGTGAAGGGCGAGACCAAGGTGGCCTTCGGCCTGGGATCGTTGATCAGCATCGCCACCGACAGGGGCAATTTCCCGCTCTTGGCGGCGGGGATCGTGACTATGGCGATTTCCGTTGTGCTGTTGAACCGATTCATGTGGCGGCGGCTCTATCGCGTGGCGGAAAGCCGCTATGCTTTGAACGTCTGACGTCCGATACGCGAGGCAACCGTGAGCGAAGCGACCAATGGCACGCCGATCTGCGAGGCGAAGAACGTCTCGGTGGCGTATGACGCCGCGCGGGTTCGCTTCGCCATCAAGGATGTCTCGCTGGCGATCAACACCGGTGAAGTCGTCGCCATTCTCGGTCCCAGCGGATCGGGAAAGAGCACGCTGCTGCGGGCACTGATCGGCCTGCTCACGCCGACGCAGGGAACCGTCCTGGCGCACGGCCGGCCGCTCACGGGAATGCACCCCGGCGTCGGATTGGTGTTCCAGAGCTTCGCCCTCTATCCGTGGCTGACGGTCCGCGACAACATCGCCGTCGCACTCGACGGGCTCAATCTCCCGTCGGAGGAAGGCCGCAAGCGCGTGGCACGCTGCATCGAGATGGTCGGCCTGAGCGGATTCGAAGAGGCATACCCAAAGGAAATTTCCGGCGGGATGAAACAGCGGGTCGGATTCGCCCGTGCCCTGACCAGTGCGCCGGAGCTGCTCTGCATGGACGAACCGTTCAGCGCGCTGGATGTCTTCATGGCCGAAAGCCTGCGCGGCGAAGTCTACAGGCTGGTCACCAGCCGCGACGATGCCGTCGTCGGCGATGCCCTGGCCGCCGTCAAGAGCGTGTTGATTATCACGCACAACATCGATGAAGCCGTGTTCCTGGCCGACCGCGTGGTGGTGCTGGGCACGCAGCCCGGCCACATCCGCACCATAGTGCCGGTTACGATTCCGCATCCGCGCGATTATCAGGCGCCGGCCTTCCGCGCCATGGTGCAACGCCTGCACGATGTCATCGTCTCCGAACAACTGCCCGAAGAAGCGCCCGCCCCGGCCGCCGCTGCCGCCCCGGCCGAAGGCGTGCCCGTGCCCGAGCCGCTGCCCCATGTGTTCATCGGCGAGGTGTTCGGTCTGATGGAGATGCTTCGCGACCAGGGCAGCCAGATGGACGTATTCCGGCTGGATCAGCAGACGGACTACGATTTCGGCCACACGCTGGCGGTGATCAAGATGGGCGAGATGCTCGATTTTCTGGACACGCCCAGGAACACCGTGCTGCTCACGCCGCTGGGGAACAAATTCCTCGACGCCGACATCAACCTGCGCAAATCCCTGGTCAACCAGCAGCTCCGCACCCTGGCGACGTTCCGTTTTGTGGCCGAGATTCTGAACCAGGCCCCGAATAAGCGGCTGACCCGCGACGTGGTGGAGGAAGAACTCGTGGTTCGCATGCCGGCCGAGGACGTGGCGAAGCTGTTCGACACCATCGTGGGATGGGCGCGCTTCGCCCAGTTGCTCGGCTATTCGACGGAGACCGAGGAGCTCTTTCTGGAAGCGCCCAATGCGCCGCCGGCGACATAGAGCCGATCCGCCACTGTCATTTTAATTTCAAATCCGGGATTCCGAAATCTGAGATCTCAAATCCGCGATTTCAAATCGCCCTTTGATCTTGTGAATCGCGCCAAATAACGTAAATTGTCCGGCGTTCAGGAATTGTCCGTTACGCCAAATCGAACCGGAGACCGCTATGCCCCTGTCGACTTTTCACACTGTACGAATGGCCCTCCTTCAGCCGGCCGTGCTCATGGCCTGCCTCGCCGCCACCGCGTCGTTGGTGGGCTGCCAGGGGCAGGTGTCGCAGCAGAAGCAATTCCTCGCCTACGACGCCCAGGCCAAGACCATTCTCGCCAAGATGACCCTCGATGAAAAAATCGGCCAGATGATGCAGCCGGATCAGGGGTCGCTGAAGACTCCCGACGATATCGAAAAATATTGCCTCGGTTCGTTGCTCAGCGGCGGCGGGTCCGGGCCGAAAGACAAATCCAAATACAACCTCGCCGGCTGGACCGATATGGTCGAGAGCTACCAGCAGCACGCCCTGAAGACGCGCCTGGCCATTCCGCTTCTGTACGGCATCGATGCCGTCCACGGCCACAACAACATCCCCGGCGCGACGATCTTCCCGCACAACATCGGCCTGGGCTGCACGCGCGATCCCGAGCTGGTGACGAAGATCGAGCGCGTCACGGCCGAGGAAGTCCGCGCCACCGGCATCAACTGGGTCTTCGCGCCGTGCATCACTGTTCCACAAGATGAACGCTGGGGCCGCACGTTTGAGGGATATTCCGATGATCCGGCCATCGTCAGCCTGCTGGCCCCCGCGGCCGTGCATGGGTTCCAGGGCGACAGCCTTGCCGATCCGCTATCGGTCGTCGCCTGCTGCAAACACTTTGTCGGGGACGGCGGCACGAGCCCCGGCTCGGCAAGCTTGCAGGGCGCCGAAGGCGCCACCAACGTCCGCCTCGATCAGGGCGATACGCGCGTCGATGAAGCGACTCTCCGCCGCATCCACCTGCCCGGTTACATCGCGGCCGTTAATGCCGGCGTCGGAACCATCATGCCCTCGTACAGCAGTTGGAACGGCCTGAAGATGTCCGCCAACAAATACCTTCTGACGGATGTTCTCAAGAAGGAACTGGGCTTCGAGGGTTTCCTGATTTCCGACTACAACGCCGTCGATCAGATCAATCGCGCCGACCTCCCGGCCTCGATCGCCACGTCGATCAATGCCGGCATGGACATGGTGATGATGACCGAGAAATACCCGATATTCTTCCAGGATTTGAAGGATCTGGTGAACGCCGGGACGGTGCCCATGTCGCGCATCGACGATGCCGTGACGCGCATCTTGCGGGTCAAGCTGGCCGCCGGTCTGATGGACCCCAATCGCTCGCCGCTGGTGGATCGGAAATTGCAGGCGTCGTTCGGATCGCCCGAGCATCGCGCCGTCGCCCGCCAGGCCGTCGCCGAGTCGCTCGTCCTGCTCAAGAACAGCAAAAACGTCCTGCCCCTGAGCAAGATGACCGCCCACATCCACGTGGCCGGCCGCGGCGCGGACAACCTGGGCATGCAGGTCGGCGGCTGGACGGTGGATTGGCAGGGCGCCATGAACCGGCCGATCCCCGGCGGTACGTCCATCCTCACGGCCATCAAGAGCACCGTCGGCAATCAGGCCATCGTGAGCTATTCTCTTGACGGCAGCGGCGCCGCCGGCGCCAACGTGGGCATCGTCGTGATCGGCGAAGCGCCCTACGCCGAAGGCGCCGGCGACCGCGCCGATCTCTCCCTCGCCGATGTCGATCGCACCGCCATCGCCAACATGAAATCCGCCGGAATCCCGGTCGTGGTGATCCTCCTCTCCGGCCGGCCCATGATCCTCGGCGACACGCTTGACCAATCCGATGCCCTGATAGCCGCGTGGCTCCCCGGCTCCGAAGGCCAGGGGGTGGCCGACATCCTCTTCGGCGACAAGAAACCGACGGGCAAGCTCTCGTACCTGTGGCCGAAAACGATGGACCAGATTCCCGTCAGCGCCACAACCCGCCCCAACGCCGAAGCCCCGCTGTTCCCGCTGGGATTTGGGTTGACGTATTGAGTGGAGAGTGGAGCCACAAAGCTCATCGAGAAGATAGAAATGAGGGCAACGGCCGGCGACAGGCGGAGGTATGAGATAACGTAGCATTACCAGCCGGGAGAAATCATGAAGAGGTTCCGGTTTGTCCGCGTTGCAGCGTTGGCGGCATGTCTTCTCGGTGCCAGAACCGCACCTGCATCCGTCACGACGGATGACCTCGGCCCGGCTCCCGATTCCAAACAAATCACGTATGTGGCGATGTCGCCCGATTGCCACAACATCGCGATGGTCGTCATGGCCGGCACGGGCGTCGAACTGCGCGTGAACGGGAAATCGCAGGCAACGGCCGACGATATTCTGTTTGTCCTGTACAGCCCCGACAGCGCGAGGCTGGCTTACACGGCCCGAAAGGACAAGACGTGGTACGTTATCCTCGACGGCAAGGAAACGTCCACCGGCTCACTGCAGGCGTCGCAATTGGTCTTCAGCGATGACGGCCGGCACCTTGGCTATGTCACTAAAACCGCAACTGGCGATTCAGCCATTGTCGATGGAAGAACGATCGGCGCAAATCGTCAAGTCGTTCATCTGACGCTCAGCGGCGATGGCTCGCACGTCGCCTACGGCTATTTGAACGATCAGAAACAATGGGCGGTCATGCGCGATGGCAAGGATACCGGACACGCCTACCCGAAGGGTGTTGACCGCATCCGCTTCAGTCCGGACGGGCAACATCTCGTCCTTGTCGGATGTCTATCGGACGATCTGCTCGTTGGACTTCGCTATGAGGTTGTGGTGGACAACGACACCTATGGCCCGTATTACGAAATACTTTCGGGACCAGTATTCTTTCAAAAAGGAGCGCATTGGGCATTCGCAGCCGATCGCTCGACTGGCATCACGTCAGTGCTTGGACAAGGCGCCCCGGGGGTGCGGTCGCTGCAAGTTGTCGACGGTAAGGAGGATTCAACTTTGCCGCGGATCGCCCATAGGAATCCCGACAGCGTTGGCACCGGGCTTGAGCAGAGTCTTTACAGCGACGACGGCGCGCATCATCTTCTCGTTGAGTCCGAACAGGTGGAGATGATACACGAAAAGCATCTCTTCATTGACGGCCAGGAACGTGAGGGATTTCCGCTTAAGGACGTTACGATGAGTCCGGATGGCAAACGGCTCGCCAGTGAGGGCTATCGCTTCTTGGTGATCGACGGTCAACGCAAGGACACCGATTTCGAGTTGGGGCCGCTGTTGTTCAGCCCGGATTCCCAGCACTTGGCATACGCGGTCGCCAAACCGCTCTCCAACGATTGGTTTATGGACGTCGATGATATTTTGCAACCGGCGGCCATCGTCCTGCCGACAGTGGATGTGCGATGGAATCCCCCGCAATGGGATCTCCTGTACGACCACGTTGAGGATCAGGCGAGCTTCGACAACGGCCATTCCTACAACGGCCAATATCCCTACCACTTCGACCCCGACGGCACGCTGGTCTATTTCCGTGTGACCGACGGCCATCTCTACCGCGTGCACTGGAAGCCGGATGACGCGACCACGGCCCCGGCGACCCGGCCGTGAAATCTCCGAAGCACGGCCGCGATCGCGGGAAATACCCTGTTTGGATTGGACGACTGGTGCTATAATGTCGGTTTAGGATTTGCCGCATGGCCACAATAACAATTACTCCGCTTGCATCGCCTTTGCGCATCGATGACGCGGGTGTTGTGCGCCTCGGCGCGACGCGAGTCACGCTGGATACCCTTGTCGGGAGCTATCGGGACGGCAACACGGCCGAGGAAATTGTTCAGCAATATCCGTCGCTATCACTGGCGGACGTGCATGCGGCCATCGCCTTTTACCTGACGCACCGGCCGGAAGTCGATGGGTATCTGCTTCAGCGCCAAGAAGATGCGTCGCTGACCCGGCGGCAAGTGGAGCAGATATGCGATCAACGCGGCGTGCGCGAGCGCCTGCTGGCCCGTGACGCGGCGAGGAAGAAGGGGACGTGATCGCGTTTCTGACCGATGAGGACTTCAACGGGCGCATCGTTCGTGGTCTTTTTCGAGCCGTGCCTGATCTGGATCTTCTGACAGTGAATAACGCGGGCTTGGCCGGGCAGGTTGACTCGGCTGTCATATCGTGGGCCGCGACGATTGGGCGCGTTCTGCTTACCCATGATCTCAATACGATGATCGATGCCGCCGTCGAGCGCGTGCGAACGGGCCGGCCCATGTCGGGGCTTGTTGCAGTCCCGCAGCAGTTGGGAATTGGGGCGGCGATTCTGGATCTTGCTCTGATCGCGACATGTGCTGAACCACACGAACTTGCCGGTCAAATATGGTATTTGCCTCTATAATGGCTCGAATATGCGAGAGTCCAGCGAGGATTCCCCTCTGTGCCCTCGGTGTGCTCCGTGGCCAAACATACCCTCTTCAACTCTCGCGCAAATGGTAGCTCTTGATCATCGTCTGCTGGAAATCGGGGTAGGAATTGAGATCGTGCTCGGAAAGGTCCACGCCATCGAATTCGTCGGCTTCACGCAGATGCAGGACGGTGACGCGGGTGAGGATGAAGAAGGTGACTGTGCCGATGGCGGCGGCCAGGGCGGTGATGACCAGCAGGCCGAGAAGCTGATGGCCGACTTGTTCGATGCGGCCGAGGAAGCCGTGGCCGGTGAGGGATAATCCGGCGGCCAGAGTGCCCAGGGCGCCGCCGACGCCGTGGATGGCCACTTTCGCCGAGGGGTCGTCCATCTTGAATTGCAGTTCGAGCTTGATCGACATGACCGGGACGATGACTCCGGCGACGGCGCCGATGGCGACGGCGGCGAGAGTATCGATCCGGCCGGCGCAGCCGCTGACCGCCACCAGGCCACCCAGAAATCCGCAGTACGTCAGATAGGTGTCGCCGGGCGAGAATCGGAACCAGCCGAGCAACATCCCGGCCAAACCGCCGGCGGCGGCGGCGCAGAGCGCATCGGCGACGATGCGGCTGGCGGAAGTGTCGCCACGCATAGCGGCGCAGCCCAGGATGTACGGGAAGAATCCGATGGCGGCGATAAGTACGCCGGCCGCAGCCAGGGGGATATTGTGGCCGGGGACGACGTTGGAGCTGCCGTCGTGGTTGTATTTGCCGAGTCTCGGGCCGACGAATTTGATGGCGACCAGGCCGATGACCGCGCCGGCGCAATGCGTGAAACTGGCGCCGCCGATGTCGATGAAGCCCATGTCGCGGCTCATCCATCCCCAGGCCCATCGCCATCCGAGGGGCACGACGACGGCGGCCGTCACCGCGGCGACCAGCATCATGGGCAGGAACCGGCTGCGTTCGCTGGCAGCGCCGACGATGATGCCTGTGGCGATCAATGTTACCGCGATGATCATTGCCAGGGCGGGATCGGTCCGGCTCCAGCCGAAGAGCAGCCCCTTGTCGCCGCTGAACAGCGCATCGCCGACGGCCCACACCGCAATGATCGTGACCAGCAGATCGGCGACGATACGGAACATCGCGCCGCCGGCGTTTTTGGCGCGGCACATGCCGGACAAATACAGGGCCGTCCCCAGCCTCATCACCAGGGCGGCCACGCCGAAATAGACCAGCATTGATTCGTTCATGGTGATCGCTATCGGGCCGGGCCGTGCGTTTGCGACGGATCGGCCAAGGTTTCCTGACGCACGGGCAAGCGCAGGGTGAAGCTGGAACCTTCGGCTTCCTTCGAGCGGACGGCGATCACGCCGTCGTGTTCGTCGATGATCTTCTTGGCCACCGCCAGGCCCAGGCCGGTCCCGCGGTTGCCCTTGGTCGAATGAAACAGCTCGAACATGTGCTGCATCATACCCGGCGTGATGCCGGCGCCGTTGTCGATGACCTCGATGACCAGTTCCTTGCTGCCGGCCATGTAGCGGCAGATGACCTTCACCAGGCCCTTGCCGCGCTCGGTGGCGTCCAGGGCGTTGCTGAGCAGATTCATCAGCACCTGGTGGATGCCGTCGGGATCGAGCGGCACGGCCGGCAGATCGGCCTCCACGTCGGCGACGACCATCACGCCTTTTTCGTTGGCGGCCGGTGCCACCAGTTCCAGGCAATCGTCGATCAGCGCCTTGGGATTGACGGATTGGAATCGCGGCTCGCGCGGACGGCTGTAGGCCAGCAGGTTCATCGTCAGGTTGTAAATCTTTTCGAGATTGCGATCGACGATGCGCCAACCTTTTCCGGCCTGGACAACGTTGTTGCCGCGCAGGCCCATCTCAACCACATCCGCGCCGCCGCGCAGCGCCTGCAGGATGTTCTTGATCGAATGCGACAGGGCGGCCGTGGTTTCGCCAACGGCCGCGAGACGTTCGGCCTTCATGCCGGCCTTGTAGAGCTGCGCGTTTTGAATGGCCAGTCCGGTCTGCTGGCCGATCGCGGTGAGCAGGCGGAGCTGATCGGGCGTGTAGGTGTAGTTCTTGACCTGGCTGTCGACATAGATGACGCCGGTGACTTCATCGCCTTCGCCCGCGGTGAGCCGCCGGGCCTTGATCGGGACGCACAGGGCCGAGCGAATGCCCAGGTCCTGGACGCTGCGACCCTTGCTGAAACGGCGATCGGCCATGGCGTTGCTGGAGAGAACGCCTTCGCCGCTCTGGATGACGTGATTGATGATCGTGCGCGAGGCGTGGATGGTGGTTGGTTCGAGTTTGGCGCCATTGACGCTGTCGGCCGAGGATTCGGCGGCGGGTTTTTCGCCGGCGGCGGGGGGGTCTTCGCGGGTGCGGACGATCTTGGGGACCGGCTCGTTGTTGCGCTCGTCCAGCAGGAGGATGATGCCCCGATCGACTTTCATGTGCTCGAAGATCAGGTCCATGACCACTTCCAGAACCTGCTCGATATCGAAGCTGCTTCCCAGCGTCGCGCCCAGGCGATAGAGGATGGTCAGGTTCGCCATCGCCACCGCCGCCGGTTCCGGCACCGCCATCACCATCGAATCCTCGTTGCTGGGGAAGGTGTGCATGATGGCGCTGTCCATGCCGGATTCCTCGCCGGCCAGGGCGACCTGCTGGCCGCTGGAGCGCATGACGCCGGGCTGGGCGCCGAAGACCATGAGCGTATTTCCGACGCGAATCTGGTCGCCGAGCTTGAGTTCGTTCTTCCCGGAAACGCGGATGCCGTTGATATAGGTGCCGTTGGCGCTGCCCATGTCCTGCAGAACCCAGGCGCCCTGATCGGGAACCAGTTCGCAATGCCGGCGGCTGACGGTGTTGTCGGTGAGGGGAAGCTGCTGACTGAGCCGCCCGATCAGAGCCGGCGAATCAGGCAGCTCAAATCGTCGTCCTTTGTCCGGACCTTGGAGCACCAGAAGGGTAAGCACGGAACATAGTCTAAGCCAAAACGGCGGCGGGAACAAAGGGAATGTGCGGTTCCATCCCACATCGTCCGCGGTCAATTGGCAGTTCCGCATTCGGGACAGCGGTGGGGAGTGGCGCCCAGGTCGCAGCCGCATTGGATGCAGCGGCCGGGCGTGGGCGGCTGGCGGTAGGGGAGCAGGCTGGCGATGGCGAAGCCGATTCCGCAGCCGAGCATGTGGGCCGAATCGCTGACGCCGGGGATCAGGTGGTCGAAGAGGTACTGGAGCAACACAACCGCGGCGACCCAGCGCAAACGGTAATTGGCCGTGACATTGCGATGCCGCAGCTTGCCGCGGAGATAGATGGCCGCCATGGCGCCGACCAGTCCCATGATGGCGGCCGAGGCGCCGACCAGGGGCTCGGTGGGATCCCTGGTGAGGAATCGGACGACGATGTAGACCGCGCCGATTCCACTGGCCAGGTACAGAAACAGATATCCAACGGCTCCCAGCGTGCGCTCGACGAACGGGCCGAGAATCAGCAGACCCAGCATGTTCATCGAGATGTGCAGCCAGCCGTCGTGCAGGAAATTGGCGGCGATGACGCGCCAAAAACCGTGCTGGGCGAGAAGTTCGGGACTGACGGCGCCCAGGCGGGTCAGGGCCGTTTCGCTGGTGGTGCCGCCGAAATGATATTCGCACCAGAACATGACCAGGTTGATGGCGATCAGCAGGTAAGTCACCCATACACGATGATCGCTGGGGCCGGTCACGAAGCGTTCTTCATCGCACAATTCCTGTTCGACCTCGCGGATGAAATCGACATGGAACGGCTTGAGGACCGAATCGGCGACAACCGGCGGGCGCTCAAGGCGATGGCGAATCAGAGCTTTGCGCGGGGGCGAGAGGCGGCCGTACGAAAGCGATTGCAGTTCGGCCCGTCCGCACTGATCGCCGGCGGCCAGTTCGGCGGTGGCGACCCAGAACTGCCGCAGCGAACGCGGCAGAACGCGCATGGGCCCGTTGACCAGCCGGCGCACCCAGGTGACGCGCCCGGTGAAGGCCAGGAAGACAAGCCGGGCCAGTTGACCCGCCTGACGCGACCGCGCCAGCGCCATGCCGCGCAATCGGGCGTACGCACCGACCATGGCGTCCAGATCGCCCGTCTCGCCGAGGGCACGGATGTAGTTGTACGCCGCCGACGGCCGTTCGGACAGCGCCCGCTCGCCCCCCATGCCGTTGAGGTGCGCCAGCATCTCGTTCCAGAGGCTTGGATTCTCATAGTGAAAGAGGATGGCGATCAATTCTTTTTCGGCCGGCGGCTGCGGCACGAGTCTGGCCTGGGCGATGGAACGATCGATCCAACCGCGATCGAGATAGTATTGTGCCAGGATGGTTCGCAGCGACGTCGATCCGCGCGGATACGGAATGAGCACCATCCGCAGCCACGCCACGACCAGAGCGGGGATGAACCACTCCGACACGCGCAATCGCGCGGCGGCCGTATCCATCAATCGCGGCATCGCCGTCACATAGAACCAAACGGCCGCAATGGCATACGCCAGGCCGGGTGTGGGACGCTCCGCCGATCCCTGATGGAAATAGGCCACGGCGGCCCCGGCCAGCAGCGCTGCGCGCACGCCAAAGCCCGCGGTGCGCCATTGCCGGCGGCGCCACATCACGAGCATGTCGGCGGTGCAGGCGAAGAGAACCAGAATGTCCAGAACAGGCGCGACGTCCATCGGCGGCGATAATAGCCTAAAACGGCCCGATTGAAGCGCCGCGGCGCCGGAAAGAACAATTGGGCGTCCGGGCGGCTCCGTTATCCCCTGTCCATTACTCTGAGTCCGGATTCATCCGCGGATCGTGGGCGAATGCGCTTCGGATTTGATCCGCGTCCCCGGGGCGGATGATGACTCCGCCAGTCAACTCGGCGTGATCGAAACTGCCGTCGGGATGAAAATACCACCGGCTCGTCTCCCCCGAGCCGTTCACTTCCACATCGACCCCCCGCAGCGCATCGGCCGGTGGGCTTGCCGAGGGCGCTGTCACCGGCCGCACAAACACGCTCAGCGCATCCCATGCGGATGGCGCACGTTCCCAACCGGCGGGCCAGTCGGTCCGCAAAACCAGGGTTTCCTTGATATCCGGGTTGATCGCGATCCGGCCGAATACCGCAGTCAGTATCGGCCCGTGAACAAATTGCGCCGGGCGGTCGACGGTTCGAATCTGCATTCGCTCGTTGATCAGGCTCAGTTGGGTTTCGGTCATCGTCGCGACCTGGCTGACGATGGACCGGAAGACCGGCGGGCGATTCATCGACGCATCGGGGGCGCCGGCGGTTTGAAGCGTGGTTGAGAACCCGACGAGCGTCCTCGAGTCGCGCGAGAACGCCCATTGCGTGATCCATCGCCCGACGTCATCCGTCCACAAAAGCCGCCGTGTTTCCAACAGGAATCTCTGCCGGCGATCAAACCGCGACCAGCCGATCATCGACATCGCCCCCGATTCGTCCGGGCGGCTCCACTGCCACCATGTGCCGTCAGGCATCGCGATCAGGGGCGTTGGTTCGGCCTCCAGCTTTTGCACCACGGCCGCACCGGCGGCAAGCATCGCCGGATAATCCGCATCAACTGAACGACCGAACGCGATCCCGCTGGCCATTTCGGTCCAGGTTTGATCAAGCCCGCCGCGAAGCATTGGCGAGAGCGTGTGGAATATTGCAATCAATCCGCGCCCGTCGGCATTCACGGCTACATACGCTTGTTGCGAAACCGGCAACATCGCGGGCGCGGCGGGTGTTACCCGCCATTGCCGCACCGGCTTGCCCGACATCGCAACGGGCGCCGCTCCCGACCACGCCGGTTCGTGCATCGCCAAAGCGTCGGCGGCGCTTTGAGCTTCCTGATCGCCGAACTGCGTATACGGTTCGATCTGGACCAGCAGCGGCGAGCGGTTGGACTGAACGAACACCACATCGCGGCCGGTGAGCTTTGCATCTGTTGACGGGAGGATCGTCCCTTGCGACCCGATCGTGATGCGCACGCCGTTGGGCAGATTCACCACTCCGCCCGCGGCCGGCGCGGGAGGCACGCCTTTGATAACAATGGACGCCGCCACTGCGTCGAGCAGATCGCCGTCCTCGATGTTTGCCGGGCCCATCACATCCATGGCGACGGCCACAGCGTCGCCGCCCGGCAGCACGGCGCACGCAATCAGCGTGCGCGGCTGGGACGACTCAACGCCGGGTTGATCCGTGCGAAAACCATCGTAACGCCGATCGCTGAGCAGATAGGATTCGGCCGGCCAGCCGCAGATTGTGGCCGAGGGCCAGTCCGACCCGTCAAGTGCGGTGACTCTGAGGGAATTGTCGACAAGACCGGCCCACTGGAGAAACTCCAGGGGCAGCATGTTCTGCCCGGTCGCCAGTCGGATGATGGAAATCGTGCGCCCCGGCGTTCCCGACGAGCCGCCGGGCTCCGCCGCCATGGCAACCGTCGCACCGCTTCCCCTGGAGATTTTCCAGTGCTCCGGCAAACGGAAGCTTATCGTCCCCAGCGTTGTTGACTTGCCCAGCCCCGCCGATTGCAGCCATATGTGTCCGTTATCGACCAGCGCCGCCAGGCCAACGGTCGCCGCGAGGATCACCCACAGCACCACCTGCATCACGATCCATCGTCCGCGTGAATATTCTGCGGCACTGGCCATGTTCGGATTGTATGCCAAGACCGGGCGCGACGGCAGGGCAGAATGAGGGCGCAATGAGAAGCGTGGCATTCGACGTGCATGGCCTTCGGACGCGTGTTATGTTGTTTGTCACGATCTCCGGGCTTTTGCGGACAAGTGCAATGCCATGATCTCTGTCATTATTTGCAGCATTGATTCGCGAAAATTTCAGGCGGTCGAGGCCATGTACGCCGCTGCGATGGGGCCGGAGCCCTGGGAGTTGATTGGCGTTCACGACGCCAAATCCGCCGCCGAGGGCTATCAGCGGGGATTCGATCAATCCCACGGTGACATCGTTGTCTTCTCGCATGACGATATTGAGATTCTCAGTCCGGATTTTCCGCGTCGGCTGACGGGGCACCTGGCGGTCTACGACATCATCGGCGTGGCGGGAACCTCGCGGGCGGTATCGGCATGCTGGAGCAGAATCGGGCCACCTTATCTGCTTGGCCAAATGGTGCATCCCGGGCCCGATGGGACGTTCAATGTTGACATTTTCGGAGCACCGGCCCGCGTGAGCCCGGCACAGACCGTCGATGGCGTTTTCGTCGCCGTGCGACGCGCGGTCATGTCCCAGATTCATTTCGACGCCGTCACGTTCGATGGCTTTCACCTGTGGGACCAGGATTTTTGCCTCTCGGCCTGTCAGGCGGGCCTCAAGGTCGGCGTCGCCAACGATATCAACCTCCTGCACCATTCGACCGGAAAATTCGATGACGTTTGGCGGCATTACGGCGTGCTCTTCGAGAAGAAGTGGCGAGACTGGCTGGCCCGAATGCGGCCGGGCTATTTGCCTCTGGCAATTGGCTGGGACTGCGTGCGGGTCGATTCCCTGGCGGCCGTTCGCCAGGTGTTGACTCCACCACATTGGTGATCATCTCATTGGCGCAGGCTGCTACCGCGCCGGCGCCGCAAGCGCCGGGTGGATCGTTTCCTTCATTGTGGCCGACACCGTCCAGGAGATCGCGTCCGTTGCGGTCTTCCCGCCGCGTGATCCGGTCGCCCAAACAGCGGCCTTGCCATCGGCCAGATCAACCGCCGGCCAAATGAATATGTGGCTTGGGTTCGTCTTAACGCCCAGCGATTTGCCGTTCAGCCACAATTCAACCGAATCGCAATTCGAGTAGACCTTGATATCGCACGCCCCGGCCGGACGAGGATTGAAACGGCCGTCCGTAATATGCACGAACGGCTCGCTCGTCCAGCACGCCTTGTAATAGAAATACGCATCCTTTTGAGTCGCGTGATCCGCCGCGACCAGGCCTTTGTCATTGATTCCCGGGCGATCGCCTTCCACGCGTCCGGCCGAGCCGAAATCGAACATCACCCACGCCAGCTTGCACCAGATCCACGGCTTATCCTGCATCGCCTGCCACGCGCCTTCATGCACCAGGGCCTGCCATTCCTCCGGATGCCAGTTGCTCTTTGGTGTTGGCTGCACCGGATGGGTTTCGTGCTGAATGACGCTCGCTCCCGCGCCGTATTCGCTGATGCCGATGCTCTTGCCGGGATTCTGCGTATGGAGCAATGTTAGTTGCCGATCCCAATCGTTGATCTGCCCGCTGTACCACCCGAAATAGCGGTTCATGCCGGTCGTGTCCATGTACCAGAGGATCGGGCCGCTGACGCCAGCGGCATCGGCGCCGGTGGTGATGCGCGACGGATCGAGCTGATGCGCCTCGGCCACCAGTTCCTGGACCAGCCGCCACTGCTCCTGTGTGCCCGACTGGGCATTGACGGCCGGCTCGTTGTACATGCTCCAGAAGAAGATCGACGGATGATTGCCGGCCTGCTTGATCATCTCGCGAAGCTGCTGCTTGATGTTGTCGCGAAAGGCCGGCGTGTCCGTCATCTTGTTTACCAGCGCCAACTCCGACCAGACGATGATCCCCAGCCGATCGCATTGTGCGTGCTCGTAATCGCCGTGCTGGTAATGGGCCATGCGCACGCCGGTGCAGCCCAGGTCGGCTACCATCGCGTAATCTTGTTCGATCATGGCGGCCGTCGATGCCCACCCCACCGATGGACGGCCCTGGTGCAGATCGGCGCCGTGCATGTCGTAGGGCTTGCCGTTGAGGATCAGTCCGTTGTCGGGATCGACCTTGAATGTGCGAAATCCCAGCGGCTGCTCGACGCGATCCGCCAGCGTCTTGTCGCGACGAACCTCAACCACCACGCGATAGAGATACGGTTCGAGCCGCCCGTTCCACAGATGCGGCCTATCAATCGTGATCTTGCCGACAGCATCCGCGCTTCCGGCCGCAGGAATCGTCTGATTGATGGTGGTCTGTCCGACCGTCGCGCCCTGGGCGTCCAGAATCGTGCAGTTTACCGCGACCGCCTCGCCGAGCTTGATGCCATTGAGCAGTTTGGTCGTTATCTCCACGTCGGCCGATGTCGCGCCGACGGTGGTCTTGAGATACACACCCGGCGAGGCATCGTCGATCGGCGAGATGCTGACCGGATCAAGCGCCAGCAGATGTACCTCGCGATACAGCCCGCCGTACACCGTGAAATCCCCCGACAGCGGCGAAAGGTCCCGATCCAGCGCGTTGGTCACGCGAACGGCGACCACATTGTCGCCCGCGTGCAGCAGCGAACTCACATCAAAACAAAACGCTGCGAAACCGCCCTTGTGAACGCCGGCCGATTTCCCGTTGACGAACACCTCCGCCGCCAGCGATGCCGCGCCGAAGCGCAGATACAATCGCTTGCCCGCCAGATCGTCGCCGATGTTCAAATGCAGCCGATACCATCCCGGCCCGCGGTAATAGTCCGCCGAACCGCCGTCATCAACATTCCACGAGTGCGGCAGATCGACCGTCTGCCATGTCGAGTCATTGAAATCCACCGCCGCCGCCCCGGCTGCATCGTCGCGCAGGAATTTCCATCCCGCGTCGATGGTCCGGTCGATGCGCGGCGAACCGCCGGCCTCGACCGCGGCGCCAGCCTCCCGTGCCGCCAGCAATCCCATCAGAACCATGCACCAAACCCCGGCGCCCAGCCCGGCCGACAAATGAACATCACGACGCATTGGTCCTCGCTTTCCAGTTCTCCCCCGACAATCCGCATATACTATTGCCGCAATTTACGCCGATTGCTATAAGCGATTCCCGCCGGCGCGGCGGATTGCCATCTCATACGCTGACTCCCACCGTTCGAGTCAATCCGCGGCCGATGGAGGAGTCGATCATGCGAATCACACGATGGTCTTGCCTTTTGGCGCTGGCACTGGTCCCCATCGCGCGCGGCGCCAGCGTGCGCCAGCGGAAAGTGATGTCGTTCGATCCCGGCTGGCTCTTCATTCAATCCGATGCCACGGGGGCGGATGCCACTGCATTTAACGACTCGGCGTGGACAAAAGTCGATGTCCCCCACGATTGGAGCATTGCCGGGCCGTTCGATCAGACCAACCGCACCGGGCCGGGCGGCGGCTTTCTTCCCGCGGGCATCGGGTGGTATCGCAAACATTTCTCGCTTGGGGCCGATGCCGCCGGCCAGCGGGTCTTTATCACCTTCGACGGCGTCATGGCCAACAGCGATGTGTATATCAACGGCTTCAAGCTGGGCCATCGCCCATACGGATATGTCACCTTTCAATACGAACTGACGGATCACGTCAGCTTCGGCCCCGACAAGGACAACGTCATCGCCGTTCGCTGCGATAATGCCAATCAGCCCGCCTCGCGGTGGTACACCGGTGCGGGAATCTATCGCCACGTCCATCTTGAAATCGAAAATCCCGTCCATTTCGACAACTGGGGTGTCACAGTCACGACTCCCAAGGCCACTGCGGACTCGGCCACGGTTCACGTACACAGCACCGTCATCAACCAGGCCGCGGCCGCTACCGAGGTCCAAGTTACCCAGACGCTCTTGGACCCCTCCGGCACGCAGGTCGCCGTCTCGACCCCCGAAGCCGTCGCATCCGTCGCCGCCGGCGCCAGCCTCGAACTCGACAATGAATTCACCGTCGCCTCTCCCAAACTCTGGAGCACCGACGCGCCGAACCTCTATCAGCTCCGCACCTCAGTCACATCCGGCGGCAAAACACTCGACGATCAGATTACCGCCGTAGGCATCCGCACGGCCGTTTTCGATTCGGCCAAGGGATTCATCCTCAACGGAAAACCCGTCCGCATCCAGGGCGCCTGCCTCCACACCGACGCCGGCGCGGTCGGCGCGGCAGTTCCCCTGGACGCATGGAAACGGCGGCTGGCGGCTTTGCAATCGGTCGGCGTCGACGCCGTCCGCTGCGCCCACAATCCGCCGTCACCGGAATTCCTCGATCTCTGCGACAGGATGGGAATCCTCGTCATGGACGAACTCTTCGACTGCTGGACCAGCGGAAAGAACACCTACGACTATCACCTTTTCTTCAACGACTGGTCCCTCATTGATCTCCGCGATACCGTCCGCCGCGACCGCAACCATCCCAGCATCATCATCTACTCGGCCGGTAATGAAATCCCCGGCATGGCCAACGCCGCCAACGCCAATCGCATTCTCGGCGGCCTGGTTGCTGAATTTCACAAATACGATCCCACCCGACCCGTTACGCAGGCACTCCTGCAGCCCAATCACACTCCAAACGGCCCCAGCGATTACGACGATGGCGTCGGCGACAAATTGGACGTCATCGGAACTAATTACCGCATGCCCGAACTTCTGACCGCCCAGGCCGCCAAACCCGGCCGCAAAGCCATCGGCACCGAAAACAACTTCCCCGATGTCACGTTCCTGGCCAACAATTCATCGCTCAGCGGCGAGTTCATCTGGGCCGGCATGGATTACCTCGGCGAGGCCGGGGCATGGCCCAAAATAAGCGACTCGGAGGGATTTTTCGATCGCACCGACACGGCCAAGCCGGCCGCGTATGAATTCGGCACGTGGTGGTCCTCGCAGCCGTTCGTCTATATCACCCGCGCCGCTGCCGTCGCCGCCGGCGGTCGGGGTCGAGGCGGCGGCGCGCCCACCGGCGCGGTACCGGCCGGCTATGGCGGCAAGGACGCCAACGCACCGACCGGTTATCCCGACTGGTCACCGGCCAACACGGCCGATCATTCCGAAAACGTCAGCGTCTTCAGCAATTGCGATTCCGTCGAACTGTTTCTCAACGACAAATCGCTGGGCGCACAATCGCTTGTCCCCACCCCCACGCGCACCTGGGCCAACGCCGTTCGCAAATGGACTGTCCCCTACGCACCCGGCGTCCTCAAAGCCGTCGGCACGACGCGCGGAAAGCCTGCCGTCCAGGAGGAACTTCACACCGCCGGCAAACCCGCGAAAATCCAACTCGTTGCCGACCGTGGCAGCCTGCCGGTGGGCTTCGACTATCTTTCCTACGTTCGCGCCACTGTGACCGACGATGCCGGCAATCTGATTTTCACGGCCACCGATAACATCACATTCACAATCGCCGGCCCCGGCGCTGTCGCCGCCGTTGACAACGGCAACAACTGGAGCCACGAGCCCTTCCATGCCACGCAGCGCGCTCTCTTCGACGGCCAGTGCTTCGCCCTCATCAAGGCGACCGCCCCGGCCGGGCAAATCACCATCACCGCCAGCGCCCCCGGCCTGACCGCCGCCACGGCCACTCTCGCGGCCGCACCCGCGCCATGACCTTGTAAAATGAAACAGCCAAAAGAGACGAACAAAATCGAATCTCGCGCAGAGTCGCCAAGGCGCAGAGGCAAGACAATGAATTGACCTGACCTCTGCGCCTTAGCGCCTCTGCGAGAGCTATTCCCCCCGCTTGGCGACTCTTTACTCCTTTGCGGACTGAATGCCCGTTCAACGCTACAAACTCACCATCGCCTACCGCGGCACCAACTACCACGGCTGGCAGCGCCAAAGCGCCCCCGATACCGATCTCCCCGACACCGCTCCCGCTTCGACTCTCCCCATCTCCCCGACTCCTCTCCCCACCATCCAGGAATCCGCCGCCCGCGCGCTGGCCTCTGTCGTCGGCCATCCGCTCAATCTCGTCGGCTCATCGCGCACCGATGCCGGCGTACATGCCAAGGGTCAGGTCGCTCATTTCGATACCGATCAGACACAGATCCCGCCCGACAATCTCCGCCGGGCCGCCAATCACAAGCTTCCCGACGACATTCTCATCCGCAGCCTCGAGCCGGCCCCGGCCGATTTCGACGCCATACGCTGGACCGTCAAAAAGCGTTACCAATACGTCATCTGGAACCATCCCAACCGCAACCCGTTTTCCGCCGATCTCTCCTGGCATCGCTGGCAGGAGCTTGATCTTTCCGCCATCGCCGCTGCCGCCGGGCTTTTGGAGGGCGAGCACGATTTCACCAGCTTCGCCCGCACCGGCCACGGCCGCAGCAGCGCCGTCCGCACTCTCCATTCCTGCCGCCTGAGCCATCGCGGCCCGCTGCTGATCATCGGCCTGGAATCGAGCGGCTTCCTCTGGCACATGTGCCGGATCATCGTCGGCACGCTCCTGGAAATCGGCCTGGGTCGTCGCCCCGCCACGGACATCCCCGCCATGCTCGCCGCCCGCGACCGCCAATCCGCCGGCCTCACCGCCCCCCCGCACGGGCTGTATCTCCAATGGATACAGTTCCGCGAGCCGCAGGCCGCCGCGACCGACACCGCGCCGGCCGTGATCGACTGACCGTTCTATTCATCCTCAGTCTCATCGTCGGTCGCGTCGCCGTTCTTGTTGGCGGCGTTGGGCTTGGGAGTTTCCGCCATCCAGTTGAAAATGATGCGGACGTGCTTCACGAAGTCGAGCGACTGGATCGAACGGGCCTTGGTTGTCTCCATCGTCGCTTCCAGCACGCCGTTTTCCGGGTCCACGTCGGCGATGTCGGCGCCGGCCGCCTTGAGCCGATCCACAAGGTCGCTGAGCCGGTGATTCTGATCCTCGTGAAGCACGATCACCACGTCCGACATTTCGACGCACTGTTCGGCCATGAACCGTCTCCCGAATAAGTGTTCCCAATCGCCCGACGCCGCAAACCTACCGCCAACCGCGTCCCGGCCGCAAGGTCCGATCCGGCCGGTTCACTTGCCGCACCTTTCGCGGAGGTAATGGATAGCCCCGGCCCGGCGTCCATATTATATGGATGACCTGCGCGAGACGGATCGGTGCTCACGGCTGTCGTACCGATTGGCCGATCATGGCATTAGAGAAACGAGACTCATATGAAGAATTATAGGACAAAGCAATTTGTGAAAGCCGCCGGCATGGGCCTGCTGCTGGCGGCCGCGCTTGGTGTCGGCGGATGTTACGAAGCGCCGCCGCGGCGGGTGTATGTTGTGCAGCAGCAGCCGCCGCCGGTGGTTGTGGAGCAGCAACCGCCGCCCACGGTCTATTATCCGCCGCCGGGTACGGAAGTCGTGACCGTCGTTCCCGCGCCGCAGTATGATCCAATGCCGCCGCAACCGGGGCCGGATTTCATCTGGATTCAGGGCTCATGGATTCGCAGCGGCGGCAACTGGGTCTGGGTCCGCGGCCGTTGGGATCGCGCGCCGCGCCCCGGCATGCGCTATGAACCGGATCACTGGCAACCCGTTCGCGGCGGATATGTCCACGTGCAGGGCGGCTGGAGATAACGCAAGATGTGCGATCAACAGAGCAGGAACTAATAGCTTTCCGGCGTGATGCTGACTTTGCCACGGAAGACGTGGTGAATGACGGCCGTGTACGCGATTACCAGTGGCATGCCCACCAGCGCGATCACCAGCATGACCAGCAGGGTCAGATGACTCGATGAACTATTGTCGATGGTCATGGTCCGCGTGGCCGGATCGTTCAGCGATGGCAGCAGTCGCGGGAACAAGCCGATGGCGGCCAGAGCCATCATGGCGCCGATCATCGTGGAAGAGCCCAGAAACGCCGTGTTGAACCGGCGACGGCTCAGAGCCATCGGAACCGTGACCACGCCGGCGGCCAGCAAGGCCATGGCCAGCCAGGCGATCGGATTTGATTTCGCGGGAGCCAGCAGAGTCGGCGCCATTCCCATCGCGGCGATCGTCGCGACGGCGAACAAAACCAGCGTCGCCACCCAGCCGATCTGGGCATATTTCGCCAGCCGCTCCTGCGCCGGCTCGTATTTGCAGCACAGATAAATCGCCCCGTGCATGATAAACGCCGCCAGCGCGAGCAGTCCGATAATCAACGCGAAAATGTTGAGCAAACCGAAAAACGTACCGCCGTAGGAACCATCGTCGGCGATCGGCACGCCGCGGAGGACATTTCCAAACGCAACACCGAAAAGCACGGCCAACAGGAGGCTGCTCACTCCCAGGGCCGTGTCCCAGACGATTCGCCACTGCGGGCTATCGACCTTGCCGCGAAATTCCATGGCCACGGCGCGGAAGATCAAACACGCCAGCACCAGCATCAATGCCAGGTAGAATCCGCTGAACACGGTGGCATAAACCGGCGGAAACGCGGCAAAGAGCGCGCCGCCGCCGGTCAGCAGCCACACTTCATTGCCATCCCACACCGGCCCGATGGCGTTGATGTAGAAACGGCGATCGCGGTCATCGCGGTTCAGGAGGACCAGCACGCCGACGCCCAGATCAAATCCGTCCAGCACGGCGTAACCCGCCAGCAGTACGAAGATGAGAATGAACCAGATTTCGTTCAGCGTCATACAGCTAGTTCCTTTTCGCTTGCCGCATCCGGGCCGTGACGAACCTTCGCTGCCAGAAGGTACAGATACAGGCAGATCAGCAGCAGATAAATCAGGCTGAAGAGCACGATCGACGCCAACACCATGCCGGCCGACAGATTGCTCGAGAAGGCATCGGCCGTTCGCAGGAGGTTATAAACCGCCCACGGCTGGCGTCCGGCTTCGGCGGTCATCCAGCCCAATTGACAGGCGGCCACTGGCAGCGGAATCGAAATCACCAGCAGCCAGAGAAATCTCCTGCCATCAAAGAGACTTCCGCGCCGCAGCCGCCAAGCCGCCCACGCCATCACGAAGATGAAATAAAGCCCCAGCACCACCATGTTGTGGAACGACACAAACGTCAGCCAGAGCGGCGGAATATCGTCGGCCGGGAATTCGTTGATGCCCTTGATCTTTGCGTTCATATCGCCGAAGGCCATCCAGCTCAGCAGGCCGGGGATTTCCATATTGGCCTTGAGCTGGGGCGGCTGGGTGAACGGAATGGCGAACATGACCAGCGGCGCCTGGGTTCGGCTGGAATAGAGCCCCTCGATAGCCGCGAATTTCGCCGGCTGGGTCTGGGCTACTTCTTTGGCGTGAATGTGGCCGAAGGGGAAAGCTTCGAGCACGCTGACGATCAGCCCGAAGATGACGGCGAGTTTCAATGTGTAGCGGGCCACCGGACTGGCCCGGTTTTTCAGCAGCACCGCCGCCGAGATTCCCGCCATGAAGAAGGCCCCCGTCACCAGCGCCGCGAACATGGTGTGCAGGAACCGCGGCATCATCGACGGATTGAAAATCGCCTGGTAGAAGCTGGTCAACTCGGCCCGTCCGTTGTTCATGGTGTACCCGGCCGGTGTCTGCATCCACGAATTGGCCGCCAGAATCCAGAACGCCGATATGGTCGCCCCGATCGCCACCATGATAATGGAGAACACGTGCCATTTCTTACTGATGCGAGAGCGACCGAACAGATAAAGCCCCAGGAATCCGCTTTCCAGGAAGAACGCGAACACACCCTCGGCCGCCAGCGGGGCGCCGAAAATATCGCCGACGTATTTGGAATAGCGCGACCAGTTGGTCCCGAACTGGAACTCCATCGGCATGCCGGTGGCGACGCCGACGGCGAAGGTCAGTCCCAGTATCTTCGCAAAGAACCGTCCGGCGGCATCCGCGACGGCGTCTTTGCGTTTCCAGGCCCGCCATTCGACGATCACCAGCAGCCACGCCAATCCGATGCTGATCGGAGGAAAAAGGAAATGAAACGCGGCCGTCAGGGCGAATTGGATCCGACACAGTAATCCGACATCCATCATGGAGCCTTCCTCAAGATGCTGTACGGCAGTCTAGCGTTTTGCGGCCAAAAATAAACGGCCGGCCCGCGGAGGCGGCGGAAAAACACGCCGGCAATCCAACCAGCCAAACGGCGTGTCATGCCCACGCGAAATCTTGAATTTCCGACCAGGGGAGATAGGTGACTGAATTGCGCGATTGACGTAGGTTGCCGCCGTACACGACAGCCGACTTACTGGCGAAACCCGCGCCTTTCATCAGGTTTGCGATACGGCCTGCGGGGCCGCTTATGTCGGAGACGATTGTCTGGCCGGCTTTCACTTCCACAACCAGAAAACTGTTTCCCTGCTGCACGAGCACGTCGGCCTCGAGGCCGGATTTATCGCGAAAGAAGAAGACACCGTTGGATTCGCCGGCGGAGAGGCGTTGCTTGATGATTTCGCTGACAACCCAGGACTCGAAGATCGCGCCGCGAAGCGGATGAACACTGAGCTGCGCCGTATCGCGGATTCCCAGAAGCCAGCAGACAAGTCCGCTGTCATAGAAGTGGAGCTTGGGCATCTTGATCAGGCGTTTGGAGACGTTGCCGTGATAGCTCGGCAGTCGAAACGCGATGAAGCTGGCCTCAAGCACCGAGAACCAGCTCCTGACTGTCGGCGCGGAAATGCCACAGTCAGCGGCCAGTGAAGACATATTGAGCAACTGTCCGACCCTGCCGGCGCACAACTGAACGAACCGCTGGAACGTCACCAGATCGCCGACGCTGGTGATCGTACGCACATCGCGCTCAAGGTAGGTGGCGACGTAGGATGAAAGCCAATCCGCCGGCCGGAGATTCTGGTCGAAGATCCTCGGGTAACCGCCGCTGATGAGCGTTTCGTCGAGCGTTGTGGGGTGTTTCTTGAACCGGGTGACCTCCCGGCGCGAGAGCGGCAGGAGCTGAAGCACGGCGGCTCGGCCGGCCAGTGATTGGCTGGCCGATTGAATCACCGCCAGATTCTGCGAGCCGGTGAGAATCCAACGTCCGGGCGTTGGGTCGCGATCAATGATCTCCTGCAGATAAGAGGGCAATTTCGGCGCGTTCTGAATCTCGTCAAGAACGGCGCCCTTTGGGTACTGGGTAAGAAACCCGCGTGGATCGTCAATGGCGAACGCCCGCACATCCGGCGACTCAAGCGTTGCGTACGGCAGACCGCCAAAGAGCGTCCGGCACAGCGTGGATTTCCCGCTCTGCCTGGGCCCGGTGAGAATAATGGCCGGAAACTGCCCGGCCAGCTTGCGGAGGCGAGGTTGGAGATCTCGTTCGATCATGACACATGGGTAATATGAATTGTGTCTACTTGAAAGTCAAACTTTCATTTGGACGGGGATTCCGCCCCCGCATTGCCTGCTGCAATTGGCGCCGCCGGTCGCAAACTAACGTGCAACGGCCGGCGGTGGTATGTTGTCTGTCGGTTGCAGCGTGTGGATCGACACCCGGCGCAACCGCGAGCCTATCCGCAGCCGCCTGGCAAGCGGCACCTGTGCAGGAGCAATCGATGACCGCACAAACCCCTTCCTTGCCGTCCGTCCGCAAGGTGTTGCCTGCTCAAACGCAATCCCCGCGGTATTACGCCTTCGATTGCGTCCGCGCGATGGCCATGCTGCTGGGCGTCTTCTATCACTGGCAATTCGTGCGCGGTAGCTTTGGGATGGCGACCGGCCCCAAGGCTTCGGTCGATCACTGGCTCCACAGCTTCCGCATGGCACTGTTTTTTCTGATCTCCGGCTTCTTCGCCAACATGATGCTTGGCAAATACGGCCTGATGAAATATCTGCGCCGGCGCTGGTGGCGGATCGGCGCTCCGTTGCTCGTGGCAATGGTCGCGTTCGCGGGATTCCGGTTTGCCCAGAGCTATTTCACCTGGGCCGCGCCGCCGGGAATGAACTTCGGCCCAGCGCGTGGCGGATTCGGAACCGGCGGCGGATTCGGCCCGGGCGGATTTGGCGGCTTCGCACCAGGCGGTGGCACAGCCCCCGCCATGCCCGGCCCAGGCGGCTTTCCGGCGGTGCAGCCGCAAACGCCCGCCATCCCCGCTCCGCGCACCACTCCATCGCCCGCCGCTCCCGCGCCGCGCACGCCCGCAGCGCCCGCACCGCCGGCCTTTACCCTGGGCCCCACTCATCCCTGGGCCGACTGGCTTTTTGCCAAACTGCACCTGCAAGCCACCCGCGCCCCCGATATTGTTGTCCGCGTCACCGCAAGCAATTTCGAACTTCAGCATCTTTGGTTTCTCTGGTACCTGCTGCTCTTCTGCACCGTCGCCCCGCTGATCACCCGGCCCATGGCCTTTCTGTTTGTGCGCGGCGAAGTGCCGTTGACCGACCGCATCGGCCGGTTCCTTCTGCGCTTCGATATCGCCCCGTTGTTGCTGGCACTGATCACCCTGCCCGCTCTCTTGCATGCCCGCGGCATGGACTGGACGCTTACCAATCCGGCCGGCTTCTCGGGCGTCTTCCCCGATTTCCTCGCCCAATACTTCGTCGATCTTCCCTTCTACTTCCTTTACTTCCTCTTCGGCTGGTGGTTCTTTCGCCTTCGCGCCAGCCTCGACAGCGTTGCCCGTCCCTGGCTCTTCAACCTGTCACTGGGAATCACGGCGTTCGCCGTCTCGCAGGCGCTGTACGACAACTTCAACCCCGCACCCGCGTTCGGCGGCTTCGGATTTCCAGTGCCCGCCGTCCATCCCGCCGCGCCCGCCGCCATCCGACTGCTCGCCTTCGCCTTGTATGCCGTCGGCTCAGCCTATTCCGGCTTCGGCCTGCTGGGTCTCTTCCAGAAATACCTCGACCGCCCGACACGATTCGGCCGCTACTTCACCGACACCATGCTCTGGGTCTACCTCGTGCAACTGGCGATCATCCCGTATCTGGCAAACTGGGTTGACTACAACAACACCTCATGGTGGGAAGCCACGCTGGGCGGCGTAATCGCCGTGACGGCCATTGCGCTGGTGCTCTTCGAACTCCTTGTGCGTCACACGCCGCTGATCTACATTTTTGGCCCGGCGAGTATTACCAAGAAGTTTGCGTGAGACGAGAAAGTGTCCCGATGCAGTGGCGAGATGATTGTCAGTCTCCGGTGGATTCGCCGGCGACCCGCTCGTGTTCGAGTTCGGCGATGCGCCCTTCCAGCTTCTCAAGCGCACTACGCATTGCGCTTGTGTGTCGCGGCTGCCTTGCCTGGCTATAGATATCGATTATGAACAGCGTACCGAATGCGGCGAAGATGACGGCCTGGTCCATGCTGTACAGGCCGTACGCGAAATAACACGCCGCCAGGCATCGCACGACCAGCCATGCCCACCATGCAGACTGCATGGCGCTTGAGCGATAGGAAGCGACACGATAGCGCTCATCGGCGCTCAGCAGAGGTTTCGGTGTCATCTCGCCTGTTCTACCGCGAGCCGCCCGGATCCGTCCAGCAACTCAAAAACCGCATCGTCACAATCCTGGCGTCCGCCGATGGCAGCCAACATGCCCTACCAGCCTGCTGCAGCGACTGGTTCAGCCTCAAACTCCCTCGGCCTCGAGTAACGACTCAAGTCGATCGAGATTCTGCTCGTTGGCTGGTTCGCAAAGGGGACGCATTTTCGCAGCAAACTCGGGGCTCTCAAATTCCTGGACCCAGGCCAGGTGTGTTTGGTCACCGCGAGCGGTCAAGGTCACGGTTAGCCTGTACCATGGCCTTTCGACATGTTCGATCTCGATTTTGGTATCGGGCTGAATCTCACGAAAGACGTTCGCATTGGGGTAGTCGGCACCATTCGGGCCGTGCATCACAAATACCCATCGCCCGCCCGGCTTGAATTCGAACTGCTCGAACGTGTTCGTGAAGCCGTTTGGCCCCCACCAGCGCGCAAGGCGATCCGCTTGCTCGAACGCAGCGAATACCTTTCGCGGGTTGGCCGCTAATACTCGTTCGGTGCTAAGGGCGGCGGTTGAGCTAATTGCTCGGGACATCAGCAACTCCTTCCGGAAATCGAAACGCGGGCCGGTTTGCGGCCATCTTTGCGATGATCAAACCAGATCGAAGCATTCTCGAAAAACAATCGGCGTGACAAGACGCCAGTTGAGCCTTTTCTGCTTTTTGCGATGAGATCAACGATTTCTCCGTCCAAGTTACGTAATGTGCTGGATCACCTCGAATTGGCCAGAAGGCAGTAGCCGAACTTCGACCCACGGTTCAGATTCCGCGTACGTTTGGACGAGTAACTTCGCGCCCAGCGACTCCTGTAGAGTGCTGTCAGGCCAAGTCCGGGTCCAACCGCCCAGAGTCGCATAGGCAAGATCATCTTTCCAGAACAACGGATTCTCACCACGTTCGATCGCCTCGTACTTCTGTACCAGCGCTCGGTCGCGGAAATTGGAGTTGTAGGGCCAATCGCGCTTCCAATTGTTTTCGGTCAACCAGCGAGCCGCCGATGGTGAGCCACAGGCTAGAACTGCATCAATAGGGGGTAGAACCCGGATCTCTTTGGAGAGCAGGGGGTAGCCTTCTTTGATGGGCGGTGCGGGTAGAATCTCGACCCGCCCTCCACGGAAGGTCCGGTCATTCGTGTAAATAGCCAGCCAACCGTGTCCGTCAAACGATGGGATGCACCGCGAATCGACAGCCAACCAACAACGGTGCCCATCCCGCGACTTGCGTGCATAGTCACGCCCATACCAGAGCGCAGCAATATCGCCAGAGCCTGCTGGGGTAAGGAGAACCGTCGTACGTTCGATTCGGCGCCCTTCTTCAATCAGATCTTCGAAAGTCATATGGCAGACCCCATGAAACGCGTCGCGATTTACCGCCGTTAAGACGCCGCGAACATTAAGTTGTTCGCCAGAGTGTCTTCTGAAAGCGCATTTCTAGGCGAGTTTTACCCAAAGTTCAAACCCCGTCGCACCACCAATGAAGAACCCCCTTGCCATACAACGGGTCATGAAAGCATCGGAGCGACTGGATTTGAACTCCCGCTCCGCGACCCCCGCGCCTCCGCGTGAGACATTCCCCCCTCTCACTGCACCGGCACCGAATCGTTCAATATCCGGCTTCCCACCGCTTCCTTCAGGCCCGTTCTCACCTTGGCGTCCGGGCCGATTGTCACGTTCTGGAATCGGTACACCTTCATGATCGTCTTGCCGGCGTCGAGTTTGGTGATCAGCCGCTCCTGGCGGGCCTGGCCGGGATAGACGGCGAAGGCGATGTAATCCACCGGTTTCTCGCTGTAGTTGGTGATGAGTTGCTGCACCACCACGTCGTTGTGGTCGCGAAGCGCCAGCGTCTGCATGCCCACGTCGCTCAGGCCCAGACTCAGCGGGATCGGCACGGTGAACCGGCCGTTGGTCACGTCCTGAATCTGGAAATCGCCCATGATCTGCTTGGGGCCGGCCAGCGTGTTGTAGGGGAATTCGATCGTGATCGGGCGGTCGAACGTCTCGCCGGGTTGCAGGCTGTAACTGAACGTCGGGGGATTGACCACCCAACCCGGCGGCGGGCGAAGACGCAGCGTGCCGTTGATCGCGTCCGGATACGAATTCACGAAATGGATCTTCCGCTGATGGGGCTGAAAGATGCTCTCCAGCAGCGGCTGATCCAGGCCGACGCTGGCTCGAATCTGCGCCACCGGCGCGTCGATATCCGTCAGGATCATCGGCATCGCGCCCAGGTCGATATCGACATGGGACGAACCGTCGCTCGCATTGGCCTGGCGCGTCGTCGGCTGCAAGAGTGGCGTCACGTTGCCCCACATGTCCTGTCGCATCGGACGCGGACCCAGATTCAAATCCATGTGCACAAGCCCGCTGCGATCGCCCTTGCTCCAGAGCACCAGCAATCCCCGCCCGGCCCGATCGAAAAGAAATGCCTCGACGCCATCGCCGGCCGGCACTTTGCCTTTGAACACCGCCCCGCCCAGCGTGCGGACCAGCGTGCGGATGACCATGAACGTCTCCTGCGGCTCAACGATCCATGTCTGGCCCTGTCGGCGCACGGTCATCGGCATGGGCAGATCGATCCGATCCGCGCCCGCCGCCAATGCGTACGTCACACGCTGCACCAGATCGCGCACCTGCGCCTCCCGGCCGTAACGATCGCGATCCAGCAGCGCCAGGCTCAGCGAAAGGCTGTGTCGCTTGTCGCTCCCCTGCCGGGAATTGATGTCCTGTATGTACAAAGGCAATTCCGACGGCAATATCGACGGCGGCACCCACAACGCCACGCTCGGCGGCATCGGGCCGCTCACGTCGTACCAGGCCGGCCACGGCATCGCCAAATCCGGCTTGTCGATCAGCTTGGCAAATTGCTCGTAGACCTTGTCGTACACCTGCCGCATGTGTGGATCGGCCACAAACGCATTGGTCTCGTCGTCGCCCAGTTGCCAGCGGTCCAGATGAACCGCGTGACGCGACATCAGATACGCCAGGGGCGGCTGCCAGAGACGCGGGTCGGCCGTCAACAGCCGCAGCCAGCTTCGCCCCGATTCCACTCCCGATCCCACCGCCGATTCGTTCCACGTCGATGACGCCAGGCCCTGCGATACGTCATCCACCGGCGCTGCGTCGGGCGGCCGGGTCACCGACGGCGGCAGATCCACCAGACACGCCGTCGGCGTGATCCCCACCGCTTCCAGCGCCTGAATGATCCCGTCGAATCTTGTCGATTGTTCGCTGTCCTCCTGCACGTCCCATTGGCTGTTCCACACCGCCAGCTTCACCCGACCGGCCGACAGCACCGGCAATATCCCCGGCAATTGTCCCCATGATTCAATCGGCATGTGCGTGGCGATGATTCCGAACCGGCCGTCCGGGAAACTTCCCAGCGCGTTGTCGGCTAGTCGCACGAAATCCAGGTGCTGTTCCCCGACCAGTTGTCCCTGGCTGGTCATCACCAGGTTGGCCTCGTACCAGCCGGGATGCAGATCGGGCAGGGCGATGATGGTGCGCCGCACTCCCGGCGCCAGGTTCGTCTTGGCCGGCGGTTCCAGGGCGCCGCTGCGTTTGTAAACCACCGCGCCCGTGCCGTCCTTGATGACCAGTTGCGACGCCAGGTCCTGTGTGAAGCGATCGTTCACCGTCACCGTCATCCGCATGTCGTCGTTGAAGCGGAAAATGTTGCCGGGTTTGTCGGTTTCCAGCTTCACCTCCGGCACCTGCGAAACCGTTACATCGTCGAACCATGCGGTCCCGTCGATGTCCTGCGGAAACAGCGCCCGATTGCCCAGCGCGCTGGTCTGGTAGAACCGCGGCTGTACAAGCTCCAGCTCGATCGCCAGATATGTCGCCTGCGAATCCGTCGCCGTCATTTCCAACTGCAATTGCTTCCACGCGACCTGGTCATTTTCGGCCGCGTACACATCGGAATGGGTGATGCTGCCGGGAATGGCGTGCATATCGCGGTCGGTGAAGTATGCGGTGATGCGAGCCCGCGCGTGGGCCATCGGCGTGGTCGACACCCAGGCCGTCATCCGGTAATGCGCCTGGTATTGCACGGGAAGCTGATCGGGATCGTAGCGGTAGATGAGCGATCCGCCGTCCAGCGTGAACCGAAAGCTCCACGTCCCGCTATGGGCCCGGTCGCTCGCCAGCTTGCCGTTGACATACGGAGGCAGCCCATCCCCTTCGAGCTTGAGCCAGTGCATCGGCAGGTCTTCGTCATTGCCCAGCCGCCGCTCTTCAAAGTCGATGGTGCGCAACACCCGGCTGACATCCGCCGGCTGCCCCATCGCCGCCGCACACCATCCCACCGACAACATGATGCAAAAGAGTTTGCGCATAGTCCGATAATCCCTTATCGGCCAGCGATGCCCGGCAACTTAGGTCTGAACCAGATTGATCCCTCGCAGAGGCGCAACCTTCGACAGGCTCAGGTCAGGAAGGCGCAAAGGCAAGCCATAATTCAGAACGCCTGCCGTGCCAATTCTTCCCTCTGCGCCTCCGCGCCTCTGCGAGAGACAATCTTACTTAACTTGTTTATGCGATTGTACTTACAGCGGTATCCGGCATTTGCCGCGTGCTCGCCTTACCCCGTTTTTTCGCCGAATATCGCGGTTTCGACCGAACACGACGCCCAAAGACAGCCCTAAACGTGTCGAAAAAGTTGGAACTTCGCCTGTAGAAGTTGGAACTTGGTAGCAACCTGGCCCGGCCGGGTCCGATCTGGGCGCGACCAAGAAGGGGAGAGTGCCGGAGGGGAGGGAGAAATGGGAGGATGGGAAACGACTGAGCTCCCGCCCGATTCACCGCATTTGCCCGCTTTTCTGTTGCATCGGCCGCTGCAAAACTGCACAATCGCGAGACGGCCTTTTGCTTGGGTGCCAGGCCTCTTTCGCATGTCGGCATGTTTATGTGTTTGACTCATCGGGTTTGGCGAGGAGGCTTTATCCAGCTGGAAGGCGAAATCGCGATGCTGCAGGTGGAGCATCCTGACGCCGGCATACCGCGCAGTATTGCCGACAACGTGGGTGTGGGCTAGAAGTCAACTGCGAAATGTCGGATGAAATAAGGATTAAGATCATGAAGAGGCCGCGGACGACTCGTCGGTGGGTGGGATGTGAACGGCTCGAATGTCGGCGATTAATGTCGAGTACTTCCCTTTGCCTGTATTCGAACGTGAATGGGACTACGGACACATTCGAAGAGCTCAACTCGACTACCGGAGTGCTTGCGGCGACGATCACGCACTACTCGGTCGGTGCGCCGCTGCCACTCGGCGGTCAGTTTGCTTGCGGCGGAGGCTACCTCTGGCTCAACTCCAACGTGGATGGGACCACGGATACGTTCGAAGAGCTCAACGCGACTACCGGAGTGCTTGCGGCGACGATCACGCACTACTCGGTCGGTGCGCCGCTGCCGCTGGGCGGAAAGTTTGCCTATGGCGGAGGCTACCTCTGGCTCTACTCCAACGTGAATGGGACCACAGATACGTTCGAAGAGCTCA
>CAYQTE010000005.1:109575-120250 GCA_964420285.1 uncultured Tepidisphaeraceae bacterium
ACGCGACTACCGGAGCACTCGTCGCGACGATCACGCACTACTCGGTCGGTGCGCCGCTGCCACTCGGCGGTCAGTTTTCCTACGGCGGAGGCTACCTCTGGCTCAACTCCAACGTGAATGGGACTACGGACACGTTCGAAGAGCTCAACGCGACTACCGGAGCACTCGTCGCGACGATCACGCACTACTCGGTCGGTGCGCCACTGCCGCTCGGCGGAAAGTTCAGCTTTAACAGCACGCCGACGGCCACGGCCACGACCACGTCGGTGACCTCCAGCAACGGCTCGTCGACCTACGGCCAGGCAGTGACGTTTACCGCAACTGTAACACCGACCAGCGGCAGTGGAGAGACGGGCACGGTGCAGTTCCAGATCGACGGAAGCAACGTGGGTTCGCCGGTGAACCTCAGCGGCAACACCGCCTCCTATACCACCTCTGCGTTGACGGCCGCCAGCCATTCTATCGTGGCCGTGTACAGCGGCGACAGCAGCTTTAGCGGCAGCACCTCGCCGGCCTTCACGCAGAACGTCGCCAAGGCTACTACTGCGAGCGCCGTTACTTCCAGCAATGGCTCGTCCAGCTTCGGCCAATCGGTGACCTTCACCGCTGCCGTAACACCCGTCAGCGGCGAGACCGGCACTGTTCAGTTCCAGATCGACGGCAGCGATGTGGGCAGCCCGGTGGCCCTCAGCGGCAATACCGCAACGTTGACGATCTCCACGCTCAGCGCCGGCAGCCATTCCATTGCAGCCATCTACGGCGGCGATGGCAACTTCGCCACCAGCACCAGCCCGGCCATCACGCAGAACGTCGCCAAGATGGCGTCCTGGGCTGCTAACACTGTGGCTACATTTAACGGAACCAACGGGGAGGATCCTACAGGTGTGGTCTTGGACTCCTTCGGCAACATCTTCGGCGCAACGCAGGAAGGCGGCAACCTGTCGCTCGGCAATGGATTTGGTGACGGCACAGTGTTCGAGGTCGCCTGCGGTAGCGGGACCATCACCACACTGGCCACGCTTAATGGCGCCAACGGAGCAAACCCGGCGGGAAGCCTGGTTCTAGATTCGTCCGGCAACCTCTTCGGCGCGACCTATGGTGGCGGCGCCAATGGCGACGGCACGGTCTTTGAGATTGCATACGGAAGCAGTGTGATTACCACGCTGGCCTCGTTCAATGGTACGAACGGTCAGTATCCACAAAACGCGGTGCTAGACCCCTACGGCAACCTCTTCGGCACTACCGAATACGGCGGAGCGAACGGCGACGGCACGGTCTTCGAGGTCGCCTACAAGGCCGGCGTCATCAACACCGTGGCCTCCTTTAACGGCACCAACGGCATTAACCCCGGCAGCGTCGTCTTGGATTCAAGTGACAACATTATTGGCACGACGTTTGGCGCGCCGCCGGTAAGGCCCGCCGCGTCGTCCGATGGCATCGCCAGCGGCGACGGCACGGTCTTCGAGATCGCCCACGGAAGCGGTATCATCACAACGTTGGCCTCGTTTAACGGTGCCAACGGGTGTAATCCCAGCGGCGTGGTGGTTCTGGACTCCTCCGGCGACCTTTTCGGCACGACCGAAAACGGTGCCGGCGGCTGGGGTACGGTCTTCGAGCTCGCACGGGGAAGCGGTGTGGTCACCAACCTGGCCTCGTTCAATGGCACCAACGGGTACGGTCCCAGGGGCGTAGCTATGGATTCCTCCGGGAATATCTTCGGCGCGACAAATGGCACAAGCGGCGTGCCCGAGGTGCCCCGCTACTGGTACTCCACGGTCTTCGAAATCGCCAAGGGCAGCGGCGCCATCACGACGTTGGCCTCGTATTCCTACACAGGAACTGGCCTCGGCGTGGCCGTGGACTCCTTCGCCTTCGGCAAACTCTTTGGCACGACAAGTTCCGGCGGCGCCAACGGCGATGGTACAGTCTTCCAGTTTGCCGGCGCGTACGTCATCGGCGTCACTTCCACCAACACCTCGCCTATCTACGGCCAGGCGGTGACCTTCACGACGACATTGAATTCCAATGCCGGCGTTGCGCCGACCGGAACTGTGCAGTTCCAGATCGACGGCAGCGATGTGGGCAGCCCGGTGCCCGTCAGCGTCGATACAGCCAGCTATACGACATCGACACTGGACGCTGGTGCCCATTCCGTCGTGGCGATTTACAGTGGCGACAACAACTTTGTTGGCACCACCAGCCCCGCGTTCACGCAGAATGTCGGCCCGGCGGTACTGACGATTGGTGCCAATGCCGTAAACATCAAGCTCGCGGCCGACGGCCAGCACGTAGACGTCTGGAACAACGCTGCGGCCACCGGCACGCCAGATCAATGCCTGCCCTGTTGTGATATCTACGACGTAACCTACGCCGGGCCGGCCGGCGGCGATCTGGTTGTTATCGACTACTCCAATGGCGATCCACTGCCAGCCGGCGGCATCTCGCTCACCGGCGGGGCGGGGCAGAATAAGTTGGAAATCGTTGGCGACCCGGCCGGCGACAACGATACAGTGGCCATAAATGGCGGCTCTTTCGTCCTTCCGGCTAACACGCGAGGCGCAGGTGTGATGAATGTCACGCTCGGCACGGTCTCGATTGCGGCCGGGGCGAGTTTGGCGCTGGGGCAGTCGGATTCGCAGGCGGATCAGACTGTTTTGGCCGTCAATAACCTGTCCGTCGCCGGGACGCTGGACGTCGCCAACAACACGCTGCTGGCTAATGAAACCAACGTGTCCGTGTCGCAGGTTGCGACTTGGGTGCAGAACGCCGGGGTGGGGGCGAGCATCTTCAGTTCGCTGGTCACCGGGCCGGATTCGCAGGCCAGCCGGGCGGTGGGGTATGGGGACTGGAACGAAGATCCGCTGAGCGTCCCGGCCGGGGATGTGGAAGTCAAATATGTGCCGTTTGGGGATACGAATCTGGATGGCACTGTTGATATCACGGACCTGACGCGGGCGATCAATAATCTGGGCCTGTCGCCGGGATATTACGGCGGGGATGTCGCCAACCAGGGTATGGTGAACATCACCGATATCGCGGACATCATCAACGATCTGGGCGCCCAGTTGAATGCCAGCGGCGATGGCGCGAATGCGGCTGGGGTTTCGGCGGGTTCGGCGGCGGTCAAGCCGGCCGGCGGGACGGTGGCCGCCGTCGTGCCGCCGGCGGATGGGTCGATCGGTTCGCTGTTTTCCGATTCGCGGATTCAAAGCGATTGGCTGGAATCGCAAGGGTCGGTGCTGGGCGATTGATGGGCGCGGGCGTCTCGCACGAATTTTCCGCGGAATTGGCGCTCGAAGCTTTCACTTTGACCAAGCCAAAGAACATAGCCACAGAGCACACAGAGATCACAGAGCGGAGCAAATTGGCGCACGAAACTCAGCACTGAGTTTTTCTTCTCGGTGTTCTCTGTGATCTCTGTGGCTGCAAATCAGAGTCTTCCTTCAAGTTGCGCCATCACTCAATCCTGCGTTCGCACCGGCCGGGCGGATGGCCGCCAGGGTTTGATCGATCAAGGCATTCCGGTCGCCTCCGCTGAATCGCAGGTCCAGCTCGGCGACGCAGAATTCCACCCGGCCGGCGCGTTGCATGATCGACGGCAGCGTCCTGAGCTTGACCCAGTCCTTGGCCGTCACCACGATCGCGGCGGACTTGCACGATGCCGCCAATTCCGTCAGGGCCGTCACGTCGGCGTCGGTGTAATCGTGATGATCGGGAAAGAACCGCGTCGCCGCGGGCGGCCCGGCGGCGGCGGTTTGCATCGCGGCCACGAAACCGGCCGGGTTGCCGATGCCGCAGGCCATGACGTAGGGCTTGCCGGCCAGATCGCTCACCTGGCGCGATACGCCGCTGGCCGTGATGCGCTCGATCACGTGATCGCAGCAGTAGACCGGCGAGTGCGGCGAAAGCGCTTTGACGCGATTGATGAGCTGATCGCGGGCATCGCCGCTGATCCGGCCGGTGCGGGTGAGGACGATGGCATGGGCGCGGCTGAGCGCGGCGGGTGGCTCGCGGAGCATGCCGCGCGGCAGGAGGTGCCCGAAGCCGAACGGTTCGGTGGCGTCGATCACCACGACCTCCATGTCCCGCCGGACGCGACGATGCTGCAATCCGTCGTCGAGCAGGAAGACATCGACAAGCGGTTCGCGTGCCAGGACGCGAGCGGCCGAAGCGCGACGGTTGGGCGATGTCTCGACAAGAATGCCGGCGGATTCGAGCAGCATGGCCTCGTCGCTTTGGCCGCCGCGGGTTTTGTGATAACCGCGCATCAGCACGGCCGGGTGTTGTCCGCGATGCGACAGCTCGACGGCGAGCATCGCCACCAGGGGTGTCTTGCCGGTGCCGCCGGTTGTCAGGTTGCCGATACTGATGGTCGCCCGGCCCAGGGTGTGGGATCGCAACACGCCAGCATCGTACAGGCCGTTACGCGACCATATCGCAAGGCGATAGCCGATCTCGAGGACGCCGAGGCCCGCCCGCGCCAGCGATGCGCCGGCGCCGCCGCGGCCGGACATGATCGTCTCGATCCCGTTGCTTTGCGATATGCCGTGCTGTGCGCGCGAGTCGTGAGTCATGTGTGTTCCGTCGCCGGCGTGCCGCAAAGCAGGAATGCATCGTCCGCGGCGGTCATCATGAGACGCTGCGGCGGGAGTTTGTTCAAGTGAAAGCGCCCGACCAGATCGCCCGGCATTGCCGAAACGCCGGCGTCGATGCCGCACCATTTTGCCAGCAGCGCCACGACGCGCCCGGCCGGGACGCCGCGCTCTCGATATCCGGCGATGCGCACGTCGCCGTGGCGTTTGGCCAGCCGTCGATTATCGCTGCCGACGACCAGGGGCACGTGCGT
Source organism: uncultured Tepidisphaeraceae bacterium (assembly GCA_964420285.1). Taxonomy (GTDB): domain Bacteria; phylum Planctomycetota; class Phycisphaerae; order Tepidisphaerales; family Tepidisphaeraceae; genus CAYQTE01. The sequence goes on from CAYQTE010000005.1 coordinate 114,422, forward strand.
GTATGACGGGATTTGATCGGGCAGCCCCAGGGCGCGGTAGAGCAGAATCTGCCGCGGGGTCGAGTCGATCAGGTCGTCGCCGCGCACGATGTCGCTGACGCCGGCGGCCGCATCGTCCAGCACCGTCGCCAGTTGATACGCGGCCGTCCCGTGCGCCTGCTCGATGAGAAAATCGCCGAGCTCCGCCGCCACGTCTGCCGACCGCGGACCCAGAAAAGCATCGGTGAATTGCACGATGCCGGGGGGCACCGCAAATCGCAGCTTGGGCCGCCGGCCGGTTTTCTCGATGGCCTCATTGATCGACCGGAACCTGCCGCGGCAGTGACCGGGATAGACGGCCGCACCGTCGTCGGCGTGCGGTGCGCTGGCGGAGCGTTCGATATCGCCGCGGGTGCAGACGCATGGATAGGCCAGGCCGGCGTCTACAAGCTGCCGGGCCGCCGCGCGATAGGTTTCGCTGCGCGGGGCCTGGAAATCCGGACCGGCGTCCCAGGTCAATCCCAGCCACGTGAGATCATCGATGATCTGCGTGGACCACTGCGGCCGGACGCGCGGGGCGTCCAGATCGTCGATGCGCAGGACGATGCGCCAGCCCTGCTGGCGGGCCAGGAGCCAGTTGATCAGGAATGTCCGCGCATTGCCCAGATGCAACGCCCCGGTCGGCGAGGGCGCCAGGCGCGTTGTTCGCATGGGATAATTCTAACAAGTTGTCGCGAAAGTCTCGCGGCGCGGATCGGGCGGCTATGTGCCGCCGGCGGGGGACGAGGAATCTTCTGAGACACTGTTGATGATCGATCGAAGAAAATCGGCGTCCTGATTATATTGACCCACGGTCATGCCAAGGACGCTGAGGGAGATCTCGTCGAATTTCGCGCCGCGAGGTATGAACACCAGCGTATTCCATGTGCAGGTGGTCGCGGCGGGCAGGTCCGAAGGCCGGGTGGCGGCGGCGTCGGCTGTTACCGTTTCCAGGAGTTGCAAACCCCCGACGTTGCGAAGTTCGGCGACGAGATGATCGCCGGGGCTTTGTTCCATTTCCTTCTTTGCCGCCGCGATAAGTGTCTGTATGCGCGCCTGGTCGAGCGTCATGCTGGCGGGAACCGGAATGCGCGACACCTGAATATCCACATCGCCATGCGGCGCCGGGACATCGGGCCCGTGCAGGAAGACGATCGATCCATTGCCCGGCCGCTTGATCTCCCACGACATCGGCGCCCGTACATAAAGCGGCGCGGCTTCAAGGTTGACCGAGTGCCGCGGGCCGTTCACAAGAGCTTCGGTTGTCGGACCAGGCGGCGTGGCTGTCGCGGAGATATCGGGCGGGGGCGAGGGCTTGTCGCAACCGGCCGTCACCACCCATGCCACGATCGCAAGCATCGCCGCCAATTCCATGCGTTCCATAACCTTCATTGTGTTATCCTGCGTTGATACCTCGGTCAACTTGCATTATGTCCTGCCTCTGGCTTAGTATACCACGCATTATATTATGAAGGGGGATGGATTGAGAAAACGTTGGAAGGACTGCCGCGATGCCACGTAAGAGGTCTGGAGCCGATTTATCGATTAGCGAACTGGAACAGTTGCTCAAGCGCCGTCGGGTGCAGATCGGCAAGCTGGAAAAGAAGCGAGCCAAAGTGCTGCGCCAGCTTGAGGCGATCGAAAGCGATATCGCCGCCCTGGGCGGAACAGTCGGCGCTTCGCGCTCGGTGCGCGCTCACAACTCACAGAGCCTGTCGGAAGTTATTTACCAGGTATTGAAGGAGAAGGGCGGCGGAATGAAGGTGGCCGCTATTGTCGATGCCAGCCTCCGCGCCGGTTATCAGACCAAGAGCGATAACTTCCGCAGCATCGTCAATCAGACATTGATCAAAGACAAACGGTTCGCCAAGGGCGGCGAACGCGGAATGTACATGCTGAAGAAGTAGATTGATTCCGCATGGCTGAGCCAGACGTCCGCGGCCATATCACCGTGGCCGAGGCGATCGCCATCATCGATGCGATACCCGTGCGCCGCCGGGTCCAGACCCTGGACGCCGGCGCGTGCCGGGGCCGCGTGCTGGCCAGCCCTGTTCTGGCCGATCGCGACCTTCCCCCGTTCGATAAGAGCCTGATGGACGGCTTTGCCGCCCGGGCCGGCGATCTTGCCGGCGGGAATGCCGCAACGGTCGCGCTGCGCATCGTCGGTACGATCGCCGCCGGCAGCGAGGCGGCGTTTGCCATACAGCCCGGCCAATGCGCCGCGATCATGACCGGCGCGCCGATGCCGGCCGGGGCCGATTGTGTCGTCCCTGTAGAAGCCGCTCGCGTTTCGGCCGATGGCCAGACCGTGCAGTTGAGCGGCGGCGGCAAATCGGGTGAGTTCGTCGCCCCGCGCGGCAGCGATATCCGCGGCGGCGCCGTGGTCCTTGAAAGCGGGCAATGGATCGGCCCGGCGCAACTGGCCGCCGCCGCCAGCGTCGGGGTCACGCGGCTGGATGTTTTCGCTTCGACGTCGGCGGGAATTCTTGTTACCGGCGATGAGATCGTACCGGCGCAGGCCGCGCCACTGCCGCATCAGATTCGCGACGGGAACGGCCCGATGCTGGCCGCCCTGGTGGAGCAACTGGGCGCGGCCGTCGTATGGCGCGAGCATGTCGATGACGACCCCGATCGCCTCCGCGCCGCACTTGCGGCCGGGTTGCGGCATGACGTTCTGTTCGTCAGCGGCGGCATGAGCATGGGTCAGCGCGATCATGTACCGCGTCTGCTGGCGGAACTGGGCGTGCGCATCCTCATCACCAAGCTGCGCATCAGGCCGGGCAAGCCGTTTATCTTCGGCGCACACGAATCAGCGGACGGCGCGCATTATGTGTTTGGCCTGCCCGGGAACCCGGTCAGCGGATTCGTCTGCACACTGGTGCTGGCGTCGCGATTGCTGAAGCGACTGTCCGGCGGCACGCCGCCGGTTCGGCTTTCGCGGGCGAGGACGACCGATCCGCTGCCCGCCAACGGCCCGCGGGATTTCTATCAACCGGCCATCCTGACCGGTCCGGACATCCGCCCGCTGAACTGGAAAGGCTCGGCCGACGTGTTCACATTGGCCAAGGCCAACAGCCTGATCGTCCGCCCGGAAAATCACCCGCCACTGCCGGCCGGCGCGGAGATCGAGTTCATCCCCTTCTTTTCCGCCTGAATCGCATAGAACGGCCGGCCCTCGCGGCGGTATTTACGCTCGAAGTTGGTGCCGACCATTTCACCCTCGCCGGCCGATGCCGACGGTGCGTAATCCACGACGGCCAGGGTCGAACTCGCCAGCACCGACTCGATCTGCTGAAAATAGTCCAGATGATCGGTGACGATGCGCAGCCGCCCGGCCGGGACGAGCACGCGGGCGATCTGTGCGACAAACGGCTCCTGGATCAGGCGGCGCTTGTGATGGCGTTTCTTAGGCCAGGGGTCGGGGAAATAGATATGCACGACCGCGAGGCTCGCGTCCGGCAGGTAATTGCGCACGAAATACGTGGCCTCGGCGCGCATGGTGCGCACATTGGCGCACCCGTTGCGGCGCAGCCGGTCGCTGGCGTATTTCCAGAACCAGCTTGCCCACTCGATGCCGATGAAATTGGTCGTCGGCCGGGACTTGGTCTGATCGACCAGAAACGTCCCCTTGCCCATGCCGATCTCGAGTTCGACGGGGAAATCGTTAGCGAAAAGGGCGCGCAGATCCATCGGCTGGGCGAGGGTCTCGAGATCAACGCCGACGGAATCGACAATCAATTCATGGCTTGACCGCACGTGTTGGGCAATTATCCCTTGGTGATGCCGATCACGCCAACGCCGATCTTCGCCCCGGCATTGCCGGTTGTGCCGGTGCCGTCGTCCTCACTGGCATGCACGACGATCGAGCGGCCGGCGATCGAATCGGCGCCGCCAACGAGCGAGAGGCCCTTGAACGTGCCTTCGAAATGGGCTTTGCCATTGGCGTCGGCGGTGACATTTCCCAATTCGCCGGCCATGTGCATGGGCGACGTGGGCAGGCCGTGTTTCATGACCATGCCCGGATCGAAGTGGCCGCCGACCAGTGTTCCGGCCTTGGGCGTGCCCAGATCGCTGATGTCGCCAAATTCATGAACATGGAAGCCGTGCTTGCCGGGGGTCAGGCCCGACAGGTCGGCGACGACATGCAATCCATCGTCCATCATGGTGAACAGTACAGTCCCCGTGACTTTGTTGTCGCCGATCGGTTGAACAACCGCGATGGCATTCTTGATTGCCGGGGCCGCCATGGGCATGTCCGCCGCGCGGACGCCGCTGTTCAGAATCCATCCCACCGCCGCCACGAATGCCACACCCGCCAGCGCCCAGCCGGCCGTCCGTCCGCTTCGCATCGTCATGTTGCGTCTCCTGAAGAATTGCCAATGAGCGGCCTGTGGACACCACATCCACCGCCCCTTGCATTAGAGCGTTGAGTTTCGACCGCCGCAACGGGGAAAATGACGCGCGTCAGTTTCCCGTCGAGCGATCATAGGCAAGCAGGGCGTCGGCCGTCACCGGCGCGACCGCAAAAACCGTCCCATGCCGGCAACCCTCCGGCAGCTTGATGTTGGCGGTGATGTCGGTCCAGTTCTTGAGATCGGTGGATTCGACGGCCCCGAAATGCTGTTCGCGGTAACAATCAAAGAAGATCACGTACTTCTGGCCGAGTTGAATCGCGGTGGGGCCTTCAACCCAGTTACGCGTGATGGCCGGCGAAACGTCGGTGAACGGCCCTTCCATGCTCGTCGAGACGGCGGTGTGGAGGTCTTTCCTGGCGATCGGGAGAAGCGTTTCGTCCTTGAAGATGAGATAGAACCTGCCATCGGCGGGCAGGACGGTCGCGTCGATGCACTCATAGCCCGGATCGAAATACAGTCTCGACGGCGTGAAGGTCTCAAAGTCCTTTGTGGTGGTGCAATAGACGCGGTGATTGTATTTCTGATCGCTGCCGGTGACGGGATCGCCGCTCTGGGCGGTTTCGGGAAACGCGCCGGGGATCGTGCTGGACCAGAAGATGATGTACTGCTGATGGGCCTGGTCCCAGTGAACTTCCGGCGCCCAGGTGTTGAGCGCCGTGGGATGATTCTTATTGACGTCGATCGCCCGCTGCGGCGACCAGTGAATCAGATCCCTGCTGGATGAATAGCCGATCGTCACGCCGGTCCAGGAGTCGGTCCAGACCATCCGGTATACGCCATCGGGCCCCAGCAAAATGCACGGGTCGCGAAAGAGTTTCGACTCGCCGACGGCCGGCGCCAGGTAGCTCTTGCCGCCGTGCAAGGCGGTGTAGTGATAACCATCATCGCTGAGTGCCAGGTGCAAGCCGTCTTCGCCGCCGTTGGTGAAGTAGCAGAACACATACTGCGACGCCGGCCCGGCGGCCGCGGCGGGGGTGTTGCGTATGGGGGCGCAGGCGGTTGCCAGCACCAGGGTTATTGCCGCCGCCAGCAGGCATACGGCCGCCGCTCGCCGACGGAATTTCAAAATGCACATGCCGATCTCCTTCACAACTTTGACATTCGCGGTTCACCGACTTGACGAAGGGGAGATTGTAGCCACGGAGCACACCGAGGCCACAGGGTAGCGCCGCCGAGAGTGCCCGATTTTCCGGGCGATGGTAACTCGATGCGGAGCAACCTCTTACCCCTCCCCTTGTACTCAGGGGGAGGGTTGGGTGGGGGTCGACCGCTATGGCGTCGGTCGCGCCTTCGAAATGGCAGCACCTCTGGCGAAGAACCCCCACCTCCGTCCTCCCCCTGAGTACAAGGGGAGGAGGAAAAGACAGGCTCCCGGAAAATCGGGCACTGTCGCGCC
>CAYQTE010000006.1:0-119970 GCA_964420285.1 uncultured Tepidisphaeraceae bacterium
GACGGAGGTGGGGGTTCTTCGCCAGAGGTGCTGCCATTTCGAAGCCGCGACCGACGCCATAGCGGTCGACCCCCACCCAACCCTCCCCCTGAGTACAAGGGGAGGGGTAAGAGGTTGCTCCGCATCGAGTTACCCTCGCCCGGAAATTCGGGCACACTCCCCCGCCCCGGCCACTTTGCACGTCCGGCATTCTCCGATACAGTAATCCGCATGATTGATAACAACGTCTTTTCGTCGCTGAATGAGAAATTCGTGTCAAGTTTCGGATCGGAGGGCAGGGTCCGCGTGGTGCGGGCGCCGGGGCGGGTGAATCTGATCGGCGAGCATACGGATTACAACGATGGGTTCGTCCTGCCCATGGCTGTTGAGCCGGAAGTGCGAATCGCATTCCGGGCACGCAGGGACGGGCAGGTGTCCATCGCGTCGACCGTCTTCGCCAATGAGATCGTCGAGTTCTCGCTGCAGAAGCGCATCGAGCGATCCAAGCCCGCCTGGGGAAATTATTGCCGGGGCGTGGCGGCGGAATTGATTGCTGCGGGAATACCCCTCGGTGGAATGGATGCGCTTCTGGGCAACACGCTTCCCGTTGGCGGCGGCCTGTCCAGCAGTGCGGCCGTGGAAGTGGCGACCGCCACGGCGCTGCTCACGCTGGCGGGCGTCGAGATGGACCTGACGCGGCTGGCGCTTCTGTGTCAGAAGGCGGAACACGAATACGCGATGGTACCGTGCGGGATCATGGACCAGACCATCGTGGCCGGGGCAAAGGCCGGGCACGCCATGCTGCTGGATTGCCGGGACAATTCCAAGCATTACGTGCCGCTGGATTCGCGCGAGCTGCGGGTGGTCATCGTCAACAGCATGGTCAAGCACGAACTGGGCGGCAGCGAATACGCACTGCGGCGCAAGCAATGCGAGGACGGCGTGGCGGTCCTCAAGGTGGCCAATCCGCAGATCAAGGCCCTGCGTGATGCGACGATGCCACAGGTTCAGGCGGCGGCCGGGAAGATGAGCGACGTCGTGTTTCGCCGCTGCCGGCACGTTGTGTCGGAGAACACGCGCACGCAGCAGGCGGCCGCGAAATTGTCGGATCGGATGTACGAGGATGTGGGCGAACTCATGCAGGCCAGCCACGCATCGCTGCGCGACGATTACGAAGTGTCGTGCTCGGAACTGGATTTCCTGGTGGCGGAGTCGATGAAAATCAAGGGCGTTTATGGCGCTCGTATGACCGGCGGCGGCTTCGGCGGGTGCATCGTCGCACTGTCCCAGCCGAGGGCGGTGGCGCCGCTGGCCGAGCATCTCATGAAGACCTACACGGCCCAATTCGGGCGGCAACCCAATACGTTCGTGACGACGGCGACGAGCGGAGCATCGCTGATGGAATAGAAGAATATCCCTCGCAGAGGCGCAGAGGCGAAAAAAAACATGCTGCCCGATTTTCGTGATATTCTCCTGAAACTCTGCCGGCGCGAGGATTTGACGCGCGATGAGACGCGGGCGGCGTTTGAGCGGATCATGTCCGGCCAGGCGTCTGACGCGCAGATTGCCGGGTTGCTGGTGGGGCTGGCGGCCAAGGGGTCGACGGTCGAGGAACTGGTCGGGGCGGCCGGCGTGATGCGACAGAAGGTCGTTCCCATCGACGCCGGCGGTGGAATCGTGCTGGACACCTGCGGCACCGGCGGCGATGTGCGCGGGACATTCAATATCTCGACGGCCGCGGCATTGGTGGCGGCGGCGGCCGGCGTGAAAGTCGTCAAGCATGGCAACCGCTCGGCGTCGGGCCGCTCCGGATCGGCCGACGTGCTGGAAAAGCTGGGCGTGCGACTGGAAGTGTCCGGGCCGGTTTTGAGCCGATGCCTGGCCGAGGCCGGAATTTGTTTCGCGTTCGCCCGCAGCCATCATCCGGCCATGAAGTACGTTGCGGCGGCGCGGACGGCCTTGGGGATTCCGACCATCTTCAACGTGCTGGGGCCGCTGACCAATCCCGGCGGGGCGCGGCATCAGCTCATGGGCGTGTTCGCGCCGGAATTGACAGATCGCCTTGCGGCCGTGCTGCGCGATCTGGGCAGCCAGCGCGTCTGGGTCGTCCACGCCGCCGACGGTTTGGATGAACTCTCAACGCTAGGCCCGACGCGCGTGAGCGAGCTAAAAGACGGCCACATCTCAACCTGGCAATTGGACCCGTCCACGCTGGGGATCGAATACGCACGATTGAGCGATTTACAGGTAGCCGGTGTGGACGACGCGGCGGCGGCGCTGGTAGAGGTATTAGACGGCAAGCTTGGGCCGAGGCGGGATATCGTGCTGCTCAACGCGGCTGCGGCATTGGTTGTGGCGGAAAAGGCCGGTGATTTGCGCGAAGGTCTGACGATGGCGGGCGCCGCGCTCGATTCTGGGAAGGCTCGCGCTGCGATGGAGATGCTGGCGCGGCTGACGCAGGCGGCTTGAGATTCTGCGTTCCGAACCGGGAGCGAGGATGGAAGTTCTTGACTACGAGACGCCACAGCCGCGTGGGCCGGACCGGCTGGGGAATCTGTCACTGCTGATAAGCATCTGGTCCCCCGTGTCGTTTCTAACAGGTGTGGGATTCGCAATGAGTCTAGCACCAGTTGTCGGCGTCATCGTTTTGGTGTTGAGCCTGTGCGTGGCAATCGCCGGAGTTGTTTTCGGGGTGTGGTCGCTTGTGGCGCGTGGGGCGTTTTGGCGTGCGCTGGTGGGTGTTAGCGTGAACGGCTTGGTCCTGCTGTCTGTCATTTTTATGTTCGCTTCTGTTTGAAATGGGCTTCGGAAGTGGCGAATGGCAGGCGGTACCTGCCCTAAAATGGTTGGATCTATGGGAAGCGAAGAACATACCGTGACGGGCGGAGAGGGAGGGGGCAAGAAGAACCCGGGGATCTGCGCGCGATGTTGGCGCGCGTGGTGGGTGGTGGGAATCCTCGTCGTCTTCGTGGGCGTGGCGTTGTGGCTGGTTGGGAAGAACAATCATTGGTTCGACCGCTGGATTCCGAATCGGTTTCGGGTGATTGACCAAGGGCATATTTATGCCAGCGGGCAGATCAGCCGGTATTTGATTCGGGATGTGCTGGTGGATCACCATATCGGCGTGGATATTTCGCTGTGCGCTGAGGATATCGCGTCCGATCCGGATGAGGTGGCCGAGAGGACGGCGACCAGGGAACTGGGCGTGACGCTTCTGGAATATCCGCTGGCGGGCGATGGGACGGGGGATATTAACCAGTACGTCAAGGCGATCACGGCGATGGTGAAGGCGAATCGGGCGGGGCAGGGCGTGCTGGTGCATTGCTATTCGGGCGTCGAGCGCAGCGGGGCGTGTACTGCGTTTTATCGCGTGCTTATCGAGGGGTGGACGACGCAGCGGGCGGTAGAGGAATTGAAGGCGAATCATTGGACACAGTCGCGAAATCCGAAGATGTTGCCGTATCTGAATGAACACGTGGGGGAATTGGCGGCGGGGCTGGTGGCGCAGGGAGTGCTGGCGAAAGTACCGCAGCCGTTGCCGCGGTTTGAACCCTGAGAGGGCAATGGATAATGGACAATGGATAATGGACAATTGAGCAATGTCTGAAATAAGGGAGTTGCGGATGGCGGATGGAGCCGGAGGTGCGGGGCGGGGCGCGTGGTGGCGGTCGGGCGGTGTGTGGGGCGATGCGGTTCTGGTTTTGGCGCTGGGGTTGTTTGTGACTTGCTATCGCGTGGGTGTGCCGCCGCTGGCGGGGACGGAAGGGCATCGGGCGCTGCCGGCGCATGAGATGGTCCGGCCGGGCGGGACGGGCGATTGGCTGCTGCCGCGGCTGTACGGGCCTGTGTATTTGAAGAAGCCGCCGATGGTGTATTGGCTGATCGGTGGCGTGGAGAAGCTCACGGGCGTGGCGAACGAGGCGACATGGCGCATGCCCAGCGCCATCGCCGGCGGGGTATTGGGGCTGGTGCTGTGTCTGGTGGGGAATTACTGGTTCGGTCGTACGGCGGGCTTGGTGGCGGGGTTGTCACACGTCGGGTTGATCGCGCTGGCCGAGGGGTATCGGTCGGCGGATATCGATGCGCTGGATATCGCGGCATCGGTGATCACCGGACTGGCGATGATCGAGATGATGTCGGGATCGAACCGGCGGCGATGGGCGCTGGCGATATTGACCGGACTGGGAGTTGGCGTCGTTCTCCTCCTGAAGGGGCCGGGGGGATTGCCGGAGATCATGGGGGCGATCCTGGGGGCGGCGATTTTCAATGTGGAATGGATCGCGGTGGGAAACTCGACATGGCTGAAGCGGCCGAAATGGGGAGACTATTTCCGGGAACTTTGCCGGCCGGGGCCGTGGATTGCGATTGCGATCGGGGCGGGATTGTTTGGCGCCTACCTCACGGCCGCATCGATGCGGATGCGACGGCTGGGGATTCCGCCGGATACCAGCGGACTGGCCGAGGCGGTGCAGAAGATGACGCAGTTGCTGCGGCAGTTTCCGGAGGTGGCGGCGATGCCGTTTCTGGTGGCTGCGTACAGTTTGCCTTTGAGCGCAGTAGTACCGATGGCATTGCGGGGCGAGATTTGGAACGGCGGCGACGCACGTCGGCGATGGTACTTGCGGGCGCTGGTCGGAACGCTGGCGGTTTCGCTGGCGATATGCTTTTTCGCCGGGATATCCAATCCGCGATATGCGTATGTGATCGTGCCGCCACTGGCGCTGGTGGCGGGGGCGGTGGCGGATCGGGTGGCGCGGGGTGAGATCGGGGCGGAATCGAAACGGCTGCTGTGGCGCGGTGTGTGGGCGTGGGCGGCGCTGATGTTCGTGGCGACGGTAGCCATGGGAATCGCGGCACGCGGCGGGGCGGATCGGGCGGACATCATCCGTCTTGTCGCCGGTGGGGCGATCGCTTTGGCTGGTTGGCTGTTGATCGTAACGCAAATGCGCGGCTGGGCATGGCCGGGGCGGACGGGCGTGGTCGTGCTGATGCTGGGACTGGGGATCAATATGGCGATGATGTACAACCACCGCCGCGCGGCGCACTCGACGGCGGGGACGGCGCAAATCCTGGCGGAGCACGTAAAGCCGACCGACCAAATTGTGACCGGCGCGACGGCGATGGATCAGCCGGAACTATTTTGGTACGCGGGCGTGTATGAACGCACGCGCACTCTTGGCGACAGGATGCTGACGCCGCTGGTGTTGCCGAGCGATGGGTGGGTGGTGCTCAAGGGTCGGGAATATACCGCGTGGTCTGCGGCGCAACCGCCGTGCCTTTCGCATGAGGTGCTGGTCGTCCCGCAGCGAGGCCAGGAGCCGGATGCGATTTATCTGGCGTGGTATACACGGCCGGCGGCGGCGGCGGCGGCGCAAATGGGCGGGGTTCCTTCTACGAATCAATCGCCGAAATAGATGTGTGCGCCGCTCTTGATGAGGCGAGGCAGCAACTTGCCGCGTGCGGCGAGCTGTTCGGCGTTCAGGGCAAACAGGGGCGAGATTTCCAGCGTGGCGTCGGGTTCGCCGTAAGTTTGCGGGATTTCGACGCCGCAGGCGCCCAGCCATCGCGCGGCGCGGCGAATCTGGTCACGGCGGCAAGTGGCCGGGGAATCGACGCCCTCGGCGTTCTTCACCGGACTGAATTCCTCGGCTCGATCGGTGATGTAAATCAGCGGATTCGCGGCCAGGGGAATGGCGTCAAAGACGAATTGCTCGAGTTTGACCGCGTTGGGGCGATCGGGCTTGACCAGCACGTCGCGCTCGTCCAGTGCCGGGACTTTCTTCTCAGCCCGGTGCCAGGGCAGTCGCAACGGCCCGCCGGAATTGAGGCTTTCGATGAAGGAAATGGTCAGCGCGTGGATGCCGATCGAGCCGAAATTGAACCGCAGCGAGCCGTCGGGATTGGTCTGCCTGGCCATCGACTCGGGAAGGTCGCTGTATTCGATGACCTGCACGGCCCCGTCGCCGACGACGAAATTGCCGACTCTTTCCAGCGGGCCGGCCTTGGGGACGCTCTTGCTGCTCATGCCGCTGTGGGCGAGATCGTGCAGGCCGAGGAACAGGGGATCGATGCACTGCACCATCGGATTATCGACCTGGAAATAGCTCAGGTGCTCGATGCCGCGGGCGCGCATGTCGGCCAGCGCGCCGCTGCGTGCCAGAGCCCGCAAGCTCCCGCCGTGGCCGTCGGGGCTGAGGGCCAATGAATCGATGTCGGCCAGCAGCAGTTTTCCGTCCAGGGAGAAGGCGGGCATCATGCCCTGTTGGAAGAACCGGATCGTCTCCGGATCCAGACCAAAATGGTTATGCCGTTGAAAAAACGCCCGCGTGGCCCAGTCGTTGACGTCGCTGGTCATGATGTACCAGGGGATGGGCTTGCCGGCGATTCGGCCGTGGGCGAGAAGCTGTTCGGCGAAAACCTGGAAGAGGGGCTTATTCCGCACGGGCGTAACCATGAATTCGCCCTTGGGGCCATCGTGGCCGAGGCGAGTTCCCTGGCCGCCGGCGACAAGGAACGCCGCGACCTTGCCCTGTCGGAGCAATTCCAGACCGCGGGCGCGGGCCTGTTGATAATGGGCGGCGCGGGCGGAATCGGGCTTGTTGGGCAGTGCGGTCACCGGCTCGATCTTCGACGGGATCGCGACGGAAGGCTTGTTATTGACGTATGTGTGGATCAATGCCGGCAGGCTTTCGATATCGAGCGCGGTTAACTGCCCAATAAGCCGCTGCCGCGATTCGGGCTTCAGGCGGTCGTAGAAGCGAAGAACATGGTCCTGTCCGATGGCCGCCAATCGCGCGCGAAGTACGCTGACATCCATTGCTCGTCCTGACTGAGTATCCTGCATTCCGATCCTCGATCCGCCGGCCTCACGCCGGAGGTGGATATGCTTATCGGAAGTGGTGGAGCAAGGCAACAGGCGGGGGCTATTGGTCGTCGTCCACATCGCTGTTGGCGGGCATTTTCTCGCGGATGTCGGGGGGGATGCGGCCGGTGGGGAACATCACCCAGAGATCCTTGCCGTCGGAAAAGACGATGCGGCCGGCGGGATCGAGCCAGATGCGCGTGGGATGATCGGAGTCGGGAATGCCGTGCGTGAAAACGGCATCCAGCGCGAAGGGCTCGGGGGAATCGGGCGTGGCATGGATACGTACGACCCGGCCGGCGGCGTTGAAAAGAAACAGACGGCCGTCGCGCGATTGCAGGAGAGTTGCCGGTCCATCGCCGACGGCCGTGGGCGGCAGCGGCCAGACGACCGGCGCCTGGTCGCGGCGCAGAACGGTCAGCGTGGTAAGGCCGTCGTAATAGCGCGTGCCGTCGGCGGCAACCAGCAATGGATGTTGAAGCGACGGGTCGGGTTCGGTGGCCGGGGCGGTTGTCGAGGTGGTGGTGGCGGCCGTCGCGGGCGGTGCGATCGGGTCCGGCAATTTGGTGATGAACGGGGTCTTGGATTCGTCGATCGGCTCCCAATCGGAATCCTTGAGTCGCCAGGCGCCGCCGCTCTTGATGGCGGGCCAGTTGTCCGAATCCCAGCCGGACTGCGGCGCTGAATCAATCAGCCAGACCGGAAGCCGCGGCGCGGGGTCGGCGATGGTGGGGTCGATGACGAGGGTCACGGCGCTGGCCGCCGGTTGCGTGGTCGGCGCGGTGGTCGAGGGCCCGCTGGCCGGCGGCAACGGTGGCATGGTCGGCAGGCCGGTCGGCGGCCGGACGACGAACCATCGCCCGGCCGAATCGCGATCGACCAGTTGGCGGAAATCCGCTTCCGATTTTCGCGTGAGATTCTGATAGTCGCTGCCGTCAAACCAGCGCAGGCCGAGCACGGGATCGAGAATAAGCAGATCGTTGCCGCACAGGAGAAAGCTGTCCCTTTTAACGTCCAGAGCGGCGACCTGCTGCTGCGGCAGGATCATGACGGGCCGGCCGGGAATAAGCTGCACCCACGCCGGCGCGATCACGCGCGGCGGGCCGTCGGGATTCTCCTGCACCATCGACGGCGCATAGAGCACGACGCCGCCGGAGCGATTGGCCGCCATGACTTTCAGTTGTCCGCTGGGCGTTGTGAGGCCAGCCAGGCTTGGGGTATTGCGCGCCTGCAGGATGACGGCGATGCGCGACTGGGCTTCGGGAGGTTGCTGGTCGGCGACTCTTTCGAGAAACGACCATGCGGCCGGCCCCAGCGCGGCCAGTTCCGCACTGGCGGCATCGCGTTCGGTGGGATCGAGCGAGTTGAGCTTGTCGACCAATTCCCCGACATGTTTTTCATCGATGGGCAACTGGTCCAGCACGACCAGCCGCATGGAGACGGTGTTGTCGGCGTTGTGAATCAGCTCCAGTGCCGTGCCGTTGCCCAGCGGAACCAGGTGCAGCAACCGATCCGACCAGTCCGGCCCGGTGAGATCGGTCCAGCCGTGATCGCCATAGCGAGCCGGCCGGGTTCCCGGCTGCGAGGAGTCGTCGCACGGTATCCACGCCAGCACCTTGCCGCGCCAGTCAAATACCAGTCGCGGCGCGGCGAGTGTTATCCTTCCGGCGGCGACGGCCGCGATGTCATCGGCGGAAAGAAGTTCGTGATGGCTTTCGGCCAGTGCGGGCAGTGAAAACGCGCTGACACCGCCGTCGGTGGGAACATACATCGTATCGAGCGTGGCAATGGCGCGATCCCAGAGGTAATGCCGCGGGGGCAGCGTGGTGGTGCGCGTCGGGCCGATTGCGACGGGGGCGGCCGAATCACCGGCGGCATTGTCGCCCGCGCACACGATCAGGGGCGTGAGCTTGTTGTCCATCGCGTACCAGGCGACGAACAACACGCGACGCGGGACCAGAATCGGCTCAATGCGTCCCTGCATCTGCTGGCTTGAAAGGCGGCGAAAGAAACTTGTATCGATCGGCGGAGCATCGTCGCGGGTGATCCAGAGATGGCCGGGCGGGTCGATATACACAGGCTCCGGAAGCAGCAGATGCGCGGCATCGCGGACATCGACGGGAATGTCCAGCGGCTGCGTGGCGGGCACGTTGGGATTGTGCAGGCGGACGACATCAATATAGCCGGCCGGCGCGGGCGGCCTTGTCGCTGTGGTTGTGGCAGTCGGAGCCCGTTGAATCGGCCGCGAGGCGGATGGCGACGTTGTGGGCGCGGCCGGGGGCGGCTGACGCCGGCACGACCAGCCAAACAGCGGCAGCAACGCCACCGCTGCGCCAATCCATCGCCACCGCGGGCCAGTTGGTGCGGGAATCATATTGCCGAATCTCCGTCGCGCCGACGCCGACATGTTACCGCGCCGATGGCCCCAATGGCGAGATTTCATCTTGTGTCGTCTGATAACACTCGATCTCAGCCACGTTTTGTGTCTTTACGTCGCGTGCCGGCGCGATCCACCCTGATGGGCCCTCGGCGGGGTTAACTCACGAGGGGGCAGCGACGATGAACGATGGGAGTAGTTTTGTCGGATGCTTTGGAGCCTTGTCCATCACCTGGATCATCGTGTCGCCAGCGATCTGCGGATCTGGCGTCGACGGTTCCACCTTTTCAGCCAGGGATTGGGTTTGCAGGCAAAGCTGCTGATCACATTCATGTTCCTGCTGTTTGTGGCATTGGGAACGACATGGGGCGTCTATTTGTGGCAAAGCCGGCTCCGTCTGGACGATTTGATGGCGGAGGAGGCCAGACAACTGGCGTTCACGCTTTCGCAGGGGAGTTCGTCGCCGGTGGGGGCGCGAAACCCCGAACCGCTGGAGCAAATTGCCAGTGATTTGCTCAAGACGCGCAACATCATGTTCGTGGCCTTTTTCGACGCCAGCGACAAACCCATCACTTTTTCCCATCGCGACCCCAGTCTCGATCTCGGTTCGGTGCTCCCCCTCAAATCGCCCACCGCATCGCTGATGCAGGCTCGGCACGGCGTGTCGCAAATGTTCGGGGATTACATACAGGTCAGCGCCCCGATCTTCGCACTGCCGGCGCCGAATCCCGCCGATGCCCTCGGCGTGCAGACGCCCGACCGGCTCGTGGGATTTGTCACCGTCGGCATCGGGCAGGGCTCGGAGGAGCTGCAACTGGCCAAGATCGGATCGATGACCGTGCTGGTCGGCCTGGCCATAGCGGTTCTGTGCGTGCCGCTGGCCATGGCCATACTGCACCGCCTGTTTTCGCCCATCCGCCAGCTTGTGACCGCGACCGAGCAAATCGCCAAAGGTCATCTGGACACAAGAGTGGAGATCGGACGCCCGGATGAAATCGGCGCCCTGGCCCGGTCGTTCAACGAAATGGTCAAGACCGTCAAGAGCCAGCGCGACGACCTGGCGGAGATCAACCGCGATCTGGAGGAGAAGGTCGTCCAGCGCACCGGGCAGCTCGAAGCCGCCAACCGCCGGCTCAAGAGCGAAATCACCGAGAAAGAGGATTTCCTCCGCGCCGTCAGCCACGACCTGGGCGCGCCGCTGCGCAACATCGGCGGCATGGCGTCGATGCTCATGGCCCGCCACCGCCAGAAACTCGATGCCGATGTCATTCATCGCCTGGAGCGAATCCAGCACAACGTCGAGGTTGAAACCGCCCTGATCGGCGAACTGCTCGAACTGTCGCGCATCAAGAGCCGCCGCCAGCAGCCGGTCCCGGTGGAAATCGGCGCCATGCTCAGCGATCTGGCGGACATCTTCGAGGCCGATCTCAATTCGCGACAGATTGCCCTGATCATCGACACGCCCATGCCGGTCATTGTGGCCGAGCGCCCGCGCCTGCGCCAGATCTTCCAGAACCTGATCGATAACGCGATCAAGTACATGGGCGATGGCCCGCACCGGGAAATTCACGTTGGCGCAGCGGTGCGCCACGACGAGGCCGAGTTCTACGTTCGCGACACGGGCATGGGCATCGAACCGGAAGATCTCGACAAGGTCTTCCGCGTCTTCCGGAGAGGCAAGAACTCGGCCGCCTTGAACATCGCCGGCAAAGGCGTGGGACTGGCCAGCGTCAAGAGCATCGTCGAAACGTACGACGGCAGCATCTGGGTGGAAAGCACCTTCGGCCAGGGAAGTACGTTTCGCTTCACAATCAACGGCCGGTTTGTCGCCTCGCTGGCGGCCCCGGCGACCGACCCGGGCCTCGGCGGCGACTTCACGGAAGCCGCGGCCACTGTATGAAAGAGGATCCGTTTATGGGATTCACCAACGTCAACTTCGATGAATCGGACGTACTGACCGAACCGATCGGCCAATCCAGCGACACGGCGCGCGGCGAGCCGATCACCATTCTGCTGGTCGATGACGATCCCGATTGCCGCATGCTCGTCCGCGACGCCATCTCCGAGTGCAAAGTTAGCAACAATCTCTATGAAGTCACCAACGGCCAGGAGGCCCTGGACTTCCTGAATCGGCGCGGCGCGTATCACGATGCGCCCAGGCCGGGTTTGATCTATCTCGACATCGAGATGCCGCGGATGGACGGGCTGGAGACGCTTCGCCGCATTAAGGCGGAGCCGGCGCTGCGGCAGATTCCGGTGGTCATGATGACCGGCGTGTGCGACGAGGAGCAGATGAAGCGCGCCGCCGAGGCCGGCGCCAACAGCTATACCATGAAGCCCGCCAACGCCGAGCAATTTCTGCGGACCGTCCTGGCCAGCACGAATTACTGGCTGACGATCCACCAGTATCCGCAGCGGCATTGGCCGCCGGAATCGTGCCGCCGGTGAGGCCTGGAAAGGCGGGGCAAATTGGCCCGGCCGGGTAAGCTGCGCAGAAAAAACAAAAGTGGACCAAGGCCCGCGTTTATCGTACGTCAAGAGCATCATGAGTTCTGAATTCACAGCCAGCAGTCAATGGGAAACCGCCAAGCCGGACGGCCCGCCGGCGATGCCGGTTCCCGCCAGCGCCGATGCCGTTTGCGGCCGCCGTCTGCGGCTGCTCGTCATCGAGGATGATGCCGACCAGCGCGAATTGCTCGTCGAGACCCTCCACGGACATTTTGGACCGGGAACGGTGGTCGGTGTTTCCGGCCGCCGCGCCGCTCTCGAGCTGGACCTCGGTTCGTTCGACCTGATTCTCTCCGATTACAATCTGGCGGATTGCAACGGCCTGGATCTGCTGGGAACCGTCCGCCATTTGTGCAACACGCCGTTCATCCTGGTAACAGGCGAAAACGTCAGCGACACCGCCGCCCTGGCCATTCGTCGTGGCGCGATGGACTATGTCGTCAAGACCGGCGATTACCTCTTCACTATTCCCCTGGTCGTCGAGAAAAACCTCGAGATCGCCAAGATCAAGAGCGAAAACGAGCACCTCCGCCTTCAGCTTGAAGAGAAGAACGCCCAACTCGAACAAATGGCCGCCACCGATCCTCTGACCGGCCTTTACAACCGCCGCCATTTCAACCGGGCCCTGGAACAGCTCTTCCACGAAGCCCAGCGCGGCGGAACCGACCTGTCCTGCGTCATGGTTGACATGGACGGGTTCAAGCGACTGAACGACACGCGCGGCCACATGATCGGCGACCAGATTCTGGTCACGGCCGCCCGCGTGATCACCGCCGGCCTGCGCCGCATGGACCTTGCCGCACGCTACGGCGGCGATGAATTTGTCCTGCTCCTGCCCCACGCCCACAGCGACGAGGCGGTGAGCGTCGTCAGCCGAATCCGCGACGACTTCCGCCTCGCCAGCGGCCTGATCCTGGCCACGGATGTCATCACCATGTCCTGCGGCATCGCTTCCATGTCCGACATCTACCCCTCCGGCCCCGACCAGCTCGTCAACAGCGCCGATGCCGCGCTATATCGCGCCAAAGCCGCCGGCAGAAACCGCATCATCGTCACCGAGCCGATTGCATCCCCCGCGCTATCGATCAAAGCGGCCGGATAGGCTTCCCGTCCAACACGAGGCCTTCCGGCCCAACACAATGATGTGTCGTGATGCTCGTATCGAGTTCAACGCTGATGGGTGAGCGAGAAAGGGGCTTCCAGTTTGATGGCACATGGCTGATCGGCGAGTATAATGCACCGGCTGGGGCGATGGCGCCCTGTTTTCAGGCGTCCATTGGCGTTTGTGAGCCAGAAGCCCACAAACTGTGCGGAGAGTCCAGACATGCTCGACCTGGCGAATCTGCTTGCGGACATCGAGTCGTTCCGAGTCGAGCGAACCGAATCGATTGCCGACACGGATAAGTTCTGCAAGGCCATTTGCGCATTTGCCAATGACATGCCCGGTTCCGGATTGCCCGGCGTCCTCTTTGTCGGCGTTGACAAGCAGGGGAATCCGACTGGTGCCAGGATCGATGAACGGCTGCTCGAAAGTCTCGCCAGTCACAGGAATAACGGCCAGATACTGCCAGTGCCCGACATGCATGTTTTCAAAGCAAACCACAAAGGCAAGGACATTGCGGTCGTCGAGGTTCGTCCATCGGACATGCCGCCGGTGCGATATAAGCAGGTCGTCTGGATTCGGACCGGCCCAACCGCCAACGTCGCAACGATAGAGCAGGAGCGCCGCCTTGAAGAGCGGCGAGTGGATCGGGCAAGGACATGGGACACGCGCGCGTGCATGGGCGCAACTCTGGACGATCTGGCGCTGGAACTTTTTGCGCTGACATATCTTCCAAGCGGAGTCTCCGATGCGGTGCTGCGGGAAAACGGGCGCACGATAGAAGAGCAGCTCGGCTCGCTGCGCTTCTACCACCGCAAGCTGCACGCTCCGACAAACGGCGCTGTTCTCCTTTTTGGCAAGGATCCGCTGACGTTCTTTCCCGGCGCTTATGTCCAGTATGTGAGATACGATGGCCCGTCCCAGGTTGACAGTCCCCTCAAGGAACGCAGAATCGCGGCCGATTTCTTGACTGTCATGCGGGAACTTGACGCCCTGGCAAAGGACCTGGCCAATTATCGACCGGTGCGCCGGCCCGATCTCACTGATGAGACGGTCGCGGATTATCCCGATATCGCCCTCCACGAGTTGTTCATGAACGCCGTGATTCACCGCAATTACGACGCCTCCACCACACCGATCTCGATCAATCACTTCTCCGACAGGATCGAAATCCAGAATCCGGGGTCGCTCTACGGTGATCTCACCAGGGACCAATTCCCCAACGGCACCGCGTACCGTAATCCAGTTCTTGCCGAGGCCGCCAAGACGCTGGGGTTCGCCAACAGATTTGGCCGCGGAATCGCGCTGGCAAACGAGCAACTGCGCAAGAACCACAGCCCGAGCCTTGATTATGTGATCGGCGAGAATCATCTCGCGATGATCGTAAGGAAACGCCTGTGAAGACCATCGCCTTCTTCAATAACAAGGGCGGGGTGGGCAAGACATCCATGGCCTACCATCTGGCATGGATGTTCCGCGACCTTGGTCACAGTGTGCTTACCGTCGACCTCGATCCGCAGTCGAATCTGACCAGCATCTTCCTGGATGAATCGGACATCGAAAATCTGTGGCCCGAGGGGATTCACACGGACACAATTCTCGGCTCGATCAATCTGCTCATCAACAGTATGGGTGACATTGAAGAGCCCCGGCCGATCACGATCGACCGTCAACTCCAACTCATCGCGGGCGACTTGGGCCTTAGTACCTTTGAGGATCGTCTCTCCGAGGCTTGGAGCAAGTGCCTGAACGATAATGCGGCGATTGCCGGCGACGGCTTCCGTGTTGTCACTGCGTTTCACCGCGTGATGAAGGCGGCGGCTGAGAAGCACCAGAGCGAGCTGGTGCTCATCGACGTGGGTCCGAATATCGGAGCGATGAATCGGGCCGCCTTGGTCGCCGCGGATTTTGTGGTGATTCCGCTGGGGGCTGACCTGTTTTCTTTGCAGGGCCTCAGGAACCTCGGGCCCACCCTACGGGATTGGAGGACGGGATGGAGGACTCGCCGCGCCGGCAAAGTGCCGCCAGGCCTTTCCCTTCCCTCGGGGCACATGACTCCTCTGGGTTATGTGCTTCTCAATCCCTCGGTCCGCGAGAACCGGCCCGTGAAGTCATATCTGAAATGGGCCAACCGAATACCGGGAACTTACGCCAGAGACGTGCTGGGCCACGTCGGACAGGGCGCGTCGGCGGACGAGGACACCAACCAACTCGCAATGCTCAAGCACTTCAAGAGCTTGATGCCGATGGCACAGGACGCTCGCAAGCCGATGTTCCACCTGACGGCCGCCGATGGCGCCATCGGCGGACATGCAAGCGCCGTCCTGGATTGCAGGCGGCAGTTCGAAATGCTCGCTAATCGCATCTTGGAGCGGCTGCAAGACTCTGTCGACCAAGGCTGATGCATCCGCTGTTTCACCCGCCGATGCGAGCGGCGATTAACGCCATCGGAATAGACGCTATGGTTATCAATAGAAATGCCGCAAGGAACACAATCGCAAACCTCACCCGGCGCGATTCGCGATGCTCCGAATGCGCCGCTTCGTAGTCGAGCTTTGTCAACGCCGCCATTTCCCTTTCTTGCGGTTCATCGACTCATCAACCCGGCCGCGTGGTTGGCGACTGGGCGTAGGTGAGGACGATGAGAGAAACACCCTGGCGCGGGAGGGTGATGTCGAGCGTGGTTTTGCCGCCGGTGATGGGTTGGGGTTGGCTGGGGCTCATGTTGGCCAGTTGGCCGGCCTGGCGGAGTGTGGCGAACTGGGCGGGGGTGGGAGTGGCGGGCGAGCCCATGGTTTTCCAGGCGGTGAAGGAATCGCTGTGGGTCAGGTCGATGCGGTAGTGATCGAGCGTCGCGGTTGTGAGCGTCGCGGGCAGGCCGGAGATGGTGAGCGTGATGTTTGCGGCCGGGCCGGGGATGTCGTCGTCGTGGTAGTTGCAGAGCAGGACGCAGACGTGCGAATCGTCCTGGCTGGCCATTGCGGAGATATCGGGTGCGGCGCGGACGCCGCTGCGCAGGATGGTCTGGAGGGGGATGGCGGCGGAGCTTGTGGCGGTGATGCGCTGGCCGTGCATTTTGCCGAGCATGCGAAAGACGTTGAAGACGGGGAGATCGACGCCGTCGGTAGCGAGGGTTCGCTGGCCGAAGAAGAGGGGCTGGTTCTCGAACTCAAAGGCCCAGGTGAGGGCGCCTTCGATGTTGACGCCGTGCTGATCGGCCAGGTCGAGGATGCGTGAATAGGCGGCGGCGGTGTAGGCGGCGTAGAGGGGCGTGTTGCGGTAGCCGAGTTGCGGGCCGGTGCAGGCGGCGCAGCCGTCGGGGTCGCATTCGCCGATGACGATGGGGAGGTTCTTGAGGGTGGGGAACGTCGCGATGGTGGTGAAGCCGGTGTTGGCGGCGTTCAGTTCGTTGCTGATGCCCATTCGGACGTGGTTATCGACGAAGCTGGGCGAGCCCTTGGCGTGGAAGGAGATGAAATCGGTGGGGGTGCCGATCTTCCCGGTGACGAGATTCGTGCCGCTGACGCAATGGGCGAGGAAATCGTGGAACCATGGATTGGACGCCCCGGCCGAATCGGGGCCACCGACTTTGGCATTGGGGATGGCGCGGCGGACGGCATCAACGGCCGTGTCGTGGAGTTTATAAAATTCCTGGACGGTGCCTTTCCAGTAGCCGATGTTGGGTTCGTTCCATGTTTCCCAATACCACTTGGCGACCTCGGCATCGCCGTAGCGTTGTTTGCAATGCGAGGCCCATTGGTAGACGAGTTCGCCCCACTTGCCGTAGTCGGTGGGTGGGTAGGCCCAGCCGGTGAAGATGTTGTTGCCCGCGCCGCTGCCGCCGGGCTGGAAGCTGTGCTGATAGGGATCGGGATGCGGGGAGAGTTCCTTGGGGATGAATCCGACTTCGACGTAGGGGTGGACGCCGTTCTTGATATAGGTGTCGAAGATGCCGTCGACGATGGTGTAGTTGTAGATGGGCTTGCCATCCTTGTCCTCACTGTAAATTCCGGTGGACCCCCATTTGAAGGCGGCCGTGCCGTCGCCGGAGTTGAGGAGGTTATGAGTGCGGAAGTAGGCGGGATCGGGGCCAAGCTGGCCGATCTCGCCGATGAGCTGTTTGCCGTAGGTCATGGTGGCGTAGTTGGGTTCGTCAGCGCCGAAGAAGCGGTAGATGGGATGGAGTGGGCCGATCGGCTTGGCGGCGTCAACCTGAACGGTGGCGTCGATGGGGGGTATTTCCTGGGCGAAAAGGACGGCCGGCTGGAGAAGCAGGAACGCCAGAATCGGGATCGCGCATCGGTTCATTGTGGCCTTTCTTTGATTGTGACGGGGAATAGTAGCCCGGAATCCGAGGGATGGCTATGCGTCGGCCCAATCAGTGTGGGCTTTACCGGCCGGTACGAAATGGCCCGGCCTGTGCTCATGCGGGCGTGATGGGATAGAATCAGGGACGTCGACTGGAGGCGCAGATGAAAACCAGTGGAAAATCAAGGTGGGCGGCAAAGCGATGTCAGGCGTGCCAGCCGGGTGCGGCGGCGATGACACAGGCGGCCGTGAAGGCGGTGTTGCCTGATTTGCCGGGGTGGACCGGCAATGGAAAGGCCATCAGCAAGACGTATTCGTTTGCGGATTACTATCACACGATGGCGTTTGTGAACGCGGTGGCGTCGGTGGCGCACGCGGAGGATCACCATCCGGACATGGCCGTCGGGTATAACAAATGCACGGTGACTTACAGCACGCATTCGGTGGGCGGGGTTTCGGAAAACGACCTGATCTGCGCGGCGAAGGTGGAAGAGTGGGCGGCCACCCAGAAGTGATTTCTCGATTGGAGTGGTGATGGGCAAGCGGCTGTATCTTGAGACCTTCGGCTGTCAGATGAACGTGCTGGACAGTGAACTGGTGATGGGGCAGTTGTGCGCGCAGGGTTACGAGCCGGTGGGGGATCGCGATCAGGCGGAGGTGATTCTGTACAACACCTGCTCGGTGCGCGAGCACGCGGAGCAGAAGGTGTGGTCGCGGCTGGGCGAATTGCGGGAGCGCAAGGCGAGGGAGCCGGGGCTGGTGATCGCGGTGATCGGGTGCATGGCCGAGCGCGAGGGGCTGGACCTGGCGCGGCGCTATCCGCACGTGGATATCCTGTGCGGACCCGGTGAACTGGACAAGCTGGCGGGGATGGTTCACAACGCGATCGTGACGCGACTGGAAGAGCGCCGGCCGATGGCGGCGCTGCTGGGGAATTCGACGCGGCGAAGCGGCACGCTGGCGGCGGCGGAGTCTGAGGACCGGCTGGAGCTGCTGGATTTGTCGCGGGCGGTGTCGGACAGTGAATCGACGCGGTCGGCGCACGTGCGGATCACGCGCGGGTGCAATAAGTTTTGCACGTATTGCGTGGTGCCCAATACGCGCGGGCCGGAGGTGCATCGCAAGCCGGGGAATATCATCGACGAGGTGCGCAAGCTGGCGGATGCGGGGGTGATCGAGATCACGCTGCTGGGACAGACAATCAATCACTATTTGTACGACCACGGCGACGGGCGCAAGACGACGTTCGCGGATTTGCTTTATCAGGTTCACGAGTCGGCGCCGTCGGTGAGCCGGCTGCGGTTTGTGACCAGTTTTCCGAGGGATTTTTCCGATGCAGCGCTGGACGCGATGCGGGATTGCCCTCGCATCTGCCGCTATCTGCACGTGCCGGCCCAGCATGGGAGCGACCGCATCCTGCGCATGATGAACCGGGGCTACACGGCCGGGCAATATCGGCAGTTCATCGAGCGGGCCCGCCAGCGCATGCCGGATGTGTCCATCGCCAGCGATTTCATCGTCGGATTTCCGAGCGAGACGGATGAGGATTTCCAGGCGACGATGCAATTGGTGCGCGATTGCCGGTTCAAGAACAGTTTTATTTTCAAATACTCGCCACGCCCGGGCACGGCGGCGATCGAGCGGTTCGCGGATGATGTGCCTGAGGAGACCAAGCGACGGCGGAACAACCTGCTTCTGGCCGAGCAGCAGCGCGTGAGCGAAGAGGGGAATCGCCAGATGGTGGGGCGGACGGTGGAAGTGATGGTGGAAGGCAAGAGCAAGCTGGTGAGCCGGCAGCTTGCGGCGGCAGGCAACAACGGCGATTCCAGCGGCGGCCTGGTCGAATTGGGTTGGAAGAACCGGCTGGTGACGCGAGCGAGCGAAGCGCGAACGCAACTTGTCGGCCGGACGCGCGGGGATCAGGTGGTGGTGTACGACGGCCCGGAAAGCTGGACGGGGCGGATCATGAATGTGCTCGTGGTGGATGCGCGGAATTTGACATTGTTTGGGGAGGCGGCGGTGGCGGCGGTTGCCGATCAGATCAGTTGAGAGGATAATGCGGCGATGGGAGAGGCGATCAAGAAAATCACCATCGAGGGATTCAAGTCGATCCGCAGCCTCAAGGATTTCGACCTGCGGCCGTTGAACGTGCTGATTGGGGCGAACGGCGCCGGCAAGAGCAACTTCGTCGGGTTTTTCAGTTTTCTCCGCGAATTGATAGAGCAGCGGCTGCAATTGGCGGTGGCGAAGGGGGGTGGGGCGGACGCGTTCTTGTACATGGGGAGGAAGTTCACAAAACAGATCATCGCGAAGCTTTTCTTCGGCGACTATGGCTATGAAATTGCCCTTGAGCCTGCGGGCGACAGGTTGGTGTTTGCAAGCGAAAGGCCATTCCGTGTTAACGGCCGCGAGGAGGTTTTTGATACCTTTGGCTCTGGCCATTTTGAAGCGCAGTTGAAGGATCGCAAGAACGACTATGACACTGCTGGCGGGGTTCAATGGCCGTCACCCTATGTTTACGAAGAGGCTTCTGGTTGGGTCGTTTATCATTTCGACGATACGAGCGATACCGCCGCGGTTCGGCGATGGAGTGCGATAAACGACAGTGAATACCTGCGGCCAGATGCGTCGAATCTCGCGGCTTTTCTTTTCGGCCTCAAGAGCCGACGGCCAGCCAACTACAACATGATCCGCGACGTCGTTCGCTTGGCGGCGCCTTTTTTTGATGATTTCAGGCTTCGCCCGGCCGAGGAAAACACCGAGTTTGTTCGGTTGGAATGGACGCAGAAGGGAGCGGATTATCCGTTTCAGCCCCATCAGCTTTCGGACGGCACATTACGGTTCATTTGCCTTGCGACCGCGCTGATTCAACCTTCGCCGCCAAGCACGGTGCTCTTTGACGAGCCGGAACTCGGTCTTCATCCGTACGCTCTGACGCTGCTCGCCGCTTTGTTTCGGCAGGCCACGCACGCGGTCAGCTCCCGCCGTGCCGCACAGGTGATTGTCTCGACCCAGTCGGCGGCTCTTCTGGACGAATTCGCGCCGGAGGATGTGGTTGTGGTTGAGCGTGGCCAGGGGCAGTCGAGCTTCGAGCGCCTTGACGGCGCAGCACTAGCCGAGTGGCTTCAGGAATATAGCCTTGGTGAACTGTGGCAGAAGAACGTGCTGGGTGGGCGGCCGCAACAGGACGCGACGGCACCGCCCCGTCAAAGTCTCTCACGGCAAGGCAATGAGGCATGATTCGGGTCTACGTCGTTGTCGAGGGTGCGACCGAGGAAGCCTTCGTGAGGGATGTGCTCGGGCCGACCCTGTGCATGCAGAGCGTCTTGCTTATTCCGCGAATAATCGGAGCGGCGGGACACCAAGGAGGTCGCGTATCGTATGACCGCGCCAAGCACGACATATCGCACTTCCTGAAACAGGAAAGGGGTGCATTTTGCACGACGATGTTCGACTTTTACGGCCTGGGTTCCGGATTTACCAAGTCGTTGTTGCCGACCGGCCTCGCCAACAGGGAAAAGGTGGCGAGAATTGAGGCGGCCGTGAAGTCGGACCTTGCCGGATCGCTACCCGAGTCGCTCCGGGTCGATGTTCGTTTCCTGCCCTATCTGCAATTGCATGAATACGAAGGGTTGTTGTTTAGCGATCCGGACGCTTTTGCGCTTGCGATCGACGAGCCAAGGCTGATGCCGCAATTCCGTCGGATTCGCGGCGAGTTCGCCACGCCGGAGGATATCGATGACGGTCTGCAAAGCGCTCCTTCAAAGAGGGTGGCGGCTGCCTTTGCATCGTACGACAAAGTCCTTCATGGTGTATTGGCGGCAAAGTCCGTCGGCATCGCCGCCATGCGCCGCGAATGTCCCCACTTTAATCAATGGGTCGCGAGCCTTGAGCGCCTTGCTACCCCTTAAACGCCCCGGTCGCCAAACCCGAAACGAAATCCTTTTGCAGCACGAAAAACAGCACGACGACCGGCAGCACGCCCAGCAGCGTCGCGGCCATGAGCAGGCCCGGGTTGGATTGGTATTGCGGCAGGCCGACCAGGCTGGCCAGGGCGATGGGCAGCGTGTATTTCGCCTGATCCTGCAACATGATTTGCGGCCAGAGGAAGGCGTTCCAGTTGGTCAGGAAACTGATGAGGGTGAACGCGGCGGTCATCGGGCGGGTCAGGGGGAGTGCGAATTGCCACCAGAGCCGCAGTTCGCTGGCGCCGTCGATGCGGGCACATTGAAGCAGCTCGTCGGGAACGTGCTGCATGGCGGCGCGGAAGAGGAACAGGCCGAAAACGCTGACCGAGCTGGGGATAAGGATCGACGCGAAGGTGTCGATCCAGTGGAAATGGAACATCAATTCATACTCGCTGGGCAGGATCACCTGCACCGGCAGCAGCATGGTGGCGAACATGACCAGCAGGATGACCTTCTGGCCGCGAAATCGGTACTTGGCCAGGGCGAATCCGCCGAGACTGCTCAGCAGGACAACCAGTACAGTGATGGCGCTGGCCAGGAAAAGGGAATTGACGAACCAGCGCGGATAATCGAGATCGGCCAGTTGGCGCATGTTGTCCAGCGAGAGATGGTTGAGATGGCTGAAGGGCAGCGGCGAATCAATCAGGTCGCGGGCCTTCTTGAAGGCGGCCGTGATCATCCAGAACAGGGGCATGAGAAAGACGATCGCCAGCAGCGTGAGAGCGATGTGAAAGAGGATCGACGCAATGCGGCGGTGCGGCGATTTGCGGCGGGACGAACGCGGCAGCGGCACGGCGGGCTTGGAAAAGCGGGATGGGTCTTGCGGGTCAATCATGATACGGCGCGAGAAAGACCGCTCAGGCGGGCCTGGGCCAGCGACACAAATGCAAGCAACGCGACGAGAATCCACCCGATGGCGGCGGCGTTGCCAAGGTCGCCCTGCTGGAATCCCTTGAGGAACAAATAGCCGACGATTGTGAGGCCGCGAACACTGCTGGAACCGGAGCTTTGCAGCAGAACCCACGGCAGCTCAAAAAGCTGAAAGGCGTTGATCGTCCCCACCAGCGCCAGAAAGATCAGCACCGGGCGAATCCCCGGCAGCGTGATGTGCCAGAACAACCGAAAACGGCCGGCCCCGTCGACGGCCGCGGCTTCATAAAGCTGCGGATCGACGGCCTGCAAGGCGGCCAGAAAATAGATCATGCCAAAGCCGATCGACAGCCACAGGTCGGCGATGAGGATCGAGGGGAGAATCAGATTGGGATCGGTGAGCCAGTTGATCTCGGTAATGGCGTGGCCGCTCAGGAAGCTGACCGTCAGGCTGATAATCCCGTGGCGGGGGTCGAAAAGCTGGCTGAAGATCACGGCGACGAAAACCTGGCCGACCAGCGTGGTGGAAAAGAAGGCGAAGCGGAACAGCGAGCGGAGCCGAAGGCGGCGGTTCAGCAGAAGCGCCAAGCCAAGCGAGAGTGGTATATACAACAGGACATAGGCGACCGCGAAGCCGGTGGTGTTGAGTGCGGCGATCCAGAAAACGCGGTCGTGCAGGATGAGAAAGCGGTAGTTGCCCAGGCCGACAAATCGCATCTGGCCCGGACCGACCGACGCGAAGAAACTGAGCATGAGGCTGCGAGCCAGCGGCCAGGCGCCAAAGACGGCGAACAGCAGGATGAACGGCGCCAGAAACAGGTAAGGCGCCGATCGGTATTGCCAATGCCAGAGGCGTCGGGCGTTCATGGCGTGCCCTCGGCGAACTGGATTTGCGTCTTGAGGATACCGGCCCACTGGGCCAGCAATTGAGAGCAGGCGTCGCGCAGGCCGGCATCGCCGCGGGCGCGTTCGTGAGCCACTGTTCGGGTCAGGACGTAACCCAGTTCATTCTGGGCGGTCGCGGAATACGGCGTGACGAATTGCTCGGGAATCTGGTCGGCCAGGTCGACATAGAGCTTGTGGATGGGCTGCCCGCGAAAGAGGCTGTCGGCAGCGGGATCGACGCTCGCGGGTTGGCCGGCCCAGGCGGAGCGAACGGCCGGGAGAATACCGGTCACGCTCTGTGCATCCAGGCCTTGCGGCGAAAAGTACAGAAATTTGAGCAATTCCCAGGCGGCATTTTCTCGTCGCAGGGCGTCGGGATCGGGGCTTGGACCGTACGAGCGGCGGGGGATCCCGATCATCGTGCCGCCCCAACTGCTGGTTGGGGCATCGCCAACGGGATCAAATCGCGGCAGGGGCATCATGCGCAATTTCCCTGCCAATTCGGGCGCATATCTGGCGATGTCAGCGATGCGCCAATCGGGCGTTATGACAGCCGCGACCGAACCCTCGGCCAGATCAAGCACAAAGCCGGCGGTTCCGGGCCTGGCGTCAGCGCCGATGCGGCGGGGTCCGGCGACAAGCTGCGTATAAAAGGCCAGCGTGTCGGCGACGATCGGGTCATCGAGAAACTCATGGTTGTCCGCGTCGACAAGATTCACGTGGCGCTGGCGAAGCATGTTGACCAGCAGATCGGGATTGGACGATGGGATCTCCATCGCGGCGCGGTCACCGCGGCCGTGCGATTTCGCATAGGCCATGTATTTCAGACACAGATCCTGGAACTCAGCCCAGGTCTTGGCGGTCGAAGGGTCGATACCGGCCTCATCAAAGAGGTCTTTGCGATAGGTCAGCGTGACAGGATTTACGTCGTGCGGGATGCCGAAGATGACAAGCCGCCCGGTGCGCGGGTCGCGCTTGCTCCACAGCGCCAAACGGCCGGGGACGATCTTGTCCATCAGGTGGTCGCGTTCAAGGAAATCGTTGAGGGGAAGGAATCCGACATTGTCGACGCCCGGGCGGAAATATCGTCCGACCGAGCCGATTTCGATTTCGCACAGATCGGGCAACTCCGCTCCGGTGGCACGGTCCATGAACATGGAGACCAGACGGATATCCTCGGCCTGTGTGGCAATAAGTTCAATCCGTACGCTCTTGCCCGTGAGCTGTTGGTAGCGATCCGTCAGACTGGCCTTTTCACCTTTGGGAGGATGGCTGTAGGCGCTGAAGTGCTCCTCGGCGAACACCCAGACCAGCAGGTCCGCGCGCGGGGGGCTTGGACGCGCCGCGACCATCGCGCCAGCCGCGATGGCAAGGATGAGCATGACCAAGAGAGGTTTGCCGGGTGGAAAGGACATAACTCAGGCCGGATTGTCGAATATTGGGGCCTGGGTGTAAACAAGTCGTCGCCGCGATCAATGGGCGCCGGTCATGGTGGAAGAAGCCACCGCGTTGCAATAGACTTGGTGATAATGAGCAATGGACCACACGTTTTGCCAAGCCTGCCGAAAGGGAACGCCGCGGCCGGTCGCGAGGTGTTGCCATACGAGCCGGTTTGTTCGATCTTCCGGCGGTACCTGCACGAGCAGCGGCTGAAATTCACACCGGAACGGGCCATGATTCTGGACGCGGCGTTGCGGAAAGAGGGGCTGTTCGATCCGGACGGGCTGGTGGCGGACTTGAAGGGACTGGGTCACAACGCCAGCCGGGCCACGGTGTACAGGACGCTGGCGCACCTGCAGGATGCGGGAATTTGCAAGCAGGTCTTTCTGGATAACAAGCGGTCGTACTACGAGGTGATTGTCGGGCGGCAGACGCACGACTACCTGATCTGTGTCGCAAGCGGACGCGTAATCGAATTCAGCAGCGAGCGATTGCGGATGGTTCGGGACGAGATATGCCGGGAGCACGGGTTCGAGGCGTTATCGCACCAGTTACAGATCTTTGGGATCAGCCGGGAGGGTCGCACGGAAAAAGGTGCGGCACAGTTGGCGCAGCGCGAACCGGAGGTGATTTTGCAGCGGCGTAAAACTAGAAGTGCGACTGAGTAAAAATACTTAGCACATGGCAAGGAATGTCACCAGAGCAAGAAAAGCGATCCGCATTTTCTTGTCCCAATACCGAGGATTTCGCAAAATAGCAAACATTCGCATTGACTCCGCTGTCGCTCGTCACAACAATAATTACCTACGAGGCGTTGGTGGCCCGTATAAGCACATGACCCTGGAAAGTCCAATATCTTGCGGACGTGTGACAGGCGGGCCTGGTGGGTCTGTGCGATCTGTTGACCAAAATCCACAGTCCGCGATGCCCGGATCCGGCCGGCCCGCAATTAGCAAGGCGTCTGTCAATCAGCGCCGCAGCGTTTCTCCTGTTGTAGAACCACAAACTTCACACTCCTAACATTTGTACCACATATGCCAACCAAGGCGCGTCCAAGCCGTTCAATAACTAGCAAAACCCCTGCCCGTGCCAGCGAAAGTGCCGGGCACAAGTCCCGTGGCGGCAAGTCAGATTCCCCGACTTATGCGGATGCCCCGCCTTACAAGTCTCTCTTGCAGAACCTGGACCGCGTCGTCCCCCATGCGCTGGCCCTGGTGATCGACACCATGCCCGGCGCAGGCTTGCGAATCCTTCAGCCGCCGGGCGTGCACAGTGCCTTCTTTCGTAGCTACGACGCAAAATTCCAACTCGAGGACAAACTCACCTGGGCAACGGTGATCGGCGGAAAGACGCTGGTCGATGGCGGCACGGACGCGCCGGCGTTTCGATCGTCGACATATTTCCGCGATTTCATGCGCGCCAACGGCCTTGAGCGCGTGGTCACGGCCCCCGTGGCCGATCCGGTGTTCGCTGGATATCCGGGCGCTTTGCACGTTTATCGGACCGACGGCCAGGGCGCGTTCACCAACGCGCAAGTTGCCGCCGTTACGGCGCTGGCCCGGCGCCTGGGCGACACCGCCGTCAATGTCCGCAGTCGCCGCGGCCGTGACCTTGGCCAGCCACCCCGGTGGCTGCACAGGCCGCCCGTGCGGCAATTCGCGTTTGACAGCCGGATGAACAGCCTGCTCTGGCCGGACAGTCTGGGCACTTTGGACGAGCGGCTTGTGGGGTTCATGCGCGAGGAGGCGGCTCGGCGCATCAAGATAGAAAACGACGCCGGCGATGCCGAGACGCAAACCGTGGGGCTGCCGGACTCGGCCGGTGAATTGTGGCGGTTTCGATGCGTGAAGTACGCCAGCTATCCAGCGCTGTCGAATGGACCGGTGGTCTTTTTCTGCATGCAGCCCAACTTCCTGGATTGGGAGGTTGTGCGGGCGAGCGATTTTGACGCCGATCCCGAGATGGTTCAGCTTGCCAGCGCATTGCCATACATGCGGCAGCACTTTGCGCGGCATCCGCGATTGGACGCCATCTCCAAATCAGTGGGCATCAGTGCGTTCCACTTTCATCGCCGCTTTACACGGCTGATGGGGATCACGCCGAAGTATTTTCTGCTGGAGTGCCAGATTTACGAATCGCGCCGATATCTGGCCGAGGGCAATATCGACTTGCCTCAATTATCGCGCGAGTGCGGATTCGCGCATCAGAGTCATTTCACCAGCCGGTTCAAGCAGATCATCGGCATGACTCCCACGCGCTGGCGACGGTATGTGCGCCAGGCGGATTTGGCAGCCTCAAAATAGGCTCGTCGTTGCTGCGATTGGTCTTTTTGAAAATTCTGAAATCGTGAAGCAATCCCGGCGGTTGTGTATCGTGATGTCATGAGCGATGCCAACTCAAGGTCCGACTCCGCTTGCCCGCGATGGAGCGTCGGCTGCGTGAGCTTTCTCAATGCCCGCCCACTCATCTGGGGCCTGGAAAACGACCCAAGCCTGTCGCTGCGCCTGGAGGTTCCGGCACGGCTGCTTGCTGCACTGTCTGCGGGGCAGGTTCAGGTGGCGCTGCTGCCGGTGATCGACTATCAGCGACTTGACGACCTGGCGATCGTTCCTTCCGGCGGCATCGGATGCAATGGTCCGACATTGACCGTGCGAATCTTCAGCCCCGTACCCATCGAGCAGATCACGAGCCTGGCGTGCGACACCGATAGCCACACGTCGGTGGCGCTGGCGCGGATCGTGCTGGCGCGGCGGTATGGAATTCGGCCGCCGTTTACGGAGCTTTGCGAGGATATCGAGCCGCAAACGGCCCGGCTGCTGATCGGGGACAAAGTCGTCTGCCAGGAACCGGCGGGCTTGCCGCATCAACTTGACCTGGGCGCGGCCTGGAAGGAACTGACCGGCCTGCCGTTTGTGTTTGCAGCGTGGGTCGCGCGCGGCGAGGTCGATTTGGGTGATCTGCCCGACCGCTTGAGCGCGGCAAGGCGGGAGGGGCTCGGGCACGTGGCGGAGATCCTCGATCGCTTTGCCGTCCCGTGCGGGTGGCCCGTTGAACTGGCGCGGAAATACCTCACGGAGTATTTGCAGTACCAGATCGAGTCCAGGCAACTCGACGCGATCGCACTTTTCCATCAGTTTGCCGCCGAGGAGGGCTTGATCGCCCGGCCGCCCCGGCCGCTGCGATTGGCCGGCGCAGCGCGGATGTGCGTGTAGGGCAAGATCGCCGCCAATAATTCGC
This sequence comes from uncultured Tepidisphaeraceae bacterium, assembly GCA_964420285.1. Taxonomy (GTDB): domain Bacteria; phylum Planctomycetota; class Phycisphaerae; order Tepidisphaerales; family Tepidisphaeraceae; genus CAYQTE01. The sequence goes on from CAYQTE010000006.1 coordinate 27,537, forward strand.
GCCGGCGGCGGACGGTATTTCCTGGTTGACGTGGCCGACAGTTCAAGTCGAGGGATCCGACGATTCGGGTGGTTCGGTATCGCTCGCAGCGGGCGGCTCGGCATCACTGGGCACGGGCGGGTCCGCGGCCTGTGGCGCATCGGCTGGTTGCGTGGCGCCTGGCGGCGCGGTGACCGTGAAGCCCGCATTGACGCTGGCGCGATGCTCCGGCGGGGCCGAGTCGATATCGAAATCGTCCAGGCTCTCCCCCTGCGTCACCAGAATCTTTTTCTGCCGGATCAGTTCCAAAATCGCCAGGAAGATGCCAATCATCTCGCTGCGGCTCTGGCGGCCGATGAGCAGTTGGCGCAGCGACAGCCGGCCGTCGCGGCGCAGGCGATCCTCGATGTCGGCCGCGTGCAGATCGATGGGCGTGTCATCGTACAGAACCTCATGCCTGGCGGGCTTTCGGACTCCGACTTCCTTCATGAGTCGCCCGAAAGCGTCCAGCAGATCCCATATCTGCACCTCTTCCAGATCAATGGGTGGCGGCTCGTCGGCCTGCCCGGCGGGCGCCACGGGATGGCGCGGGAATCGGGCGTTGTGCTCGCTCTTGCGAAGGTCAAGCCATTCGGAAGCGTCGCGGAACTGCTTGTATTCCAGCAGCTTCGCCACCAGATCGCCGCGCGGATCGGCCCAGTCACCGGCCGTCGCCTCGCTGCCCGGCGCGGGCTCGACGCGCGGCAGGAGCATGGCGGATTTGATCTCCATGAGCGTGGCGGCCATGACCAGGAAATCGCCGGCCACGTTCACGTCCAATCCGTGCGCCGATAGTTCGCGCATCGACTGCACGTAGGAAACGTACGTGTCGGTGATCCTGGCAATGGGAATGTCGTAGATGTCCAACTCGTCCCGCTTGATGAGATACAGCAGCAGGTCGAGCGGACCGTTGTAAACCGGCAATTCAACGCGATAGTCCAAGTGGATGAACTCCTGGTTCAAGGCTTCGTGCGTTTGGACACGATTATAAATTCGACCCCCACGTTAACCCTCCCCCTGAGTACAGGGAGAGGGGAAAGTGGGCGGGATTGATTCTAGAGCATGGAAGTTGACAATCCAGTGGCTGATGGACCCGACCATACAACAAATTGCCCGGCAGGTGATCGAAACCGAGGCGACGGCCGTGCGCGCCATGGCCGCCGCTGTCGACGATCACTTCAGCCGGGCCGTGAATTTGATCCTGCAATGCCCGGCTTCTCTACTGGTGACGGGGATCGGCAAAGCCGGCCATATCGCCCGGAAATTGTCCGCCACCTTTTCCAGCACCGGCACGCCCAGCCACTTTCTTTCCCCGGCCGATTCCGTGCATGGCGATCTGGGCTCGCTTCGCTCCGGCGATGTGGTGCTGATTCTGTCCTACAGCGGCGAAAGCGACGAAATCCTGCGCATGCTGAATATCGTCAAGAAGCTGGGCAATCCGATCATCGCCATCACGGCCAGCCGAGGCAGCGGACTGGGCAAGTTCGCCGATGTGACATTGGCGACGGGGCAGGTCGAAGAGGCCTGTCCACTGGGTCTGGCGCCCAGCGCCTCGACAACGGCCATGCTGGCACTGGGTGATGCCCTGGCGCTGACAGTCATGAAATTGCGCAAATTCTCCGCCGAGGATTTCGCGCTGTTTCATCCGGCGGGGCAACTCGGCCGGAAACTTATCCGCGTTGGCGAGGCGATGACATTCCGGGCTGGTGAGAATCTTGCCGTGGCATCGGATGAACTGACGGTGGGGCAGGTGCTGCACCAGGTGAGCCAGATCAAACGCCGCAGCGGTGCGGTGGTGCTCACCAACGCGGCGGGGAAGATTTCCGGCATATTCACCGACGGCGATTTGCGACGACTGATCATTACCGACGACGATGCCGGCCTGCACCGCCCCGTGCGACAGGTCATGAAGTCCGATCCCAAGCGCATCGGACAGGATGCCCTGGCCAGTGCGGCCATGGCGCTGATGCGACAGTACCGCATCGACGAGCTTCCGGTGGTGGATCATGAGGACCGGCCGGTGGGATTGATCGACGTGCAGGATCTTGTCGTGCTGAAGATGCTCGACGTGGACGACGCCGATCTGGCGGGGTAGCTGCTGATGCGACGGATACGATCGATAGCCTTGATAGCGGCGACGGCAATGGCGCTGGCGGCGCTCTTTGTGGCGTACTGGCACTGGTCGGCCGCATCGACGCCGCCACAGCCTGTCGCATCCCAGCCGGCCAGCCGCCCGGTGCGCGATGTCGAATCCGGCGGCGGGCTGGGTGTGTGGGTGCCGATGTACGACAAGACCGGCCGGCTGCGGCAGCAATTCCGCGCCCAACGCTTCGATCCGCGCGGCGGCGGCCTGTATCACGTGATCCGGCCGGAGGCGGAATTCTATTTCACGCAGGGTTCTACGCCGCCCGCCGGCACGCGGCCAAGCAGTCAGCCGTCATCGCCGCAGGTGGTTCGGCTGGTGGGCGTCGAGGGGGACGTGAACACCGTGGCCGGCAGGACCGATCCGACCCTGGGCAGTCCCATGCCCTCTTCGCTGTCGCGCGGCGTGTTGCAGGATGTCACGATCAGCATCTATCCCGACACCACGGCCGCGTCGCGCGATCAGGCGGACATGACCTTCACCATGGACAATCTGGCCTTCGATAACGACACGTTCCGCATCTACACGCCCGGCGGGCCAAATACCGCTCCCGATCGCGTACCGGTTCGTGGATACGGCAACGACGCGGATTTCGACGGCGAAGGCCTGGAAATGCGATGGGACGAAATGGCCCACCGGCTGCTGAGCCTGGAGATCGCGCATGGGCATCGTCTGACAGTGAAAAATGCCGCCGCGCTGGGGATGGAGAATGCAGCACAGGGGAGTAGGGGCAAGGGGAGTGGGGGAGTTGGCGCAAATACGGGCGCGGCGGCGAGTGTGGCAAATGGCGCTCCCGCCGCGACTGGGCCGGTTACTGCAGATGGCTCGAACGGGCTCACCACAGGCGGTTCGACGACGCTTACCGCGGGCGGGTCGACAACCGCGCCATCACAGGCGCAGCTTTACCGGGCAAATTTTCATGACAATGTCCGCGTCGTACAGGGCGGCGTCGAGAAGATCACAGCCGATGTCATGCACGTCGATTTTGTCTCGGGATCGTCGGTGCCGCCGGCCACAAAACCGGCGCCCGGACCGGGTGCTTCCACGCAGATCGCAGTCGCCGCTGCCCAATCAACGGCCGGCGGCGCAGCAATCTCGGGCGATGTCGCTGGCGCGGGGGGCGGTGCGTTGGCGCACGATGCGGGCGGTTCGACAGGGTTCACCACGGGTGGTTCGACAGCGCTCACCACGGGCAGCTCGACTGGCGTCACACCGGGGACCGGCCCGGTCGATGTCTACTGGACCGGCATCTTGCGCATCGTCCCGCTGGACGCCGAAAGCTCCGGCCCGGCACCGACGGCCGGCAAGGCGATTGTTCGTCTCGATGGGAATCCGGTTCATGGGCATGACGGCACGGCCCAGGTGACCGGCGCGCACGTGACGTATTGGGGAAGCGATCAGTCAGCGCTGGCTGAGGGCTCGACGGCCGTACCCGCCGAGTTGACCGATTCGTCGCCGGACGGATCGCTTGTGCTCGATGCGGCGTGGATGCGATTTGATGGCACGGGCCAGGCGGCGACGCTGGGGCCGGGCCGGGGCAAATTCCGCGGAAAACCATCGGCGCCCGGGGCGGCCGAGCCGGTCGTCGATGTGAATTGGACGCGCCAGGTGACGGTAAATCTGACTCCCGGCGCGGACGGGAGCCTGACGTTGCGGCGGGCACGACTTGAAGGCAACGTCGATGTGCATAGCTCGACGGGGGTATACGTTTCCGGCGATTCGATGGATATGACCTTTGATCCATCACTGGCGACGCCCAGGGGCGTGGCAGGTCCAAACGGCGGTGGTTTAACGGGATCGACCCTGACGCGCGCGGTTGTCGAGAAGGGGGCCATGTGCGAATTGACCGATGCCAACGGCATCAAGCGGACCATCGCCGGCGATGAGGTTTCGATGGAGATGGGACGCCAGGACGGCAACGCGTATCCCAAACATGTAAATGCCGACGGCTCGGTCGTAGTGACGACGCCCGATGGACGGCTCCAAGGCGCGCATTTGGAGAGCACGCTGCTGCCCGCCGCAGGCGGCTCGACGCCGCTGGCCACGGGCGGCGCGGCGGCATCGGCCAGTCCGGCCGGAGCGGTCCGACTGCAAGAGATGGAAATGACCAGAGATGTGAAGCTGACCGGTCAGAACGGCGTGGCCGCAAGGGGCACCGAGTTGAATGTCAGAACCACGGATGCCGGGGAAAATATTGTTCTCTGGGGCGAACCGGCCTGGGCAACCGACGGCGCGTCAACGCTGACCGGGCCGTCGATCGTCCTGTTACCGGCTGCGCAGCAGGCCAGCGTCTCAGGCGCTGGCACGCTGGTAACCACAAGAAACGCGGGAGCCGGGTTGATGCCTGGTTCGACCGCGCTCACCACAGGTGGTTCGGCCGGGCCGGCCACGCGCGGTTCGACAGCAGCCACAACACGCCAATCGGCAACCCAGCCGGTGACGATTACGTGGAAAAACGGCGCAACCCTCGATGGCCAGCAAAATGAACTGGATGTCACCGGTACGGTCAATCTGCATACCATGGGCGATGACGGCGCCGACCAGGACGCCTCGGCCGCAAAAATGGTACTGACGCTGGCGGACAAACCACCGACAACGGCGCCGACCAGGAATCCGGCGGCAAACAAAGGGCCATCAACCCGCAACGCGCCCGCTTCAACGGCGCTCACCGCGACCGATCCGCTGGACGTCGGCAACATGGGGTTCATGAGCAATAAGCAGGTGACGGCCGCGAAGTTGATCGGTGGGGCCAAAGTCGCCAGCGTGCTCAATGGTCCCGACGGCAATCCCGTGCGCACGCAAAGCCTGATGGCCGACGAGATCGACCTGAACGCGATCCAGCAGATCATGACCGTGCCGGGGCCGGGCGAATTGATCGCGACGGAAACCGGGCCGACAACCAGACCGGCCACGGCGGCCGCCGCTGGCGCCGGCGGATCGTCCGGCAACGGTTCGACCGGGATTAGCTGGAATAAACGGCTCGTCTATGACACGGCCAAGGGTGTGGCGACGTTCGACGGTCCGGCCCACGTCGTGCATCTGGATGGCTCGACGCCGGCGGTGCGGACGGACATGTACGCCGATCAGCTCGTCGCGACATTCGGCACTGGCGCCACGGCGGCCGGTGGGGCGCAGCAACTGAAAAGCCTGACGGCCAGCGGGCAGGTGAGGATGCAGACGCGCGGGCAGGTCATCGACGGCGGCACGCTGCTTTACGACCCGATCGCGCAATATGTGATCATCAGGGGCACCGACCAGTGGCCGGGTTCGATTCACGATGCTCAGGGACTCAAGAACAATGCGTTCAATGTGCTGGAAATGGACCTGCAAACAGGGCAGATCAAGATTCTGGAAGGGATGAGCGGGCAGATCCAGCGGTAGAATTCCGGAGGTTTGGAGAATGAACAAGGCAATTCTGGCGACGGCGTTTTCTGAGGCTCTGGCGTATGGGGCGTACCTGGCCACGGGCACGGACGAGCAACAGCGCCGATGGAATCAGGTGTACGACGCCGCGGAATTGACGGCCGGTCAGAAGCAACTCATCGCCGGCTTTTCGCGGCAGATGAAAGTGCTGGTGGTCAGCGGAATCTGGTGTGGTGACTGCGTGCAACAATGCCCGCTGATGCAGAGGATCGCCGAGGCAGCCGGTGGGAAGATCGATCTGCGCTTCGTGGATCGCGATGCACATGAGGAACTGACCGAGAAGGTGCGCATCAACGATGGCAGCCGCGTGCCGGTCGTCGTCTTCATGTCCGAGGATGGCCACTGGTGCGGCACGTACGGCGACCGCACCATAAGCCGCTACCGCGCCATGGCGGTGCGGCAACTGGGACCGTCCTGCCCGATCGGCATTCTGCCGCCGGACAAGAACGAGATCGCGGCAACGCTGGCGGACTGGCTCACGGAATTCGAGCGCATCCAGCTTATGCTCCGCCTCAGCGCCCGGCTGCGAAAGCTGCACAACGACTGATCCACCGCGTCAATGCCGGTCGGATTTGGCAAACAGCGTGTGGACAATGTCGCGCGACAGAACCAGTTGGGCCTCGTCGCCGGTGGCGGTGGTTTCAAGCGTGATCGGCCCGGTCGTTTGGCCGGGTCCGGCCTGCATTTCCGACGGAGCGGGGTTCGGGTTGCTTCGCGGCACCAAACCCGCCTGAGCCGCGCCGGCCAGCAGAACAATAGCCACCGCGCCGGCCACGCTCAGCAGCGTGCTATTCACACACCGGCGGCGCAGCAATTGCCACGAACCCACCATGAGAATCACGCCGAATAGGAATCCCGCCGCGGCCATCTGCACGGCCGCCAAATGACGGGCGTCGGCGTGCTTGGTGGTCGCGGCATCGGCCGGTTGCGAGGTGGATGTCCTGGCCTCCAGCCAGGCCTTGGGGATGCGGAGAATGCTTCCCTTGCCCTCGTCGGCCAGCGTGGCGGTGATTCGTTTTTCCAGTCGGATATCGGGCAGCCCCGCATCGGCAGGTGGTGGCGGAGGCTGTATGACAATCGGCGGCCGGACCATGGCCAGCACCGGCGTGGCACCGCACGGCGCGGCGAAGGTAAGACCCATGAGAACTGCGGCAAATAGCCCCAGGCATGCTGTGACAGTTGCTTTCATGACATGACTCCGCAAGTGGCCGGAAGGGTTAGTTATTGCCCAGCGCGTCGGCCGTCAGAAACGCGGCCAGATCGCGCGAAAGTGTGACACGCACGGCGGTGGATTGCGATGTGAGATCGACCTCGACCGGACCGTGATGACCCATGCCCGGCGGCGGCGCCAAAGGCGAATCGGCCGCATAGAGGCCGCGGGCGACCATCGAGATTCCGACGGCCGCCGCGACCAGCAGAATCGCGCCGTTGCGCCGTTTGCCCCGAGCCAGTTGCAGGCCGCCAATCACGATGGCGGTGGATAGCCCGAACCCGGCCACGATGGTCGGAACCGGCGAGATGCCCGTCGCATCGGCGTGCGGCGCGGGACCAGCAAACGCATCGCGCGGAATCACCAGCACGGTCGGGTTGTCACCCTCGGCAAGCTGCGCGATGAACTGGTCGTTGGGAACCGGCGCCGGCTCGACAGGCATCGGCCGGATGATGATCGGCGGGCGCGCAATTTGTCCGGCCCCAGCGCCGGCCCAAGCCACGGACGCCGTCGCGATCGAAGCGATGGCGAAGATCAAAAGACGCGATTTCATGGTCAAGCTCCTCACAAAAGCGACAGGCGAGAATATCTCCCAGTCGGTTAGACTCATTAGCGCCCCAGAAGTTCCGAAAAGCAATATCGAAGCGATGAAATCAAGCGAAATGCGAACTTTTCGCCCGCTGGGGCGTCCAACGATCCAGTGCAGCCCAATGGTATTTGTAGACCTGCATGTGCCAGCGGCCTGATAAATGGAGCGATCATGCGAATTCGAGCACGTTTCGGGTTGGTTCTGGCCGCATTGGCAATTCTGCTGCCGGCCGGAATGGCGCGGGGGCAGAATTATCATGAGCCGTTTTCGGATTTCTATCCTTACACGAGCGGTGGACAATATCTCGACCCGCTTTGGAACTTCGAGCATGCCCAATTCCATGGCCCGATACAGCAGATCGAGCAGGTAACCTACAGCCCGCGCGCGGGCATTGAGGTGACGACGCCGACAGTGTTCAAATTCAACGACAAGGGGCAGTTGATTGAGCGGGTGCGCACCATCCGTTCAACCGCCGGCGGGGCCAGCAAAATAGTGCCGGACATGGACGCGGTGGTTTCGTACGACTCGGGCGGCCGAATCAGCAAGATCACTCTCTCCGAACCCCCGCCGTCGCGCGCGGGCGTCATGCAGATTCAGGAGGCAACGTATGACGATGCGGGGAACCTCACGAGCATCTCCACCAGGTTCCCGGAAGGCGATGGTTTCCGCGAAAGCGACAAATTCAAATTTGCCGCGCGGTCCACTTCCGAGGGCGGCAAAATGATTGCGTACGGGATAGCCGACGGCCCCGAACCCTACAAGTCGGATACGAGAGAACTGGTTTACGACAAGGCCGGGCATCTCATCCGGTACAAATTTGTGCCCGGATACCAGAACAACCCCGGCGGCTATGTAACTCCCGAAACATTGTTAGCCGCCGATGCGACCACCAAGCCGGTCGCCGAGCAACAGTCCCGGCCCTATTACACGTGGAACGACAAAGGGGACCTCGCCATGCTCGGGAGCGATGCTGATCGGGTACATTATGAATTCGCCTACGAGTACGATACGCACGGCAACTGGACCAGCCGGACGGTGACCCAGATCGGCACCGCCGGCCGCGGCGGGGAAGCGCCGGGGGTGAAGGAGAAGGTCGTGCACACGATCACGTATTACGACAACTCCACAACGAAGCCGGCTCGGTGATGAATTGTTAGTAGTAAATGACCCATCCAGCGAACCCAGCGGCGATGATGAGCAGGGCGGGGTTTGCGTCGAGCGTCAGGCCGAGGAGCAGCGCGGCCAGGGAAATCAAGAGAGTGGGAATATCGCCGATGGCGGCGTGGGCGAGAGTGATGGTGGTAATGAAAATGAGCGCGACGACGGCGGCGTTGGCGGCGGCGAGGGCGGGGCTTTGACGCAGTCGCGGGAGAATGGGGGCCAGTATCGCTACATAGAGAAACGCGGGGAGGAAAATGGCGATGGTGGCAATGGCTGCCGCGAGGATGGCGGTGGCGGGCCCGAGCTTGAAATCGAAATCGGCCACGAAGAAACCGACGAAACTGGCGGTGGTCAGAAGCGGGCCGGGTGTGAACTGGCCGGCGGCAATGGCGTCGGTGAGCTGTCGCTGGGTCAGCCAGCCGTGGGAATCGACGAAGTTGGCTTGGAGATAGGGGAGCAACAGATAGCCGCTGCCGAAGATGGTGGCGCCGATCTTGAGCATGAGCAGGCCCAGGAGAGTGAGGGAGATCAGGGGAGTGGCGGCGGCGAGTGCTAGGGCGAAAGGACGCGGGAGGAAGAGGGGGAGAAGGGGAGAGGGGGAGCGGGGGAGATGAGGGCCGGGGGCCGGTGGGGGAGATGTGCGATTGGCCCGGAGGAATCCGGCCAGGGCGGCGGCGGCCAGGATCAGTAGATCGGGGGCGGGGATGGGATGTGTGGGGGCCAGATAGCGGGCGCCGGCGTCGGCCAGGGCGGCGGCAACAAAGACCGCGATGTTGAACCTTGACGTGAGGCTGGTCCGGGCGAAGCGGTAGAGGGCGATGGCAACCACGGCCACGACGGCGGCGTCGAGACCCCGCGAGATGCTCGCGGCGGCGGGCAGGGCGCCATAGGCGCAGTAGACCCACGCCAGGGGGATCATCATGAGAAAGGCGGGGAGGATGAAGCCAATGCCGGCAACGATCAGGCCGGGGAGTCCGGCGCGGAGATAGCCGATGGCCAGGGCCAATTCGGTGCTGCTGGGGCCGGGGAGGGCGTTGACGGCCGCGAAGAGGTTGAGGAAGTGGGTTCGGTCGAGCCAGCGGCGTTTCTGGACCAGATCGCGTTCCATGATGGCGACATGAGCGGCCGGGCCGCCGAAGGCCGTGGCGCCCAGGCGCAGGAAATAGACGGCCAACTCAAGAAGGCGGAGTTGAAGCGACGGCGAGGGCGGCGGCGGGCATGGGTTGGCGGGCGGGCTGGCGGGATCGTAAGTCATACGCTGGAGGCGGCATCTTGCCGGGTTCTCGGACCAGAAAGTGGATTGGCTGGTCTGGACTGTCAAGAGCCAAGGTGTGGTGAAGCCACCGCTGATCTGGGATTTCGGCGGTCAAACGGCCGGATAAATGTGGGAAGCCATGCAAATTGCAAGGCGACGAGATGGATTTCTTAAGAAAATTGAAAAAATATGATGGAGTTCTTTGACTATGAGCGGACTTGGGGCATATAGTGCGAAGAACGAATCGGCGATTGGACATTTATCGAGGATTGACTCATGCAACACATGAAAGCGGAAGCCGCCAGCCAGGATCTCGAACAGCTCAACTCCCTGTTCCGGTTGTTGTCGGACAAGACGCGGCTGACGATCCTGTTCCTGCTGGCCCAGGGCGAGCGAAACGTGATGACCTTGACCCGCGAACTGGGCTTGCCACAGCCAACCGTCAGCCATCACCTCGGCTTGCTTCGCACCAGCAACGTGATCGCCAACCGCCGCAAGGGCAAGCAGGTGTTCTACGCCCTCAACGGCCGGGTGACGGCTTCCGGCGGCAACGAACTGGAAGTGTCAATGGCTCACTATCGCGTGAAGATCGAGCCGGCCTCCGAGGCATAAGCGATTTCTCGGCGGGTTGGCGCGTCAATTGAGTTTCTTCAACCAGAGATTGCGCGCCGACACTTTGGTGGTTGCCTCCATCTCGATTCCGAAAATGCCGGGCTGATTATTCGATGACGTGGGGTCGTCATCAATCATCACCGCCATCAACTGTCCGTTGATGATGTGGATAAATGTTCCGCCACGCGCGATGACGGTGTATTGATTCCAGTCATTCATCTTGACGACGTTGCCCAGTGCGGTGCGATCACCGATGTTGCCCATGAGGCATCGCGGACCCATCCCAAAACCTTCAACCACCTGGCCGCGCCAGGCCATGATGCGCATCGGGGTATTCTCGGAATAGAACTGGCCGCTGTAGACGCGTGTGGGCCAGTAGTCGGCCTGCGGTCCGGTCATCATCCAGTCGAGGTTGACGGGGCCGACATTGTCGGTGACGTTGGCCGGGATGGGAGTAAGCCAGGGCAACCCGGTCTTGCTCCGGTATTGAAGTCCACTGCCGCCGCTGCCTTCAACCTTGATCTCGAATTTCAAGGTGAAGTCTTTGACGACGACGTCGCGACAGGCGATGTATGTGTTGCCGCTGGGGTTTTGCGGGGTGGACTCGCCGACGATCGCGCCGTTCTCGACGCGCCAGAATTTGGGGTTACCGTCCCAGCCCTTGAGGCTGACACCATCGAACAGCGAGACGTATCCTTCGTGATCGTTGAAGTCGATAGGCTTGGGTTCGGTGAAGCCGCCGGACGTGAGCACGCCGCCGTTGGCGATCAGCGCCGACAATTGATTCTCCGCCAGCTTGTTGGGGGAAGTCTGGATGGCGGCCAGCGCGTCGGCTCGGGCGCTGGCCAGGGCAAGTTCGGCCAAGTTGAGGGCGTTTACGCTGGCCCTGATGGCGGCGTCGTTGCGCGGATCGGCATAGGCCGCGGCGGCGACAGCCGTTCGCGCGGCCGTCAGGGCCGGGGTGGCTTGCTGCACGATTCCGGTCAATTGGGTGAGCTGTGCCACCTGGTTGGAGGTCATGTTCGGAATCGGGGCTCCGACCGGCGCACCGCCGGTCCGAGCGCCGCCAGCGCCGGCCGAGGCGGGCAGTGCCGCCACTTGCGCTGCCGACAGTTTGTTCGGCGAGGCCTGTATTCGTGCCAGGCCATCGGCTCGCGCATTGGCCAGGGCCAATTCCGCGGCGGTGATAGCGTCGACGCGAGCCTTGATTGCCGCATCATCGCGCGGCCAGGCAAGAGACGCGGCCAGCAACTGGGAGCGAGCGGAGGAAAGCGCTGCCGTCGGCGCGGCCAGGCCGGAGTTCATTTGCGTCACGGCGGTATTCTGCGCGGCGGTGAGGTTCGGAATTGCGCCGCGCCCCGTGCGACCGGCCCGGCCGTTGGGGGCCACGGCTCGCGTGGCTGGTGCGGGCGTCTGCTGCGCGCAAACAACGCCGATGATGAGGAATCCGGCAATTACGGAGCAGACTGCGCCGCCGAGGCGCCAAAGCGTCCTGCGGCAGGCGCCGGCCGGAACGTTCGAGTTCGTCGACTGGTTCATGAAGTGCCTCGCAAAAAATGGAACTGAAAGCGCGGTCAAACCGAAAACGCGTCGCGGTCATGGTAGCGTCGATTTGTCGGCTTGGGTAATGGGGCGGGATATTGATCCGATGGCGTGCCGCTGCACCGGCCTATTCGACCCTGGCGAAAGCCCTGCGCGTCAGGTGGACGAAGACGTCTTGAAGTGTTGGTGGGCCGACAGTCACGGCGTCGATGAGGCCGGGGAGGGCCTCAATGATGCGGGGCACAAGCTGTGCGCCGGCGGGGTGCTCAAGGCGAACGTGGCGATCCAGCGTCTCGGCGTCGAGGCCGAGTCTTTCTTTCAAAGCGGCGGCGACGGCGGCCGGCGTGGCGGGTTCCTTGACCAGTAACGTGAGCACATCGCCGCGGATCTGCGATTTGAGATCGGTTGGCGTGCCCTGGGCAATGAGACGGCCGGCGTCGAGGATGGCGATGCGCGAGCAGCGGTCGGCTTCATCCATGAGGTGCGTCGTCAGCAGGATGGTGCAATTGTCCTTCTGGATGTCGCCAAGCAATCGCCACAGATCGATGCGGGCGGCCGGGTCCAGGCCGGTACTGGGTTCGTCCAGTAGCAGAAGATCGGGGCGATTGAGCAAACCCTTGGCGATTTCGACACGGCGTCGCATCCCGCCGCTGAAACGCTCAACGCGCTCGTGACGGCGGTCGGACAGGCCGACGCGCTGCAACAGGTGGTCGATTCGGGCGGCCAGGTCGCTTCCCCGCAGGCCGAAGAGATGGCCGTGGCAGCGGAGGTTCTCCTCGGCGGTAAGTTGCTTATCGAGACTGGGGGATTGAAAGACGACGCCGATGCGATGCCGGACGTCCCGCCGGCCGGTGGCGAGGTCGATGCCGAAGAGAAACGCCTGATCGGGATACTGCGGAGCAATCAGTGTGGAGAGGATTCGGAAGAGGGTTGTCTTGCCCGAGCCGTTGGGGCCGAGGAACCCAAAGATTTCATTTCCCGATGCCGAAAAGGAGACTTTGTCCAGGGCACGGTGATCCCCGTAAGAATGCGAAAGAGAGCGGACGGCGACGACAGGCTCGATATCGGGCATGGGATGTGATTGTAGCCTGCGGAAATCGAACAGCGCAAATCCGTTACGGCATCGCGAAGGTGAAATCCGACGTGGTCGTGCCGGCATCCGTCACCGTGATCGGTACTGTTTGGCTTGGCAGAGTCTCCTGCCAGGCGACCAGCGTATACGACCCGGCCGGGACACCATCGATCTGGAACGAACCGTCCGCGGACGAGACGGCGAAATAGGGGTGATCGAAGACGGCGACGACGGCGCTCATCCAGGCGTGGACATCGCAGCGCGTGGTGAAGATCTCGGGGTTGGCGAAGGAAACGTCATGGGAATCGCCGGCGCGGAGCATGCCGAAATTCTGGATGGGATTGGCCTCGCACAGGAAATGGACGTTGTGCGGCATGTCGTCGGAGGAGAGGACGTGAAGGGTTTGCCCGGTGCGCAGGGCCACGACGTGCGGCTGGAATTGGCAATAGACCTGATCGAGAAGCACGGCGGCCGCCGGCGCGGGCGGCGCGGGCCGCGGCGGATTGGACAGGTAAATGACCACGTTTTTCAGCGTGCGGTTGGCATTGACGATGATGCCCAGCGACGGATGAACGACCGCCTGGCAGTTGTTGGGATCGGGCAGGTCGGAGGTGGCGCTGGCGGCGGGGGGATTGCCGGTGAAGTGAACAGTGCCGCGAATGACAGCCGTGCCAACGATGGGCGTTTGGTCGGGAGTGACTGCGACGCCCGCGGGTCGGGATCGCGCCGACGTGGAATCCGAGCCGGATCGCGAGCAGCCGGCGACGATCGCGGCAATCAACACGGCCGGGACGACCAGTTGAGATATTGAGGAATATCGCATCATGAGATTCGGTTGGCGACGAGGAATATGAGCAGGACAGGGAGATACACGATCGATGCCAGAAAGAGGTTGCGGGCCTCGCGCCGGGATCGGGCGCGGGCGGCCGCCAGCGCGAACGCAAGAAATGCCAGTCCCAAAACCATCGCGGCGGCGAAATAGACCGTCCCGGCCAGCGCGAGCATGAACGGCGTGAATGTGGCCGGCACCAAAGCCAGGGAGAAGAGAACGATCTGCCGGCCGGTCGCATGCAGGCCGGTGTCGTCGCACGGGAGCATGTGGAACCCGCCGGCGGAATATTCGTTCTTGTAGAGAATGGCGATGGCGAGGAAATGGGGGATTTGCCAGATAAAGAGAATGGCAAAGAGTGCCAGCGCGCCGGGTCCGAGGGAATGATGAACGGCCGTCCACCCCATGACCGGCGGCAGTGCGCCGGGTATGGCGCCGATGATGGTGCAGAGCGTGGTGCGGCGTTTGAGCGGTGTGTAGAGCATCACGTAGCAGATGATGGTCAACCCGCCGATGATCGCCGTGAGGGGATTCACAAAGAGCAACAAAGCGGTCGTGCCCAGCAGTGCCAGAATCAAACCGAAGAGCGTCGCCTCGATGGGGGCGATCTTGCCGGCGGGGATGGGCCGCAATCGGGTGCGAACCATCAGGGCGTCGTGGCGATGTTCCCATGCCTGGTTCAGGGCGCTGGCGGCGGCGGCGCACAGCGCGGTGCCGATCAGGGTTGGCGCCAGCAATCGCCAGTCGGTGACGATATGTGCATCAGTGCAGAACCCGACGAGCGTGGTCGCCAGAACCAGGAAATTCATGCGCGGCTTGGACAACTCGACAAAATCGTTGATTTTGCGGATGACCGGCGGAGCGTTAGCAGCGGCGTCCGGAGCGGTGAGATCGAGATTGGGAGTGGGGAGGGACATGGAATCTCAGGAAAGAGGGGGACCGGAGGAGACGGGGAGCGGGGGAGAGGAAAGCAAGATGCGCTCCGTTGCGGCGGTCGCGGATGTATGGGCCGGCGGCGCGGGCCAGAAGAGGCGGGCGGCCCGGAGGGCGATTATGTATGTAGTTACTAACGTCAAAGCGCCCGTCGCCACGTGCAGCGAGGCGATGTCGGCCGGTTTGCGCCAAAGCACCGAGAGGATGCCCAGCGTGATTTGCGTGACCAGAAGGAATAACAGCACGTTCGCCAGACGCAAGAGATGCTGGCGGCCGGGATTTCGGTAGATCAAGCGCACCAGCCAACAGACGGCGATGGTGGCGATGACCGCCCCGATGCGATGGGCGAACTGGAGGTAGATCTGCCACGCCGTGACGTGCGCCAATAGCGTCAACGCCGGATCGGGCCAGTTGTGCATGGCGGCCGTGCGGAAGGCGTCGTTCACGGCGCTGGGAGCGGGGGGGAGAATGTGGCCGAAATTGAGCGGGAAATCAGGGATGGCCAGCCCGGCTTGTTCGTGACGCATGGTGGCGCCGACGATCAACTGGAGATAGATCACCGCAACGGCGGTGATCGCAACACGCAGAAGTGGGCGGCCGGCATCCCCAGACAGGTTGGGGGCGCTGTGCCACCAGTTCGATGCGACAACAATGACCGTGGCGGCCAGGCAGAAGAACGCCTGCGCCACACAGGCATGGACAATGGCCAGGTCGAGGTTCTTGAACACGACGCGTAACCCGCCGAGTACGCCCTGAAAGAGCACGGCGAAAAAGACCCAGTAACAAAGCCGGCGAACCCATCGGCGCGGCTCGGCGACCCAGGCGGCGAACCTGGCCAGTTTCGGCAGGACACCCGCACGATCGGCGAGCCGCTGGGTCCACTGCGGCGGCTGGGCCAGAAAGGCGGCGACACAGAGCAGCGTCGACAAAAATCCGACCAGCGTGCCCATCAGGCGATGCGTGTGTTCATAGAAAATGCCGCCCACCCAATAACGCGGCGGAAACAGAAACATGTTGTAGCCGTAACTGTTGGGCCAGTCCGGCACCGCCAGGCCGGCGCCGTTGCTCGTGACCAACCCGCCCATGAAGATCAGTGGTAACGTGGCGATCGTCGTCAGCAGCCCCAGCACAAAGATCGGCGATTGGTACCACGGCCGGATCCTGAACGAGGCGTAGGGAAGTTGATGCGGTGCGCTAGACATGGTTGACCCGGATCGAATCACGGCGACATCTTGGTGATTGGCCCCAGGGATGCAAGAAGGTCTCGAAAGGTCATCGGATTGAGTCCATATGCGGCCGCGAACAGTCACGGCGGCGGCGATATTGTAGTCGGGGCGGTGGTTGGTCTGGCGACGGTCGTGTGGCCGGTTGCGCCGGACTCGAAGATGAAGTCCATCAGCAGTTGAATCTGGTCATCGCTGGTCTGCCCGTAAGTGGCCATTTCAGCGGCGATTTCGGCGGGAGTTCTTCCTTGTGCGGCGGCGAAGACCTGGCCGTTCTGGAGGAAGACATGGCTGGCGGGGAACAGGCCGCCGAAAAGCTGGGGCATGTTGGTGTTGTATTGGATGATCGGCGCCTCCTGGACCCACTGGCGCACCCACCGCTCCTGGACGCGACGATAGACGTTATCGAGATTGGGGCCTTTGGGTGTCGCCAGCACGCCGGGTGCATGGGGATCGCCAACCGTATGGCAGGTCAGGCAGGGTAATTCCCGGAAGAACTGCTCGCCCAGCAGGAACCGCGGCGTCGGGGCGGCCGCGTAAGGTGCATCCACCAGCGGATACGGCGCATCATACAGGCGGGCGATGAACCGGGCCTTGAAGAGAACCGTGTTGTAAAGCTCGTCCAAAGCGGCCGGCGTGATGTTGGCGGGCCGTGCAAAATCCGCATCCGCTGGCGGAATTTGGTTTTTGTCAACAGCCCACTGGAGGAGTTTGTCGCGTTGCAAGGACAAAAGCGGCTGATTCCGCCAGTCGTCGCCGGGAGGAAATGAGCCAGGGACCGGCGGCTGCATCGCTGGCCGTGTTGCCGCCGCGGCAAATTTCGTTTGCGAGTCGATATATTTCTCGATCGGGGCCAGCAGGCTTTTCAGTTCTCCGGCCTCTTTTTGCGAACTGGCCGCGAAATAGTCGATCACCGGGTGAACCTGATCCGGACCCGCCGATTGGTTCCAGGGGAAGCTGGGCATGCGAACCTGCGGCAGCGGCCGGATCGGCTCAACGTTCTTGAAGTAAATGTACAGCCATTGCGGCTGAATCTTGTTTCCCTCGCCGCGGAGGTTGGGCGGAGCGTAGGTGGTCAATTCGCCGGAATTGAAATACTGCTGAAGCTGGGCAACATTCCCCTCGATCTGATGGCATCCGGTGCAATTGTACAATTCAACGACGGCCCGACCCCTGGCGATGGCGTGCGACTGCGGCGTGACCGTCAGGGCGGCCATGCGATCGCTCACCAGAGGCTCGCGGTCGCTCAGGACGAATGTCACGAGCTGCGATATCT
The DNA here is from genome assembly GCA_964420285.1 of uncultured Tepidisphaeraceae bacterium. Taxonomy (GTDB): domain Bacteria; phylum Planctomycetota; class Phycisphaerae; order Tepidisphaerales; family Tepidisphaeraceae; genus CAYQTE01. The sequence continues at coordinate 44,823 of CAYQTE010000006.1, forward strand.
GCTGGTCGTTCAGAAGAAACGTCGGCATCTTCAGCTTGTCGTAAGGCGATCCAGGTCCGCCCGCGTCCGAAACCGTACCGTCCGCGCCGATTGCCCGAACCGGTTCGAGCAACACCCGGCCGCGGTCCCAAATCCGCGTGCTCCGCAGCTTCTGCGTGATCCAACTCTCTCTGGTTTCGGCCACGGCCGGCCAGGCGACTTGCGTGGTCGGACTGACAACCTCGGATGTGTCCAGATCAGTATGCAGGAGTTTGGCTGCATCGGGGCACAGGCCGTTGAGCGCATGCACGGCGGATGTGGCCGGCAATTGATCGGCCTTGGCCGGATCGAGATATCCAAAATCCAGCTTGCTGACCTGCTTTTGGCCCCAGCCGGACAGATCGCTGCCGATGTTGGTCATGCCCTCGGTGCCGTTGATGAGGTGGCAGCTCATGCACCCATAATAGGCAATGAGTCGTTTGCCGACGAAAACCTGCTGGCATTGTTGCAGCGACAGCGTCGCGGCGAGCTTCCTGGAATCGTCGGCGGGCATGGCGGCACTGGTCAGCGCATCGGCGGCCGCGGCGGTCATGGCGGCCGGATCGGTCGCTCTCCTGGCGGCGTCGGCGGCGCTGTTGGCGCCAGCAAGGAAATGAATCGTGATCTCGTTCAATTTTCGCGCATCCGTCGGAGCAAGATCGGCCTGCCAGGCGTCGGTGCGGCCGGTCTTGAGATCGATATCGGTCTTGTCGCGCGTCTGACCCAGGAGATAAGTGGCCAGATCGACGGCCTCCTGGTCGCTGAGGCGCAGGCTGGGCATGGTGGTGCCCTGCCCGTAATGCGGCGGCTCCTTCAGCCAGTCGAAGAGCCAATTCATCGCCTGCTGCCGCGAGCGCCGGGTAAGAAGTTTGGTGCCGATGCCGCTGAGTTCCGGGCCGTGGCGCACGAAGATCGGCCTCGGTGTGTGGGCATCGTCGTTGTAATAGAGCCTGGGCGTGGTCGTGCCGATGGGAGGCGTGAATTGGCGGATGCAATAGGGTTGCCACTGGTTGAAATCCATGGCAGCGAATTGCGCTTCGGCATCGGGCGCCGCCATTCCCTGATCGAGCACCAGATCGTTGACGATCCAGTTGTGGGCCTGTTCATTGAGAAGAGCGTGACACGCCAGGCACCCGACGCCGGCATCCAAAGCGTTCGTTCGAATGTCGTGAGCCTGCGGCCGGGGGGCAGCGCCGTTGGCGCCGAGAAACAACCGCCGGCCACGCTCGTAATCACCCGTGATATTTGGAGGAAAGGGATATTGGGGCGGCAGGGGCGTGGCGGTCTGGACCAGGTATTCGGTGATGGCGAGGGTTTCCTGCTGGGTGCGTAAAAGTTCCTCATCACTGCTGTTGTTTTCCAGCATGAAGAAATGCGGCATTTTCGTGCTGGGCCGGAATGCCTTGGGCGCCCAGAGCCAGGTGTTGATGAACTGCGCGGACAGCTTGGCCGTTACGTGGCGCAGATCGGGTCCGACCTTGCGTTTCTCGTCATCGGGGACGCGATCGTTCTGATGGCAATCGACACAGCCCATGGTGGTAAAGAGCCGCCGGCCCTTGTAGACCGCCGGCGCGGAGTCCTTGATGTCATACACATCGCTGTGGCAGCGAACGCAGTTGGCCTGAACGTATTGCGCCGGCCGCATCGGCCGGTCCCACATATCATTGACGCGCGCGAAGGTCGTGCCGGACTCGGCTTGGTATTTGCCCCGCCAATACTGGGCCTGTGAGACGGCCAACCGCCTTTCCTGCGTGACCGGATCGATGTACGGGACGGCCGGGGAATCCTCATTGAACTTGGGCGCCTGCGCGAGCAGATCAGGTTCCTTTTCCGTGGATTGACTGCCATCCCCGGGTGACAGCTTGATGAGCAGGCTGGCGACGCGCGTCGGAATTGGCGAGCTACCGGGAAAGATTGCGGCCAGCATGTTCGACAAGTCCGGCGCTGGCGGTTGGGGCGGCATAAGGGGCCTGAGTTGCTCAGGCAGCACAACCTGCCCGGTGTCGCGATCGACCCATATCGCCCGCGGCGTATGCGCGGCCTGCACGAAATTGGTCTCCCGGCCCGAGCCGTCGTGGCAACTCGTGCAGCCGACAAGCTCGGCCGGGTGCTTGCTGTCGGCATCGACGTAAAGCGACAAATCCGGATGGGCCAGCAGCGCCGGCGATGGATCCAGATCGGGCAATCCCCGGCCGTGGCGCGCGGCATTCACGTCGGCGATAAGAGCCTGGCGGTAACGCTCTTCGAGTTGCTTGTATTGTTCCTGAGTCAGCCTGGCCCTGAGCAGATCCGCAAGCATTTGGGGATAGCGAAGGGCGTAGTTTCGCTGTATCGCCACCGCGCGGTTGCCCGCGGACATGTACAGAGCATCAATCGTGGCCAGGAGAATCTTATCCTGATCGGCGGCGGATGGATGGGTATTAGCCGCCCGCGTTGTCGCGCCGTCCGCCTTGCCCATTGCGCCGAGGATTTCCCGCGCCAATGGAGCGGCGCTCCGGGCGTAGGTCGATGGGGGCAGAAGCGCGCGCGCCCAATAGTGCCAGAATTCCGGCTTGGCCGCCGCGCCGGGATGGGCGGCCGTCGGCGTGGCCGGGTTATTCGGATCCATTGCGGATAGTAATTGGTAACCCCGTGCGGCGGATAGCTGCTCTTCGAGATAGCTGATGACGCCGGCCCGCGAGTAATCCTTGTCGGCGATGTTGATGTGGCAGGTGGTGCAGCGATCGATCGTCGCCACCTTCAGGAAGGCCATGTCCTGGCGGATGTCGGGCAGCACAATCTGCTGGACGCGCTGGGCCGGATTGACGAATTCTAGCAGAGGCAGATCGCGGGCGACGGCGCTGACTTTGGCGGCGAATGAGTCGGGCACGAGCGTCGCCCGCTTCTTGTTCAGCGCATCCAGCGCGGCCGTGCGGTCGTCGGCGAGCGCCGCATCCCAAACCCGGCCGCTGCGCTGCTCCTGCCGCCATTGCCGGTTGTAGTCCTGGATGACGCTGACGAGCGTGACGGCCAGCAGCGCCGCGGCGGAAAACGCGAAAACCACGTTCAGCCGCTTGATGTTCCAGTACGTTTCGGTGGATACCGGCATCTCAGCTCATCCAGAAGTTCCCGCGATTTGGCTGACGGGACACGACCTCCAGCCACGGTCGTGCCGAACTGCCCATGCAGGTCGCAGGTCGCACTATATATAGGCAAAGCCTGCGCGGCGCACAAGAAAACCGCCGCGGCTGGCGGAAGATCGGCCCGATACGTTACAGTGGGCCGGTACGCGAGCCATCGACATGAGCAACGAATCTCATCCTTCATCCCCGCCGCGCACGGTGGCCCTGTTCGTCACCTGCCTGACCGATCAGTTCTATCCGCGCGTCGCGGTGGCGGTGACCAAAATCCTCGAGCGGTTGGGATGCCGGGTCGTCTTCCCGGCCGGGCAAACCTGCTGCGGGCAGCCGTTTTACAATAACGGGTATCACCGCGAAGCCCGTGAATTGGCCAAACGGCTGATTGCGGTGCTGGAGCCGTACGAATACGTCGTTACGCCCAGCGGAAGCTGCTGTGCGATGGTGCGGCAGCATTTTCCGGCGTTGCTGGAAGGGGACCACGCCTGGGAGCACGGTGCGGCGCATGTGGCGCAGCGGACCTACGAATTCGCCGAATTTCTGCAGAATGTCCTGCGCGTTGATTTGACGAAACTGGCCCTGCCGGCGCCGCGGTCGATCACCAGCCACGAGTGCTGCCACATGCGCGGCCTGGGCGTCGGCGATCCCTCGACGCGGCTGCTCAAGCAACTGGGCAACGTCGAACTTCGGCCGCTGGATCGGGCGGAACACTGCTGCGGCTTCGGCGGGACGTTCGCCGTCAAATACCCGGCCATCAGCGGCGCGATCGTTCAGGACAAAGTGACCTGCGTCGCCAATACCGGGGCATCCATGCTGGTCTGCAACGACGCCGGCTGCACGATGAACATCGCCGGATATTGCCACCGCACGGGAATGGATGTGAAGGTCAGACACCTGGCCGAAATTCTGGCCGAGGCGATGGGACTGGAAATCGACCGTTGGTGAATCGACCCGGCCGCTACACGATATCCGCAAATCCCCGTTCCAGCCGGCGGAAATAATAGACGCCGCCCACCAGCACCACGGCGATCGTCGCGATGTTGGTTATCATCAGACTTGGATACATTGAGGTGCCCAGCAGGCACCAGCGAAACCCGGCCACGACGCCGGCCATGGGGTTCAATCCCAGTATCGGCAGCCAGCGAGCGGGAATCCGGTCCACGTCCCAAACCACCGGCGTCGCCCACATCCAGAATTGCGTCAAAAAGGGCAGGACGTAACGCACGTCGCGGTACTCGACGTTCAGGGCCGACAGCCACAATCCCACTCCCAGCGATGCCATCAGCGCCAGCAGCAGAAAGAAGGGAAGAAAGACCACGTGCCATGGCGGCATGGTGTGCGGATAAGGGGGCACGAAGTGCAGGATGACCATCAAGACCGCCAGCATCGCCAGCGCCACCAGAAAATCGACCAGCCCGGCGAAAACCGTCGCCATCGGCACGATCAGGCGCGGGAAATAAATCTTGGTGATCAGGTTCTTATTTTCGACCAGGCTGTTCCCCGCCTGCGTCAGGGCGTTGCTGAAAAGCTGCCATGGCAACATCCCGCTGAAATAGAACAGCATCGGGTTGACCCCGCCGGTCGTCAATTTGGCGACGCGCGCGAAGATAATATAGAACAGGAATGTCGAGAACAGCGGCTGAATGATCGCCCACGCCGCGCCCAGGAGTGTCTGCTTATAGCGCACGCGAACGTCGCGGGAGGCCAGCGTCCAGAGCAACTCGCGGAAATCCCAAAGCTCGCGAAACTGCACCGCCCGCCACCCGGACGACGGCTGCAATACCGTCGGCGCAAACTCGCTGACCGGCTTTTCCTGGGCAACACCCGCCTGCGGTTTTGGTTCACTCACGCTCAATGAATTCTCCACCAGCGTATATAGCAGATCGTGCCGGATTGCTCAAACGCACCGGTGGCGCGGTTGCAATAAACAGCACAAAGGCGGACGATAACACGCCGTCCGCTCGTTCGCGGGGCCGCGCCATGGGTGTCGCTGTCCAGGATGGCGCGGGCGAAAAAATGGTGAAGGAGATGACCATGCGATACTCAACTATTGGTTTCCTGATGCTGTCAACCTGCGTGACATTACCGCTGTGGGCCGCCGATCCGGCGCCGACGACCGCGCCAATCGCGCCGACAGTCAGCGAATTGAGGATCCAGAAGAAATCCGCCGACGACCTGGCTGTGAACCTCTTTGGATCGGACCCCGTGCAGTTTGTCGTAGTTCTCTCGCGGCCAGACCAGATCATCCTGGGGGTAGACGAGCAGACCAGTAAGCTCCTCTCGGCCACCGACGACAAAGGGACCGACCTGACCAAGAACGGCAGAAAGATGTTCGGCGACAACGATTGGCTCAGCGCGTTCTTCAGCAAAGTTGCCAAAGACAGCCATAAGATCGCCATTCCCTTGAAACTGGGAACCCTTCCGGATCCCCAGGCCACGGTCATACAACTGAAGGCAGATTTTGCCCTGAAGTGCGGCCACGACGTGAAGACGGAGGAGGTCAAACCATTCGATCTGACCACGGGAACTTCCGCAAAGTTCGGCACGCACACCATGAAAGTCAGTCAGGGCAAGGGCCTGGGCGGCTCCATGTTTGGCGCTCTTGGCCCGAGTGATGCCCGGAAAAAACAGTCCCTGTCCGTCGAGCTCGACGCGCAAGGTGCGTGGCTCAAGTCGCTCGAGTTCATCGACGAGAAGGGGAACGTGGTCGCGACCGATGATCGTGGCTCCCAAAGCAGCGGCGATTCCTTCACACGCATGCTGGAACTGAGTCCCGACGTCAAGAGCGCCGGCCTGCGTGTCACCTATTTCCAGACGGTCGATGAGATTCACCAGCCCATCGATATGAAGGTGGGCGTCGGGCTGCCATGACGTAAGCGCACGGCGTCATTTCGGAGCGGATGGCGCGGTCGTCGCCGAGGCTTTTGCGATCTCGGCCCGCAATGCCTCGAACTGGGCGTGCCACTTCCGGCCGCCGGTTTTGTCCTGCCAGAGAACTTCCAGGCCTTGCAGGTAATTGGCGACGTAAGCGATGCTGGTGCTGGTGTCGCCGGACTTGGCCAGGGTGATGTCGGATTCGAGGAGCTTGTAGACGGCTTCCCAATAGGTGTCGTTGTCGGCCTGGATGTCGGAATTGGTGGCCGGGTCGTTCTGGATGATCGTCGCCCCGCCGAGCTTACGGTCGTAGAGAAGCTGGCCGAGCGTGGATTGGGCCAGCTTCCAGTCCTGCTGGTCGAACGCGATCAGGCCGATGCCGAGGCTGACCAGCGGATCGGGATAGTTGGCGTCGATACCGCCGGCGGGATCAAGCGAGGCCTTGTAAGCGGCCACGCTGTCCGCCGATTGAAGCTCCCGGTATTTGGTCATTGCGCTGGCCAGGGCGTCGGCCCGTTTGGCCGGATCGGGCAACAGCGATGCGGCGACGCGATGGGCGTTGGCGTCGTAGACGGCGTATTGATACGCGATCCGCTTGACCTTGGCATCCGGATTGTGCGCTGCCCAGTCGACCAGGAAATCACTGAGCGTTGCGCGGTCGTCGGCGATCTTGCGAGCGGCCGTCAGGTCGCCGGACGCCTGGGCGCGGTCCAGATCGTCCCCCAGCAGGATCAGCAGGCCGCGAACCATATCGGCGCCCTGCGCGCCGCCGGCTGTCTTGAGATAGTCGATAAGCTGATTGGCGGCCTCGGTGTTGTTGCCCAGGGCGATGTTCGCCTGCACGCGCAGGGAGAGCGCCTGTTTGAGCAATTCCCCGCCGCCGTCCAGGCCCTTGATGGTGTCTTCAAAGCCCGCAAGCTGGTCGAGAACCTTGTGCGGGTCTTTGTCGAGTCGATGGGCCATGTCAGCGCCGATGAGCGCGACCTTGGCGACGATCGCCGCCATGCGCTGACGATCGGCCGGCTGCGTGGCGGCGGCGAGCATTTTGGCGGCCGAATCGCGGACCGCGGCGGCGTGGTCCAGCACATCGGCGACCAGCGCGGCCCGCTGCGTGGTTGCCAGATTCCGCGCCGGATCGTCCAGCTCCTGCTTCATCGCCACGGTGGTGAGGAACTGAGCATCGAGCCAATTGGGATCCTGACGGGGCACCAGATCGTAAAAGGCGATGGCATCAGCAAAGCGACGGCTCTTTTGCAAACGGCGCGCGTAGTCGTACGCGAATTCGTACCGACGAAACGGGGCCGCAAGACTCAGCGTATAAACGCGATCCAGCGTCTCCTGCACGGCCGGCTGGTCGGGCGTCTGGCGATACATGAGAAATACCAGCCGCGTCGCCTCGTTGAGGGCGCGCTCGGCATCGGCGGCGTTGGGGTCGTGCTGGACGAAATCCAGCAGCGACGTGGCCGCCTCGGCATCACGCCCCAGCTTCTCCAGCAACGCGCCGATCACCAGCGACATGTCCTGCACGGTCTGGCGATCGGCGTCCGGCCGCTTGATGATCGACTGCGCCGCCGCCAAAGCGCGGGATACGATGGCGGTCTGATCCGCCGTCAGCGACGGTGCGGTCGTCGGTTCGGCCGCAGTCGCCGCCACCGCCTGGCCCTTTTGAACGACGGCCTCCAGCAGCAGCGTGTCCATGGTGGCCAGATCGGCATTATCGCTCATGCGATCGACAAGCCGCGCCAGGATGAGCGGCCGGAGCGACGGCTGGGCTTTGAGCAGGTCTTGCAGAACCTTGACGCTGGCCGCGTTGGCGCGGGCGCGGTCCTCGGGTTTGACGGCCTGGGCGGCGATGGCGGCGTCGATGCGGAATTGCAGAATGGCGGCGACGGCGTCGGCGGCGGTTCTGGTCGCCTCCGGCGGCTTCTGGTCGCCGAGCCATTGCCGCAGGCTGTCGAGTTTGGTCTGGGCGCGATCGGGCTTCAGCGCCAGCAACTCGGCGACGGCGGAAAAATAGTACGCCTGATAACGCTGCGCCAGCGTCGGTGGTTTCTTCAGCGGCGGGGGCTGGGCCGTCAGCGTGTCGAACATCGCCTGGGCCTGCGGGAAATCGCCCGTGGCCAGATACATCTTGCCCAGGCGCAGATGAAGATCCGACTGAACCTCCAGCGAAGGATCGTCGAACGTCTTGAGATTGGCGATTGCGTCATAGGCGGCCCGCGTGCGCGCGGCGGAAGAATCGGCGGTCATCACCACGTAATAGGCCGACATGTACAGGTCGTAAGTCGCCCGCGTATTCAGCGCGTTCATGGCGGACCATTGAACCGCCGCGGGGCTTTGCGGATCGGTGATCTGGATGGCGAGCAAATCGGCCTTATGCCCGCTGAGATCGCGGGCGCGGCCGAACATGCGCTGCACGGTCTGGGCCACGGGCAGCACCGCGGCCTGAAGCTGGGCATCCGCGCCCCAGTATTCCAGTGTGTTCACATCCAGATCGACGCCGACGGACACAAGGCTCTCCGCCTGCTCGATAAGGGTCTGCGGATCGGTTGCATCAGGGAGATATTTGTCGATCCCCGCGGCAATATCGAGCAAGGTCTGCTGCCTCTGCCGGGCCGTCATGCGCGAGACTCGATCCGAAAACTGCCTGAGATTCAAAAGGGCGGCGGCGGCCTGGCGCTGGTCGGCGGTGGCATTGGCGGAATCCAGCGCGCGGGGCAGGAGCGAATCCAATCCACGCCAGGCCAGATCGTCAAAGAGCGCGACGTCCGTGAGCTGGGCCAGATTGACCGGCGCCAGCACGGCCGGGGCCGTTGCCGGTGCGGTGGTGGCCGCCGGAGCCATGCGGCAAAGGACAAGACACAAGGCCGCCATGCCCATTGCAATGGTGCGAATTCGGCCAGGGGCATGTATAGTAACTCGTGCCATCATCGGTAGAGCAATGCGGTGTTGAATCCGATCTTGGCGAACTGGGCGCCGACGGCGGCGTCGTAGACGTCGATGACATGCTGGTAATCCACATCCCGGCCGGGGTTGATCCGCACCTCGACCGATTGCGGATCGGGGAACTGCGCGTACATCTGCTTGAGCGTCGCCTGCAGGACATTCTTGTCGGTGATCTGGCGATTACCCACGGTGGCGACAAATCCGGCGCCCTGCGTTTCCACGCGGATCTCCAGTTCGGTCGGCGGGATCCAGTTGGGCGGCGGCGGGGCGGTCACGATCCCCTTGACGCTGGCCGGCACCGTGCTGACCAGAAAATGCGATTGTATCCCAAAACTCCCGGCGAGCATGAAGAAGATCAGGATGACCATGACGATATCGACCAGCGGCGTGGTGTTCGGGCCGGAATCGTAGTGAATTTGTTTATTGGAGCGAATTTTCATGATCGCGTTCCCGAGCCGGTCAGGGTTTCTTCTCCACGACAGGGATGCCGGTGGCAAAACTCACATTGTGGACATTGGCCTGGGCGCAGGCGATGAGCACGGGGGCGAGGTATTGAAAGGTCATGGATTTCTCGCCCTGGATGATGACCGCGAAGGAGCGATTCTCCGGGATGTTGCGGGCCGGATCGCCGGCGCGCAGATAACGCAGCGTTTCCACCAGCGAATCGGTCGCACCGGTGATGTGCAGCTCGGTCATGGTGCCGCCAACCTCGGCGGTGATCTGCGGAACCGGCCCGGCCGCGGACATCGGACCGGGGCGGACATTCAGCGTCAAGGTGTTGCCGAAGTCCTTGATTTTCAATCCCTGGATCGACTCGGGGATCTTGATGGACTGATCGATGCCGACGGCCACGCCGATCTTGGCGACCAGCATGTAGAAGATGATCAGACACATGACGATATCGATCAGGGGCGTGACATTCACGCCGCCTTCCTTCATATCCGGCATACGTCTGCGTTTCATGGTGGTTGGGTCCGAATTCGGGGCCGCTTGCGGCTGCACTCAGGAAACGGGAGACGGGTTTGCCGGCGCTGCGGCCGGTGCGGGTGCCGGGGCTGGCCGGTTGATGCCGGGCCGGGGCGTGGCATCGGCGGCGGGCTTGAGCATCAGGAGCAGTTCCTCGGCCAGAAGCGATCCGGAGATGGTGAGTCGATCGACCAGCGTGCGCAGCACGCCGAACGCCGCCAGGCAGGGGATGGCGAGCATCAGACCCAGAAACGTGTGGCACAGAGCCTTGGAGATGCCGCCGGCCAGATCGGGAACGTTGGCCTGGCCCTTCTGGTTCTGCACGACGGCAAAGGCGTCGATCATGCCAAGCACCGTGCCCAGCAACCCCAGCAGCGGGCCGAGGTTCCCGATGATGTTGAGATACTCGATGCGGCGGAATTGCTCGGCGGTCTGCTCGCCGAGGGCCGTTTCCATGGCTTCCTTCATGCGATCAAAATCGGGCGCCCGCCGCAGTGCCGGCGCCAGCGAGCGGGCGACGAAGCTGGGTTCGGCGGTTGTGTATTCAAGCAATTCCTGAAAGCGGCGGCGGGTGATGAGGTCGCGCATGTGGTCGGTGGCGACCTTTGGCATCAGCACGCTGGCGCGGGTTTTGATGAACGCCTGAATGATCAGCGCTACGCCGATCACGGACAAGACCACGATCGTGTAGAAGACGGGATCGGTATTGCTCGTGATGATCGAGAAAAGATTGACGTGGACGGCGGGGTTGGACGTGGAATCGGCGGCCGGCGCGGGCGTTGCCACGGACGGAAATGCCGGCGCCGGCAGTGCGGGCGCTGGAGTCTCGACCGGGGCGGGCGTCGAAGGCGCGGGCAGGACGGGCGCTGCGCCAGCGGGCGCGCCGCCGGCCGGCGCCGGCGCAGCAGGCGCGGGCTGGCCGAGCGACGATCGCAGGGTCAGGAAGGCCGCGACCAGCAGCCCGGTCAGGACCAGGATTCGCAAACGACTGTTGGCATATCGAGCGGAAACGTGCATGAAGGTCAGCTCCGATTGGTTGATAAGAAGTCGAAGTCAAAAATCTTCCACCGACAGCGACGAAAAAATCCCGCCGTTGTCGGCGGCGATGCGCTTCATCACTTTCACGAACGTCGTCATGCCGGTTTCCTCGCTTCGCTTTCCCATCAGCAGGATGGTGTTGATCTTCGTGGTCCCGCGGCTGTTCAGCGTCGCGATCTTCTTGATAATCGCGTCATCGTTGGGAAATTCGCCGTCGGTGAGAAAGTATATCAACTGCGGCCGCTGGCTGAAGGCGGCGGTGATGGCGTTGAGGGGATCGGACCCGGCGTGAACGTACATGTCGTCGATGAAGCGATAAGCGCGCGATTTGTTGGCGGCCTGGGCCTGCAGGAGGAACGTGCTGCTGAGCGGGAAGGTCTTGTCGTCATTGAAGAATATCACATTGAACTGCTGGATGGGCTGCAGGCGGTCGATGGACTCTTCGAGCTTGCGTTTGAGCAGATCAAATTTCGTATCCATCGAGCCACTGGCGTCGCAGATGTAGGTGACGGAGAGGGCATTGCCGCCCGAGCCCAGGAAGTTGGTCTTGGGTCCCAGGCCGTTGCCGCCGCCGGGCGGTCCCCAGGGCGCGATCTGGCCGGTGCCGCCTATGCCGGTGGTGTCGCCCGAGCCGCCGCCGGAGAGGCTGCCGATGCCGCGGCCGGTCAGGCCCATCGCGATGGCGGTGGCCGCGCTGTCATTACCGCTGCCGCCGCCTTCGAGGACATCGGCCAGCGAATCACCCGGCCGGTCGGCCCACCCGGTATGGTCGGCCGGCACGTCGCGGACGGCGTCCTGGCCGGAATCGCGATTGGGATCGTCACCCAGTCCCGGATGCAGCGATCCGCCGGGCGTGCCATCCAATGCCAGGTCCGATGAAGGAACAATAATCTGCTCCTCTTCCTTCTGAACAAACTGCACGGCGGCTTTGTATGTGAGCAGACCCAGGACGATGACCACCACGTGCAGCGCCAGCGACGTGCCCAGGGATATTGTCGCCTGCGCCCATCGCTTTTGCAGTATCGACACTGGATGTTCCATAGGCCACGAATTGACGGCCGGTGGCGGCGGCGGTGGCGGGGCTGGCGGATCGGGTCTTCCTGCCTGCTCTGTCTGAGTACCGGGCGAGTGTGAGGCGCGGGCGATGAAATCGCGTGTTGTGCCCGACTGATCGGCGACCGGCACGGGCGGCGCGGCGTCGGGGACAGGTGGCGGGATCGGCTGCGATGCCGGGTGGATTACTTCCTGCGGCTTGGTGACGGGCGCCTCGACCGTCGCAAAGGACGGCATCGGGGATTCGGCGAAGTAGTCACCCGGCGTGTTCGACATAGGTATTGGGCTGGCCATGTGCGGGCAAGTCGGCACGTTCGCCACGGCCGCTCCATCGGCCGCTTGACCCACCAATGGTAGCTATCGGGAGCGGGGCGTTCAACCTCGAACGTGCAGTGCGCGATCAGCGTCGCGGATGAATCCAATATACGTAGAGGAGGATGCCGGCGGCGTTGAGGAGTGTGGCGACGCCGATCTTGCCGATGGCGTCGCGCGCTGCGGGGGGGCAGGACTCGAACGGCTTGTTGATCAACTGCAGAACGCGAACCAGCAGACCGACGGGCGGAGGGTTGTCCGGCAATGACGGGGCCGGTTCCGTGACCTCCACTGACCGATGAGGCTTTTGGCGCTGGGGGGGATCTTCGGCCGGGGGCACGACGTCTTCCTGCGGCTTCAAATCCACGGCTTGCTCGGCCGCGGCGGGGGCACGGGGCGCGAGCTGGTCAATCATGGCCGCCGTCTCGGCGGCTACCGCGACGGGTGGCCGAATATCCTCATGCCTTACGGCCGGGGAAACGGGCGACTCGATTTCCAACTCGCCGGGATCGGCGGCTTGGACGGGCAGCTCGGCATGCAGGTCGTCGGCGGCAGGACTGGCGATTGCGGCGGGTGAAGAATCAAGAGTGGGGTTTACGTCATGCGTCTCGGATGCCGGCTCATCCGTCGACGGATCGACCTCATTGATGAGACTGTTGACCGAAGAGAGAATCTCATCCAATTCCTGTGCTGTCGTGGATGACATGGCGTCGGCCGTCGCCTCGGCCTCGGGCTTCTCGTCCAGCGGTGACGTGTCAAAAGCCTTGGGCGAAAGCGGATCATTGGGAGCGTTGACCGCGGCGCCGGGCGGTGGCGGCGGCTTGGCGTCGGCCTCGGCCAGCAGGCGATCGATCTCGTCGCCGACCATTTCCGAAAGCAGATCATCCGCGCCACCGGCAGCGGTGGCGTCGGCCCGCGAGGCGGGTTCGGATTGAAGGGGATCGGGAAGATCGAGAACCGCGTTGGCCATTTGCAATCCTTCGGCCACGCATCGACAACTTTACCGGACCGTACCCGTCGACGCGCGACGCCTCCTGCGTCTGTTGTCGGACAACCTCACCGGCATGATAACCTGCCCGGCCGTGTGAGGCAATTATTCCTTGAGCCAATCGGATCGCCTTCCGATAATCAACGCCATGACGCGTCGGGTGCATGTCCAGTCCCTGCTGGCCGGTGATTTCGATCTGAGCCAGCGTGAATCGCACCACCTGCGCGATGTACTGCGTGTTTGTGCGGGGGAAATTGTCGAAGCGTTCGACGATGCGGGACATCTCGCCCGCGCAAAGGTCGTGCATGTCGGGCGAAACGAGGTGCGACTGCACATCGACGCGGCCGACATCACTACCGCAACCGCCAATCCGGATGGCCCGGCGATCATCATCGCCAGCGCTGTTCCCAAAGCCGGCCGGGCCGACTGGATGGTCGAAAAGCTGAGCGAATTTGGCGCCAGCGCGTTTGTGCCACTGTCCACGGCGCGGAGCGTGGTGAAGCCCAGCGGCGAGCACAAACCCGATCGCTGGCGGCGCATCGCCACCGAAAGCGCCAAGCAAAGCCGCCGTGACGGCGTGATGCACATCGACGCGCTGATGACGGTGCCCGATGCGCTGGAGCAGGCGAGCGGCGGTGGCGCGGCGACGGTGTGGATGACACCCGATACCAGTGCCCGGCCGGTTGCCGAGGTGTTGGATGAGTGTGCGGCCGCCGCGGCGGCGCGGGTGACGATTTTCATCGGCCCCGAAGGCGGATGGGCCGCGGCCGAAGCGGAAGAATTTGAGCGGCGCGGGGCGATCGCAGCGCGGTTTGGCGGAACGATTTTGCGTACCGAGACGGCAGCCATCGCCGCGGTCGCGTGGCTGGCCCTGCGGCGGCTGAAGAAATGGTCTGCGTAATCGGCTCGCCTGGCAAACCGCTCGTGCGGCATTCTCCTTTACGTTGCGGCGGCTACTGTTGCGACATGGGCCGCGGGAACAGGCACGAGCCGGCGGACGCGCGTGGCCTTGATACCCTTGGGGCCGGTTTCGCTTTCGTACTCGACGCTCTCGCCATCGAGAAGTGTCCTGAAGCCCTCGCCTTCAATGACGGTATGATGGACGAAGATGTCCCTGCCATCGTCGGTGGAGATGAAGCCGAACCCCTTTTGGTCGCTGAACCACTTGATCTTGCCGGTGGCCATGCGCCACTCCTTTCCAGACATGACATGTGCCGCGGCTGCCTGTGGATTTGACGAATCACCCGAAATGCCAGGCGAACCGGACGGCCAAACCATACCAACGCGGGCGGCCGCGACAAAAAAATTCTATAATTGCAACGAGCCAAGTGACGGGTTATCCACAATTGACTGACGAGATTGCCCAGATTCCAACCGGCAGTGCGTCAATATGGCGAGAAGGCCGATCCTTGTGCTTTCTGACGCTGCGATTGCGAGCGATAAGAGGGCTTGCTCTTGTAACCTGTTTGTGTATAAGGTGTTACGAAATCAGCGCACGGTTTTTCCGTATTATTTGATTATTGGCGCAAGGTAAATTTTGCGTAAGTATCTGAAAATACCCGGACTTTACGCCACTGGCCGTCTTGCCGTCTGAGGAGTTTTCCACGGGTTTTCCACATGCCGATCACTTGATTTTCCCGGCTGGGCCGACAGACTATCGACCGCCCGGCATTCGCCGTCGACATGAACCTGCTCGAAGTGACCAAAATCGTCAAGTCGTACAACGGCCGCCGCGTCGTTGACGAAGTCAGCTTCCTGCTTTCGCAACAGGAGATTGTCGGCATCCTCGGCCGTAACGGCGCCGGCAAGACCACCACCTTCCGCATGATTCTGGGCATGGCCCGCCCCGACAGCGGAGCGGTCGCGTTCAACGGGCAGGACATCACGCATTTGCCCATGTACCAGCGCGCCCGCCGGGGCATCGGATATCTCTCGCAGGAACGAAGCGATTTCCGGCGGCTGACCGTCTGGCAGAATCTCATGGCGATTCTGGAAACCCGCAACCTGACCGGAATCCAGCGGCGCCAGCAGGCCGAACATCTGCTTTCGCAGTTTGGGCTGATCAAGCAGCGCAATCAGCTCGCCGAAACCGTCTCTGGCGGCGAGCGCCGCAAGCTGGAAATCGCCCGCGCCCTGATTACCGATCCGATGCTCATCCTGCTGGATGAGCCGTTCAGCGGCGTCGATCCGATCGCCGTCGAAGACCTGCAGCGCGAGGTCCGCCGTCTCAAGCAGGAATTCGGCAAGAGCGTCCTGATCACCGATCACAACGTGGCGCAAACCCTCAAAGTCTGCGATCGTGCCCTGATTGTTGGCGATGGCCGGATCAAGTTCGAAGGCACGCCCCGCCAGGTCATCAACGACCCCGGCGTTCGCGGCGAATACCTGGGCAACACCTTCCGCGGCGATGAATTTGATCAATGAATTCCGCCCGGCGCGCCAATGCCGGATCATAAAAGACTGAACAGCAGATACGCGAACGGCGCGGCCAGCAGCGGACTGTCGATCAGGTCCAGAACGCCCCCGAAGCCGGGGACCAGGCGCCCGGAGTCCTTCACGCCGGCGTCGCGCTTGATGAGGCTTTCCAGAAGATCGCCGGCCTGCCCGACAGCGCCGAGCACCACTCCCATCAGCAGAGCCTTGGGGATGGAATGGAACGTGTTGAGGTGATCGGACCAGATGCGCGTACACGCCAGCGAGACCAGCGCGGCGGTGAGCAGGCCAAAGAACAAGCCCTCCCACGTCTTGCCGGGGCTGAGCCAGGGGATGAGCTTGTGCCGGCCGAGGGTCTTGCCGCCGAAATAGGCGCCGATGTCCGTGGATTTGACGACCAGAAGGATCATGACCAATGCGGCGGTCGAGCCTTGAAAGCCGTTGGGATCGCGCGAGTGCTTGACGCGCAACGCCATGAGAAACCAGCACAGCCCGCCCAGGTAGAGCACCGAAAGAACCGTGCCGGCCATGTGCGCCATAGCCTGGTGCGCCTGCCGATGCCACGCCTGTCGCAGCGCGGCGGCGATCATGACGGCGACGATGATCAGGGCCAGACTGCTGGCGGCCATCGGCTGGAAGAAGCCGAATTGTGTCATGAACGCGTGCAAACTCAGCAATGTCGTGCCGGCGACGGCGATGGATTTGTAAGGCGTGATGCGCTCGGCCGACAGCAGGCGGACCAGTTCGATGGTTCCAATCGGCAGGATGACGATCATCATGGCCAGGATGCCGGTTCCGGCCAGGCCGAAGTCTCCTTCGGCGTTATGCACCAATCCGACGCCGCCGGGCCGATCCGCCGAGTCGGTCCAGACCTCGACCTGGCGATCGAGCCAGAGGCAGACGAGCAGGCCGATCAGCATGAGGCTGCCGTAGATGAGTCGATGTCGTAGTGCTTCCTGCATTCGCGACCCTGTCGAATCCGGCGGGTCTTTTACCGGAAGCCGGCCGGGAATCATAGAGGCGAGGGGGAACAGCGGAGCCGGGGAGATTGGTTTGCGTAGCGCCGCACACTGGCGTACTGTTGCGGCAACCTTGGCCGTTCGGTAAACTCGTTTTCGCATTTCAAAATTGGAGGAACTTATGGTCGGACGCGTTTTTCTCGCCTTGGTTGCGTGTCTGTGTCTCTCGGCCGCGGTGCTGGCCGCGCCGGTTCCCGTGCCCGGTGATATGCCCGTGCCCGTCGATCGTCTGCGGCCGGGGAATCTGGCCGTGCTGCCGATGACCGGCACCTGGCGGTTCAAACTCGATCATGGCGTCAGCCCGGCCGTGCGCGGTGAACTGCCCGCCGATTCGGCCGTTCCCGATTTCGTCTCCGCCGATGCCAACGGCACAGACTGGAAGAACATCCCCGTTCCGGCCAATTGGGAAATCGAAGGGTTCTCCACCCTCACCTATCAGGAACGCACTGGCAGACCCTCGACCGACATCGGCCTCTACCGCCGCGCCATGGATGTTCCGGCCACCTTCGCCGGCCAGAAAGTCATCTGGCATTTCGATGGCGCCTACGACGGCGCTGAGGTCTTCGTCAACGGCCAGCAATGCGGTTATCACGAAAGTGGCTTCACCGCGTTCGATATCGACATCACCAAGGCCATCAAGCCCGGCCAGAGCAACAACTTCGCCGTCCGCCTTTACAAGAACACCTCATCCGCATCGCTGGATCACGGCGATTTCTGGTGCCTCGGCGGCATCTACCGCGAGACGTATCTGGTCGCTCTTCCGCAGTTGCATGTGGACGATCTCACCGTAGTCACCGATCTGGATTCCCAATACAAGGATGCCACGCTCAAGAGCACGGTCCGCATCGTCGGCCCGGCCGGGGCGCATTTCGTGCTCACCGGTGATCTCTATTCCCTCGACGGCAGCCAAGTGGCCATCCCCGCGATGAGCCAAGCCGGCGACATCGGCACGGATGGCTCGGCCACGGTTTCACTCTCTGCCCTGGTGACCGCGCCCAGGCTCTGGTCGGCGGAGAAGCCGAATCTGTATTACGTGTTCTATCGCCTGTCGGATGACAACCAGACGGTCGTCGAGCGGGTTCAAGACCGCATCGGCTTCCGCAAGGTCGAGCTGAAGAACGGTGTCTTTGAGGTTAACGGCGTGCCCGTGAAATTCGCTGGCACTTGCCGACACGAGGAGTTTTCTCCCTACGGCCACGCGCTGACCGAACAATGCTGGCAGACCGACATAACCCTCATGAAGGCGTGCAACATCAACGCCATCCGCACCAGCCACTACAACCACGCCGCCCGGTTCCTCGAGTTGTGCGACGAGGCCGGGTTCTACGTTCTGGACGAGATTCCCTCCTGCTGGGTGGCCACCGAGATCAACAACGCCAGCCGCACCTGGGCTTACACGTTCCGCTCCATGGAGACGCTCAATCGCGACAAGAACCGTGCCTGTGTCGTCGCCTGGAGCTGCGGCAATGAAAGCGGTTACGGCGTCAACAACCAGGCGGAGTTCGACTACGCCAAGGCCCACGATCCCACGCGGCTGGCGCTCATCTCGCAACAGAATCTGGATAAGAACCCCAAGACCGATTTCGAGGATTACCACATTTATCCCAACCCCACGATTGAGGAGGTCACGACAGGCGGCCGAGGCCAGAACCGAGGCCAGGCCCTCAAGACCCTCGCCTCCAGTCCCAAGCGCACCCAGTGCCCCGTCATCCTTACCGAATACGGCTCGGGCGACGACAAGACACTGGTAAACAACTGGAATTACATCTGGTCCACCGACGCCATCGTGGGCGCCTTTATCTGGGAGTGGCAGGCGCAGGGAATGTACGACAAGTTCCCCGAACGCTGGGCCACCCCGGCTCCCGGCGCTCAAACCGATCTCCGGACCGGCTACCGCCACTCCGGCGGCAATGGCCCGGTGAGCGCCGACCGCAAGATCCAACCCCTCTATTACGCCCTCAAACTCGCTCACAGCCCGGTACACACCACCGCCACGGACGTCACGCCGGCCGGCGGCCAATGTGCCATTGCGTTACAGAACCGCTATTCGTTCACCGATCTCTCCGAGCTTGCCTGCCATTGGCAGGCGCGGGCCGGCGAAAAGGTGCTCGCCAGCGGCCAGAGCCATATTGACGCCAAGCCTCGCTCCTCGGTCAATGCAACATTCCCTGCCTCGGCCGGTATGGATACGCTGCATCTGGAGTTCATTCACCCCGACGGGCGGAGTGTTTACACTGTCGACTTGCCGGTGAAGTGAGGCTGAGAGGTTTCTCGGTGAGACGGGCCGGTCATGAACGCAAGTCGCCAGCGCTGTTGCGTTGCCGCCAGCTCGGGAGTTCGTTTTTCTGGAATCCATCTATGAAATTGCTCACATCAACACTGTTGGCGGCGTTTGCCGCCGCCGCCATTGCCACGGCCGCCCGCGCTGATACCGAATGGGGCGGCACGGGCGATTTGCGTGAATTTCGCTACAAGGGCGAACCGATCGGCCTGACGACCAGTATGCGCATGACCTCTCCGGACGGATCGCAAACCGCGCAGGCAAGCCTGCAAAGCCCCGGCCGAACCGGATCGAACGTGACATTTAATGGCAACGTCGTCTTGGGCGCGGCGGGAGCTGCCGGCCGGGGCGGTCCAGGCGCCGGTGGTGCCGGCGCAGGGGCTGCTGGCGGCGGCGGTCGCGGCGCCGGTCGTGGCGGCGGGGGCGCTGGCGGGGCGAGCGTTCGCGTGCAGATCGGCGACGTTGCGCCCGACTCCACAACCTTCGATGTACAGGCCACCGCCAGCACCGCCATCCCGCTCGATGGCATCTACTATTCGTTCAACCTTTCTGGCGCCAACTTCTCCAGCGGCAGCGCCCAAATCGTTCCCTCCGGCGACGCCGCTACCATCAACGTCTCGCTGGGCAGTCTCCCACAGGGAACCACGCGCTACGCCGACAACACGGTGAAATCGATCCGCATCACCGGCACGGCCAATCGCGTTGTCGAATTCACATTCGCCAGCCCCACGCACATCGTCCTTCAAGAGACCCGCGGTGGCGGCCGGGGCGGACGCGGTGGCGGCGGTGCGCCAGGCGGCGGCGGTGGCGGCGGACCGGGAGGCGGCGGGGGAGTCACGTACAATCTGCTGATCGCCGTCGGCACCGGCACACTCAATCCCGGCACACCCTTCCATGTGGCTTTTACGCTCAAGGCCACATGCGATCTGGATACCGTTCCCGTCAAGCTCACGATCAATTCCTCGCGCACCGGCCCGGCGTTCATCGGCATCGGCGGCAACTTCCGCCTCCAGAGCGCGGCCGACACCGCCACCATCGCCTACAACCTGGCCAACCTGCGCGTGGCCTGGGCTCGTCTGGAAATGCCGCTCAGTTCATGGCAGACCACCGAAACCGGCGATCCAACCGCCGCCCCATTGGCCAACAATGTGCGCCAGGCAATGGAGATGGCGCGCACGCTCGCTCAAAAGAATATCCCCATGATCATCAGCGACTGGTCCGTGCCCACTTGGGCCAGGGCCGCCGCTCCCGCCGGCGGACGTGCCGGTGGCGGAGGTGGCGGCGGTGCCACCATCGCCGCGGAAAAATGGCCCGCGATGTACAAGGGCATTACCTCCTACATCGCCTATTTGAAGAAGAACTACGGTGCTGAGCCTCTCCTGTTCTCGTTTAACGAAGCGGACATGGGTATCAACGTCAAACTCACTCCCGACGATCAGGACAAGATCATCAAGGGCCTGGGCGCATCATTTGCCGCCGAGGGCCTGGCCACCAAAATGCTCCTGGGCGACACCGGCAACCCCACGCCGCGCCCGGCCAATTACATCGACCCGACCATCGCCGATCCCGACGCCATGAAGTACGTTGGCGCCGTCTCTTACCACTGCTGGACCGGCGGCAGCGACGCGATCATCGCCAAGTGGGGCCAGGTCGCACAGCAATTCAAGCTTCCGCTTCTGATCGCCGAGGGCGGTACCGATCCCAACAGCTACCGCACGGGCAGCCTGTTCCTCGAGCCCTGGTACGGCCTTGATGAAATCAACCTCTATCTGCGCTGTATGGCACTCTCCCAGCCCACCTCCATCCTGCACTGGCAGCTTACGGACAACTATTCCGTACTTACCGGCGGCCGCAACGGTCAGCCCCTGCAACCGACGCAGCGGTTTTACAATCTCAAGCAGCTTAACCTCACGCCGCCGGAGGCTCCGTCCCTGGCCATCGCCAGCGACCGCCCGCGCATCACCGCCGCAGCCTACGGCGACGCCACCCATGGATGGGCGATCCACCTCATCAACACCGGCACAACGCGCAACGTCACCCTGAGCGGCCTGCCGGCGTCGCTGACCCAGCTTTATCCCGTCATCACCGATGCCTCTCGCAGCATGAAAGCCCAGGACCCCGTTCCCGTATCCGGCGGGTCCGCCCAATTCACGCTGGACTACCAGAGCTTCGTCACGCTGACCAGCGCCAAACCATGAAATCCAAAACTGAATACCTGACGTTCAATCTCCCGGCCCGCATGGCGTTTACCAATATCACGCCGCAGGTCCAGCGCATCGTGGCCGAGTCCGGCGTCCGCGAGGGACTGGTCCTCTGCAACGCGATGCACATAACGGCCAGCGTATTCATCAACGACAACGAATCAGGGCTGCACGAAGATTACAAGCGGTGGCTGGAGCAACTGGCGCCGCACGCCCCCACCGGGCAATACCAGCACAACCGCACCGGCGAGGACAATGCCGATGCGCACCTCAAACGCCAGGTCATGGGGCGGGAAGTCGTCGTGGCCATCACCAACGGCAAGCTCGATTTCGGGCCGTGGGAGCAGATTTTCTACGGCGAATTCGACGGCCGCCGGGCCAAACGAGTGCTGGTCAAGGTCATCGGGGAATAAACGACGGCGCCTGGCAAGAAATAATGGAAAATTAATGTGCCGCCCGGATCCGCCGCGCGATTCCGCGAAGCGGCGTGCCCCGATTCGCACAATCAATGCCCCATTTTGTCGCGCAACTATTTATGGAAAATGACCTTGCCTCGAGACATATTGTTGCTGTAGAACAACTATTTCCATGAGACAAGCATGCACCTGGCCGCTTGGGGCGAACTGAAACCTCAAATAAGCGTCCCCGCTCGCTTAACAAAACCAACGTCCGTGCAATAATAGGCGTGTGGCGTGCGTTTGAAGGACGCATATAGCGCCAGCGGTTGTGCGATCCGCGGGCGTTCCGGCTTTGTGATTTGTCCGCCGGCGAAAGGTGTGCCGTGATTGTACTGCGAGGACGTATCGTCAAGGGGCTGGGCTCGGCAGCCAGGGTTCTCCCTCTTCAGGCGCCGCTGCTGGCTCGCCTCTTCCCCCAGATCGCCCGGCTGCATCTGGCCACGATCAATGTGCTGCTCGAGTCGCCCCTGCGCATCGAAAAGCCGGACATTGTGACCGACCCAATCGACTGGCGCGATCGTGAGGTGGTCCATATTACGCAGGCTCGCTTCCAGCCGGTGCGGTTGACGCAAACCGGATATCAGCCGGGAACCCCCTGCGACGCCTGGATTTACAGTCCGCAGCACTCCGTTCACCGTGCCAATCCCTATCACGTTGAGATCATGGCCCCCAAGCTCGACCTGACCGACACACCGATGTGCCTGCTCACCATCGACCGCCCGGCATGGCAGATTCCCATGATCGTCATCGGGCAGCCGGCGCAACAAAAAGCCTCATAGGCGGACGCCGCCGACATCACGCCTGGCCGGGCGGATCTCCAGACACCTTGCTGCCGCTGCCGCGATCTTGTTGAATCGCCGCCGGTTGTCCCCGGCGTTTGAGTTGCCGGATTCCATCCAGAATCGGAAGCTGGCTTGCGCACACGTGGACACAAATGCCGCACTCGATGCACGCATCCAGGCCCGCCCAGCGGGCGCGGGCGAGGTCGTTCTCCTGCGCCGCCTCCAGCAGCATGGCCGGGTGAACGCGCGTCGGACATGATTCCATGCACCACGCGCATCGAATGCACGGCTCGGGATTCACGATCGCTTCAGGCGGGCAAGCGTGGATGATCCGCTCGCCGGCGACGGCCATAACGGCATCCCGGGCAAGTCGGCGATCGCGCAGCAAATCCCCGCCGCGGAGGATATGTGGCCGGCTGACCGGCAAGGCGGCCAGAATATGGTCCAGCGGCGTGCCGTCCATTGTTGTAAGGTAATGGCTCATCCCCGCCGAGCGGTCGCGCACGGCCATGTATACCGGCAGCGCCGGCCTGCCCCGCGCCGCACGCCCGACCCCGATCGCCGCGGCCGCATCGAGCAGGAGCGTCGCCCGCTCAACCGGCAGCCGCCCCGGCCGCAACCGCCGCCGCGTGATTGTATAGAGCATCAGCGAAGGGTCCGATTGCGGATAGTCGTTGGCCAATTCGACCAGCTTGATCGGTCCGCCGCGCAAGACTTTCCGCAGCGGCGCCGTCCATGCCGCCGGACTCCACGCCTCGATGACAACACACACACGCGACGCCCCGCAGCATTTGGCGAGCAACGTCAGTCCCGCTTCCAAATCCTCCGGATACGTCGCACACAGCGCACCCTGCACGCGCATCGTCGGATCGCTGTCCAGTGCGCCGCAGATCACCGTATCCACCGGCCGGCGCAGCGCCATGTTGAGTTGCCCGATCAAATCCGGGCTGGCGATTCTCGCGGCATTCACGCCCGCATTGCCAAGCCGGTCAATCCACGGCCCGAAATCCGCCGTCGATGCGCCGCGGAATGATTCATCGCTGGAATTTGCAACAGTGGCGCCGGGCGCCGTGGCATCGCCGTCCAACGCGGGCACCAGTTCGATCCGGGCGAGCACAACGCCCGACGATTCGATCCTGGTGACTTGTCCCACCCGCGCCCGGCAAGGCGCCACGACCGCCGTCCGCCCCGCAGCCGCGGGGGAAATCGTTTCGCCCGCCGCCACCATTTGCCCCTCCGGGGGCACGGCCGCGGCGGAGTCGATCGCCAGGCGCAACACCGGCGGCAGGGCTATCGGCGTGAAGGTCGGAACCGTCGCCGGCCACCACGTCGTCTGACCCGGCTTGGCCACGGCCGTGCTCATCGCCATGCGATCCCGTTGCGGCTGAGAATCCCCGTCAGGTTCTCAACCGCCATTTTGAACAACCCCGGCCCGCTGAATCCGGCGAACTGCCCCTGTGCCGCCAGATGCGGTTCGAGGCTCAGAAACCCGTCGTATCCGCTGCGATGCAGGTCCAGCAGAATCGCCTCGACGCTTCCGTCGCCCTGGCCCAGCGGCACGACCTTCCCGCTGTCCAATTTCGCATCCTTGACGTGCATGTGCGTGACGAACGGCCGGAGCGACGGCCAAATCTCGATCGGCTTTTCGCCAGCCTGAACGAAGTTCGCAAAATCAAACGCAAGCTGAAATTTCGGCGAGACGATGGTCGTGGCCAGATCGAGGCATTGCGCTCCATGCTGGCCGTAGATTTTAACTTCATTCTCATGCAGCAACGTGATCCGCCGCCCGTCCACCAGTTCCAGCTTCGCCCGCATGCGCTCCATAACCTGTTCGCGATACTTGAGAATATCCTCTCCCGGCGGCGGATAATAACTGAAAATCCGCACCAATTTCGCCCCAAAATACTCGGCCGCATCCAGGGCGATCTTGAACCGCTCGGCGTGCGGCAACCACGGCTCGTCGATGCGCACTTTCCCGATGGGTGACCCGATGCCGATGACATCCAGCCCCGCATCGGCAAGCCGCCGCCGAATCTCCCGCCGCTGCTCGGGCGACAAATCCAGCACATTGGTCGTGCCGACGCTGCGCAATTCGATGTGCATCACCTTGTTGGCCAGGCAATGCTCGATCTGCTCGGAGAGTTCCGGCGAAATCTCATCGGCGAAACAAGCCAGTGTGAACATGCCGGCCAATGGTGATGGAGTGGATGCGGGGCGTCAAGCGATCATCGCTCATCCGCCGCCACTTTTCGCTCCGCTTTTTCCAAAGCTCGGTGGATCTTCTTGAACGTGGCCATATCCGGCGTGGATTTGCCTTTTTCGATTCTGCAAAGGGTCTCAGCACGAATGTCGGCGCGACGAGCCAGCTCTGTTTGCGTCAGGCCGACGCGCCGCCGGTCGCGGATCAGCTTGCGCGCCAGCGATGCGCGCCCGTATTCCACCGCCGGAACATTGCCATCGGAATCGGGCTTGGGCAAGGGCGGACCGTCGCCGTCGGCCAGTTCGCGAGCCAATTCCCGCATTCTGTCGTACTCGGATTCGGGCACGATCACGAACCGCTCACCCTTGATTTGCATTGTCCCGGCGACCATAGTCAGTCCTCGTAAAAGCCATCGCGGTGACCGATCTTTTCGACGACAACCCTGTCGCTCTCCACTCGAAATTGCACCCGGTAATCTCCGGCGCGAATGCGAAAACGCCCCGCCAATCTACCCCGCAGCGGCTTGGCGCCGCTGAAGTTTGGCCATTTTTCCAGATGCTCCAGAATATCGGGAACACGAATGTGAATGGTCCGGCCAAGGTCGTCAAATTCGCGCTGCGCCTGCTCCGTCAGGATCACATTCGCCATGCGCGGGATGCTATCGCGTCTTGACGCACTTGTCAAGATCGTTGACGAGTACGCGAATACGCCATGTACACGTGCAATGTTAGCCGACTTGAAGCTTCAAGCCGCGTAGAAATAGGCTACGCGGTATGGACGTCAGCGGCCTGATCACCATCGGCCCGGAAATCCTCGGCGGCACGCCTGTGTTCAAGGGCACGCGCGTGCCGGTGAAGTCGCCGTTTGAGTACCTTGAGGACAACTATACGCTGGATCAATTCGTCGAGTGCTTCCCCTCCGTGACGCACGAGATGGCGCGGCGCGTTCTTGATCGCTCCGAATCCGCTCTTCACTCACCGACGGCCGCATGAGAATCCTCCTGGACGAATGCGTCCCCTGGCCGATTTACAAGCTCCTGCCGGATCAGCAATGTATCTCGGTCCAGCGGCGCGGCTGGGGCGGCATCAAAAACGGCGCGCTGTTGCGGTTGAGCCGCCAAGCGCCAGCGGCTCGCTAGTCACTGCCGCCGGAGGGTTTTGTCGTTTGCGTTGTCGGCGCGGCTCTGGTTCGCATGGGCCGGTGGAAGCCTATTCCCAGCAGGTATCCTACCGGCTCGATGTCCGCGATGGATGAATCCACCGACCCGACGCGAATGCGCTCGACCTTCCCACGAGTGTCAAACGTCACCACGATAATCTTCCACGTCGGATCGAAGTTCGTCGCATAGATCGGGAATCCCTCATCATCCATGGGCACGCCAAAGCCGCTTCCGTCTTCGAACTTGGCCACATAGACCCATTCCTCGCCATCGTCGATGGTCGGATTGCCGGCGGCCGCGAGGACTTCCGCCCGATCATATTTTTTGGAGAGAATCTCCGGTTGATACTTCGGATCGACAAGCCGCCAGACGTCAGCCGGAGTACGACTCACATGCACCGGCTGGGTCTCCGAGAAACAGCAGCCTGACGTCAGAACAACGAGCAATAGCGGCAGCATCGATCTTGCAGTCATACTATCTCCATCGCGGCAATCTCCGCGGTCCGGGCGAATCCCGCCGACCCATAAGAGTGATACGCCGCCGCCGCGCGAATTTCGCGTCCGCGGTCCGAATAGGCTACGCACCGCCCACGCGCCTTGTGCTGGCCATCATGGATTCGAAGCATAACAGTAATATCACCACCGCGATCGGGCCGGACCAGTGAGGTTGGGGTTGGGTCATGGCGGCGATCTGGGCGGTCAGTTCGTCCAGCGAGCGGGCGATCAGCACGTTGGGGCCTTGGGCAATTGTCGATGCGGTGGCGTAATCGAGGTCGGATTCGTCGGCCGGGAGTTGTACGTTGGTGTACCAGATCGGCTGCGTTTGATCCGTCCGCCGCCATGTGTATAGTCCGGGTTCGGCGGTGTTGGTGAAAACGAACTGCCGGCCCTGCTTTTCGGCGGTGGGGGAAATGACGTAGCGCTCGTGGTTGGGGGTTTCGATTTCGATGCGATCGATGGCGGCTACCTCCGGGCCGGCCAAAATGATCGGGTGGCCGATCTCGACGTTCAGCGGGCTGATCGACTGCTCCTGCCGCAGCGATGCATTGACGAGGATCGGCAGGAACATCTCGCTGGTCGCCAGGTTGCTGTAGAGCGAATCGGGCAGCGTACACCAGGTGAGGACCGAACCGGCCCCGATCGAACGACGCCAGAGCAGGCCGCAGCCCTTGCCAGCCGATGGATCGGTCGGCGTCACCGTCAGCAGCGCGGTCACCTTGCTGTCGGCGGCACTGAAGCGGATGCAACGCAAGACGACGATCCGGCTGGCATCGCTCAATTGCTGCGTCAGGCCGCCCAGAAGCGGATCGTCCGGCTCGGCCGCGGCGGCGTGAGCGGGCTGGCCCAATTCCGCTCCCGGTTCGCTGGGCAGTATGGCCGTCAGCGCCGCTCTTCGATCGGCGAGCAGCGACGCCCACGACTCCTCGAGGCCGGGCTTTACGAAAAGCATCACAACGCTGCCGCGCTGCGCGGCCTGGAGATATTGCCTGGCCGTCGCGACATCCGGCCAATCGGTGAGGATCGCGACAATCAAGTCCTCATCACCGCGCGGCGGACCCGGCGGGCGCAGCGCGATCGGCCACGCTCCCGAACCTTGCGTTGGGTCCAGCGCCAGGCGAACCACGCGCTCGGAACTGGTCGGGTTCAATCCGCCGATCACCGCAGCCGGACGCGGGGGAGGAAGGTGCATCAAGTGCTGACGGGTCTTGTTCCAATCGGCCGCGTCCTTGGCATCGACTTTAGCGCGAACCAGCAGCCACGGCTCATCCGGAAACACCACCGGCGCCGCCACCTGGGCCGTTCCCGGCGTGCTGGTCAGTTTGGCCATCGGCAGCGTCGGATGGGCCACGCTCTTGCCGGTCAGATCGGCCACATCCACATCCACCGGAACCTCGGCGCCGCGGCCGTCGATCAGCACATTGATATCGCACCCGACGCCCGGCATCGGCCGGGGCGGCTTGACCGAAATCTCGCTGATGCCGACCGATCGCGCATCGTCGGGGTGCAGGTCGATGATGACGACATGCCCATCGGTAAAATCCGGCAGCGGCCGGGCGAATTCGTGCTTTTGAAGATCACTGACGATGATCAGCCACTTCTCGGCCGCGTCACGGTTGTGCAGCAGGTTCACGGCCGCGATCACCCGATCGACCAGCGGAACCGGATTGGCCTGCGGCGTCAGCGGCGCCCATTGGGCCAGCACGTCGGCGGACGAATCAAAATGCTCCGGCGCATCGGACGGCGGCGGCTGGCTCTTAAAGATCGCCACCGATGCGTGCGAGAGCGGGCCGCGCAGCAGACCGCGAACGGTCTGGTCCGCCACGTTGAGCAGCGGGCCGGTTTGGCCCTGGTAGAGCATTGAATAACTGGTATCCACGATGATCGCGGCATCGATGCTCGACGCGCCCGATCCCCATGCGGATGCCAGTCGCTTGGCCGGCTGCGATACGGCCATGATAAGTAAAGCCAGCAGCAGGATGCGGCAGGCAAGAAGCAGCCATCGCCGCACGCGGCGGCGCGCGGCCGTCTGTTTCAAACTGGCCTGGATGAACCGCAGCGTACTGAACGGCACCACAGGCGACTTGCGGCGGAACAGCAGGTGCAACACCAGCGGCAGCGATGCCAGGGGCAACGCCCAAAGAGCCGTTACAAAAAGAAACTCAAGCCCGAACATCAACGAAATCCCACGTCGTAAATCGCGCAGCGCGATAAAACTACGCTCGCTGGCTCAACAGGCGGACCAGCGCCTTGTCGAACGGCACGTCAACATGCAGCGCGTGATATTCCACCTCGCAATCGCTGCAACCTCGCCGCAGGCTGGCCAGGTAGTCCTGCACATTCCTCTGATACGCCACGCGCAGGGCGGCCGCATCCACGGCGACCCGCTCGCCGGTTTCCAAATCCTCCAACGTCACCTGCCGATCATACGGCAAATCAATCTCCGCATTGTCCAGAAGATGCAGCACCATCGCGTGATGCCGGCGATAGCGGATGTGCTGAAGCGCCCGCGCCAACTCGCCGCTGTCCAGCCACAGATCGCTGATGATGATGACCAGACTCCGCCGCGGCAGCCGCTCGGCCAGTTCGTGAAGATGCGCCGCCAGAGCGGTTCCCTTGCCGGCCTCCAGACTCTCAAGCTGCCGGAACAGCCGGTCCAGATGCGCCGGCGACGAGCCCGACGGCAGTTCGACGCGGATCGAATCATCCGATGCGACCAGCCCGGCCAGATCCTGCTGATGCGCCAGCAGATACGCCAGGCACGCGGCGAGGTGTCGGGCGTAATCGAGTTTCTTGCCGAAATTCATGCTCGCGCTGTTGTCGATGACGATGGTGGCGCGGAGATTGGTTTCCTGTTCATACAGCTTGATGTAGTGTCGGTCCGAGCGCGCGTAGGCGCGCCAATCGAGATGCCGCAACTCGTCGCCGGGGACATATTCGCGATGCTCCGAAAACTCGACACTGAACCCGCGGTTGGGGCTTTTGTGCAGGCCGGTGACGATCCCCTCGACAACCTTCCCGGCCGCAAATTGCAACCGGCTCATGCGGGCCGCGTCGGACGATTCGAAATAGCGGTACTTCGGCAAGGGCATGATGTAGGGTCCGCATTGCGGACCAGAATCCTCAAAAGTTCTTGCAAATCCAAAGGTCCGCAATGCGGACCCTACGATTCGCGGGACGCATTCACGGTTTCTTCAGGAACGTTAGTGTCATCGCTCCATAGTGGCGTTCATCATAAACGACCAGCGGCGCCAGCGCCAGCGAATCCGCTCGCTGGTGGCGGAACACGACGATGCCGTCCGGCGCCAGATGCCGCTGGGCCAGCCCCGCCGCGCAAGCCAGCAGAGTGCCCGGATTCTCCCCAATCATACGATAGGGCGGATCAAGAAAAACCAGGTCGGCCCGATTGGCCGCCTCCACCGCCGTCGCGCCGCCGACCCACGCAAATACATCCTTCGCCACCACGCGTATCCCGGTGGTGAAGCCGAAGTTCTTCAGATTCCTCCTGAGCACTTCAACGGCCGACGGATCGGATTCGACGAACACGACGCCCCGCGCCCCCCGACTGGCCGATTCCAGACCCATGCTGCCCGTCCCGGCGAACAGGTCATAGACCATGGCCCCGTCGATCCGGTCGAACACGATATCGAACAACGATTGCTTGACGCGATCCGTAATCGGCCGGGTGGTCTCGGCCACAGGCGGCAGAATCGTGCGCCCGCGATGAGTACCGGCGATGATCCGCATGCGGGGAATGTAATCGAGACGGCAACGGTCTGGTAGAAGTCTGTCTGCCAGAAGGCGAACGGAAGTGTTGGCTTCGATGGCGCTGCCCCGGCCGTGGAGGAATCACTGCTCCATCTTCAGCGCGCCGGTGGGATCCTGTAAATCCTTCACGTCTTTGCGCTGGTCGGGGTGATGATAATAGAGGAACACCCGCTCGGCGTCGTTGCCGTGGCAGGTGGCGCACTGGTCCTTGGCCACGCTCAGGCGGATCATCGGCTTGGTGGCGTTGCGGAGAGTAATGGCCTGCTCGCCGGATGGCTGGGTCGCGGCGGCAGGAAGCGGCACGGCCGAGCCGTTGCCGTTGCCATGCGGCAGGTGGCAGACGCCGCAGGGGATGGACTTGTCGGTGGGGAGATATTTGGGGAGATCGGACGGCTGCGTGGCGGCCCAGGACAGCAGGCCAAAGACAACCGGCGGATGCGTCGGGATTTGCGGGCGCGGCGCGGTCTTGTTGTCGTGGCAGCCCAGGCAACGCTGCTCATTGGGCGTGACGGCGCCGGGGTCGATCCGGACGGCCCAGAGCTTGTCGCGCTGGCTTCCCTCGACGGCGTGGACCGCGTGGCAGGGCGTGCAGAGCAAACGTGATTTGGCCGGTGCAGCGGAATCGGCGGCGATGGGTGCTTTGGCCATCACGTCGGCCGCGTGCATGCTGTGGTCCAGATTGGATTCACTCTTATGGCATTGGAAGCAGACATCCTGCGGCTGGGTCGGGTCGGGGGATCGGAGTAGCGCCGGGACGGTGCGGGCGGCGTGTGGATTGTGGCAGGTTTCGCACCCGATCTGCGTGCGGGCCGTCGCGTCGGTAGCGGGAACCAGCGGCGTGGCGTAGGCGGCGACGGCGGCGGTCACGTCGGCGGCTTCGCCGGAACTGCTGCGCGTGGTCGGGATGGATCGCGGATGAAGCATCGCTCCAACGGCGGGAGTGGGATCGGTTGGAGAGGCCCAGGCATTCTTGGGATGGCAACCGATGCAGACTCCGTCGGCCGGCGTGACACCGGCAGCGGGCGTGACCGCCCAGAGCTTGCGAGCGGGGTCGTTGCTATGGGCGCGGTGACAGGCCATGCAGAGGTCATTGCCGGTGCTCGTGCCTGGCCCGTCGGCTTTGCTTTGGCCCGGCCAGTTGGGATTGGTCACGGAATCGTGGATGCTCCCGTAGAGTGTGGACTTTTCCGCATGGCATTTGAGGCAGAGGTCCGAAGTGTTGCCGGGGACGCGAAGCAGCAGTGCGGACTTGGTGCTGTCGGCGTGCGGATTGTGGCAACTGGCGCACTGCACCAGGCCGTTGGCGCCGCTGCGCTGACCGGCAGCGTCGAATAGGGGAAGCGGCACAGCCGACGGCCGGGTTGCCGGAGAAGCGATGCCGGTCGGGTGGCTGAATTCCGGGGCCGGATGCTGTGATGCCAGCCCGGAGGTGTTGTGGCAGGCGATGCACATGTCGGCCGCCTTGGTGGGAGCCTCACTGGTGGCGATCCAGATATCCGGGCCGGTGCCTTTGTGGACATTGTGGCAGAACCCGCACTTGCCGGAATCGGCGACGGTCTGGCCGATGCCGTTGCGCGCGGTGGGGCGGCTGGTGAAATCGTGCGAGCCGGCCAGCGTGGTGATCTGTTCGGTGTGGCAGTCGCCGCACAGCGTATCGGGCTTATCGCGCAGGAAGTGAGTCTTGGCGGCATCGTGCGGATTGTGGCAGGTCATGCACGTCAGATCGGCGCGGTCGGGATTGGCTGCTTCGGATGCGACGGCCAGCGTTAATCCGCCGGGGAGTTTGTCGCGCGTCACGCTGCCAGGGTGATTGAAGTGGATGGGGCCGTTGGCGCTGGCGATACGGCCGTCAGCGTGGCAGGCCAAACACTGGCCGGACGGATCGCCCTGGGCGACTTGCGGGGGGCGGGCGGAATCATGCGGCGTATGGCAGGCGCCGCAAGGGCCGGAATCATCCGCGGTTTGGTTGAGCGAGTTGCGCGTGGTCGGGGCGGTCTTGCGAAGATCGTGCTGCGTTCCGGCGACAGTGGACTTGTCGGAATGGCAGCGGAGGCAGAGCTTGCTGTCGGTCAGGACATCGGCCAGGAGTTTGCCCTGGGCCGGGCTGTCGTGCAGTCGATGGCAGGAAAGGCAGGCCAGTGTGTCCCTGGGGCCGGCGTGGGTTCCCATGTCGACGATTGCCTGGCGCTGGGCGGCAGTGGCCAGCGGGGCATCGACAGGATGCGTGTGTCCGCCTTCGCCCCATTGGCCGGGTTTGAGCTTCTCATGGCAGGACACGCACAGGGCATTGTCGCTGGCGGAGAGGACCAGGAGCTTGTCAGCCTTAGAGCCGTGGGCGCCGTGGCAGCTTTGGCAAATAAGTTCCTGGCCCTTGGGGCCGGTCTTGGCGCCGGCGGCAACCAGATTGGCGGGCGTAGCGATGGCCATGGGGCCGACGGGGTGGCTGCCGTGGGTCGGGCCGTCGGCTTTCTCGGAGTGGCAGAGTTTGCAAAGTTGGCTTTGGTCGTTTTCGACGCGGAGAAAGAAGGTGCTGGACATGTCCTCGGCGCCGGGGACATTGTGGGCGGTATGGCAGGTGCGGCATGCGAGCTTGCCATTTTCCAGCGGCAATCCCGGCGGCACCTGCATGGTGGCGGGCGGGGTGATTCCGGTCTTGTGGCTCTGTTCCTGCCAGACCTTCTTGCGGGAATCGCGGACCGAGCCATCGTGACAACCAAGGCATGTCGATTCCTGCGAGGCCATCGAGATCTGTGGCTTGTCCATCAGCAGCACAGCGCCGGGCGTGGCGAAATCGGTGGACCACTCAAGATGGCAGACGGCACAATCGCGGCGGGATTCGGTCATGTTCTGAAGCGACTGGCCCCTGACCTGAGCGGCCAGGCCGATCAGCAATGCCAGAGCGAAAATGGTGGGTCGCAGCTTCATGGTGCGCTTACTTGCCGGGGGGTTTAAGCGTTATGACATCCACGCGATTGGCGCCCAGTTCCACGACGTACAAAAGTCCCGCGGAATCAAAACGCATTCCCATGGGATGATCGAAGCGCAGCGGCTGGCCGGCATTGTCGGTCAGCACGCCCAGCAACTTGCCGGCATCCGTGAAGACTTGGATAACGCCCATGGTGGAGTCGCCGACAAAGATCCGGCCGGAGGCGTCGGCGGCCAGGCCCTTGGGCCGGTACAGATCACCCATGGCGACGCCGAAGTGCCCGATCTGGCCGGCCCAGCGATTGTCGGAACTGATGAGTTGCAGGCGGGCGCCGACGGATTCGGAGACGACCAGATGATCTTCCGGTCCCATGCAGACAAAAAACGGCCAGCGGAACTGCCCCAGCGAGATTCCAAATTCGCCCAGAGCGGTCCATTTGCCCGTGGCGGTGTCGAGGATGAGGATTCGCTGGTTGTCGCAGTCGGCGACGTAGGCGCGGGCGCCATCCGTTCGGACGACCACGCCGGTGGGGTCGGATGTCTTGTTGCCGGGCGCATCCGGCACGGCGATGGATTTGTAATTGCGTCCATCGGGAGAGCGGACCAGCAGGCGGTGATTGCCGGTATCGGCAATCCAGAGCGAACCGTCGCGGTCGATGCTGATGCCCACGGGGCTGCTGACTGGAAGGTCTTTGGGGCCGGTAAGAGTGGCGTCGATGTCTCCGCTGGGAGTAAATCGCACGATGCGGTCGTTGACGCCGTCGGCGACATAGACATATCCCAGCGCATCGATGGCGACATCGGTGGGCATGGTCATGGGATGGAGCCTGGGCGCTTCGATGGTGCGGCTGGTGGTGGCGGGGATGCGGTTGGCGACCGGAATGGGAGTAGCGCCAAGGGCCATGCACGCCAAAGCAATCGGCGGAAGCCAGGCGAAGCGAATGAACGTCACTGGCCGCCTCCCATCAGGTTGGGGATGATGAAGTGCTCGCCCTGGCGAATCTGCTGCATCAGGCGGGCGATCTCCAGGTGACTGAGATACGCCGATCGCCTGGGGGAATAGCCGGCCGCGTGGAAATCAAGAATCGCAGGCTGGTTGTCGTGGCAGGTCACGCAACTCGCCGCCGCCGGAGCCAGGGAGGCGTGAATGGACGTCTGCAAGGATTTGCGCTCGGCGGAATCGTCCGGGGCGTCCAGGAATTGCCGGGCCTGAGATGAGAGGGTCTGGAACTGAGAAATGCGCTGGTCGGCGATGGCGGTCCAGGCAAGCTTGGCGCGGTATTCGCCGCTGGCGTGCAGGGGCAGTTCAGTCTGCAACTGCGTAATCGCGGATTTCCACACCGGGCTGCCGGGATCGGTGGATTGCAATTCGGCCAGAAGACCGTCGAGATAGGCATCCTGACCGAGTGTGGCAACGGTCTGGCCGAGCAGAACCTTGATCTTCTGACTGACGGAGGCGGGTTGGGCTTGGATCGCCTCGGTATTGCTCTCAAGAAATTCCAGGAGTTGCAGAATGGCTGGCGCATCCTGCGGAACGTTGGTGTCGGTGCTGACCCATCGCGTGGCGGCGGGGCGCTGCTGCGGCGTGGCGTGGCACATCTGACAAGTGAGGAACGTCGTATGGAAATTGGCGAACGCGGGAACCTTGGCGCGCTGGTCGTGCGGCAGGGGCTCGTGGCAGCCGCTGAGTGTGCAACCGTTGCCGTTATCCGGTTGAAACCACTGATTGACGCCGTGGTAGTGGCTGACAGGGGCGCGCGGGGCCGTGCGCTCGACGCCCTGGGTCTGCGTCGACCGCAAGGCGGCGACATCCAATCGCCCGGCCCATTCGAGCATCTGCGGCGGAACCTGCGTGGGCAGAAAGACCGCCGCAACCAGATAGTGGACCGCAAGATATCCCGCCGCCAGAAGCATCGCGAAAATCAGCAGGGCATACGAGCGGATGGTCAGTGCCCTGATCGCGCGGCGAACGGGTTGGCCGGTGAGAGCCGACCAGATGACTCGCGGTGAAAGCCAGCGGAGGTTGATTCGCTTACGCATGGGGCGCCTCCGTTTGGTGATGAATTTCCTCCAACATGGCGGCATGGCCGGCGGCCAGTTCGGCAATCGGCGTTTCGCCGGTGAACATGGCCTTGGACACCGGGAAGACTTCCGGCGAGATGATGACGCTGACCATGTGCACGATGCCGACATGCAGAAGCGCCAGGAACGCCTCCATCGTGTGGATGAGAATGGCGATGGTCAGGATTCGGCCGGGAAGGTGCTGGGTGGTCCAGGCGTTGAACCACATCAGCATGCCGGTGCTGCCCAGGACGATCGAGCCCCAGAAGACGCCGATGTATTCGAATTTTTCTTCGGCGTTGAACCGGCCGGCGGCGGGGCGATCCTTGCGGAAACGCAGGAGATAGAACATCAGGGCGTTCATCTGCATGAGGTCGGAGGGCCCGACCCACATCGGCAACCCGAACAGCGTCTTGAGCCACCCGGTGCCGTCGGCTTTGTGACGGCGGCGAATGATGGTGAGGATGTAGAAGGCGTGATAGAACAGGCCGACGATCAGCACCGCACCGGCGTAATGATGGATGCGGCGCGCCCAGGAGATGCCGCCGAATTCGCCGATGAGCCATGCCGCCCAGGCTTGCCCGGCGAACTTCAGCGGAAAGCCCGTGAGCACCAGCGTGATGAAACAGATGGCCAGCAGCCAGTGCTGGAACCGCTGGTGCAGGTTGAATCGCTGCAGCTTGGCGCGCGTGGCGGGGTTGGCGAGCAATTCCCTGGCCAGTTCGACGTGGGCATGTTCGGCCGGGTCTTTACGCCCGGTGACGATTTCGAGCATTTTCAGCGCTGTGAGCATCAGCGACGGTCCGAACGTGAAGACGATCAAGACAACAAAGAGGCAGGCGATGAAGAACTCGATGCCGCGCGTCCGGCTGAGATCGAGATGCACGGCGGCCGAACTGATGGTGGGTCCGGCGGCGCGGTGGCAGGCGGGCTGGCGGCAGGTGTCGGGGAGATTGTTGACGTTGGTGGGGCTGGACGCGTCGGATTCGGACTTGATCTGGTGGACGTTGCGCGTGAGTCCGGCATGGCAGTCGAGACAATTGGCGGCCTCTTCGCTGCCCAGCAAGGTGGCCTTGCCATGAAAGCTGGACAGGTAACTGGCGGCGGTGTCGGGGAGCTTAAACTCGTCCCGGACGGCCTGGTTGCTGTGGCACATGGCGCAGAGGCGGACCATGTCCTGATTGGTGCGGGCCGGGACTGTGCGGGCAGTAACGTGTCGATAGAATTGCCGGGTATCGACGGGAAGCTGCTCGTCGTGGCAGGTATTGCAGCGGATGATGGGGGCGTCGGACGGCAAGCCGGACACTCCGCCGCGGCTGAATGTCGGTTCATCATGGCAGAGCAGGCACGGTGATTGCCCCGGCTTCAGGGGGCTGCCCAGCAAGGTGTTGGCCCTGGCGAGATCGCCGTCGCCATGCACGGAATCCGCCAGCATCTGATCGACGTGCTGGTGGCTGAATCGCACCTCCACCTGATTAGGGCCGTCGAGATGGCAGACCTTCGTGCAATCCACGGGGGTTTGCGGGAGATGTGGAAATGTCTCAACCTCACTGCGGATGTGGCAGTCGGTGCATTTAAGCCGCGAGTGCGGGCCGTCGGGCGTGTTGTAATAATTCGGATCGACGTAGAAGAGTTCAATGCTCTTGCCGTCGCTGTCGATGCGGGACAGGCCGCGGTATTGATGGCAGGAGAGGCACCCCTCGGTGTCGTAGGCAGCAACGTTTGTCGCGGCGGCCAGGAGGACGAGCAGGCCCATCAGCAGGACCGGCGTGAGGTTGTTTCCAGGGGTTTTCATGGATTGACTTCAGAAAGAGTGACATCGCCGGCAGAACGTTTGTCCGCGCACCGGAGTGAGCAGATGGCCCTGGACCGGATGCAGCGCGCGGTCGGCCAGCGCGCAACCCGGCGAGAACACACCCTGCTCGTGTGGATTGTGGCAGGTGGTGCAGACGATCCGGCCGGTCGGGTCGGGGACCATGAGTGTCGGCCTGGCATTGGCCGCCTTGAGCTGCGCGGTCAGGTCGTTGCTGGGCGCGTTGATGAGCCCGGTCAACTCGCGTGCCCGCATGTAGACGAGCATGTCCGGCTGGATGACCGTTCCAACGTGGCCGGTGCGGGAGATATCCCGGTGGTGCGGATGGCAGCTTCGGCAGAGAGTGACCTGATCGGCGCGCAGGAACGCATCGCCGGTGCGCGCGGTGGCGTTGCGGTCCATCGGCTTCTGGTGGCAGACCTGGCATCGCTGCTCGATGACGGTGTGCTGATCGGCCGCCAGCATGAGATGCGGACTGAACTTGGGGGTCTGGTCGGGAGCGTGGCAGTTGTCGCAGAAAGGAATGGGGTCGCCGTCGTCGGCGGCTGCGGCGGCCACGGCCGGGCCGGTGGTCGGCGCGGTGGTTGCCCCGGCCGCTGGAGCCATCGTCTGACGAAGGAACGCGGCATTGATGATGGGGCGCTGGGCGGCCGGGTCGCATTGCTGGCGCGTGTCGTGGCAGGTCTGGCAATAGAGGACGCCGCTGAGTGTAGGCCAGCCGGGATTGGGTCCGGTGCGGCCGGACATCTTTGAGCTGATGGGGTGGACTTCTTCCGAGGCGCGTTGGCCGTCGTGGCAGGAGATGCACAAAGTGGTGACGGTTTCCGGGGCGATGGGCAGGAGTTTCTCGCCACTGCGCTGATGACAATCGCCGCAGGCGTCGGGCGACCAGTGCGGATTGGGGGCCGGAGCGGGGCGGGTTGTCTGTGCCCATGCCAGCGTCGGCGCCAGGCACGCAATGCACAGAGCCATCGCAACGCTTCCACGCAGAAGCAATTTGGCATCGACGGCGGAATATCGGCGCGGTCTTACCATACACCATCCGGTCCATGCAGACCCGCAAGGGGAATCTGCCGCAAATCCAAGAGCAAGGCCGATGCCAAGCACTCTACAAGCCCTGCAAGTCAAGATCGGGGCATTTGAATGAACATGCCGGCGCTGGTGGTCCGAGATTCGGCGATCGGGGATGTCTCCGGTTCTCACAATTAAGAAAAGACTGGGCCGGCCTGCCGTCATGGATCGCCGTCGCGTCCCACCGCGTGCCATGCAACAATCGGCCGGATATGAAGTTATGCGTTCAATGGAAAAGAAATCGCCATCGCGCCGCCGTGGCCTGCCGCTTGTTGTAGTAACATCGTACAGTCATTCTTTAGCCGGGAGACTGCAATGATCGACGTCAGTGTGCTTTACGGCGGGCTTGAAGCCCCCAGCACTCCACATCGTTATGGCCGGGCCATCACCCAGATCGACCCGCCGCCGCACCAGCGCATGGCCATCGCCAAGAGCGCTGCCCAGCGACGTCCCATCGTCGTTTGGAACCTGACCCGAACCTGTAACCTCAAGTGCGTTCACTGTTACACGGATTCGTGCGCCATGAAGTATCCGGACGAACTGTCCACCGACCAGTGCAAGACCGTGCTGGACGATCTGGCCGCGTTCAAGGTGCCGGCCGTGCTCTTTTCGGGCGGCGAGCCGCTGGTCCGGCCGGATGTTCTTGAATTGGCCGAATACGCTCGCGACCGAAACCTGCACGTGGTCCTGAGCACCAACGGCACGCTCATCGACGCGGCAATGGCCAAGCGGTTCACCGAATTGAAATTCGCCTATATCGGCATCAGCCTCGACAGCGCCATCCCCGCCGTCCACGACGAATTCCGCGGCGTCAAGGGCGCGTTCGATCGAACCATGAGCGGATTTCGCCATTGTGTCACCGCCGGGCAGAAGGTCGGACTCAGGCTCACGCTGACTCGCCACACCGCTCAGGATTTGGACCGCATCTTCGACTTCCTCGAAAGGGAGAACATTGACCGGGCGTGTTTCTATCACCTGTGCCCCTCCGGCCGTGGCAAGAGCCTGCTGGCCCTGACACCGGAGGAATCGCGCAAGGCGGCCGACACGATCTTCGATCGCACGGCGGACCTGGTCGCCCGCGGCAAGCGCATCGAAATCCTCACCGTCGATAACCATTGCGACGGGCCGTATCTCTATCTCCGCATGCTCCGCGAAAACCATCCCCGTGCCGGCCAGGTGCTGGACATGCTGGAATGGAACGGCGGCGGGCGGTATTCCAGCGGAGTGGGAATCGCGAACATCGACTTTGTCGGCAATGTCCACGCCGACCAGTTCTCGATGTTCCGCAGCTTCGGCAACGTGAAGGACCGCAAATTCTCGGAGATCTGGCAGGATACCTCCAATCCGATCATGGCGGGCCTGAAAGACCGGCTGCCATTGCTGAAAGGCCGATGCGCCGGCTGCCGCTTCAAGAGTGTGTGCGGCGGCTCGCTGCGGGCACGGGCGGAAGTCGTCACCGGCGATCCGTGGGAAGCCGACCCCGGTTGCTACCTGACCGACGATGAAATCGCCGGCCGGCTCGAACGGAACATGGAACAACCGGTCGCCTGCTCGTGCGGAGAACACGGCCAGGTGTGAACCGCGCTGGGCGACGAGCCTTCGAGAACGGCCTGATTTTCCCGGCTGAGGCGAGAATGCCGTGGCGCAAGCCCGGCGTCTCGCCTCTTTTTTGTCTATACTCAGTGGCATGAGCAAGAGCGTATTGATCGTCGAGGACGAAACCGTGCTTCGCGAATCGCTGGCCGAGCTGATGACCGGCGAGGGGTATGAGATTCTCCAGGCCGCCGATGGAAAGGCGGCATACGACATCGTGCTGTCGCGCCCGGTGGATGTCGTCGTGACCGACGTGCGCATGGCGGGCATGGACGGGTTGACGCTGCTGGGACATATGAAGCAGATCGCGCCCCAGACGCCGGTGATCGTGGCGACGGCGTTCGGGACGGTCGAGATGGCGGTGTCGGCCATGCGCGCCGGGGCCTACGATTATCTCCTCAAGCCCGTGCAATTCGACGACATGCTGCTGAAAGTGCAGCGGGCCCTGCAATACGGCGAAATGGCCCGCACCCAGCTTGTCATCACCGAGCAACTGGCCGAGAAGAGCACGTTCCACAATCTGGTCGGCAACTCGCAGTCGGTCACCCGGCTGTTCGACATGGTCCGAAAGCTGTCGGAGGTCAAGACCAACGTCGTGATCATCGGCGAGAGCGGCACGGGAAAGGAACTGTTCGCGCGGGCCATCCATTACAACGGCCTGACGCGCAGCCATCCGTTCGTGCCCGTCAATTGCGGCGCGCTGACCGACACGCTCATCGAATCGGAACTGTTCGGCTATCGGCGCGGCGCCTTCACCGGAGCGGTGCGCGACAAGATCGGCTACTTCGAGGCCGCCAACGGGGGCACGCTGTTTCTCGATGAGATTTCGACTCTGCCGATCGGCGTGCAGAGTTCGCTTTTGCGCGTGCTGGAAGACAAGGTGGTCGTGCCGGTGGGGGATACCCATCCGCGTCCCATCGACGTGCGCATCATCGCGGCCTCGAACCAGGATCTGGAAAAGATGGTCGAGGAGCGGCAATTTCGCGAGGATCTGCTGTTCCGCCTCAACGTCGTCAAGCTCCAGCTTCCGCCCCTGCGACAACGCAAGGAGGATATCCCGCTGCTGGTCCATCACTTCCTCACCAAGTACACGCAGGAAATGAACAAGAAGGTGACCGGCATCACCAACGGCGCCATGCGGGCCATGCTCAGCCATCACTGGCGCGGCAACATCCGCGAACTGGAAAACGTGATCGAACGGGCCGTTATTTTCGCCGACGGCCGGGATATCGGCGTCGAGGATCTTCCCTTTGCCGTCGAGGGAATAACCGACGATGTGGGCGAAGACCTCAAGACCGCCATCGAGCATTTCGAGCGGCAGCACATCTTGTACAGTCTGGGGCGTCACAACTACGACAAAGCCGAAACGGCCCGCTGTCTGGGGATTGGCGTTTCAAGTCTCTATCGCAAGCTCGAGGAGTTGAAGATCAACAAGACCGAGGGGGAGACGGAGCAAAAGGGGACGGGGGGAAATGCAAATTAGCCACAAACGCGAACTTCATTGTCGCACGCGATCGGCCGGTTCCGGTTGCGCGGGCGTGAGCAGCGTTTGATCCGTTCGGGCGACGGTTTGCGTCGGCGGCGGTTCGAGATACAGCGTTCCCCATGTGCCGGGTCGGTCCTGGGTGTGGATCGACTTGGGCGCGGACCAGAAATAATCCTGGGCCTTGAGGAAATTGTGCACATGCATGTTGAAGGCCATCGACGGCTGATTCACTGGATCAAAGCCGCTGAGACTGGCGGCGGGAATGAAGAACTGCAACACATAGCGGTCGGGGAGGATTCGCACGATGTCCTGGACGGCCAGGTCGGGAATCAGGTTGCTCTTGAGTGCGTCGCCCGCGTGATGCAACTGGCCGACAACGCCGCCGGACGCGGCTGACGGCGAAACGCCCGGCACGAAAAAGAATTCGTGGCAATAGGAGTTGTACGTGTCCTGGTTGGTGGTGACCGGCCGGGTGGAGAACCAGAATTCGGCGTAGTCGCGGCTGGACCAGGAATCCGTGCCCGTGGCGCCGGCGACATTATCGTTGAAAACCTGCAGTCCCATGTACAGGCCGCCGTGATTCCAGCCCAGATAGACGCTCGGATTCGCCTCGGTCGATCGCTCCAGTCCCACGGTCTGCGAGCGGCGCACGCCGGGCAGCCGCGAGGCCTGCGACCAGTCGGCCAGTTCGCCGCGGAATTGCGGGGGTGTGGCCAGGTAGGGGACGTGCATCACCGGCACGTTGGCGAAACTCTCGCGCCACACGCCGGATTGATCGTCGTGGTTGCTCGCCTGGTGCAGCGGGTCGAGCATCGGCGCGGTCCTGGCCACCGCATCGGCCAGCAGCGGATAGGCGCGATCGTGAATATCCACGATGCCGAAGTTGACATCCTCGCCGTCGGCCCGGCCGGTGGGGGGCTCGTCGCTCCACTGGAACCAGTCCGCGCCGACAATATACGGCACGCGGGCCAATCGTTCGGTGAAGAGCGTGTAGCCCTCGGCACGGGCCAGTTGGTCGGGAACCTGGGCGGTGAAGCGGACGTTGTCGCGGTCGCCGCTGGTGCCGTCCAGGGCGTGGAACGTGTATTCGCTGATGATGATCGGCTGGTTGGAGACGTCGTGGATCATCTGGAACAGATCGCGATCGAGCACGGCGTCGCCGGCGTAATAATTGATCGACTGGGCATCCACCCAATCCCGCGACGCGGCGACAACCTCCCGCGGGGCATACCCCTTATAACGAATGCCCAGGATCAGATGGTTGGGATCGTAAGTGCGCACCAGCGTGCTGGCGGTGCGGAAATAATCGCCCGCTAACTGGCTCAGCCATGCCGACGCCAGTCGGGAATACGCGCCCGCCGGCTCGCGCGGCAGGCTCGTCCATTGCTCCAGATCGGCCGGGTCGGTCACCTGCGTCTGCCAATCGCGATTGAATTCGGCCGCCGTGGGCCAGAGTCGGCGGATGACCGCGACAACCTGCTCGCGATTGGGATTGGTCGCGGGCAGATGATCGAAATAGCTGGCC
This sequence comes from uncultured Tepidisphaeraceae bacterium, assembly GCA_964420285.1. GTDB lineage: Bacteria > Planctomycetota > Phycisphaerae > Tepidisphaerales > Tepidisphaeraceae > CAYQTE01. The sequence continues at coordinate 87,406 of CAYQTE010000006.1, forward strand.
GGCCCGGCGGCAGGATCGTCCCAGTCCAGTTCGTTGTCCAGGTAATAGCCGACCAGATTGCGATTGCCGGCCAGCGGAGCGACCATGGCGCGGACGAAGCGATCGGCCGTGCTTGCCCATTGCGGATCGTACAATCGCACATACGGACCCACGCACGGCCAGATATTCAAGTCCTGGGTCATGGGTGCATCGACGTTGTGCAGGGCGGCGTTGGACCAGGCGCCGACGCCCTTGAACCCGACGGCATGCACTCGCTTCCACGCGGCGGCCGCCCATTTGCCGAGGCCTTTCTGCGTACCATCCCAATCACCCGAGACGAAATGCTCATCGCGCGGCGTGCGCGCCGCCACCACCGGCTGTACGGTGGTGACTGAATTGAGGAATTCCGGTTTACCCTGCGGCGAGACAAACCACCAGACCCCGGTGGAATCCTGCCCCAGCGTCCAGAAACCCGCGCGGCCCCTGATGTGGGTAATGGAAACGGCAGACGCCGTGGCCGGCTTGGATTCGCTCAGGCCGGCTGGCGCGGCATTGTGCCGCAGGTCGGGTGCAGCATGTTGTGATCCGCGGTCGGCGAGGACGAAAACCGGTCTGGGAGTGGCAACGCCGGTGGAATTGACCTCTGCGGGATTCGGTGCGGTGGGGATCGCCGCAAGGACTGCCACGATGATCCAGGGCCATATACGCTTCATGGGACGCCGCCTGGAACCGCTCGTCCGGCTGCCTCAACGCCCGCGTGCGTGCCGGCACGAACTAGGTTTTTCGGAATCTGACGCCCAAATTCTCGGCCGCTGCAACTAATACGACGCGGCCCACGGGCCAGTTTGTTATCGGCCCGCAGCGCTGAAATCATTAGCTCAAACGCCCAAACGGCAAAATAGCATAACCCTTTGACAGAAAACGTGTTGCAGCAGTTTTCACCAGCTTTTGCGACCAAAATTGAATATTAAGTTTCGAGTAATGGCGATTTGGGGGTTTGGGAAGGGTCGATGTGGAAAGTGCCAGGGCGCCAGCGCGCCGCTTGACGAGCGGCGGCCGGTCATTACATTACGATGCTCTTTCGTCCGCGCCGGCCGGTCTGGCTGACCGCCATACCGCATGGCCGCCGGGGACGAAATACTTTGGCCAGGAGTGACCGTGGTTATTGAGCCGAATTAACTGGCTCATGCTGATCGATGCCAGACCGGATCGGCATGGGCGGACCATGCGTGGCGGCGGGCGTCGGCGCGGCGATCGCGGGCTCTGGCGGCGGCGGATTTGGGGGATTCGACGCGTGGGACGGTTGACCCAGCCCGTGGAAGTCGGCCTTCAACAGTGATGGGCCGGCTCATCGACGATATTGGAACTGAAACCAAGGCCCGCGATTCCCAGGGCTTGTTAGCCTCGGAAAGCGGTGTTGTCGGCGGGCGTGGTGGCTCGTCGTGAAATTTGAAAGGGATTGTATGCCTCGTGACATGAGTAAGATTCGGAACATTGGAATTGCCGCCCACATCGATGCGGGCAAGACCACCGTGTCCGAGCGCGTCCTCTATTACACCGGAAAAATCCACAAGATGGGCGAGGTCCACGATGGAACCGCAACCATGGATTTCGATCCGGAAGAACAGAAACGCGGCATCACGATCAACTCCGCCGCCACTACCTGTCCCTGGCCACGCTTCGACGAGATGTACACTATCAATCTCATCGACACGCCCGGCCACGTCGATTTCACCGCCGAGGTCGAACGCTCGATGCGCGTGCTCGACGGCGCTGTCGCCGTATTCGATGGCAAGGAGGGCGTCGAGGCCCAATCCGAAACCATCTGGCGCCAGGCGGTGAAATACAACGTCCCGCGACTCTGCTTTATCAACAAGATGGACAAGGTCGGCGCCGACTTCTACTTCTCGTTCAACTCGATCCGCGAACGCCTCGGCGCTCCGGCCGTGGCCGTGCAGATTCCCATCGGCCAGTCCAGCACGTTCGAGGGCGTCATCGATCTGATCCGCCAGGTGGCGATTTACTTCAACATCAAGGACGAGAAGGACAAGGGCCGTACGCAGATCGAGAAGCCGATCCCGGCGGATTATGTCGAACTGGTCAAGAAATGGCGTCACGATCTCTTCGAGAAGGTGGCCGAGACCGACGATCACCTTATGAATAAATACCTGCACGAACAGGAGCCGACTGAGCAGGAACTGCGCGCCGGTCTGCGCGCTGCGACCATCGCGTTCAAGCTCAACCCGGTGTTCTGCGGCTCGGCGCTGAAGTACGCCGGCGTGCAAAGGCTGCTCGACGGCGTCGTCGATTATCTGCCCTCGCCGGTGGACATGCCTCCGATCAAGGGTCACGATCTCAAGGACAAGGACAAGATCATCGAGCGTCGCAGCGATCCCAACGATCCGTTCTGCGGGCTGGTCTTCAAGATCGTCAACGATCAGCACGGCGATCTGACTTACGTGCGCGTCTACAGCGGCCGGGTGGAAAAGGGCAGCCGCGTCCTCAATTCCAACCGCGGCAAACGCGAGAACATCAGCCGCATGTTCCAGATGCACGCGGCCGACCGCAACCCCATCGACGTCGCCGAAGCCGGCGACATCGTCGCCTGCATCGGCATCAAGGAAGCCATCACCGGCGATACCTTGTGTACCGAGGATCATCCCATCATCCTCGAGCGCCCGACGTTCCCCGAGCCGGTCATCAGCATGTCGATCGAACCCAAGACCAGCGGCGACAAGCAGCGGCTGGGCGAATCACTCACCGTCCTCAAGCGCGAGGATCCCACCTTCCAGGCCAACTACAACGAGGAAACCGGCCAGACCATCATCGCCGGAATGGGTGAACTGCACCTGGAAATCCTGCGCACCAAGCTCACGCGCGATCACCATGTCGAGGTGATCGTCGGCAAGCCGAAGGTCGCCTACAAGGAAACGATCGTCGGCAAGGCCATGAACGTGCGCGGCAAGCACGTCAAGCAGAGCGGCGGCCGTGGCCAGTTCGGCGACTGTACCATCAACATCGAGCCGTTCGACGGCCAGGGCGTCGACGCCGAAACGCTGGAAGACATGAAGTGGATCGACGGAATTTCGTTCGTCAATAAAATCTACGGCGGCACGATTCCCAAGGAGTACATTCCATCGGTGGAATACGGCGTGCGCATGGCCGCCAAGACCGGCGTGCTGGCCAATTATCCGCTGATTAACGCCAAGATCACGCTGGTGGACGGCTCATATCACCCGGTGGACTCCAGCCAGATCGCCTTTGAACTGGCCGGGCAGATCGCGTTCAAGGAAGCCTGCCGTCAGGCGGGATTGACTCTGCTGGAGCCGATCATGAAAGTGGTTGTGACCGTGCCGGAGGAATTCGTCGGCAACGTGACCGGCGATCTGAACCGCCGCCGTGGATTGATCGTCGCCAGCGATCAGCGCGGCAACACGCGCATCGTCGAGGCCCACGTGCCGCTCAGCGAAATGTTCGGCTACACGACGGAACTCCGCTCGATGAGCACCGGCCGGGCCAGCAGCGTGATGGAGCCGTTCCGCTATGCGGAAGTGCCCTCGAGCGTCCGCAAAGCGATACTCGAAGAAATCAGTTAAGACCGCGGCCCGCGGCCGCAAGCGACACGAGCCATGGATCTGCTGGCCAAGATCGAATCAGGCAGCGCCCTGGTCGGCGTGGTGGGGCTGGGATATGTGGGCTTGCCCCTGGTGGCGGCCTTCGTGCACGGCGGGATGCGCGTGATTGGGTTCGATGTCGATGCCGCCAAGATCGATGCGCTGGGCCGTGGCGAGAATTATCTGAAACATCTCGGCCCGGACCTGGCGCGCGAACTGGCGGCCAGCGGAAAGTTCCAGGCCACCGGCGATTTTAGCCGCCTCGCCGAGCCGGACGCGATCATCAGTTGCGTCCCCACGCCCCTGGGTGCGCATCTCGAACCGGACCTGAGTTACGTGACGCGCACGGCCGATGATATCGCCAAGACTTTGCGGCGAGGTCAACTGGTTGTCCTGGAATCGACGACGTATCCGCGCACCACGCGGGAAATCCTGCTGCCGCGACTGGAAGCCGGCGGTTTGCTATGCGGGCGGGATTTCTTTCTGGCCTATTCACCCGAGCGCGAAGACCCCGGCCGGCGCGACTTTAATACCCAGACCATCCCCAAGCTCGTCGGTGGGATCGATGCCCCATCAACCCAATGCGCGGCGGCGCTGTATCGGCGCGCGGTGAAGAATGTCGTCCCGGTTTCCAGCGCCGAAGTGGCTGAGTCCGCCAAGCTGCTCGAGAACATCTACCGCTCCGTCAATATCGCTCTGGTCAACGAAATGAAGATGGTGCTCACCGCCATGGGCATCGATGTGTGGGAAGTGATCGCGGCGGCCGCGACCAAGCCGTTCGGGTTTCAGGCGTTTTATCCGGGGCCGGGTCTTGGCGGGCACTGCATTCCCATCGACCCGTATTACCTGACATGGAAGGCCCGCGAAGTCGGCATGACCACGCGGTTCATCGAATTGGCCGGGCAGGTCAATCACGCGATGCCGGATTACGTCGTCGAGAGATTGGCCCACGCCCTGAACGACCGTGGCAAGAGCGTTAGAGGTTCGCGCATTCTGGTGCTCGGCCTGGCATACAAGCCGGATATCGACGATGTCCGCGAAAGCCCCAGCTTCGAGATTATCGAGAAGGCCCAGGACTTGGGCGCGGTGGTCGATTACAACGATCCACACGTTCCGGCCACGCATAAGATGCGCAAGTACGACCTGGGCATGCGGAGCATCGAGTTGACTGCAACCGCGCTGGCCGGATACGACGCCGTGGTGATCGCGACCCACCATTCGGCCTACAACTGGCAATGGATCGCCGACAACGCCAAACTCATCATCGACGCCCGCGGCGCGATGCGGCATATCACCGGCCGGCGCGAACACATCGTTTCTGCGTGAAGGGGGCGTCGTGGCCGATGATAACCGAACAGGAGATTGATTATGCCGATTTACGAATTCGAATGCCTTGCGTGCCAAACGCGGTTCGAGTTGCTCGTGCGGAGGATGTCTGACGAATCATTGCACAAATGCCCCAAATGCGGATCGAGCCGCAACCGCCGGGCGATGAGCGTGTTCGCCGTCGGCGGGCCATCGGATTCCAAGACCTCAAGCAGCCCGTGCGAATCCGGAGGATCGTGCGAATGCTGCGATGGCAACGGCGCCTGCGGCGGCGGGTTTGACGAGTAACGATCGGTGGATACGCCGGGGAAGGCGCCGATGCACAAACTCGACTATTTCAGCAACGACGGCCGGCGTAACTGGGCCGGGCCCGATCCGGCGACTCGATGGTCGCTCATTCTCATTGGGATCGGCGTGGGAATCGACCTGATAATGGTCATGGCTATTTCGAACGTGCTGGGCCCAAATGACCTGCCGCACCCGGCTTGGGTTTTTGCGGGGCTGCTCCTCTTGACGGCGATCGCGGCGGTCGTGGAAATCGTCGCCGGGCAGGTCGTCGCCACAGTCAACAAATCTGATCTGGGGACGTTCGGATCGGCGAGCCTCAAATTGGCGGCCGTTTCCGTGCTCTGCACTTCCGTATCAATCCCGCTCTTTTCTCTCTGTGTCGGCTATTTCGGAATCGTCGCAATCTCGCCGCTTCGATACCTGCTCTTGAAGTGGCTGTTCGATTTTGAAACGATGGAGGCGATCACCTTCACCGGAGCATTGACGGTGTTGGTGCTGTTGATTGCATTGGGGTTGTGGAACTTCCGGTAGGGCGGTCGGAGGCAACGATGAGAAAACTGGATTACGAACGTAAGCCCGTCGGTTCGCTGCAATCGCAGGATCAACTCGGCGACCTGAAATGGCCGATCTGGTGCCTGTACATCGGCGGCGGGATTCTGTTTCTGGCCTCGCTGGTCTGGGGCGGAATCGGAATGGGATGCGTCTATGTGTTTTCTATTCTGCTGGGCGCTACGCTTGTAAAGGCGATCGGAGACATCGTTGCCGGATTCATCGCGGCGTTCTTTGTCAAAACCGAATTGGGAACCATCGGCCGGGCCTGCGTGAAGCTTGCAGCCGTATCCGTCCTCTGCACGGCTCTGTCAGCGCCCTTCCGATTCGCGGGGATCAGCATGCTGGTCACCGCTCCGGTCCGCTGGGTGCTGTTGATGTTCTTTCTGGAAATCGAAATGGTCGACTCCATCATTTTCTGCATCGCATCCGGCATCGTGCTGTTCGTCGTGCAGATGTTCCTGACTATCAGCATCCCTCATTGAGCCACACGCACCTGTCGACCCCGGGGCGACCCCGTCAACCCCGATCACTCAGGATATGCCCCGCGACAACGCGTTGCAGGCCGCCATCGGTTCTCAGCAAAAGCCGCCCGGAATCGTCGATTCCTTCGCACCGGCCGGTCAGCGGCGTGGCGGGATCGGTCAGCACCGTGATGTGCTTGCCGCGCAAATCATCGTAGAGCCGATAATCCTGTACGAACGCGCCGAAGGAGTGCTCGGCACGGCGGCGCAATTGGGCGTGCATGGCGGCCGCGACGCGAATCAGAACATTCGTCATATCCAGTTCGCGCCCGGCCAGATCGGAAAGGCACGCAATGCGATCGCGCAGGTCGCGCGGGATCCCCGAGCGATCGAGATTGACGTTCAAACCCACGCCGATCAGATCGGCGCGGCTGAGTCGCTCGCAGAGCAGCCCGGCAAGTTTGCGCCCGTCGTGGACGAGGTCGTTGGGCCATTTCAGGCGGATATCATCGCGGCCGGTGATATCGGCGGCGGCCTGACGCACGGCCAGGCCGGCGATCAGCGGAATTTCGTGCGGTTTGAGATTATCCGCCGCGGCAGCGACGAATGTCACGGTGAGACATCCGCGCTGCGACCACCAGGAATGCGCCCCGCGCCCCCGGCCGGCGATTTGATTCGCCGTCAGCACCACCGCCGGCGCGAACAATTCACCGCGCCTGCGCATGGCGGCGGCCTGATCGTTGGTGCTGCGAAGGCGTGGGAACCAGTGAAGGCGGAAAGGGGAAAGCTCCTTACACAGCCGCTTGACGGCGAAGATGGGTTGGAGGCGATGGGTCGGTCGTGAGGTTTTCGACATGGTATTACCCCCCACCCTAACCCTCCCCCTGAGTACAAGGGGAGGGGACAGGAGGCGCGGCGGAAAATTCCTCTTATCCCTGCAAAACCACCAGCAAATCACCGGCCGTCACGATGCTCGACGGGCTCACCAGCACATCGCCGACGGTCGCGTCGCGCGGGCTGTAGACGGCCGTCTCCATCTTCATCGCCTCGATGCTCAGCAGGCGCTCACCGGTCTTGACGATCTGGCCCTTCTTGACCGCAATCGTCGACACCTTGCCGGGCATCGGCGCGGCCACGTGATCGGCGTTGTCGGCGTCGGCCTTGGGATGGCGGTGCAGGTTACCTTCCAGCGCGCGGTCGGCGACGTTCACCTCGCGCGGCTGGCCGTTGAGCTCAAAAAACACCGTCCGCGTGCCGTCGTCGTGAGCCTCGCCGGTGGCCAGATACTTGACGATCAGGGTCTTTCCCGGCTCGATCTCGACATTGATCTCCTCGCCGCGATGCAGGCCGTAGAAGAACGCGGCCGTTGGAAGCACCGACGTGTTGTCAAATTTCGCCAGGTGCTTCTGCAGGTCGAGAAACACATTCGGATAAAGCAGGTACGTCAGCACATCGACATCGCGCGGCTCGTCCTTGAGCTTGGCCGCCAGCGTCTTCTTGACGGCCGGGAAATCCGCCTTGGGCAATTCCGCGCCGGGCCGGCCGACGATCGGCTTGGCGCCGGCGGAATCGAGAATGATCTTCTGCAGCACCTTGGGCCAGCCGCCCTCGGGCGTGCCGATCGCACCCTGCATAAGTTCGACGACGCTCCTGGGAAAATTCAGTTGCTTGCCGCCGTTAAGCACATCCCACGCCGTCAGGCCGTTGGTTACCATGAACAAAGCCATGTCGCCCACCACCTTGCTGCTGGGCGTCACCTTGACGATGTCGCCGAAGAGGCGATTGACCTCGGCATAGGCGTCGGCGATATCCGGCCAGCGATCCAGCAACCCCATGCTCCGCGCCTGCTGCCGAAGGTTGGTGTACTGCCCGCCGGGCATCTCGTGGTGATACACCTCGGCGGTGCCGGATTTCATTCCTTCCTCGAACGGGTAATACAACTGCCGCACGTCCTCCCAATAGGTGCTGAGGCGATTGAGCGCCGCCAGGTCCAGGCCGCTGTCGCGCGGCGTGTTCATGAGTGCGGCGACCAGCGAATTGAGATTCGGCTGGCTGGTCATTCCGCTCATCGACGCCAGAGCCCCATCGACGATATCCGCTCCGGCATCGGCCGCCCGCAGCACGCTGGCGGCGTTAATGCCGCTGGTGTCGTGCGTGTGGAAATGGATCGGCACGTCCACTTCCTGACGCAGGGCCTTGACCAGTTTCGCCGCCGCATACGGCCGGCACAGGCCCGCCATGTCCTTGATCGCCAGCGTATGCGTGCCCATTTTGACGAGCTGCTTGGCCAGTCGCACATAATACTTGAGGTCGAACTTCTCGCGACTGGGATCGAGCACATCCCCGGTGTAGCAAATGGCCGCCTCGCACAGCGATCTGGTTTTGTCGCGCACGGTTTCGATCGCGAACGCCATGTTCTCGGCGATGTTCAGCGAATCGAAGATGCGGAAGACGTCGATGCCGTTTTCGGCGGCGTGGCGGATGAATTCCTGCACGACATTATCGGGATAACTGGTGTACCCCACGGCGTTGCTGCCGCGCAGAAGCATCTGAAACAGGATGTTGGGAATGCGCTGGCGCAGGGCGGTCAGCCGGTCCCACGGGTCTTCCTGCAGGAAGCGCATGGCCGTGTCGAACGTCGCGCCGCCCCACATTTCCAGGCTGAACAGCTTGGGAGCCAGATGCGCCACCGCACCGGCGACAGCCAGCATATCGTGCGTGCGCACGCGCGTGGCCAGTAGCGACTGATGCGCGTCGCGGAATGTCGTGTCAGTAAAAAGCAGGCCCTTCTGGCGGCGAATCCATTTGCAGAATGCTTCGGGGCCAAGTTCCTGCAATTTCTGCCGCGTACCCGGCGGGGGATCGGCGCCCATCGAATATTTCGGAACCACGGGCTCGGGAAGGGTGCGGGCGGGATCGACCTTCCCTTTCACGTCCGGCCGGCCGTTGACCAGCACATCGCCCAGATAGCTGAGTATTTTCGTGGCCCGGTCGCGGCGGAGTGAGAAGCGGAACAGTTCGGGCGTCGAGTCGATGAAGTTCGTCGTGGCGCTGCCATCGCGGAAGGTTGGATGGCGGATCAGATTTTCCAGGAACGGGATATTGGTCTTGACTCCGCGCACGCGGAATTCGCGCAGCGACCGGTCCATGCGCTGGCAGGCCTCGTCGAATGTCAGCCCTGACGCGACAACTTTCACCAGCAGCGAATCGAAATACGGCGTGATGACCGCGCCGCCGAACGCCGTGCCGCCGTCCAGTCGAATTCCAAAACCGGCCGGCGAACGATAAGTCGAAAGCCGGCCGTAATCCGGAATGAAGTGGTTTTGCGGGTCTTCGGTGGTGATGCGGCATTGGAGCGCGTAGCCGCGGGGCTGAATCTCATCCTGTGCCGGTACATTGATGGGGGGCTCGTGGAGCTTGTGGCCCATGGCGATGAGAATCTGCGATTTGACGATGTCAAAGCCGGTGACGACTTCGGTGACGGTGTGCTCGACCTGAACGCGAGGATTGACCTCGATGAAGTAAAAATCGCCCTTTTCGACATCGACGAGAAATTCGACGGTGCCGGCGTTGCGATAGCCGGCGCCGGCGCAAAGTCGCGTGGCGGCGTCGCAGATCGATCGCCGCAGCGACAGCGGCAGATTGATGCTGGGAGCAATCTCTACCACTTTTTGATGCCGGCGCTGAACCGAACAATCGCGCTCCCACAGATGCACGAGATTCCCGTGTTCATCGGCCAGAATCTGCACCTCGATGTGCTTGGCGCTGGCGATGTAGCGCTCGACGAAGACCTCGGTGCGACCGAACGCCGCACCCGCCTCGCGCTGGGCCTCGGCCAGTTTCCCCAGCAGTTCATCGCCCGATCGCACCACGCGCATGCCGCGCCCGCCGCCGCCAAAGCTGGCCTTGAGGATCAGCGGATACCCGATCTGCCGTGCGGCCGCTTTCAGATCGGCCGGGTCGACCAATGCTTTTTCCGTGCCAGGAATGGTCGGCACGCCGTTTGCCTTGGCCAGGCGCTTGGCCTCGGTTTTGTCGCCGAACGTATCCAGAAGCGCCGGCGTCGGACCGATAAACGTGATTCCCGCATCGACGCACGCCTGGGCGAAATGCGCGTTCTCCGACAAGAAGCCGTAGCCGGGATGGATGGCATCGACGCTGTGGTCTTTGGCGACGGCGATGATCGCGGGGATATTGAGGTAGCCCGTGACCGGCTCACCGCCGTTGGGCGGGCCGATCAGATATGATTCATCCGATTTGAACCGATGCAGGGCGAAGCGGTCTTCGTAGGTATAGATGGCCACCGTGCCCAGCCCCAGTTCGGTGGCGGCGCGGAAAACGCGGATGGCGATCTCACTGCGATTGGCGACGAGGATTTTACGCATTGGGCGGACCGTTATGTTGACCCATCAAGCTTGGCCGAAAGACGGCGGTATTGTGGGCAGAAGCGGGCATTTTGCAAGCGGCGGGGCCTTGGCCGCGCTGCCGCCGGCGGTCCCGTCGTATTCTGCCATGATCCACAACCTGACGGGTTGCAGGAAATGCCGAATTCTGCTCCTCTGTACAGAGTGGCATGGGGTAGGCTAATATTAGGTGAACATGACAACGCAAACTGACCCGGCCGGTGACGCTTATGCACTCCAACGGATCATCGACAATGCGGCGGCGTTGAAGGATTACCAGCGCGATTGCCGTGAATTTGTCGCCATCGCCTGCGCCGAGCGCGAGCGTGTGCAGCCGACGAGCCCGATTATCGTCGCCAGGGATACCGCCGGCCGCGTGGTTTCGCCCAAGCTTCTGGAAGGAGCCGTCTGGGGCTGGTGGCACGGCAAGACATGCCTGCTACGGCCCGGCAAGACGCGCGGCACGGCCCGGCCGATCGTGATCGCGGGATTCACCGATCAGTATGGCGTGGTGCTCCCCGGCGCCACCAACAAGTATCGCCTGCGCCTGCCCAAGCGACTGCCGGCCAAGGCGCGGATCGCCCTGGCGCAGGAAATCGAGAAGCACGCTGGCAAGTGCAATGCCCATTCACAACGCATTGCCGAGCTAATCGACGACGCCAACCGTGCTCCCCACGTGGCCCGGGCGTTGCGCGGATGCCGGCTGCTGACCAGCGGCATGCGGCCGCACGAGCACCACCAGGTCACCGCGTTGGCCGGCCAGTGCCAGACGACCATCGACGGCAAGCCGCTGGCCTGGAATTGGGACGTGTTCAATCGCGAACTTGACCTGATTCGAACAGCCGCCCAAGAGCAGTTAACCGGCTCAAAGGCCGTTGCCGCAGACGAGGCGGCCGCGGTTTTTGGCTACTGCAAATCCCAGGTCTACAGGCTGGTCAGGGAGGACGAATTGAAACTAACCGTGCAGGGAATTGCCGACTATCTGGCAAAGCACGGCGAGAGATTGAAGAAACGCGACCAGTCAATGGCAAAACGGCGAAGAATGGCGGCGAACTGAATCTACAATCGCAGGGTCCGCCCCATGCCGGCGCGGTTCTCAGCTATTGCAAATCGCAGGTCCACAGAGTGGTCAGACTCGGCAATTTGCGACTGACCGACCACTACAACCCGCCCGCACCGCCGCCTTGCCCTGCATCTTCGATTTCACTCTCCTCGCCTTGCAGCAACAGCACCGCCTGCGCATCCGTGGCCGGTAGTTCCTGCACATCCTTGAGCTTCCGCTCGATGGCCCGCGTTCTGACGGCGGCCGTGTCGATCGTGTTCGTCGCCTCCTGCAGTTTCTTCTGCACCTTATTGAGAACGTCGCCGTATTTGCCGAATTCGGTCTTGACGGCCGCAAGGAGGTTCCAGACTTCGCTGGACCGCTTCTGGATGGCCAATGTGCGGAATCCCATTTGCAGGCTGTTGAGGATCGCCATCAGCGTGGTCGGGCCGGCGATCATGACGTGGCACTCTCGCTGAATGTGTTCGGTCAGGCCGATCCGCCTCACCACCTCGGCGAACAGCCCCTCGGTCGGCAGGTAGAGGATGCCGAAATCGGTGGTCTTCGGCGGGCTGATATATTTGTCACAGATGTCCCGTGCGCAACCTTTGACACGGAGTTCCAACGCCTTGATGGCGGCCTCCGCGGCTTCGGGATCGGCCTTCTCCTGCGCCTCCACCAGCCGCTGATAGTCCTCGGTCGGGAATTTGGCGTCGATGGGAAGCCACACCACCTGATCCTTGTCATCGCTGCGGCCGGGCAGTTTGATGGCGAACTCGACACGCTCGGCCTCATCCCTGGTGGCGACGTTGGTGCCATACTGGTCCGGCGTCAGCACCTGTTCCAGCAGCGCCCCAAGCTGCACCTCGCCGAACGTGCCGCGGGTCTTGACGTTGGTGAGCACTTTCTTCAAATCGCCCACGCCGGTGGCCAGCACCTGCATTTCGCCCAGCCCCTTGTAAACCTGTTCCAGCCGTTCGCTGACCTGCTTGAACGACTCGCCCAGCCGCTTTTCCAGCGTGCCTTGCAGCTTCTCATCCACCGTGGCCCGCATCTGGTCAAGCTGTTTGGCGTTGTCCTCCTGGATGCTCTTGAGTTTCTCCTCCACGGCCGTGCGAAGGGCGTCGAGCTTCTGCTGGTTGGTCTCGATAAGCTTGCCAAGCTGCTCGACGACGGCCGCAAGCTGCCGCCGCTGGTTGCCATCCATGTCCCCCAGCGTGCGCGCCAGCGAATCCCGGAATGAACCGAGTGACAGCGTGACTTCCTCACGGGCTTTCTGAGCCGCGGCGGCGGATTCGAGTCGAATCTGATCGAGCTTCCGGCCGCCGTCATCCTGAATATGCCCTAATCGCTGCTCGATGGTTTCGCGCATGGCGGCGAGTTTCTGATCATTGGTTTGCGTGAGGGAGAGAAGTTGCTGGCCCAGCGTGTCGGCCACGCCCTTGAGTGTATTGGCCAGTTCCTCGCGGGATTGACGGGCGGCGTGGGACGCCTCTTCGCGATTGCGCGCGATTTCATCGCGAACGGCCTGTTCGGTGCGCTGGAAGGACTTCTCAACCGGCGACAGGTCAACCGACAACTTGCGGCGAAGCAGCAAGACCTGAAGCACCAGGTTCCCCGCCAAAAGCGCAAGGGCAACGATCAGAAGCGTATCGGTCATGGCCGGTCTTTCCTTGACCGTCGCATCTTAGTGGAAACGCACCCGTCCAGCCATCGACGTTTCCCGGCGGCGCCCACCCGCGCCGCCGGGGGAACCCGCCGACTAGACCTGATGCAGTCGCATGAGCAGGGGCAGTCTAGCGTTTACTTCGTCAACCATTTCGGCGGTAAGTGCCGCGGCCTGCAGATTGTCGCCGCTGACGGTTTGATCTTTGGCCGACAGCGGGCATCCGATCCTGGTCTGGCAGGCCAGAGTGTCGGCGACATAGATGTGATGGCACAGAGCCTGATACTCCTCCGGCGCCTCGTCGGGCCTGTGGTGAAATTCGATCACCATGAGATGCGGTTCGGGGAACGCCCATTTCCTGGCCAGGGCGGCCCCCAGTTCGCCATGCTTGAATCCGAAGATCCACTGTTCCAGCTCCCCAAACGGCCCGGTTCCCATTTCGGCCTGCGTGAATAGCGCCGTGCCCTGGCCGACCTCCGATTGCGCCGCGAGCATCAGACCGATATCGTGCAGCATTCCGGCAAGAAACGCTTCCTCGGGGTCGAGCTTGTCGGACCTGACCGCCAGTTCTCGCGCCGCGATGGCAACGCAAATGCCGTGGTCCCAAAGATCGCGCGCGGTATAGGTTCCAAAATCCGCCGCCTTGCACATGGTGCAAAGGCACGTGCAGAACACGATCTCCTTGACCGTTCGCGTTCCCAGATACGCCACCGCCCGATCCAGCCGGGTCATCTTGGTCGTCAGCGAATAAAACGAACTGTTGACGGCCTTCATGACGGCCCCGGCCAGGGCGGTGTCCTTCTCGATCAATCTCACCAGTTGGGGGGATTTGCAATTGGGATCGCCGCTGAGGTGCATGATCTCGGCTGCGCTTTCAGGCAGCGCACGCAGGGCCGGATGTTTCTTCAGAAAGCTGTCAACTCCAAGGGCATTGTTCCGTGTGGTTCCCATGTTCCCCGCCATAGTCGTTGGGATTCAATCCCAAAATCCGCCGCTCGATTCTGTAGGCAAGAGTATTTCCGATATCGACATTTAACCAATCAACTATTAACAATTCAATTGTGGTCTGCAAAGACCAAGTATGGCCGCGTGTTTTCGCACAGGCGGCCGGCCCTTTTTCGCTGCCCGGTTATGATTTTGTTCGCGTTCCACGGCCCGCCGCTGGACAATATCGCAGGAATTTGCGGCAACTGTTTTCCGCCATCACCGAAAAGGGGTAAAGCGTTTCGGTGATCAGGTCGCGACCGGGCGATCATCGCGTTGCGCCACCGAACCAAACGCCCTTCGGCAGTTCGCCCATGCCACCTGTCAAATCCCCTCACAAATGCGCCATGTAGGACTTGAACCTACAACCCGCTGATTAAGAGTCAGCTGCTCTGCCAATTGAGCTAATGGCGCTGATGAATCGGCAAGGAATTTAGCCTCGACGCCCGACAAGTCAAGGGAGATGCGGCACCAATGCACGCCGACACCGCAAGAAGCCGGCCGAGGTTTCACTGCCCGTTGAGGGGGTGATAGTCAAGCCGCTTGGAGACGGCATCGTAATTGCACCATTGCAAAAGGAACGGCTTGAGCGCGTCCTCGTAAATAACGGCCTGTTCGTAGGCGGTATCGGGACCGAAGGTGTCGCTGGTCCAACTGGGGACAACCGTGTCGATCTGGATGACCACCACCTTGTGGTCGGGAGGCAGATCAAGCACGGCGACGGGCATCGTGCTGGACGACATCCGGGCTGACAGGAGCATCGAGCGGATACTCTCGATGAGGATGCGGCTGGATTCCGGCTTGAGGGGATAGTTGGCGATGGTGGCTGTGGGAGTGGGAACAACCGGCCCGGCGACCAGGAGTTTGCATCCCTGATCGGTAGCGGCGGCCGGAAGGCTGCCGGTGGCGGTGGCGGCGCTGGCCAGGGCCTGCGCCGCAGTGCGGGCCATGTCCATCGACTTGACGGTCTGAACGTCCTGAACGATCTGATCCATCTTCGCCGACTCGGGCTCCTGGGCGGCCTTGTCGGCGTCGGTGATGCGACAAACGTAGAGGTTTCCATCGGCGTCAACCAGCGGCATCGACGGCGCCATGACCTGCAATACCGTGGCCGATTGCGCGTCGGACGAGACGAACGGCGCGGCGGACGTCATGACATACGTGGGGAAGGAGACGCCCATTGAACTGGTCCAGGAGTGGCCGATGCCCGGTTCGGCTTCAAGATCGGCCTGGGTCTTCCAGAAATCGCTCAGGATGCCGACGGTGGCGGTGAAATTGGGCGTGTCTTTTTCGATGGCCGACCTGAGGCCCTTGAGATATTCGGAGGAATCGTAGGGCACGCCGAAGCTGGTGAGCGGATCGGCCGTCGGGTCGATCTTTCGGTCCTTCTGCCATTTGGTGTAGTCGGTGGACATGGAGTTGATGATGCGGGCCTGGATCTGCTTGGTCAGGGCGTCGACTTTGTCGCGGCTGAGGGCGTTGAAGACGGCGATATTCTCCGGATCAAACGGATGCATGGCGGCGCGGGCGGCTTGCGTGGCCGGGGCGGTCGTCGAACCGGCCACGGCCGGCTGCGTCGCCGGCGGGGGGAACTCATCGGGATGGGCGTGGCGATACGTGATTTCATCGGCGGCCCACTGGATCGGCGGCTGCTGCGCCTTGACGGCCTCGATGATCTGTGCTTTGGGGATTTCGATGTACTGATACTTCACGCGATCGGGATGCGTATATCCGAAGCCAAAGGGATCGCCGGCCTGGGAGTTATATTGCCCGGGCTGATAGCTGACGAAGTGCTTGTACTGGTCGTCAACTTCCTGGGTGGTGGGGGCGGTGGTGGGGTGGAAATTGTCGGTGGGGAATTCCGCCACGTTCAGCCAGACCTGCTGTTGGTCTGTGGCCAGGGCTCGCTGCACTTGTGGCTGGCTGACTTTGACGGCAGAGGCGGCCCGCCCGACCAGTGCCTGGACGCGCATCAGCCGCGCCAGCGCCTGGCTGACTGCCTGTTGCTCGGCCGGGTCTGAAGGCAATGTCACCTTGTTATTGACCAGGAATTCGTTGGCCTTGTCCGGGCTGATCTCGATGCCCTGCTGGCGAGCTTCGTAATCAAGCAAATAGAACGTCGATTTGTTCGCTTCGATGGCGACGTACGCCTCCTGCTGGAGCTGCATGGTGAGATTGCGGCCGTACTGATCTTCCCACGGAATTCTGGCCAGTGTGTCCCAATCCTCGTTGGCCTGCTGGAAGTCGGTGCCGTAGACCTTGGCGCCGCCGATGGTGCCAACGGCGCTCAGTTGGCGTGTGTTGGCGCCGCGGTTGGAGGGGAGCATGAAGATGATCATGAGCAGGGCGGAAAAGATCGCGATCAGTTTCTTTTGGTTGTTCTGGATAAACTTTTTCATGGAATTCCTTCAAGGTGCGGTGGATGCTCTGGTGGTGGCGGCCAGGCGCGAGACGGCCAGGTTCGCGCTGGTGGCCCAGGTGCTGGTTGGGTATGTGTCGATCAACTGCCGGTACAACGGCAGAGCCGCCGGGTCGTGAATGGATTCCAGGATGGCGGCGGCCTGATAGATGGCCTGGGGAATCCGCGGATTGGCGGTCTGGTCCTTACCATGGGCGGCGACGCGCAGGTACGCCAGCGCCACATCCTGCCAATCCTGCACGACGGGATTCGGTTTGGTCTTGACCAGTCCCTGCTGGGCCGAGGCCAGAACGAAAAGGGCCTCGGCCTGCTGGGCGGGATCGACGATCTTGGGGGCATCGTCGTGGATGATCTTCTGGGCTTCGGCGAACTGGCCGCGTAATACGTCATTGTTCGCCGCGGCAATCCGGCCGTCGATCAGAGCCTTGTTGGCAATGGTGTCCGGAGCGCTGCTGTGGAGCTTGAGCAGTCGCGTGGCGACATCGGCGGCGGCCTTGGGATCCTGCCGCGCCTGCTGGATTTCCAGCAGGAACTGGAGAAGCTGTTCCTGGGCCGCCTCAGTATCACTTTCGGCGGCGACGGCGGCCAGTTCCTGTTCGACGGTGTTAGCCGCGGTATTGAGCGCTCGGTCGTCACGCGGAATTTGCGGCTTATACGGAGCGGCGGCGGCGGGATATCGGCGCACTACGGCCGCATAAGCGGCGGCGGCATCGTCGAACCGATTGGCCGCGTTCGCCGCGATCAGCAGCCGGAATGCCGCCCAATCGCGCACCCATTCGGCCGGGCTGCTCGAGAGAGTGCGGCGATATCCATCGACGGCCGGATCCCAATGTTGTGCGACAAAGGCGTCCTCGGCCCCATTGAACGCGGCGTTGCCGTCGAGTTGGATTTCCACGACCTGCTGCACATCACGGGAAATCTGCCGGTCGGAATTGAAGGTGAAGACGATCTGGCCGCCGGAGACGTTGACGATTTTGACCGGATCGTAGCGGGTCTGGGTATTTCCGGCGGCCTTGAGGATAATGACATCGGCCCAGGCGGCGCTGGCCGTACAGAGGGCGATAGAGCTTACGATGATGACGGCAAAGGCGGCGCGTGCTGTCGCGGCGCGTCCCCGACCTTGCGGGCCACCCCTGTCTCCTCCTCTCCCTGTACTCAGGGAGAGGGGGTAAAAGTCTGGCGGCAGAGATGTGCGCGCTCCGGGCATGGCGTGCAGGGGCTTGTCATGTCGGGATGAGGCGCTGGGGCTTATGGTCATGTCAAAACGTCAATTCGCCGAGGCGCATAATGGCGGCCATGCAGGAGAGGGGAGTCGAACCCCTAAACCGATTAAGGTACAGGATCCTAAGTCCTGCGCGTCTGCCAATTCCGCCACTCCTGCGACGACGCACACTCCAGCGGTATTGTAAGGCACGGGGCGGGCGCGTGCCACTGGGCTGGGGCGGATGGTTGTTAGAGGCCCGGCAAGCGGATATCGCGACTGGCGATGGCCTGGCGCTCGAGGTGTTGGCTGAGCATTGTCGCGTAACTGTCGCCAATCAGCGGAGCGTGGGATAGGCCCAGTGCCCGCCGGGCGGACATGACCGATTGTTCGTCGGGGCCTTCGATTTCGATGAAGCCGCCCAGGAGCGGCAGGCGGTCGATGTCCACCGCGCAGCCCATGAATTTGTAGGCGGTGCGATGTTTCTCGAAGCGCAATGTCGGTCGATAGCCCAGGCATTCCAGCAGGGCGGCGGCGTCGGTGTCGCTGGCGGCGTGGAGTTCAACCTCCTGACGAGTCTTAAGGGGGCCCGGCTGGCGCGGGCCTTTGTATGTGATGATGACCTGCTCGATCGCGGTTGCGGGGTCGCGGTCGGTGCGGATACGCAGGCCGCGATCGCTCTTGGTGAGTGAGCGATCGGGCGTGTCCAGGAACGTGTTGATCTCGATGTGCTCCACCGGCGGGGGGCAGGCGGCGGCGAGATGGCGCAGAATCGCCGACGGATCGTCCAGCTTCATCTTGGCTTCGATTTCGATACCCATGACATGCACGCGTTCATCTGACAACGAAACTCACCAGACGCTTGGAGACATACACGCGGCGGACGATGGTCTTGTCCGTCAGCCAGGGTTTGACCGACTCAACCGCTTCGGCCGCGGCCAGAACCGTCGGCTCGTCGGCGTCGATGGGCATGGTGATCTTGCCGCGTATCTTGCCATTGACCTGCACCGGTAGCTCGATGCGATCGACGACCAGCTTGGCCGGATCAACCGTTGGCCAGGGATGACCCGACAGCGAAGTGGCGTGGCCCAGCCGCTGCCAGATTTCCTCGGCGATGTGCGGGGCGAAGGGGGAGAGGATCAGCACAAATCGATCGGCCAGCGATCGCGGTATCGTCTTCAGGCCGGTGATCTGGTTGTTGAGCGTGATGAGAGCGGCGATGGCGGTGTTGAAGCGCATGGCCTTGATGTCGGCGGCGACCTTCTGGATGGTGAAATGCAGGGCGCGATCCAGATCGGGATCGATCGGTTCATCGGCAAGGCGAGGGGAGATTTGCGTGTCGCTGGCGGTCGTGGCAACGGGCGCACCGGGTGTTTCCGGCGTCTCGCCGACAAGGTTGCGCCATACGCTGGCCAGAAATCGGGACATGCCGACGATATCGCGCGTGTTCCACGGCTTGGGAACTTCCAGCGGGCCCATGTACATCTCGTACAGGCGGAACGTATCAGCGCCAAAATCGCGGACGATCTCGTCCGGATTGACGACGTTGCCCCGGCTTTTGCTCATCTTGAAACTACGGCCGTCCACGCGAATCGACGTGTTGCTCTTCAGCCGGAACCCTTCGGAGGATTTCTCGACCTGCTCCTCGGTAAGCCGCCGGCCCAGCAGCGACTGGCCGGTCCTTCGATCGACGGCCGTCATCTGCGGGCCGTCTTCACCAGCGGTTTCGGCGACATCACGGCAGTCTTCCAGGCTGACGGGTTTGCCGTCGGTGGATTCAAAGACGTGATATTCCATCTCGCCGAGAATCAGGCCCTGATTGACCAGGCGCGCGAATGGTTCGGGCGTGCTGACATAATTCAGATCGAACAGCACCTTGTGCCAGAAGCGGGCATAGAGCAGATGCAGCACCGCGTGCTCGACGCCGCCGACGTACAGATCCACCGGCATCCAGTATTTTTCAATTGCCGGATCGACAAACCGCGTGGCGTTGTACGGATCGAGATAGCGGAGGTAATACCAGCACGACCCGGCCCATTGGGGCATGGTGTTGGTTTCGCGGACCAGGGGCTCGACAGGACGCCACGTGGCCCGGCCGGCGTCGCTCGGCGTGGCGTACTGAAGCACCGTCGAAGCGGCGGGCGCCGGGGCGGTTGCGGGCGTCGCGGGCGCATTGGGCTCGCTAAACGTCACGTTGACCCAATCGCGCACCTTGCTCAGCGGCGCATCCGGCGTGCCGGTCGGCTTGAAATCGGTCATATCCGGCAATACCAGCGGCAATTTCGATTCGTCCAGCGCGAACGCCCGTCCCGTGGCGTCCAGGATGATCGGGAATGGCTCGCCCCAATAGCGCTGCCGCGAGAAAAGCCAGTCGCGCAATTTGTATTTCACCGAGCGCACGCCAAGGTCTTCGCCCACCAGGATGTGGATCATCTGCTCGGCGGCCTGCGGTGTCTTCAAGCCGTCGATGGCCGGTGAATTGATCGACGTTCCTTCATCGACATACGCCAGGCCGAACGATTCCGGGCGCTGGTGGTATTGTTCGCGCAGGCCGGCCGGGTCTTTCATCGGCGGGTTGCCGCGCTGATGCCAAGTCTCGCTCAGCCAGGCATCAGGAGGCAGGACCACGGGGACGATCGGCAGTTTCATCGCCTGGGCGAAATCCCAGTCGCGTTGATCGTGGGCGGGGACGGCCATGATGGCGCCGGTGCCATAGCCGGGCAGCACATAGTCGGCGATCCAGACCGGTATCTTCCGGTCGCTCATCGGATGTTTGGCGAAGGCCCCGGTCATTACGCCGGTTTTCGATTTGGCGTCGGCCATGCGATCGCGTTCGGATCGTGCGGCGGTGGCGGCGATGTATTGGGCGACGGCGGGGCGCTGGGCTTGCGTGGTGATGCGGCGGACCAGTGGATGCTCGGGCGCCAGCACCAGATACGTTGCGCCATAAAGCGTATCGGGCCGCGTGGTGAAGACCGTCACGATCGGTGCATCATCGGATGGCAGATCCTTTTGCTGAGGCGCATCGGACGGATCGGCCGGTTCATCCTCGCGGGCGAACAAGCCGGACTCGGCCACCGCTTCGGCCGCATCCGCCGCTCCGCCGGGGGCATCCAACCACGGCGATGATGAAAGGCCGGCGGGGTCAATTTCAAAGTCGATCTCCGCGCCGACGCTCCGGCCGATCCATTGCCGCTGCATTTCCTTGAGCGATTCGGGCCAGTCGAGTGCATCCAGATCAGCCAGCAGGCGATCGGCATAGGCGGTGATGCGGAGCATCCATTGGCGCATGGGTCGGCGCTCGACGGGATGATTTCCGCGCTCGCTCTTGCCGTCGATCACCTCTTCGTTGGCCAGCACCGTGCCCAGAGCCGGACACCAGTTGACCATCGCATCGTCCATGTACGCCAGGCGATGCCCGTCGATCGCGTCGCGCTGTTCGGTGTCGCTCAATTCGCTGAACCGGCGGGCGATGCGCATGGCGCCGAACGTCAGGGCTTCGGGGATTGAACCCAGGTCCGGACTGACCACCAGCCGGCCATCGGGCGCCACCAGCAGATTTCCGCTGGCCAGTTCACTCTCCAGATGCGCGATGGGCATTGCCTTATTCAGGACGGGGTTGAAATACGAATTGAACAGCTTGAGGAAAATCCACTGCGTCCAGCGGTAGTATTTCGGATCGGTGGTGTCGATCTCACGGTCCCAGTCGTAGCTGAGGCCCAGCAGTTGAATCTGACGCCGGAAATTGGCGATGTTTCGCTCGGTCGCCTGGCGCGGATGAATGTTGTTGGCCACCGCATATTGCTCCGCCGGCAGTCCGAAGGCATCCCAGCCCATCGGATGCAGCACGTTGTGGCCGGTCATGCGCAAAAAGCGAGCGACGATGTCCGTGGCCGTGTAACCCTCGGGATGCCCGACGTGCAGCCCGGCGCCGCTGGGGTAGGGGAACATGTCGAGCACATAGGCCTTGGGCATCGCCCCGGCCTGCTCCGGCGGCAGCGCCGCAAACGATTTGTTCTTCAGCCAATACTCCTGCCATTTCTTTTCGATTCGCGCAAAGTCGTATGCCATGGCGCAGACTATAACGTCATCGCGGCCGAGTGGTAACAGCCGAAAGGCGCAAAACGTTCGAGCCCGCTGCCCTTTATGGGGACGACACGTGAATTGGCCCGCCCGACACGGGGCCGCCGATAATTGGATTTCGACGTGGCGACTCTTTCATCGGTGGCGGAGGGCTTTCGAGGCTGAGGCCGATAAATCCGCGCCGCGAGCCCTAAACCCCCGGAGCGCAGCGGTCGATGACCTTCATGATGACCATCCAGTTCAAAAAGAGGATTTTGCGATGGCAGACTTGATGCGTTTACTCCTCACAATGTACGTGCTTTCGTGCATTTTCGGCATTTCCCAAACAATGCTTGGCCTTGGCGCAACACCGATCCTTCTCTGCCTCGCGCGAAAAGCAAATGCACGGATTTGGGTGTTGATAGCGTGGCACGCGACCCTGACCCTCGCGTTTGCAGCGGTCTCCGCGATGGTCGCTGTGGGCATGTGGCGAGAGGTCGATCTTGGCTGGTGGCGTTACCCGGTCTGCTTTATGTTCTTCCTTTTCCTGTTGGGAAGTCACTGCACCACGCGATTCAGAGTGGGCGAAGATCCCGAAGCCGAAACGATTGGTGGCGCGGCGATCTTGGTTGGCCTTTTCGGTTTCGTCGCCTTCTGCGCACTGCCAAATTTACTGCTAAACAACAGCGCTTCGACTGCGTGCGCGCGCTGGGCAACTTGGTTTCTTGATGGATGGTGGACCCGCGGATGGACTGGGGTCATCCTGGGGTCCTTTGTGTTGTGGCGGTTTGGGCTTTTTGCACTGTCCGCTGGGCTTGGGTCGGCATTCGTGCTAGTGGCCATTCCAATCTCGGCAATCGCCGAAGCACGGAAGAATCGGGTGGGATCGCGGCGTGGGAACGCAATTACCTGCCGACTTCCGCCGACCACTGCGACCCCACGGCCAAAAACTGCGTCAGGCGCCAGCCGACCCGATCAGGCGGCGGCGCAAAGCGCGGCTGATGCGATGCGCGTTGCGCTGGCGCATTATCATGAAACAGGTGGTGCCGTCCAGGATTACGCAAAAGCGATGGTCTATTTCCGCAAAGCGGCTGACGACGGCAATGCGCCGGCGATGTACTACATCGCTGCGCTGTACGAGATTGGCCGCGGCGTGCCGTCGGATTGCCAACAGGCAATGGCCTGGTATCTCAAGGCCGCCGACGCCGGCGATGCGCCCGCGATGACTAGAGCTGGGTTTCTGTACGAGCATGGGCGCGGTGTGGCGCAGGATTACCAGCGGGCGTTGGCGTGGTACCGCAAAGCCGCTGACGCGGGGAATCCGGACGCAATGACCAGCATCGGTTTCCTCTATTGCAGGGGGCATGGCGTGGCAAAGGACTACGAGCAAGCTATGTATTGGTTCCGCCAGGCCGCCTATGTGGGCAATGCGGAGGCGATGGCCTATATCGGTCTCCTATATGAACACGGATGCGGCGTGCCGAAGAATCTAGAGGAGGCCGTCGTTTGGCATCGCAAGGCCGCCGAGGGGCGCAATGCGATGGCGATGATGAAGATGGGAGTTCTCTACGAGATAGGCCAAGGTGTGCCACAAGACTACGAACAGGCCATGGCGTGGCACCGCGCGGCTGCCGAGGCGGGTGAGGCTGCGGCCCTGACCAGCATCGGTTTCATGTATTGCAATGGGCTTGGCGTGGCGAAGGACTACGATGTGGCTTTGGATTGGTACCGCAAGGCCGCCGATGCGGGTAATGCAGAGGCGATGAGGCACATCGCCGATATGTATGCGAATGGCGACGGTGTGCCGGAAGACCGCGAGCAGGCCAAGGCGTGGTATCGTAAGGCTGCCGACGCCGGCGACGCGGTAGCGACATTCTTCTGTGGCCCCCGCGCGGTGGCATAGCAACGGGCGCCAATTGGGCGTAGCAACGGGATGGACTGGCAGAAAGGAATAGCGCGATGGAGTCAGATCCCAATTCGGCACTTGAAATTCGCTCCTATTTGACGCGCCATGGCGAGGGATTCGACATAAGTCGCGAGGTGGTGATCAAGCCGGAGCTCTGCCCGTACCAATATTTCTCAACTTGTCCCGGTTACACCGCAAAACGGCGAGCGTTGGCAAATTTTGTGGGCAAGGAGCATTTCTTGTGGGCGTATGAAAAGGAGCGGGGATTCCGCCACCGCGAGGGGATCAAGCCGGTCGAATGGGAACTGCGGCTCGGGCATCATCGCGTCCTTGGGTACGTGGACGATGATAAGTGGGGCGCAATCCGAGAGAACGAAAGATGGGACGGCTCTGCGGGTAGCGACCTTTCCGAACTGCGCGAATGTTATACCGTATGCCGACCGAGCAAGGGCGATTTTAGCGTGTTGTTGCGATTTCCGATCTGGCCGCTTCTCGCGGACGAGAGCTTCGAGAAAAGGTGTGTGCCTCCGACAGACAACTTCGGTGCCGCCATGAGGCGGCGTCCGGCGGTTACCTGAGCTATTCCAACCCCAGCGCCATCCGCACGAAAGGATTGTTGGCTCGCTCTTCCATGAGCAAACTCGGCCGGCCGTGGCCGGGGAGAAGGCGCGTCGCGTCCGGCAGGTCCATGATGGTTCGCAGCGATTCGGTCAGGGCGTCGGGGTCGCTGTCGGGCAGATCGGTCCGGCCGACGGAGCCACCGATGATGAGATCGCCGCCCACCAGCACTTCCTCGTCGGGGAAATAGAACGCGACGTGACCCGGCGAGTGGCCGGGCGTGTGGATGACCCGCAGTCGCAGCGCGCCGATCGAAAGTGTCTGTCCATCGGCGAAATAAGCGTCCGCCTTGCGCGGGGGAATCACAAATGGCAGCGGGAAGTAGTCGGTGGTGGGCTGGATCAGCTTGGGTTCGTCCAGCGGATGGATCAGCACGCGAACGGCCGGGAATCGGGCCGTGACCACCGCGTGATCCGCGACGTGATCGAAATGCCCGTGCGTCAGGTATAGGGCGACAATATCCAACCCGCGAGCCTGGGCTTCGTCCAGAAGCACCGCCGTCGTGTCGTTGGGAGCATCAAACAGGACGGCCTGTTTTGATGGCTCATCAGCGATGAGAAAACAATTTGTCGAAGCGATGCCGCCGCTGTTCATGAGTATCTGCATCGAGGTACGCTCTCCTGGGGCGCTGGCTCGACAGGATACACACTGCAACGGCAATTCGTAAGCGGCGGCATCGCGGTGTTGCCGGATTACTCCTCGGTCAACTGACGCAGGCACCATTGCAGCAGGCGTTTTTCCTGTTCGCCGGTCGCTTTGCCGATGGCCGCCTGCACCGCCGAAGCGGCCGATGCGCCGGAATTGCCCATGAATCCCAGTGCCAATGCCGCGCGCTCGCGCGTCGCGAGTTTGTCATCGCTCAGATGCGGAACCAGCACGTCAACCGTTTCGCCATCGCCGCAGGCGAGGATCTTGTATCCCCAATCCGGCACGTTTCCGGCCGTGCCGGCAATGATCTCCTGGGCCAGCATCTTGGCGCTGGGGCGAAGACGATAGCCGAGTTCTTCGGCATAGGATTCGTAGATGAATCGGAAGATGTCGCCGGGTCCGCCGCCGCCCATGCCGCCGCCCGGCCCACCGCCGCGCCCGCCAGGGCCGCCGCCCATCCCCATCCATCCACCTTGCCAGGGGAATCCCTTGGTGGGCTGAATCGCCCACAGTGTCGCCGACGGCAGCACCGGATTCTTGATCGGGCTGCTCTGAATGGTCGGGATCGCGTCCTTCGCCACCGGACCCAGCAGCGACAGGTAGATCATCATGTTGTATCCGTCCACCTCGGTCGCGCCCGGCAGGGCCTTGATGATGAAATTGACGGCCGGATGCGCGCCATCGCCGCCGATCTGCGACATGGCCCGCACCGCGGCCCATCGCACATCGCTCTGGTCGCTGGAGAGCATCTTGGCCAGCCGGGGCAGCGCCGGCGTCGCGATCTGGCCAATGTGTCCCAAAGCGTCGGCCGCATCGACCGCCAATGTCGCATTGTCCAGAAGCGGAATAAGCGCACTAGCGGCCTTATCGCTGGGGGCACCCAGCGTCGAGATCGCCACCAGCGCCGTCATGCGCGTGGCCTCGTCGGGACTATTGAGAAATCCAGCCAGCTTGTCCGCCAGCCCAAACACCGCCTTGCCGGCGATTCCCGTATTGCCAATGGCCAGCATGCGGATCGAGGTCTCCGCGCTATCCAGTCCCTTTGACAGCACATCCACGGCCCGCTCGTCGCGAGGCGTTATGCGGCACATCGCTGCCGCGGCGCTGAATCGCACGTCCGGCGAAGCGGAATCGAGCAGCGTCGCCAAGGCCGGCGCTGCGCTGCGGGCGCTGCGCCCCAGCCAGCGGAGGTCGTGCGCCGTATCCGCCAGAACGGCCGGATCGCTCGAGTGAAGCAGTTCTATCAGGTGCGGCAGATCCGATTCATCAACCGGCCCGGTGCCGATGAGATAAGTGGGGCTTGACGCCGCCGCCGTCACCTGGGGCGGCGCCGAGATGTTCTCGTGAATCCGCTGCACGCGCACCAGGTCCGGCAGGGCCTGTCGATTCAGCGGAAGGTCAAAGCTCGCTCCTTCTGTATCGTCGCCGTAGGGGAGAACAGTCAGTGTGGCTTCCTTGCCCGCCAGCATCGTCTCGACTCCGTCGCACAGCCGGCCGATGGTTCCGAAATACGCCAGGGGCAGATCGGGCCGCGGCGGGCCGAGTTTCCACGCCCCGGCGGTGTTGGCGCGAACCTGGTACCAGCCCTGGCCCATGCAGACCAGTTCGGTGGTGCGGGACATGAACATGACCGCCCGCGCCCCCGGCTGGGCCCATTGCAGAATCGGCCGCGGAACGGCAACGCCGTCCGAGGCCTGCACGTCGTGGCGCACCGGATCGGCCGACAGATCGCCCTTGAGGGCTCGGATCGGAAGCAGCATGACGGAATGGTCGGCGGCACTGAACTTGTCCACCTGCACGATGGCGATCGACTTGGAATCGCCCACGACCTTGGCAAGAGTCGGGGCCAGATCGATGTAGCCATGAGCCCATTGGCCGCCGATAAGACAGAGTACGATTGCAGATATCAGTATCCTATGTCGATTCACGTTACACATCACAAACTCCTGAAATCGAACAATTACATCTGGCGCTTCTGTAGGGTCCGCATTGCGGACCGGAATCGTAGGTTGCCATGACACCGGTTCACGGTGAGGACCCCGCGGGCTCATCAGTCCATGTATCCCAACCCGATAAGAGTCGCCGTCTGATCCGCCGTCAGCAAAGGCAGCAGATCGTCTTGCGCCTCGGTAAGTTGAGCCTGCGCCTTGGCGCGAGCGGTGCGAACGGCCGCGACCTTTTCCTTCACCTGGTCGTCCGTGTGCTTTGGGTCGGCCAGCGTGGTTTGAAGGTCGGTCATAGCCTCGGCGATCGGATTGCGCTGGGCGGCCGACTTGAGCACGGCGGCACTGGCGCGATCGGCGGTCTGAGTCGCCGGCGCCAGGCGTGCGCTCGGGTTCGTCGTGGCCGTGATCGTTGCGCCGGCCACGCCGCCCGTGACCGCGGTCGGCGGATTGACGGCCTGATTTGATGGAGCAACGGCCGGCTGCTGCTGTGGCTGCGAATTGCCGGTGTCCGGGCCGCCGAATCCACCTCCACCGGGTCCGCCAAATCCACCGCCTGGACCGCCGAATCCACCGCCGCCGGGTCCGCCATTGCCCGGCCCTCCAAATCCTGGTCCGCCCCCGCCGGGTCCGCCGAATCTCCCGCCGCCCGGCCCGCCGAATCCTGGTCCGCCGGGTCCCCCGAAACCACCGCCACCGGGTCCGCCGAATCCACCTCCACCAGGACCACCGAATCCACCGCCGCCGCGACCGCGGCCGCCGAATCCGCCCGGCCCGCCGCCGGCGCCGGGATCGGAGAAGCTATCCCCGCCGCCTGGGCCGCCCATCCCCGGGCCGCCGCCAAATCCGAAACCAACTCCACCCGCGTTCGCGTTGCTCAGAAGCGATTGCGTCGCCTGTCGGGCCGCAATCAGTTTGTCGATCTTCGGCCCGATCACGATCCATTCCTCGTCCGTGGCGTGAAGCTGCGACTTGATGGAGGTCGAGCCGGAATCGGCCGCTGCGCCGCCGCCGCCGCGTCCGGCCGGCTGCGCCATAGCCAGGACGGGCAGCGCCACAATCGCCAGTGACGTCCATAAGATAGTACGTGCCATAAAGAACCATCCTTGAGCGGAATATCCCCACCGGACAATCCATGAACCGAGCCGCCCAACTCGTTCGAGCAACCACAATAATTGGCATCGCATTAAGCGCACGTGAAGAATTGAAAAAATTTCGGAGTCCATTCCGGGGGCATCACATTGGGCGCACCGCTGTCACCGTGGCAGGCGGACGGTGAATGTCGAGCCTTTGCCCGGCTCGCTGGTGAAGGTGATCGTCCCGTGGTGTGCCTCCACGATCGTCTTGCAGATCGCCAGGCCCAGCCCCGTGCCGCCGTCGTCGCGGGCGCGGGAAAAATCAACGCGGTAGAACCTCTCGAAAAGAAACGGCTGATTCTCGGGCGGAATGCCGATTCCCGTATCGGCGATGCTGAGAACAGCCTGGGCGCCTTCGGCTTTCACCGTGATAATGATGCTTCCCTTATCGTGATTGTAGCGAATGGCATTGGTCAGGAGATTGGTCACGACCTGCCCCAGTCGCGACGCGTCGGCCTTGAGACTCACCGGCTCCAGGTGGGATTCAACCGTGATGTTCTTCGTCGCCGCCAGCGGCATCAGCATCGACACCGAATCCTCGACGATGCGCTTGAGATCACTGACGGCGGGGGTGAACACCAGCGATCCGGCGTCCGCCCTTGCCAGAAGCAGCAGCGAATCCAGCAGGCTCTTCATGCGCTCCGAGGCCCGCTGGCAGCTTTGGAACATGATGCGGTATTCTTCCGCCGACCGCTCCCGCGCCAGGGCAAGCTGCACATTCGTGTGCATGACCGTCAGGGGTGTACGCAGCTCGTGAGAAGCGTCGGCCGTGAAACGAACCTGCTGGCTGAACGCCGCTTCCAGCCGCGAGAAGGTCTGGTTGAGAACCCTGGCCAGCGTGCCCAGTTCGCTGCTGGTTCCGGCCTGGTCGATCCGTCGCGACAGGTTGGACGCGCTGATCTCCTGCGCCACGGCCGTGATCGCGCGAATCGGCCGCACCGCCCGCACCGAGAGGTACCACCCGCCGGCCAGACCGAACAGCAGCACGCCGACGCCCGACAAACCCAGCAGCCACGCGGACCGCCGCAACTCGGCCTTGTCGGCGGCGATTGAACGCCCAACGAGCACGACAGCGCCGCCGAACACCTGCACGTAGGCTTCGCGCAGATCGCCGCGCTGGCGGACGACGGGGGGTTCGGGTTGGCTGGGCGGACCCATGGGCGCGAAGCCGCTCAGCGGCGTGAGCGGGTCGGGGATATCGGCGGCCATCGCGACGGACTTGAACTGCATGCCATCAGGGGTCCAGACTTTGGGCTGCGTACCCTCGGCGGTCCAGAGTGCGAAATACAACTGGCCGGGATTGCCTTCAGCGAACCGGCCGGCAACCGCATTGGGGATCGTCACGTCCATCTCGAAATTGGCGCGCGTCCCGCCAGACCGATCGGGACCACGTCCCTGGCGATCCCCCCGGCCGCCGGGGCCGCGGCCAAAGGGCTGGTCCGGTCCGCGATCCGCTGGATTATCGCCCGGACGCGTGGATGCCGGCCTGCTGGATGGTCCGGGACCGCCGGGACCGAACCCGCCGCCCGGTCCGCCGCCGGGCCCTCCACCTGGACCAAAGCCGCCGCCTGATCCCGGTCCGCCGCCTGGTCCTCCACCTGGACCAAAGCCGCCACCTCCGCCTGGTCCACCAGGCCCACCGGGTCCGCCGCCGGGCCCGCGCCATCGCGGCATCCACATGGCCCGCGCTGCCAGCAGTTGCACGTTCTGAGCCAGATCGGCGTCGATTTTCTGATACCGCTCGCGGTTGAGTCCGTAATACGAGGCAACACCAAAACCGCTGAGCACCACGGCCAGCAGTCCCGCGTGCCAGATCTGCATCGACCATCGGATCGAATTAAACATCGATCTGGTATCCCTCGCCACGCCGGGTGGTGATGAAATCCTTGCCCATCTTTTTTCTCACGTTGGCAATATGCACATCCACAAGATTCGACAGTGTATCATCCGCCTCGTCGAAAATGTGTTCATAAATCATCGTCCGCGTCACCAGCTTGCCCTTGTGCAGCGCCAGCAACTCCACCAGGGCATATTCCCTGGGCGTCAGCGGAATCGTCTCGCCCGCCCGCCGCACCGTCCGGTCCGATGTGTCAACCCGGAATTCGCCGATATCGATCGCCGCCTGTGCCTGGCCGCTGGTCCGCCGGATCAGCGCCCGCAGCCGCGCCTCCAGTTCCTTCAATTCAAACGGCTTGGTCAGGTAATCATCGGCCCCGCCGTCCAATCCCTTGATCCGATCCGCCAGCGCATCGCGGGCCGTCAGGATGAGCACGGGGGTTTTGCGGGTCTTGCGCAGCTCGCGCAGCAGATCCCAGCCATTCATTCCCGGCAGCATCAGATCCAGCACGATCGCGTCGTAATCGGTCCCCGCCGCCTTGAACAGGCCGGTCTTGCCCTCGGACGCCTCATCAACCGCATATCCGGCCTCGCGCAGAACCTGGCATAACGCGCTGAGCAGGTCGGTTTCATCCTCGATGACCAGAATTCTCATGATTGGCTCCTCACAACATATATCGCATACGCTCGTTCACCTGAAGCCCGCATGAAGGATTTGGAGATGGCCCGCGTGACTTTCGCCGCAGGCTGCCGGGTCCGGCGATCGCGTCAAACGGCCCGTTCTGCGGCTGTCACAAACCCGGTCGCATCGGCGGATTTATCTTGCACGATACGAATCGCCACTTAGAATACCGCCGAGGTCTTGATAACCGCCACAAGCCGGCCTGTGCCGGTGGAGTCTGCCGGAAACTCAAGGAGGCCGGGAGTCTTTGATGCAAATGAGTTCGCCAAAGACTCCCGACCCCTGATCCGCCTGGGATATATTTAGGCTATGAACGAAAGAATCCAAATTGAAGATGGAACCTACGGCCGCAGAGCGGTTCTGTGCTCGGAATGGTCACCTCGCATGCTCAGCGATTTGGCCGACGCGGGCATCGTCGAACTTGAGCTCAACCAAGGAAAGGGTTGGCGCGGAAGCGACCTATCGTTCTTGGCACAGCTGCCCAATTTGAAATCGTTCGAGATATTCGACTTCAACATAAAGAACATAGCCCCGATTCACGGCCTGCACGAACTAAGGCGATTGGGCGTGACGACGTATTGTTCGACGCCGATTCACTTTTCCTCGTTTCCGGAACTCGATCGTTGCGCGTTGGAATGGCGTCCCAAGGCGGGGTCACTATTCGACTGCACGACGCTCACAAACCTCTTCGTCAATCGGTACAAGGCGAGGCATACCGATGAGTTTGCACGGCTGCTCAATCTCGAGTCGCTAGCGATATTGAATGCGCCCGTGCAGGATTTAACCGGTCTGCGATCTCTAAAACGGTTGCGTAGCTTGCGTCTGGCAGGCCTTACGCGGCTGTCGTCACTCAACGGCGTCGATGCGTTGGAAAACCTCGAGGAGTTGGACATAAATACGTGTCGTCGGATAACATCCATTGAAGAGATTGGTTCCTTGGCGAAACTGCGCACGCTGTACCTTAACAATGGAGGCGATATCGACTCTCTCAAACCGTTGGATATGCTCCGCAACTTGGAGTCGGTGGGATTTTACGGTTCCACCAAAATCGTTGATGGTGATATGTCGCCGCTGCAACGACAGGTTCGCCTTCACCTTTCGCATGTCTCGTACAGGAACCGTCGGCATTACTCGCGCCGACGGGAAGAGTTCGGCGTTGTGTTTTCAGGATGACGGGGAACTGAAGCGCCAGGACCCTACGCCGGGGGATTCAGAGGGGTCGGGAGTCTTTGATGAGCCGAGTTGCATCAAAGAGTCCCGACCTCTTTGATCTGGCCGGCAGCGGTCTTCGGGCGCATTTGAGTGTAACACCCATTTGATGATAATATCAGGCGATGGCGCAGACGTGGCTTGAATTGGCGAGGGACGCTCGCAGCGCGGCCAACGGCCTGGTGGCGGATCGTTTCCGCTCGTGCGCGGCGCGGGCGTATTACGCGGCCTACTCAAAGGTGACGCACGAACTGGTTGTGACGGCGGGTCTGACCATGGCGGAGAACCGCGAGGGGCCGAGCCACGGAGCCATTCGGCGCCTGATTGAAACGAGCATGCCGAACATGCAGCAGGACAAGCGGGTAAAGCTATCGGAACTGATCGGCCGTCTCTATACGCTTCGAATCGACTCGGATTACAAGCCTTCAACGGAAGTCGAAGGCCGCGAAGCTCGCGAGGCGATCTCGATCATGAAGACCGTTTTCGAGTCGTTCTAGTCCGGAGAATGAATTATGCCCACTACTCAGGATGTGCGGACGATTATCCACAAGATTGAAAGGCGGCTGGCGGTGGCCGAGGGTGACGGCGTT
>CAYQTE010000007.1:0-103174 GCA_964420285.1 uncultured Tepidisphaeraceae bacterium
GCTCACCAGAGGCCGACGATACCAGAAACTGTGAAAAACGCGAAAACCTTGAGCGACCTTCAACGGCCGAGTGTGGCCGAATTTTCTGGCGAGGGTAACTCGATGCGGAGCAACCTCTTACCCCCTCCCCTTGTACTCAGGGGGAGGGTTGGGGTGGGGGCGACCGCCGCGGCGCTAGTCGGGGGCTGAGCCTTCTGGAGCTGCTGGCGAAGAACCCCCACCTCGTTCCTCACCCTGAGTACAAGGGGAGGAGGAAAAGACAGGCTCCCGGAAAATTCGGCACACTCCGACGGCTTGGCGCTGCGGTCAAATCCCCTTGCCTTGTCGCATGGAAGAGACTAAAACTTGCGGTCATGAGAACCACATCACTTGCCTTGACGCTTCTTATTGTTGTGATCATCGCCGCCATCGCCTATTCGCAAGCGGCCCCGCCGCCAGCGATGCCGCCCACCAAGCTTGTGGACACCTATTCGATGCCCCAGGGCTGGACGTTTCCCGCGCCCGCCAAGCGCGCCGCCGAGCCGGTTGCCGATCCGCTTACCGCCGGGCCCGCCAAGGCTAATTTTACTGAGACCAATCCCAACAGCCCCGTCGTGATGGGCGCCAAGCTGACGCTCATCGCCGGCGGGTTCAAGTTCACCGAGGGACCAACGTCCAACGACAAGGGCGACATCTTCTTCATCGATCAGGACAACGACCGCATCATGGAATACAGTGCGGCCGGCGAGATGTCTACGTGGATGAAGCCCAGTGGCTATTCCAACGGCATGTGCTTCGACAACAAGGGCAACATCATCTCCTGCGCCGACGAAATGAGCCAGCTTTGGTCGATCGCGCCGGACAAGACCGTGACCGTGCTGGTCACAGGGTATCAAGGCAAGTATCTCAACGGCCCCAACGATGTGTGGGTTCGCCCCGATGGCGGAATGTACATCACCGATCCGTTCTACAAGCGCACGTG
Source organism: uncultured Tepidisphaeraceae bacterium (assembly GCA_964420285.1). GTDB lineage: Bacteria > Planctomycetota > Phycisphaerae > Tepidisphaerales > Tepidisphaeraceae > CAYQTE01. The sequence continues at coordinate 962 of CAYQTE010000007.1, forward strand.
GTGGATTCAGCGCGGCGGGAACATGGAGCAGGACAAGCAGGGCGTCTACTACCTCTCGCCCGACCACAAGACTTTGACCCGCGTTATCGATGACTTCCAGCAGCCCAACGGCATCATCGGGACTCCCGACGGGAAAATTCTCTACGTCTCCGATATCCGGGGCGGCAAGACTTTTTCCTATACGCCGCAGCCGGACGGATCATTGACCAATAAGACCCTGTTCTGCAACATCGGCTCCGACGGCATGACCATCGACAGCGATGGCAACATCTACACCAGCGCCCAGGGCGGCCTGGAAATCACCGACAAGACCGGCAAGCTTATCGAGAAGATCCCGGTCAACGCCGCCAACTGCTGCTTCGGCGGCGCCGATGGCCATCTCCTGTTCATCACCGCCCGCACCGAGGTGTACGGCCTCCAGATGAAGACCAGTCGCGTCGGGCCGCAATAAGGCGGACCGAGTCATGGCCAACTTCGCAAGCGGCCGTCTCTAATGCCACTGCGGCTGTCGTGCGCACCGGCTTTACCCGGCGGTTTCGGCAGGCCTATCATCACCGTCGGCGTTCGATCCAAGTGCGGCGGCGCGTCCATTCAGGAGCAGACCATGCCCATTTCGCCCGTTTCCCGGCGGCATTTCATCGCATCTACGGCGGCAGCCATTGGAGCGGCCTCGTTGGCGCGTTTCGGCACATCGACCTCGCTTGCGGCGGACGCGCCGACAAGCCAGCCTTCCAAGCCGCTTGGCTACGCGTTCGTCGGCATCGGCGGGCTCACGATGGGCCAGCTTCTGCCGGACATCATGAAATGCAAGTATTGCAAGCCGGTGGCGCTGGTCAGCGGCCATCCCGACAAGGCCAGGGCCCAGGCCCTGAAATATGGCATCGATCAGAAGAACATCTATAACTACGACAATTACGACTCAATCAAGGACAATCCCGACATCGACGTCGTCTATATCGTGCTGCCCAATGGCATGCACGCCGAATACACCATCCGCGCCTTCCAGGCCGGCAAGCACGTCCTGTGCGAAAAGCCCATGGCCAACACCGTGGCCGAATGCCAGCAGATGATAGACGCCGGTAAGAAGGCCGGTAAGAAGCTGCAAATCGGCTACCGCATGCACTGGGACGCGCCGACGCTGGCCTGCATCGAGTCGCTTCGCAAGGGCGCGATTGGGAAGCTTCAGATCATCAATGCGGCCACGGGTTACGTTTCGGGCGATCCGACGCAATGGCGGCTGAACAGGAAACTCGCCGGCGGGGGATGCCTGATGGATATCGGCATCTATTCGCTCAGTGCCGCCCGCTATTTCAGCGGTGAAGAACCGACGGAAGTCGTGGCGCAGACGTATCAGGATACCAGCGATCCGAGATTCAAGGAGGTCGAGCAGCACTGCGATTTCCAGTTGAAATTCCCCAGCGGCGTGATGGCCAGTTGCATGGGGAGTTACAATGTGGCTTTCAATCGCTACACGGTCTGGGGCAATCGCGGCTGCTGCCTGATCGACCCCGGCAGTCCCTATCACGGCGTGAAATACAGCATCGACACCGGGCGGGGTCCGGTGCCGCAGCCGGTTGCCGACGTCGATCAATTTGCCGGTGAAATGGACGGTTTCGCCCAGGCGATTGCCGGGACCGCTCCGTTCAAAGCCCCCGGCGAAGAGGGATTGCAGGATATGCGCATCATCGAAGCGATCTACAAATCAGCCCAGACCGGGCAGGCGGTCAAGCTCTGAGGCAAGGGTTGCGGGGGCGGTTTCGACTCAAATAAATCGATCAAACCGCCAAGCACGCCAAGAGCGCCAAGAAGACAATTATTGAATTTCCCTTGGCGTTCTTGGCGCACTTGGCGGTTTGAATTCTTTTTGTCGCCGGCGCTACTGCGGATTTCCCGATGGCGAAGCACAAGAACATCACGCCAGATCATCGCCGCGCCGCCGCATCAGCCGCGTGAGGGCGTATGTGCAGCAGCCCGCGCCCAGCAGGAATGACACGGCTGCCGTGTCGCGAATCATCGAGAACGTGTACACCTGCGATTCTGCGTATGTTGGCATCTGCCCGAAGCTGGAGCGCAGGGTTTCAAGGTCACGAGCGTAACGAGTCTGCTGGCGCACGTAGTTCAGGTGTGACATAACGATAACTGGTATGTAAATCGCGAGGCTCGCCAGAAGAAAAAGCAGCGCCGCCTTTGGCCGCAGTCGCCTCGCGGAGAGTTTTCCGAACGACCCCCAGAACAGCAGCACGCCGGCGCCGATCAACCCCCATCCAGGGATCGTCAGGTCGCCGAGTGACATTGTGCCAAGGGTGATCGACCAAAGTGCCGCGAGGATCGCCAAGCCGATGAGCAGCACCGCAAACCATGGATGCGGTTGTAGTCGTGGACTCGGGTATGCGCCGAGATGTATGGCGTAGTCGAGCTTGGCCAGCGGCCGCTGGGGCGTTTGAGGGGGCATTTTCTGGTTGGAGTGCTCATTTGGCATGAGACGTCCTCCCCACGCACGCTACTGCGGATTGCCCGACGGCGTCGTTGTCGGCCCGTTTGTTTTCAGCCCCGAAATCTTCAGCGTGTATGCGTAATTGCACGGCGCCTTGGCGGGCAATTGCACCGTCAAGCCGTTCGCACCCTGCGTGAATGTCAATGCGCCGGCATCGCCCAGCATCGTGACGGCCGTTACTTTGCCGTCCACCGAGCCGGTTGCCAGCGATTGCACCGTCACCGACGCGCCCGGCCACTGGCCGACGATGATCGCGTAGAGGTTGTCGCCCTTAACGGTGAAGCGGATGTTCGTCCCGCCGCGCTGCGTGCTGTCGGCGAACTTGACCCAATTGTGGGTTCCGTAGATCGCTTCGCCGTTGACGCCGAGCCACTCGCCTACGCCAAGCAATGTCGTCTGCTGCGCCTGCGGAATCGTCCCATCCGCCATCGGCGAGATGTTGAGCAGCAGATTCCCGTTCTGACTGGCAACATTCACCAGCCGGCCAACGATTGACCCGGCATTGGCGATCGACATCCCCGTTGTGTAGCCCCAGGTCGAGCCGATGGGATCATCCACCTGCCACGACCCCGGCCGGATGCCGGCGGGGGATCGAGACCCGATCTTCTCAAAGTCGATGATCGAGCCGATGGTGTGCAGATTGTCACTGGCCGGTGCGTAGGCGGCTTTCTTGGTCGAGATGGAGACCTGCTTGCCCCAGCTTGCGGCGCGGTTGTAATAGTAGGCCGCCACCCACAGCTTCAGCGGGTCGAGATAGCGCATGTCGACGCCGTTGTCGAACCACAGCATGTCCGGCTGATATTTGTCGATCAGTTCCTCGTTGCGCTGCACCCAATTGACCAGGAATTTTTCGCAGGCCGCATCGCTGCGATCGGCCACGCAATAGAAATCCGCCCACTTGGGATCGTACACATCGGCGTTGGCCGCCTTGAGCCGGGCCTCCAGTTGCGCATTGATCTTCACGAACTGAAACGCCTCGATGCCGTGATTGGATACGCCGAATTTCAAACCGTGGGCGCGGACGGCCTTGCTGAGATCGCCGATGAGATCGCGATGCGGGCCCATCTTGACGGCGTTGTAGGGATTGAACTGCGAATCCCAAAGCGAGAAATTATCATGATGCTGGGCGGTGGGAACCACGTATTTCGCCCCGGATTTCTCAAACAAAGTGGCCCACGCCTCGGGATCGAATTTCGCCTGCGTGAACATGGGGATGAAATCCTTGTACCCGAACTTCTCCGGCGGGCCCCATGTCGCCGTGTGGTAACTGAGTCCCGCTCCATACATGAACTGCTTGTACCATTCATTGTGGTACGCCGGCACCGAATAGACGCCCCAGTGCATGAAAATGCCGAATTTCGCATCGTTGAACCAGGCCGGGACGCGATAGCCGGCTTCCAGCGATTTCCAGTCCGCCGTGAATGGCCCGGCGGGAATCTTGTCGGTGATCTTATCGACGGCCGCCTGGACGACTTCCGGCCGCGTCTCGGGCGCCATGTCAAATCCCGTCGGGGCGTTGCCGCCGGAAGCCAGCACATTGGCCTGCGAGCCAGCGGCCTGTCCGTATGACCTGGCGGACCCGGCCAGGCCGGTGAAGACGGCGACAGAGGCCAGCAAGATAATTGCAATCGAACGGTGCATGAACGATCTCCTGTTGTTCATCAGAGAATAGACAATTCGCCACGGATTTGAAAGCAAAATGGTTTGGCGAATCCCGATCCCACGCTATGATTTCTGCTGGCGTCTCATATTCGACCGGATCGACACGTAATGCCTTGCCGAGGCCACAGGAAAATGAAGAAAGCTCAAGCACCCCTCACGCGGCGGAGTTTTATCAAGCGTTCGGCTACGGCGGCGGCCGTGCTGGGTTTGTCACGCATGACGGCCCGCTCCTACAGCCAGGTTGTCGGCGCCAACGACACGATCCGTCTTGCTGTCGTCGGCTGCGGCGACTGCGGCCGGGCCCATGTTGATGAATTCATGGCCCAAACCGGCGTGCGCATCGTGGCCCTGTGCGATGTGGATTCGGCTCAGTTGGATTTGCGCATGGCGCAGATCACCGGGAATCGCCGAGGCGGGCCCCAGGCGGCGGTGGACCGCTACGCCGACTATCGCAAACTGATCGAGAGCAAGGAACTCGACGCGGTCTATGTTTCCACGCCCAACCACTGGCACGCGCTGATGACCGTCTGGGGATGCCAGGCCGGCAAGGATGTCTACATCGAGAAGCCGACCTGCCATGAAATCTGGGAAGGCCAGCAAGCCTTGGCGGCCAGCCGCAAATATAACCGTATCGTCCAGGCCGGGACGCAATGGCGCTCGATGCCCAACGTGTTCGAAGCGTTCGAGTGGGCCAAGGCCGGAAATCTCGGCAAGATCCAGATCGCCCGCGGGTTCTGCTACAAACGGCGTGTCAGCATCGGCAAGACCACCGGCCCGCAGCCGGTTCCGGCCACGGTCGATTACGATCTCTGGTGCGGCCCCGCGCCGGCCGATCCGCTTCGGCGCACCAAGCTGCATTACGATTTCCACTGGGTTTGGCCGACGGGCAATGGCGACATCGGCAATCAGGGCGCCCATCAGATGGACCTGGCGCGCTGGGCGCTCGGCAAGCAGTCGGTCGCCCCAACCGCCATTACCGTCGGCGGCCGGTTTGGCTATATCGACGATGGTGAAACCCCCAACACGCTGATGGCCGTGCATGATTACGGCGATGCGATGATCATCTTTGAGGTCCGCGGCCTGCCCGCCAATGGCACGGGCAACGCGATGGACCAGTACAAGGGCGTCGACATCGGCAATGTCCTGGAATGCGAAGGCGGATACGTCACCATCACCGAAAAGCTCTGCGCCGCGCACGACAAGACCGGCAAAGTCATTCAACAATTCACCGGCAGCAACGTCACGCGCGATAAGAGCCACACCGCCAACTTCCTCAATGCCATGCGGACCCGCAAACGCGAGGATCAGAACGGCGAACTGCTGGAAGGTCACCTGTCCAGTTCGCTGTCGCACATCAGCAACATCTCCTATCGCCTGGGCAAGCAGGCCGATCCGGATGCCATCAAGGCCGCCATCGGCAAGGACCCCGCGATCCAGGAGGCATTCGCCCGACTCCAGTCGCATCTGGCGATCAACAACATCAAGTTCGACACCGACAAGGCCATTCTCGGAGTGCCGCTGAAGATCAAGACCGACACCATGAAATTCGTGGACAACCCCGACGCCGATGCACTCCTGACCCGAAAATACCGGGCGCCGTTTGTCGTGCCGGAGAGCGTTTAGGCCGGACCGAACGTCCCCGGCGACCAAAAGTCCCTATGACCACGACACCATCAACGGAACAGCGAATAAGTCGCGCGCTCCGATCGATTCTCGAACCCATCGCCTTGGGAACCGACTTTCCGGAATCGCCGGAGCTTCGCGACGTTCTCAACGGTCTTGAGTTTTTCCTGCCGCCGACTCTTGCCGAGATATACCCATACTGGAAAGGCGAGAGCCTGGATGGTTTCTATCTTTCCGAGGCGCGCAAGACGCATGAGCGAAGCGCGTGGCTAAGAGGCGTTGGCGTCCTGATTTCGGATCAAACCTTGACGCCCGTTGATGTTTGTCTGAGGGTTTCGGCCTCCGAGGATGAGATCGAGTGGATGGAATGCAGGCTCGGTGAGCGAGGCGACGGCAAAGGCGGGATGCAACGGATCTCCTATTCGGACTGGCAAGGTCACTCATTTCGCGTCTTGCGCCACGCATCGCAGGTGACCGATTTTGTTTACAAGATCACGTTTGGCGATGATGCCGCGAGACGAGGCGTTGGGTTGCCAACTCGATAGGCTTCGTAGGGTCCGCACCGCGGACCACTGCCATTGCCGCCGAAGAATGCGGTCCGCAGTGCGGACCCTACACTACTGTTGGCGAGCGGCCGCGTTAAGTCACAGATGTATTACTCCAATCCCCCGCGCGGCTCGGCCGCGGCGTCGATCGCGCCAGCAGATACAGGTTCACATCGCCCAGCACCTTCGGCCCAAACAGCAGCCTGAACGGCCACCAGATCGGCGCCAGGCACGCCATTTTCAGCGGGCCGAAGAACGTGCCGGCCGTCGTGAATCCGATGACGCGCAGTCCGATTTCCGCCGCCATATTGCGCAACTGCACATCCGGCAGGGGCGATACGTGATGGTTGTGCCGGTATTGCAAATCGTCGAAATTGCGCAGCGTGCCAGTCAGGAGAAATTTGATCCGCCCAACCCATTCCGCGACGTTCGGCGTGGATAGCAGCAGCACTCCATCGTCCGTCAGAAGCTCCCGCGCCTGCAAGAGAAAATGTCGCGGCGAATCGAGATGCTCGATGATCTCGATGGCCGTCACCAACCCAAACCGCCGCTCGATTTTCGCCGCGAAATCCGTATTCAAGTCGATCCCCAGCGGCACGACCCCCGGCAGGCCAAATTTCCCGCGATCCAGTTCCACGGCCGTGACGTCGCCGAAACCCGCGTCAATCAGCCGGGCCAGGAGCGCGCCGGACCCCGATGCCAGGTCCAGAACCGCCCCGGGGTAAGCATTCGATTCGCGCAACAGCTTCATCGCCGCTTCGTGAGTCCCCGGCGCGCAGCGCATCGCCAGTCCCTGGTAGGTGTCCAGCGGCCGGCGCCAAAGCGATCGCGGCGAAGCAGCGTCTGGCATGATCTAGAATCCAATCCGAGAAAGCACGTGCGCAATAATAAGTGAAATCTCGCCGCGGAGGAAACGGCGGACCGCGGAGGCAAACACATGGTTGGGCTTCTCTTCCGTGCCCCTGAGTTTCCCGGCGCGAAAACGAGATGAATCAACCGCGGATGAACGCTGATAAACGCAGATAGATCCAGATCTGGTCTTATCCGCGTTCATCGGAGTTCATCTGCGGTTCCATCGCAAACTGTGCGTCTTCATTCGCTCGGGGCGAGCGGCCCGGTCGTGCTCACTCCGCGGTGAGTTCCGCTTTGCCGCAGTGTCAAAATCCGCTTTGTCCACTTGCCCCCGACGCCTCCGGCCGGTATCAACAGAATCGTTGCATCGCCCGGGCGACTGTGGCCGATAATGTTCACGAGGCCCTGGAGACGCGCGATGAGATTGGTTAGGGATGACGATTTGATTCCGCAGGAGGATGAGTTGGCCGCGCCGCTGCCGGAGGATGGGGATTCCCCAACGGATACTGAATTGGCCGATGGGCAGGTCGAGGCCGACGCCGAGCCGGCGGCCGATGCCCCCGATGCGCCGGCCGTTGATCCGGGGCCGCTCGAGGCACTGTTGATGGCGACGCACCATCCGCTGACGGCCGGGCGTCTGGCGGAACTGCTCGATGTCACGCCGCCGGCAGTGCGCCGTGCGATCAAGGCTCTCAACGCCCAATATGAATCAACGGGCCGGAGCTTCCGCGTCGAACAGGTGGCCGGCGGGTATCAGATTCTCACTCTCGCCCATCACGGCGACTTGGTTCGCAAGCTGCATCTCAAGGACGCCGATACGCGGTTGACCAAGCCGGCCCTGGAGACGTTGGCGGTCATCGCTTACAAGCAGCCGATCCTGCGTGCCGACATCGAATCGATCCGCGGCGTTGCCTGTGGCGAAACCATCCGCAGCCTGATGGAAAAACACCTGGTCAAGATCGCCGGGCGAGCCGAAGAACCCGGCCGGCCCATCCTCTACGGCACGACCAAACGCTTCCTCGAACTTTTCGGCCTCAACGGCCTGAAAGACCTCCCGCAACCGACGGAATTGGCGGGGTGATCGCCGGGGTTCTCACCGGTCGCTCACTTGTGCTGCTATGTGGGCCGATTTCCCGCGATCTTCCTCTTCGCATCGCGGTCAAGTGCGGCGGCGACAAGCTCCCGCGAAATTCGGATATTTGTGGCTTGCAGTTTCTCGATCGCGGAACGGATTGGCAGAATATCTCGCTCTGCGGCGAGCTCGATGATAGCGAGCGTCGGCAGCGGAAAAAGACCTTCCCGACGTGCCACGTTTGTGCCGCGGCGTTCATCGATAAGAACCGTCGCTATGTGACGTTCCTTGGCCAGCGAGATAGCGGCGGCCTCGCCAGGTCCGAGCCGAGCTGTGGACGGCAAGAGGGACAAAGGATCTTCCACCCTCAGCCACGCGGGAGGCGACTGCGCCCACCGGCAAACGGTTTCCGGGGCCTTGGCGTGCATGAGTTCGCCAAGGACCGCCGTCGTGACATAGACCTCTTGGAAGAGTTTCGGCAGCACGTCAACGGCGTTGATGAGCACCAGATAATTGAGTGGAGTTGTATCGGAGACAACAATCACGTCTTGGTATTTGCCCGCAAATAAGCAATCGCCTCGTCGTATTCTTGCATGTTTGGGAGATCTTCAATGACGTTGTGCCTCTTCAACACGGCTTCAACCTCCAGCCGGGAGATGCCCAGCGCCTCAGATAGTTCGTGCTGGGAGAGCTCGTCCTGGCGGTAAAGTTCGACCAGGGCCGCCTCCTTCGCCGCTTGGTTCAGGTCGCCTAGTTGGCGGCGAAGGTCTTGCTCAAGGTTGTTGGGAAGGTCAAAGGTCACGGTCATGAGGCCATCTCCTGCTGACCAAGCTTAACACAAGACTGTCAAAAGGGCACGAGTTTTCGCCCCATGCGCGGTATAATCCGCGTCAAGATGGGATCTGCCGAACAAGCCGATATGCGTGAGGCCGATGCGCTCCCGCCACGATTTCGGGGGTTTCGGCGTGCATGCGCCGTGGCGGGAACGTTACTTTTGCTATTAACGATCCTGCGGCTGTGGTGGGGATGGGAGGCCCATCGGCTGCTTGTGGCGGAGGTCGCGGCGATTCATGCTCGCGGCGACCCGATCTCGCCGGCCGATTTCAAGGATGAGGACATTCCCGACGCCGACAACGCCGCCACCTACGTCCGGCGGGCGATGGCGGCCATGGGGAGTTCATTGGATTTCTTCATAGCACATCCCGACACGTTTTGGACCAGTCCGCCGACTGCCTCGGAATTGACGCGGCTGAAAAGAGCCGTGAGCAACAACCAGATCGCTCTGAGTTTGGCGCGACAGATTCCAGGCCACCCGCGCGCTGCGTGGCACGTGGATTTCCGTGCCGGGGACGCAGGCCTTGATCTTCCCGAGTACCGATCAACGGACCTTGGGGATTTGCTCGCAAAAGCCGCGCTTCTTCAGCACATACAAGGGGATGACGATGGCTGCGTCCAGACTTTTGAGTGTCTACTTGCACTCAGCGATGCCGTCGAGAACTATGTTCCCGATCTCCGGGCGAGCATGGATGCCAAGCATATCCAAGACTGGGCGGCTGACGGCGTGATTGGCACGGCCTCGTCCCTTTGCGTTGCTTCCGATCCAGCGTCGCCCGCGCAGCCTGTGCTGGCGGCGACACGCGGTCACGTTGCTCAACTCGTCACACGTCTTCTGGATGATCGCGAACTCCGCGCCGGGGCCGTTCGCGCATTGCGCGGCCGGCAAATGCAAATGAGCGAGCAATCCGACACGAACGCAAAAATGCTGAATTGGGCGTTCGACCTGCGGGCTCGACCGTTGGACTTGTTGCTCGCCCCTGCCGATGAATTGGATTCGCTCCGAGCGATTCAGAGAAGCGATGCGGTTGCTTCGGGCCTGGTACAGCCAACGCTCCCAGCGGCGTTCGACACCATGCGTCCCGAAAGTCGGCGACCTGACAATACAGAACCGGTGCATTTGCTTACGCATTGGATAAGCAGAACCTCCGTTGGATATGGTTGGGTCACTACCCATTTTCGCGCTCTAACCGATCGCCGCGCCGCAGCGATCGTTCTCGCCATACGCCTCTGGCGAATCGATCACGCCGGCAACTTCCCCGCCACGCTGGAAGAACTGGTCCCCGCGTATCTTCCTGCACTTCCGATGGATCCAATGAACCCCAATTCGGCGACCTTCAAATACAAGCAAGACGCTCGATTGGGGATGATTCTCTACAGCGTCGGCGAGGACTTCCGTGACGACGGTGGCGCGATGCCCAAACGCGGCCAATATCGCTGGGACGGCGCCGACGCGGTATATCTCTTGAGTGCAGCGTCGGCGCCGGCAACTCCGGCGTCGAACCCAAGCTCAACGAAAGCTCTCAACAACAATCGCGACAAATAGCACGGCCAGCGGAATTCCGATCAACGTGATTGCCATAAGCGCCAGCCAGCCGATGGACAATGCCGCGAATGTGATCCATCGCCACCACGCCGAGCCTGATGCCAATCGCTCCACGAACGCCGAGCCGACCAGCGGCAGCAGGATGATGTGCACCACGGCGAAAATACAGGCGATCGCAAGAAGCGACACGCCCATCCCATGTTGCAGCGACAGGTTCATCGATGCCCGCCACCACAATCCTGCAGCCAAGAACAATCCCAAGGGGATTACGGTCCATGCCAAGGGCGCGGCGGCGTAGGCCATTAGCGTTCGCGCGCGGACAGCCCGCTGGTTGTCGAGGCCGGCCGGCAGGAATAACCCCGGCAGTGCCGTCATTCCCATTAGGAAGACCCAAACGGCGATCCCCATCGAGGTCAGGGCGATAGTCCGAAACTCCGCTGACCAATTGTGGGGATTCCACAACTCGCCGTCATCGACGTCGGCCAGCCAGAGCAAAACGCCCATTGCAATGGTGATCGGAGTCCACGCCAGCAGGACGCAAATCAGGCGAAACCGCCGAGCGTCGGCGAGGTTCACGGGACGGTTCAATTCCTCCGCAACCGTTCGGCCATGGAACGTGGCCATCCAGACTGTTTCGCGAAACGCGCGGATGCGGCCGATCTTCCGGCGATGGGTCCAGGGAAGGTGCGATCGGAAAAGCCGGCGATCGATCTCCAGCCCGCATTCCGGACAGCGCTCGCTCTCGATCCCGAACAGGTTGTATCCGCAGCCGGGGCAATGCGGAGCGTCGAGTTGACCGGATGCAGCGGTCATGCGAGCCTCACACATTAAACAGGAAATGCACCACGTCCCCGTCGCGCATGATGTACTGTTTGCCTTCGGCCCGAAGTTTTCCGGCCGCTTTGATGGCGGGTTCGGTCTTGTGGGCTTGCAGGTCGTCGATGGTGTAGACCTCGGCGCGGATGAAGCCGCGTTCGAAATCGGTGTGGATGACGCCGGCGGCCTGCGGGGCGGTGGCGCCGACGGGGATCGTCCAGGCGCGGATCTCGTCGGGGCCGGTGGTGAAGAAACTCTGTAAGCCCAGCAGTCGATAGGCTTCGTGGGCCAGCTTGGCAAGGGCGGGTTCGTCCAGGCCCATCGACTTGAGCATTTCGCCGCGATCGCCTTCGGGAAGCTCGGCCAGTTCGGCTTCCAGCTTGCCGCAGACGACAACCACCTTGCTGCCTTCGGCGGCGGCGCGGTCGTGGACTTTCTGGACCAGCGGGCTCTGGCCGTGCATGTCCGATTCCTCAACGTTGGCGACGTAAAGAACCTTTCGCGAGGTGATCAGGCCGAGGGATTTGATGAGCTTCCTGTGATCGGGGGAGAGATCAAGTTGCCGGACGGGCTTGGCCTGATCGAGTTGCGTCTTGCAGAGCTTGAGGACCTCGGCGCGGGCGATGGCGTCCTTGTCGCCGGAGCGGGCCAGGCGCCCGCATTTGTCGAGGGATGATGTGACGGTTTCCAGATCGGCCAGGGCCAGTTCGGTGTCGATGGTGTCGATATCGCGAAGCGGATCGACACTGCCCTCGACGTGGATGATATCGGTCCCGGCGAAGCAGCGGACGACGTGGATGACGGCATCCACCTCGCGGATGTGGGAGAGGAATTTGTTGCCCAGGCCCTCGCCGGTGCTGGCGCCGCGAACGATGCCGGCGATATCGACCACTCGAATCGTGGCCGGGATGATCTTCTCGGTCACCTGGTACTTGTTGAGAATGCCCAGTCGCGGATCGGGGATGGCGACGACGCCGACGTTGGGTTCGATGGTGGCGAAGGGGTAATTGGCCGCCAGGGCGCCGGCGGCGGTCAGGGCGTTGAAAATTGTACTCTTGCCGACGTTGGGCAAGCCGACGATGCCGACTTCAAGGGACATAGTGGGCGGTACTATATCAGGTTTGACGGGTATGTGGTGTACCGCTTACGATGAAACGCTCGCCGGCCGGTTTTGGGGCCGTCGTGTTTACTTGTCGGTCATCGACCCTGAGGCTTACACCCGAAGGACCGAGTCTGCTGGAGCGGCGATGTTCGCGATAGTCAGCGACATACATGGGAATCTGGAGGCGTTCACGGCGGTGTTGACGGAGATCGACCGCCGGCAGATCCAGCACATCGTGTGCCTGGGCGACGTGGTGGGTTACGGGCCCAACCCGATGGAGTGCCTGGACCTGGTGGCGTCGCGGTGCCGGGCGTCGCTGATGGGAAATCACGACTTTGCGGTATTCTACGAGCCGTACAATTTCAACGCCGGGGCCGAACAGGCGTGCTACTGGACGCGGAAGTGTTTCGAGGACGATCCGGACGTCGAGCGGCGGGCCAATCGCTGGCGCTTCCTGGGGAACCTGCCGGTGCGACTGAGGACCAACGATTTTGTGGCCGTGCATGCCTCGCCGCGCCGGCCGATCAACGAATACATCTTTCCCGACGACATCTACACGAACCCGGCGAAATTCGTGAGCATTTTCGAGCGGTTCGACCGGCTGTGTTTTGTGGGGCACACGCACGTGCCGGGGGTTTTTCTCGAAGGGCCGGATTTCTACAGTCCCGACGAGCTGGATTACAAATTTGAATTGACCGACGAGAAGGCGATCGTGAACGTGGGGAGCGTCGGGCAGCCGCGCGACCGCGATCCGCGGAGCAGTTTCGTGGTGGTGACGGACACGGCGGTGGAATTCGTCCGCATACCGTACGACGTCGAGACGACGGTGCGCAAGGTGGAGGCGATAACGGACCTGGACAACTTTCTGGGCACGCGGCTGCTCGACGGGCGATAAAGAACTCAATGGATACAAAGCGCACATATCTTTTCATGCTGCTGGCGTTCATGCTGATGATGGGCTGGCAGATGTTCACGGTCTACGAACGCAACCGTCACCCGGAATGGAAATGGCCCGACAGCACCGACCAGGCCAACACCACGCCGGCACCGTCCACGGCAACGACCAGCAACGCCGTTTCGATCAGCAATCTTTCCAGCACGCAGGCTGCCATCAGCGTGCAGGGCGCGGCGTCGGCCAGCGAGATGTACCTGGGCTCCCCGAACTTCAGGGACAAGCAATATGCGATGGGCCTGTCGTTCAGTGGGAAGGGCGCGGCCGTCGAATCCGTCGTGCTCAACCAGTTTCGCGCCGAAGCCGGCAGCAGCGACACCGACCTGTTCCGATTTCAAACCACCTATCCCGGCGACGACGGCGCGAAATTCCGGCCGATCGGCGTCTATTCAGTGACGGTGGACGGCCAGAACCTTGAGCTGTGGGATCAGGACTGGCAATTGCACCCGTCCGGCGACGGGGGCGCGCCGTCATTCTCGCTGGACGTCCTGCTGAACCAGGCTCCGGCGGTGCGCATCACGGAAACGATCACCATCCCCCGCATCGACCAGGGGTATCGCGCCGACGGCGGTTATGAATTGCTGGTGACGTATAACGTAACGAATCTCTCCGATCATCAGCACACGGTGAAACTGACGATTAACGGGCCGACGGTGCCGAAGGCAACAACCTCACGCGATATTCCGTCGGTTGTCGAAGGCTACGACGACAACCAGACCATCGCCATGAACGCCGAGCCGCCAAGCCGCCTCAGTACGCTGGCGGCCACCAAGGAACTTAAGACCAGCGACAAGGGATGGAGCCTGCTGTGGTTCGGATCGTCAAGCAACTATTTCTGCGCCATCAACCGGCCGGAGAATCCGGGGCAGTTCGCACAATTTACGGCCGTCGGTCTGGGCCCGGATATCGACAAGGACCCCCTGGTGGGATTGCGGGCGACGACGGGCGACATGGTGGTTGCGGCCGGGGGCCAGTCATTGGTGGCGACGCACGTCTTCTTCGGGCCCAAGCAGCGGCAATGGCTGAACGACGCGTACTACTCGGCCTATCCGATGTCGTACGACAAGATGCTGGTGATGACCGGCAGTTCGTGCGCGTGGATGATGTGGGACTGGCTCGTGTCATTGCTGGTCTGGATGCTCTTTGCGTTTCATTTCGTCCTGCGCGACTGGGGGCTGGCGATCATCGCCCTGGTTTGTTTGGTGCGTCTGATTCTGCACCCGATCACCCGGCGGTCGCAGGTCTCGATGATGAAGATGCAGAAGCTGGCGCCGGAGATGGAGCGGCTGAAGAAGAAATTTGGCGATGATACCAAGGGCTATCAGCAGGCGCAGATGGAGTTGTACAAGGAAATGGGCTTCACGCCGGTTTTGGGCTGCCTGCCGATGTTCCTGCAGATGCCAGTGTTCATCAATCTGTACGGCGCGCTGCTCTCGACGTTTGAATTGCGGCAGGCGCCGTTCCTGCGATTTGGCTGGCTGCACCTGACTTGGATTCGCGATCTGTCCGAGCCGGATAACCTGATCCGGTTTTCAGCGCCCGTGACGATTCCGTTTTTGGGCTGGCACGTATACGGGATCAACGTGCTGCCCGTGCTGATGGCGGTGGTGACGTTCATGAATCAGAAGTATCTGATGCCGCCCCCGGCCGTGCAGACGCCCGAGCAGGAGCAGCAGCGCAAGATGATGACGTATACATCGCTGCTGTTTCCGCTGATGTTTTACGCGGTTCCCAGCGGTTTGAATCTGTATTACCTGACCAGCACCGGGCTGGGGATCGTCGAGAGCTGGTTGATCCGCGACCACATCAAGAAGCGCGAGGCGATGGACAAGGCGGGCAAGGAATTTGTCGAAGTCGGCAAAGCCACCCGCGCCAGCCGAACGCGCAAGATTGAGCACGAAAAGCCGGTGAAGAAGACCGGTCTGAGCGGCTGGCTGGCCGATTTGCAGGCGAAGGTCGAGGATATGCGCCGCGAGAATCCGGGGAAGCGCAAGAACTGAACCCACGCGAGCGGGGCGATGGACCTGGAATCGACGATCGTGGCCGTCTCCAGCGCGACGGGCGCCGGGGCGCGGATGATCGTGCGCATGACGGGGCCCAAAGCCGTCGAGTTGGCGCGGACAATTTGCCCGCCGTCGGACAGTGCGGCGGTCGCGAGGCGCGAGCTTCGATTTGACGGCATGCGGGCGGGCGCGTGGGTCTACCGGTTCATCGCGCCGCGCAGTTACACGGGGCAGGACTTGTTCGAGTTTCACCTCCCGGGCAACCCGATTCTGGCCGGTGCCCTTGTTCGATGCCTCGTGGTGGCCGGGGCGAGCGTGGCGGGGCCGGGTGAATTCACGGCCCGGGCTCTGTTCACCGGGAAACTGGATTTGTCGCAGGCCGAGGGCGTCGCGGCGGTGGTGTCGGCACAGAACCGGCGGCAATTGCGTGCGGCGCGGCGATTGGCGGCTGGCGAATTGTCGCGCCGGCTGGCGCCGATGACCGAGGCGCTGGCGGATATTGTTACGCTGGTGGAAGCGGGCATCGACTTCGCCGATGAGGGGATCGAGGCAATTTCGCCGGCGGATGCCCGGCACCGACTGACGCAGTTGCACAGCGACCTGCGTGAGCTATTGGAAAGCAGCGAGCGTTTCGAGCGGATGGGCGGCGTCCCGTCGATTGTGCTGGTAGGCAGGCCCAACGCTGGCAAGAGCACGCTGCTGAATGCCTTGTGCGGCCGGCCGCGGGCGGTCGTGTCCAGCACGGCTGGGACCACGCGCGATGTGCTGTCGGCGGAGGTGCTGCTCAAGAGCGGCACGGCCTGCCTGCTCGACATGGCGGGGATTGATGATGCGCCCGATGCGGTGGGGGGCGCGGAAGACGATTTGGCGATGCGCCGGATCGAGCGTCGCATGCAGGAGTTGGCGCAACAAGCGGCGGCGACCGCGGATGTGGTGGTGCTGGTCCGCGATGCGACCGACCCGCGCGAGTCGATAAAACTGGATCGGCCCGTGGATGTGATCGTGCGCACGAAGATCGATCTGGCCGGCCCAATCGCTTTTACCCCCTCGCCCTGTACCCAGGGAGAGGGAGGGGGTGAGGGTTCTTGCGATAAGGCGCGATCACCAAATGCGACCCCCACCCTAACCCTCCCCCTGAGTACAGGGAGAGGGGATAAGAGTGCTGATTTGTTGGCAATAAGCGCGATCACTGGTCTAGGAATGGATGCGCTGCGCGATCGTCTGGACCGTGCGGCCTTTGGCCAAAGCGGAACCAGCGCCGGCGAAGGCGCGATGGCGCTAAACGCGAGGCATCGGCTGGCGATCGAGTCGGCCGGGGCGGCGATAGAACGGGCGCTGGAGCGGGTGGATACCAGCGAATCGGAATGGGTGGCGGCCGAGTTGCGCGCGGCGCTGGATGAATTGGGTTCGATTACCGGGGTCGTGTCGCCGGATGATATTCTGGGGCGAATCTTTTCGACGTTTTGCATTGGAAAATAGTCCAGATGGCTGTGGACGAGAAGAAGAATCACGGTGTTTACTAAAGCTAGGCATTTGTCGTAATATGCCGATAGAACGTAAAGGACGGCCGGGTGACCATGGATCCCGCTCAAAAGGTGCTGCGTCTGATCCGCAAGGCCGGCGTGCTGCGTCCGCGGGATCTGGGTGAACAGGGCATACCGCGGCAATACCTCTCAATTCTCGAAGGCCGAGGCCTGATTCACCGGATAGGGCGCGGTCTGTACGTGCTGGCGGACGGCGACAACGTGACCGAAAACCATACGATCGCCGAGGCATGCAAACGTGTGCCGGAGGGCGTCGTCTGCCTGCTGTCGGCCCTTCGTCTGCACGGCCTGACCACGCAGGCGCCGTTTGAAATCTGGATGGCAATTGACCGCAAGGCGTGGCTGCCGAAAGTGGATCGTCCGCCAATCCGTTTCGTTCGCTTTTCCGGGGCGGCCCTCACCGAGGGCGTGCAGCGACGAAAGATCGAGGGCGTCGCAGTCCGGGCCTACTGCCCCGCCAAGACGGTCGTTGATTGCTTCAAGTACCGCAACAAGATCGGGCTGGATGTCGCCATGGAAGCGCTGCGCGAGTGCCATCGCCTGAAGAAGGCGACGTTCGACGAGCTGTCGTATTTCGCCAAAATCTGCCGTGTCGCAAATGTCATGCGGCCGTATATGGAGGCGGTGGCGTGAGCGAGAAGGCGAGGAACATGCCGGCTTCCGTTCGCCAACGGCTCCTCAACCTCGCACGCGAGCGCAAGGACGAATTCCAGCTTGTGTTGGTTCGGTACGGGGTGGAGCGATTGCTCTATCGGCTCAGCGTATCGCCCAATGCCAGCCAGTTCGTCCTGAAGGGAGCAATGCTCTTTGAGCTTTGGACGGGTCGGCCGCATCGCTCGACCACCGACGTGGACTTGCTCGGGTCCGGTGATGACGACGTGAGTCGGCTTGTGACGATGTTTCAGAGGGTTTGCTCCCGGCGTGTGGAGGATGACGGACTGGCCTTCTGGCCCGAAAGTATTCACGGCGGGCTGATCCGGGAGGACCAGAGGTACGGCGGCGTACGAATCGAGATGACGGCGACGCTTGAAAGATCCCGCATTCCGATCAAGATCGACATCGGCTTCGGTGATGCCATCACGCCGAGCGCCGAACAAGTGCGGTATCCGACCCTTTTGGGGCTGCCGGCGCCGATCGTGCTGGCATATCCCAAGGTGACCGCTGTCGCCGAAAAGTACGAAGCCATGGTGAGCCTCGGAATAGCCAACAGCCGGATGAAGGATTTCTATGATGTCTGGGTGTTGGCGCGGGATTTCGATTTTGACGGTAATCTGCTGGGGAAGGCCATAGGCGCGACATTTGCCCGTCGACGTACGGTATTGCCCGGTATTCCACCGACGGCGCTGACGTCCGATTTTGCAAATGACAAGGCGAAGCAGTCTCAATGGACGGCGTTCGTGCGGCGTGGGCGGCTTGCGGTCAGCGCGCCGGCATTCGGCCATGTCGTGGAACTGCTGCACTCGTTCCTGTGGACTGTGAGCGAACGTATAGTCCGTGGGGACGGTGTCGGCCTGACGTGGGTTGCCGGCGGGCCGTGGAAGCAACTTCACCCCGAAAGCGATGACCCGAATCGGCGTGGCTAGGAGATTCGGCGCATGTTCGGTTCTCATCTCTCAATCGCCGGCGGAATGCACAATGCGCTCATTGAGGCGGACGGCCTGCATTTTCAGACTGTTCAGGTGTTCACCAAGAACCAGCAGCAATGGAATTGGCGGCCGTTGTCGGATGACGAGGTCGCCCAGTGGACGGCCCATCGCAAGCGGCTGGGATTCACCCTTACCGTCAGCCACGACAGCTATCTGATCAACCTGGCGTCGCCGGATGAAGCGCTGTGGAAGAAGAGCATCGGGCTGTTTGTCGAAGAGGTTCGGCGCTGCGCGGCGCTGGGGATTCCGTATTTGGTGACTCATCCGGGGGCGCATATGGGAACGGGCGAGGAGATTGGCCTGGCGCGCGTGGCCGAGGCTCTGGATATCGTGCATGAGACGGTGGGGCCGGTGGATGTGGTGACGTGTCTGGAAATCACGGCCGGGCAGGGGACATCGCTGGGATATCGTCTGGAGCATCTGGCGACGATCATTGAAAAGGTGAAATCGCCCAGGCGGCTGGCGGTGTGTCTGGACACGGCGCACCTGTTCGCGGCCGGATATGATTTTCGCGGCCGGCGCTACGGCAAATTCCGCAAGGAGATCGACGCGACGGTGGGGCTGGAGCGGATCAAGGTGTGGCACCTGAACGACTCGAAAAAACCGCTGGGCAGCCGGGTCGATCGGCACGAGCACATCGGCCTGGGCACGATCGGTGAAGAGGGGTTCCGGCCCATCGTGCGCGACCGCGATTTCCGCTCGGTCCCGAAAATCCTGGAAACGCCCAAGGCCGCTCATACCGACGGCCGGCCGTGGGATGCGGTAAATCTCGCCGTCTTGCGCCGCCTGGCGGGATTGGCGGATTGACCGGCGACTTCTCCCCGCTCACGTCGCCCCAAGGCGGTCGGGGTTCAATCCCGCAAGTTCCGGCCGGGTGAAAATACCGTCCTTGCGCACAATGTCCCCGTCGAAGCGGATTTCCCCACCGCCGTAGTCCGGCCGCTGGATGCACACCATGTCCCAGTGGATCTGGCTGTGATTTCCATTATCGGCATCGTCGTACGCCTCGCCGGGGGTCATGTGAAAGCTGCCGGCGATCTTCTCGTCAAAGAGGATGTCCTTCATCGGCTGGAGAATCTGCGGATTCATCGCCAGCGACCATTCCCCGATATACCTCGCCCCCTCGTCCGAATCGAGAATCGTATTCAGCTTGGCCGTCTGCGCCTTGCCGTTGCACGACGCATCAACGATCTTGCCCGCCTTGAACACCAGCCGCACATTGCTGAACAGCGTGCCGCGGTACAGCGTGTCGCAGTTGTACTGCAACGTGCCTTCGATCGAATCGCGCACCGGCGCCGTAAACACCTCGCCGTCGGGAATATTGCTCCTCCCAAAACACGCGATCGCCGGGATGCCCTTGATGCTGAAATCCAGCTCCGTGCCCGGCCCGGTGATCCGCACCCGATCGGTCTTGCGCATCAGCTCCACCAGCGGGTCCATCGCCTTTTCCATCCGGCCGTAATCCACCTCCGCACACACCCGGAAATAGAAATCCTCAAACGCCTCCGTGCTCATCCCCGCCGCCTGCGCCATGCTCGGCGTCGGCCAGCGCAGCACCACCCATCGCGTCTTGCGCACCCGCACATCCTGGTGCACCGGCGTCCACCAGTTCCGCTCATACAGATTCATCTTCTCCGGCGGCACATCCGACAATTCCGTGATGTTGTGGCTCCCGCGTACCCCGCAATAACACTGCATCGCCTCCATCCGCGACTTTTCCACCTGACCCAGCAGCGTCATCTGCTCGGCCGTCGCCGCGTTGAACAGCGCCCGCAATACCGGCTGCTGATACGTGGTGGCCAGTGGCAACCCCCCGGCTGTATGCACCTGGCCAATCAACTCGGCCGTAAAATCCGTCGGAATGTCAAACGCCTCGATCAGCACCTTGTCGCCGCGCAGCACGCGCATGGAATGATGAACCAGCACACGGGCCAAAGCCGAATAACGGGGGTCTTTCATTGGTGTCTCCTTGGGCGGCGTCAGCCGGCCGCACGGCATATATAAGGCGGATCGCCGCGCCTGCCAATCCGCTTCACAAAATGCAATTGAACCGCCGGGGCGCTGTTGGGTTGAATCTGACAAGGTGACAGGGTGACAGGGTGACAGGGTGACTGGGTGACGGGTGACAGGGTGACAGGGTGACAGGGTGACAGGGTGACAGGGTGACAGGGTGACACTGTAAGAGAAGCGTCCCGGTCCTGCTCTTGCTCCTTCTCCTGCTCTTAATCATCTTCATAATCCTAATCCTCATCTTAATCCTGTTCCGGCCACGCGCTCTGGAGAGCAGGATTAAGATAAAGATGAAGAGTAGGAAGACGATTTAGAGCAAGAAAAGGATCACGACCACCCGTCACCCAGTCACCTTGTCACCTTGTCACCCCGTCACCCCGTCACGCTGCCCCACTCCAGCCCTTGGAGCACGAAATCCCCGCCCGACTGCATTTTCCGTCTCCCCCATCGCACCCCCGCTGGACATCCTGTACAATGGAGAGGCCGGTAGCGGACTAGGACCAGCGGAAAAGGGGCTGGATTAAAGGAATTGCCGATGGGGCACCATCGAACGGACCGTCATTCGCAACGCTTTACCCGATCAGGCTTTACGCTTGTCGAACTCATGGTGGTCATCGGCATCATCGTCGTCCTGGTCGGCATCCTCATCCCCGTCGTCTCCCGCGTCCGCATGAGCGGCTACGCCGCCAACACCCAGCAGGAAATCTCCGTCATCGAAAACGCCATCGCTCGCTACTACGACGATTTCCACGCCTATCCCGGGCCGTTCCCGAATTCACAGATTGCCCTTGGCAACGTCCCTGGCGGAGCCCAGGTCAAGGATCAGAATCAGAATACATATCCCGTGACGATGTCCGAAAACTGCTTCCTTGGCCTCGTGGGGGCAATAACCTCCACGGACGCGGTGACTGGGCCCGCTGTCGGCACTGGCCCGCTGTCCCTCAATCCTCTCGTACCCAAGAGATACGCCCCCTACATCGATGGCGTCACGTTCTCCAGCAACTCGATCGCGTCATATACCGCCGACGCCCAGGGCAACCCGCTGCCGCTCAGTACGGTCGGCCTGGCCGGCGCCGGCATGGATTCCCCTGTTCCCGAATTCATGGATCGCTTCCCCATTGCCCGGCCCATTCTCTACATGCGAGCCAACGTCGGAGCAACCGGCGTCATCTCAAAACTTGGCTCCACAATGGCCGGCCAATACCAATACGATCTCGGGCAAATTTCGGCCTACACCACCGGCACCACCGGTCCCAACAACGTGGTGCATCCGCTGAGCGACTTGGGTGTTAACAAATACAACACTCCCTACACGCTTTGGCCCTCAGGCACTCCCGCAAACTCGGTGGACGCCATCGTCTATTTCACGGCCGAGTCCGTCGTGCCCACGAACCTCAACGACCCCAATGCCACCGGCACGCCCCGCGCCAAAGACGGCTACATCCTCATCAGTGCCGGCCCCGACGGCCTCTACGGCACCTACGACGACATCTGCAGCTTCGGCCCGGTTCAACAATGACCCCAATGACCGACACCACCCCAAATACCGATCCGCTTCTTTTCCCCTCTCCCTGTACTCTGGGAGAGGGTAGGGTGAGGGCCTTCCCCCGCGGCTTCACCCTCGTCGAACTCCTGGTCGTCATCGGCATCATCGTCATCCTGATGAGCATCCTCCTCCCCGTCCTCTCCAACGTCCGCAAGAAAGCCGCCATCACCGCTCAGAAAATGGACTTCCAGGTCATCGGATCGGCTCTGGAACAGTACAAGAGCGATTTCAACGTCTATCCGCTGAATTCTGGATTTGCGCTGAGCGCAACCGGCCAATATACCATCGGCCCGCTCGCCGCCGCCATGATCGGACCCGGCCCGGCCGTCACCGACGCCAGCAACCACAACGGCGACGGCAAGGACGGACCTGGATTTATCGCTTTGGGAAGAAAGGTCTACGGCCCGTATCTGACGCCCGACAAGTTCGCCATCGCCTGGCTGCCCAACGGCAACGGCTCCATATTGGTCCCCTTTATCCTCGACCACTGGGGAACCCCCATCGAGTATTTCCCGGTCTACAACCCGCCAATCTACACCATTGCCAACGGCACCGCGGTCAATCGGACCCTGATCGGCTCGGCGGCCAACGGCGGCGCTGTTTTCGACCAGCGCGATTCAATCAGCATCGTCGGCTCCGGTATCGGTTCTGGCACGGCTCAAGCCCTTCTTTACAAACTCGGCGTTACCTCCATCGGCGCCAACTCCATCACCCCTCCCGAAACTCTCGCCTCATTCAACGGCTATCTCCTGATCTCCGCCGGCCCGGACGGCTTGTTCACCAACCTGGCCAACGCCGGCTCGAGCGACCCCTCCACCTACATTAACCGCGCCGACGATGTCTATAACTTTGAAAACTAACCCGAATTCTGACAAGGTGACGAGGTGAAGGGGTGACAAGGTGAAATTGATCCCCCAAACCATGAATTTCTCACCAAGTCACCCTGTCACCAAGTCACCTTGTCAGTATCACCGGCCGGTGGACAAACCGAATAATTTGCCAATGACACTCGCCACCGCCCACCTCTCCCCCGCTCCCCCGCTCCGCCGCTCCCGCCGTGGCATTGTCCATTGTCCATTTTCCATTATGCATTGCCGCCGTGGCTTCTCCTTCACAGAAGTCCTCTTCGCCGTCATGCTCCTTGGCATCGGCTTCATCATGATTGCGGCCGTGTTCCCCGTCGCCATCCAGCAAAACCAGGCCACCCTCCAGGAAACCACCGCCCAGGCCGTCGCCAACGACGCCATCAATCAGCTCCGCAACCTGTCGGTCACGTCCGCGGGAACCATTTTTCAAACGACAAATGGCTCCTACGCGGGGATCAACGTGCCGTTGTGGGCACAACAGTACGGCCTTAATTTCATTGATTCCGCCGACCCCCGCTTCGCCTGGGTCGCGTTCTATGCCCGCAACAACGGCGAGAATGACGCCCGGCTCATCATTCTTGTACTGCAAAACCACAACTCGACCGTGCAGTCGTCCCCCGCAGTGCCGCTGCCGCCCGGTATCCTGACGCAGGGCGACACCTACCCTCTTAGCCACTTGCCGTCTACCGCAACTCCGCCGTTTTATGTCGGCCCGCCGATCATACCGGGATCGCAGGTCAACGACTCGGTTCTCAATACTGGGTCAGCGTCGGCGCAGATGCGTTCACCGGTCATGGCGCCGATTGTCGCTTCGGTCTTCTACAACGCCGACGGAACCAGCTCCATCGCCATGAGCGCATTGGACGTAACCAGCTCGACTCCTTTTCCAGGCAATTACGATCAACCCGTTACTTGGGCTGCCCCGGGGGCGTTCGTGGTCGTCGCCTGGGACGCCGCGGGCGGAATGGCCGGCCGTGTGTTCCGTTTGGGGCAATCGCTTACCCCGAACGAACTGAATTGGGTGGCGCAATTTGGCGGACCAAGTGTGGGGCCGGGGCTAACTGGGTTTCAACTCGTCCCCGGCTTTGATCTGCGTCAGGACCAGAGCGAATACCGCGGCGTCGTGGCAAACCTCAAGGGCGTCCCACCGACCGGCGGCCCAACCGTCTATGGCTTGGGCGTCTTCGTCGTCGGCACCCCGACGAACCCGACTCCAGTCGCCGCAATAGGCACTACGGCCCCGTTTCTCTATGAATTAACCGGCTGCCCATCCGGCACGGCCCAGGACATCGCCGTCTTTACCGCCACCATCCCATGCAAATGAGCCACAAGACAAAGAAATTTTCACCGCAGAGACGCCGGGATCGCAGAGCGTTCATTCTGACGCGATCGGTCTCTCCGCGTCCTTGGCGACTCTGCGGTAAACATTCTTATTCCCCCGGCTTCACCCTCGTCGAGGTCATGATCTCCATCGCACTCATGCTCGTGCTCATGATCGGGATCAACCAGGTCTTCAAAGCCACCGGCCAGGCCATCGGCGCCGGCAACGCCGTCGCCAGCATTGCCCGCGACGCCCGCGAATCCTCCACCAATATCTTCGACGATCTCAACCACGTCTCCCCCGATTGCCCCATGTTCTTCATCAACGAGACGGCCGTCGCCCAATACAAAAACCAGGCCGACTACGCCTCCAACGCCTACGGCCCGCAGCCGCTCAACCGCACGGATGTGGGCAAAACGGTCTCCCTCCTGATGGACCCCGACCGCGGCCACTACGCCTCGACGATGGGCTTCTTCGCCTCCGGCAATTTCACCCGCCATACGGCGCCGGATGGTTATGTCGCGCCGCTTTCCAACGGGGCCGCTCAGGATGCGTTTGTCTGGTATGGGCATGTCGCGCAGCCACTCAACAGTGTCATCGCCTCGGGCAATCCCACCAACGACAATCCACCGAATTACAATGGCCCGCAGGATTTCATCCCCGGATTCGATCCAAATAGCGCCCAGGGCTATTTTGCCGCCGATTGGGTATTGGGTCGACAAGTCACGCTTCTGAGCGGTGGCGCTGAAGCGTCGGTCCAGGCGAAAGATCCTGGCCTTCAGTTTCAGCCCACGGCCGCCCTGCAAGGCACGCCTGCACCATACGGCGGTACGCCGCCAAACGTAACGCCGCTGGGATATGACGTTCAAGTGCCCGTCGCCTTCTCATCGCCGCCGACCGGCTCGCAGTTCCCCAACTGGGTTAGCGAGCAATCCCGCTGTGACATGGGCGCGGCCACTCTCGACCAGATGCGCAATCGCATACGCGATGCCTACATCGCCGACAGCAACAGTGCGGGAATACTTACCGCCCCGTGGTGGACGCCGTTTGTTTTCACGGTCGGCCCAACAAATTGGCAAGGTCTGATGGCAAGCGGCGGCCCAATAGCGTGGCAGCAGGTGCCCAGCCGCCCGGCGTCGTATTTGCCAGTGTTCCGTTACGAGATCAATACCCTCTATCAGCCGCCGGTGGATGCCACGGCCATGGCGCGCATCACGCCGTATCTGATGGCCCATGCCTCGCAGTTCATTGTCGAATACGCCGGGGATTACGTTCAGCAGAACCCCGCCGGCGGCGCTCTGACCGGCGCTGGACCTGATGGGCAACTCGACTACTTCTACGATGCCACCGGCACCAAGCGAATCCGGTGGTACGGCCTGCCGCGCTATGATGCGGCCGTACCGCATACGTCCGCAACGATCGCCGGCGGCGGGCTTGGCCTGAACGGGTATTTTCCGGATGTCATTCCGTTGCGTGATTTTCTGTACATGATGAGTCCGTTTGGCAATGGGACCAGCCCCGGTTACTACACACTGCCGTTCAGCCCGGAGAAATACGTCAGCTTCCCGGTCGCCGCCGATTACGCCGCCGCATTTACATCGCCCAATTACGTTGCCGGCACGACGGGCGACCCCATGTACACCTGTGTCTGGACGAACAACACGCCGTGGATGATTCGGATCTTGGTGAAAGTGGACGATCCCAACGGCCAACTGCAGGGCGGGCCGTGGTTTGAATACATCTTCACGCTCAGGAAGTAGCCGGGGGAATTTTCACCGCAGAGGCGCCAAGTACGCAGAGGAAGCCATGCAGAATGTGAAGTCAAATCCGACTGATAACACTAAACCAGCGAGGCAATTTGCGCATTGTTCGTTGATCGGACTCCCCCAATCCTCCGCGTCCTCTGCGCTCTCCGCGGTTATAATGCATTCTTCCCGCCGCCGGGGTTCGGTTCTCATTCTCGTGGTGGTGCTGCTGGTGCTGCTGGCGCTGATCGGGACGGCCTACATCTCCAGCGCCCGCACCGACCGCGTGGCCTCCAACACCAGCCTGCAAAACCTCAACATCAACCTCCTGGCCGACTCCGTCGCCGCCGCCGCCGAGGGAATGGGCGTACAGGCCAATACCAGCATCAACGGCCCCGCGAACCCCGTCTCCAGCGCCACCACCGGGCTGGCCGACCGCGTGCCGTCCTTCGGCCTGGGCGGCGCCTTTCCCGGCGGCGTTGCTTATTGGGCATCGCTGACGAACGCATTCCAAGGCGGCACGGCCTTTGAAGACCCCGGTTACTCTCCAACGCTGTGGCAAGCCCTGCCCCAATCCACGGCGGCCCCCAACGCACCGCCGTCGAACAATGGCGTGCTTGATCTCTACGCTCCAGTGACCGGCCAGCTATATCCCGACGTGGTCTCGCCATTCAACCAGATATTGGTCAACCGGCCGCAGAATGTCGTGCCGACGTTCGTTCCGATCTATCGCGGCCCAACCCCGCCAGCGATCAATCCGCTGCATCCGGCGTTACTCATCAATCTTGGCGGCACCTACGTTCCGGTCCTAGCCGGCGACGCCGACGGCGACGGGATTGCCGACTGCCTGCTATGGCGAATCCCCAACGGCTACATCAACGGCGTGCAGTATTACGCCGGCGTCCGCATCATCGACAACAACGCCGCCGTCAATGTCAACACCGCCTTTAGTCGGGATTACGACTATGTCGCCGGTGGGGCGTCCCCGCCTCCTGTGGCGCCAAATTACGGGTTCTTCCGATCGGGAACCGGACTGTTCGAGTTGCTGTCCAGCTATGTTCCGGCCGGTCCCGTGCAAGCGCTGCCAACCAGCGAGATCGACAAGCTGACCAGCTATACGTGGACCGGCATCCCGAGCCCCGCCTGGCCCAACGGCATTCAGCCGTTGACAATAGGGGATTACGGGAAGTTGATCCTCGCGTCCCGGATTGGCAATCCGCTAAACTGGAATGGCGATGTGGCTCAGGCGATTCCGCGCAGCGACAGCGCTGAACTGGCCAACGGATTCTGCGTTGTGAGCCCGCAGACCAGCGCCGGACAAAGAGCGTCCTTGCTAGAGGCGCTGCTCGCCCCGTCGATCGTCGCCCCGGAGCATGTCGGACCATATTCGGCGGATACGAGCCTTACGTCGGTTTCAAGTTGGTACGCCAACAACTTCGCCGGGATGAATGTCCCCACGACGCCGTCAGCCGTGTCCCCGCGTCCGATCCTGACCACTCGCAATCCCACATCGAATGCCATCAACCCGAAATTCGAGTCGACGGGGACCGTCGGTGGTCCGACCTCGCCGCTGGTTCCGGGCATGCTTCCTTATGTGGCCAGCACCAAGAGCATTCCCAACTCGTACGGCACAACGACAAACGCGGCACCGGGATGGCAACAGGGGACGCAGTACAGCCTTAACGACATCGTTTCCAGTGGCGGCATGACGTACATCAGCGTCGCGAACGGCAACACGGGCAACAATCCGTTGGACACGGTCCCGGCCGACAAAATGTATCAATGGTGGAAACGTCAACCCTGGCATCCCATCGCCGGCAAAACCAGTGTGAACACGGCCACGTTCCGCGACCTCTGGCGGGCGTATTGGATGGCGATGTGCAATCCCAGCGCGCCGAACCAGCCCGCAGTCAACCTCGCCCTCGGGTATAACAGTAACTCCACTGCGTCGCAGAATTACGATCCTTATCAGGTCATGTCGCCCGTTTCCGGCGGCTACAATCCGTTCTACAGTACCGCAATCGTCAAGGCCGGGGCGCAATCATCCACACTGACCCAGGCCATGTTCCGATCCAGCTTGCGCGATGATCGCTACACCGGGTTTGCCGTCGGCGGCACAAACTCGATCAATGGCCCCGGCGGCGCGAGCGTCAATCGGTTCGATCCGCAGAACATGATGCTCCTCCGCGCGGCGCTGGCGGCCGTCAATACTCTGGCCATGCGCTCCGGCGGGTACAACAAAGATCTCAACGCTCCGGCCGGCACGCTATTTCCCGCCGTCGTCAGCCGCACGATCACGCTCAATGCCAATGTTGACCAGGTTGCTCTTGCGGCCGGCACTCCGCAGACTCCGACAAGCCCCGGCGGAACGGCCGTCATGCCGGTCACTGTTCAGGTCTACAGCACCGCGCCCCAGCCATACATCACCGAGGTTTTTGTCGACACGGATGAGACGGCCGGCGCGCAGAACGACCCCAACTCGAACGGTACCAGCGGCAACCCCAAGGGATACATTGCCATTGAGTTGTACAACCCCTGCTCCGCGCCGGTGAATATCAACGGCTGGCAACTGGCCGTGCTGGATCGCCGCGTTGCTTCCGGGACTCCTGCGCCCTCTCCGGCGATCGGGGTCACTTCGACATACCCCAACATGACAATTGACGCGAATCCGGCTTCAACACTGGCCGGCCAGTACATCGGCGCGCTGGCGCCGACGGCGACCGGCATCGCGGCGGGCACACCGGAAACGACTATTCTGCCGTATCACTATCTGGTTCTGGAGAACTTCAACCCCGCCGGTTCCACCGGCAACGATGCCCAGTTTCGTCCCAGCGTGCTGCACCTGCCCACAACGGGCACGCTTCAGAATGCGACCAACGTGACGAACTACCCCAACGCCGCCTCACTTTACGTGCCCAATCTCGACTACGCGATCAACGATACGACCACGCGGACACCTGCCGTGAACGTCCCCGGCGGGGAACTGGTCCTCCTGCGGCCGCGCATGAATGATCTGGGCGGCAACCCCGTCTATACCAGTTGCGACGATCCGGACAATCTCTACAACGAAGGCACACTGAGCGCGCCCAATCTTTGCCAGATGGTTCCGGTGGATTCGTTCGATTTTACTGGCATCTCGCAGATGACCAGCAAGACGGCCCCCAATTACAGTTACATCCATTACGTGCGCGCCACAGACAATCCCACCGCCACGACGCACTTTGGATATTGGCGGTGCGTCTGGCCGGGTCGCTATGACGGGACGCAGGGATCGGGCACGACGATCACCCCGCGACAGGAGACGGTGGATTTCAGTTCCAGTGAGGCGGCTGGTGATACCACGCAGACGCCGGCAGTGCCCTGGGCTCCGATTACGCTGACCACTCCCGCGGCCTTCGGCGTGCCCGGATATCCGACCAGCTACAACGCCTTTGCGCCGATGATGTTCGGCGACTACCGCATGCCGGGGCCGAATCCGCTGACCAACGGCACGGCCGCGCAATTCCCGTACGGCGGCTTTGCCCGCGACGGCGATTTGCTTCAGGTTCCGTTTGTCGGGGCTTACACGGTCTTCCTCCCCGGGAATTTCCGCGGCAACGTCGTCTGGCCGGCGTCGTTTCTGGAAATGAACTCGTTGCCGATGGATGTCAGTTTCTCCGATGACTGCGATTCGCTGGCCGGCGCTTCCGATGACCCGGTCGAGAACGTCGGCCGATTCTGCCCTATTTTCAACAGCAACGGAACGCCCGTGGCGTTTGCCGTCGGCCAAACGCTCGGGCAGCCGTCGACTACGCAGATACCTGACCCCGCGTACCGATTCGAGACCAATCAGGGCGGCAATACGTTTAACGGGTGGGGGATCATGATTACCGGAGGGAGTCCGGGCGCGGGCGCCTTCGGCAAAATATCCGGTTACAACGACGCGGCCGTTACCCCTAGTCCGAATACTCTTCTCATGTCAACGCAGCCTTTGAACAGCACATTCGGCACGCCTGGCTCCTATATGCTTACGCCGCCGGGCGGCACAAACGGCGCCGCCTACTACTGGACGGGCAACATTTTCAGTTATCTTACGGTCACAGACCCGTCGGACGACTATCTTCCCAACGTCGATCCAGGGGCCAATGTGCAGTCGCCCCAATTTGGCTCTGCGGCATACACGCTGACCCTGCCGACTATCAGTTCGCCGTTCCCCGTGAACAACGACGATTTCACGAAGAATGGCGATCAGACGCAGGAACACACGATCGGCGTGGACGGGCTGATTAACATCAACACGGCGTCGGCCAAGGTGTTGTCGATGCTGCCGTGGGTGCCCGGCGACCCGAACGGCATTGACGAAACGATCGGTCAGGCGATTGTCGCCGATCGCGCGAACGGGCCGTACAACAACATCATGGACCTGGCGCGCGTCATGGTGCAGGTGTCGGTGCCGCCTCACCAGTCAGTCTGGCTTCCCCTGTCACTGATTCGCTCAAATGGCGGCGTGAATCCCGCGCCGCCGACGTCGGCCGAGGGAAACGTCATCAATGCGGCGGGCGATCCGCTGTTCCTCAATGACAATAGCCTTCGGTTCAGCGGCATGCCCTATGTTCCGCCGGTGGGCGATTTCCAGACGCAGTTTTTGGCGATTGATCGGGTGAGCAATTTGATCACGACGCGGTCGGATTCGTTTACGGTGTATGTGGTGGTGGAGGGGTGGACGAATCCCGGAACGCCGACGGCCGCACTTGTCAGCACCCGGCGGGTGGGTTACATCCTGGACCGCAGCGGCATCACACCGACGAATTCCTCGCCGAAGCTGATTGCGATTCCGGGGAATTGACAGGGTGACAGGGTGACAGGGTGACAAGGTGACAAGGTGACAGGGTGACAAGGTGACAGGGTGACAGGGTGAAACGCGTGGGGGGCTTTGGATGGAGGGCTTGTGGCGGCAAGAATTCGGTCGCATCGGGATCTGGAGGTCTTTCAGCGGGGGATGGAAGCTGCGATGGCCTTGTTTGAGTCGACCAAGGCATTTCCGGCGGAGGAAAGGTATTCGTTGACCGATCAGATGCGGCGCTCGTCGCGGTCTGTATGTGCGAACGTCGCCGAGGCATGGCGCAAACGCCGGTACGGGCCGGCATTTATAAGCAAGCTCTCGGATGCCGAAGCGGAAGCGGCCGAGACGCAGGTATGGATCGAATTCGCGGTCAAATGCGACTACATCGCGCCGCAAGCCGCTCGCCCCCTGTACAAGGCCTATGAGGGCATCACCCGCACCATCGTCGGAATGATCAACCATCCCGAAACCTGGTTGCTCAACCCTCTTCCCAAATAGCCTCGTCGTCACCCAGTCACCTTGTCACCAAGTCACCTTGTCACCAAGTCACCCAGTCACCTTGTCACCAAGTCACATCTGATCCGGGTGCTCGATGCCGAGGAGGTCCATCGCGCATTCGAGCGTTCGGACGGCGGCGTCGCACAGGACCAGCCGGGCGGTGCGCTGTGGCTGGGGGCTTTGCAGGACCGGGCATTGATCCCAGAATGTCGTGAACCGGCAGGCCAGATCGTAGAGATAGCTGCACAGGAGATGCGGCCGGAGCTCGCGGGAGACCAGGTCGATGATCTCGCCCAGACGCAGGATCATGCGGGCGAGTGCAAGCTCGGCCGGTTCGGTGAGCGTGATGCGGTCGACAGGGTCGTCGGGGTTCCAGTCGCCCTTGCGGAAGATGGAGCGGATGCGGGCGTGGGCGTATTGGAGGTAGGGGGCGGTGTTGCCGTCCATGGCGAGCATTTTTTCGATCACGAACATGTAGTCGCTGGTGCGGTCCTTGACCAGGTCGGCGTATTTGATGGCGCCGATGCCGACGGCCTGGGCGATCTGTTCGCGCTGCAATTGCGGCAGATCGGGGCGTTTTTCGTTGACCAAAAGCGTGGCGCGGGCGACGGCGTCGTCGAGAAGATCGCGAAGTTTGACGGTGCCGCCGGTGCGGGTTTTGAACGGCTTGCCGTCCGGGCCGAGCATCGTGCCGAAGGATGCAAAATCAAGTGAACCTTCCGGCGCCCAACCGGCCTGCTGGGCGGTCCAGAAGACCTGGGTGAAATGCTGCTGCTGTCGGCTGTCGTGGGTGTAAATGACGCGATCGGCGTGGAGTGTTTGGAATCGGAAGCGGATGGCGGCCAGATCGGTGGTGGCGTAGAGATAGCCGCCGTCCGATTTCTGGACGATCAGCGGCGTGTCGAAGCCGGGGACATTGACGACGATGGCGCCCTGCGATGGAACGGCTAGGCCTTTCTTGAGAAGTTCGGCGACGACATCGGCGAGCATGGGGTTGTAGAACGACTCGCCGCGCTCGTCGGCCGGGGTGAGTTTGATCTTGAGGCGATCGTAGACGGCCTGGAAATGCCGGCGGGTTTCGTCGACGATCTGTTTCCATGCCGCCAGAGTGGCGGGATCGCCGCCTTGCAGGCCGACAACGGCGTCGCGGGCCGTGCGGGCGAATTCGGGGTCTTCATCAAACAGTTTCTTGGCCTGGCGATAGAAATCTTCGAGATCCTGGATGGCGCTGGTCTGGCCGGCCGGAATTGTGCGGTTCAGGAAGGCGATCAGCATGCCGAATTGGGTTCCCCAGTCGCCCAGGTGGTTTTGGCGGATGATGCGGTGGCCCTGGAATTCCAGGACACGGCTGAGGGCATCGCCGATGATGGTGCTGCGGAGGTGGCCGACGTGCATTTCCTTGGCGATGTTCGGGCCGGAGTAGTCGATGACGATGGTACGAGGCTGGGCGACGGGATCGATGGCCAGTCGCGGGTCGCGGCGGAGTTGGAGGATGCGGGAAGCGATCCAGGCGGGGGAGAGGCGGATGTTGATGAAGCCGGGCCCGGCGATTTCGGTTTTTGCGATGATGTCGGAGGCGGGGAGGTGTTCGAGGACTTGTTGTGCCACCTGGCGGGGATTGACCTTGCCGGTTCGAGCAGGCTCACCGCTGGCGGTTGTGGCGGAGAGGGTTTTGGAGAGGCTCATGGCGGCGTTGGCCTGATAATCGCCGAAGGATTCGTTCTGGGCGGGTCCGATTTGCGGGTCGGCATCCACGGCGAAGGCATCGGTAATGGCCTTGCGGAAGAGTTGCTGAAGCGATTGAGCGGGTGTGGGCATGGGGGGCGCTGGTTGATGGATCAAGGGAGATCGGCCCGACCATCGGAAAAAATGGCACGCGACCTTTCTCGGCGGGGGGCATGGTACAGTATATTGTGGCCGGTGACGAGACGGCCGGAGGGACGTGAACGGCAAAAGCCCCAACCGGGCGTGTGTGCGCCGGATGTTGGATTTGACCGGACGGGATGGTAATCCTAACGTTTCCGGGGAGAGTTGCGCCTGTCAATGGCAAAATTCAAGAGGTTAGATTTCATGAGCAATCGGCTGGCACGATGGATCGTAAGCGTTGCGGCGTTGGCGTGCATGGTTGCGGCGGGCATGCCGCTGTTGACGCGAGTGGCACGGGGTGACGCGCCGGGGGCGTCGGTGGATCAGCTCAAGGCGGACGCTTTCAGGTCGCTGCGATCCGGGCAGTTCCAGAAGATGAGCGAGCTTCTGGAGCAGGCGGCGGCGCAGGGGCATGACGCGAGCATCGTGCAGATGGCGGGTTGGACCGATGCCATGGCCAAGGAGGCCGCCACGTTTGACGCCGAGCGGCAAAAGGAATTCACCAGCCAGATTGACGATGTTCATAAGCTCCAGGCCCATCAACTGGACGACGATGCGGTTCACGAACTGGCATTGGCGTATGTGCGCGCTCCCGATCCGGCCGCGTTCGGCAAGGAGCCGTGGGTTGTTGACCTTGTCAATGAAGCCGCCGCCAGCGCTGCCCGATACAACGCCAATGAACAGTGGCTCAAGGCGCAGGGCTTATACGAGGACCTGAGCCTGCTGCAACCGGCCGATCCGCAGTGGAAGGACCAGCTCAAGCTGGTGACGCGGCGGATCGGGGCGATCGCGTTGTATACGCCCGAGGTGGCTCGCGGGCTGGTTGATAGCGAGGTGAAGGACCGTCAGGCGGCGCAGGCGATTCTGCATCCGGCGACGCAGCCGGCGGACGCGGTGGCCGGCGCGACGACCGCGCCATCGGCGACCACGCAGCCACAGACCGCGGCGGACACCTGGAAGGATTCGTTGCGCGGGGTCAACATTGATACGGTCGAGAGCGCCCTGGATGACGCCAACGAATATTATTACCGCGACACGACGTTCAGCTCGCTGATTCAGGGCGGCATCAGCGGATTGCGCATCATCGCCACCACGCACGGCCTGGACGAGGCGTTTCCCGGTTTGGCCGACGCCGCCAAGCGAACCAGATTCATCACCGCCCTTGATGATGCGGTCACAGCCGCCAAGACAATGGGCAACGGCCGGGAGATCGATCTGCACGACATGTTGGGCCGCTTGGAATCGGCCAATAGCCAGACGATTCAGATTCCGGCGGAAGTGTTCGCGGCGGAATTCGCCAGCGGAGCGCTGGGGACGCTGGATCCGTTCAGCACGATGATCTGGCCGCACGACGTGGCCGGGTTTACCAAGCTCACCAAGGGCACGTTCGGTGGCGTGGGCATTCAGATTCAGAGCGACGACGATGGGAGCCTTCGCGTCATCACGCCGCTGGAAGACAGCCCGGCCGACCGGTCCGGCATTGCTCCCGATGACATCATTACCCGCATCAACGGCAAGAGCGCCAAGGGCATCAGCATCGACGAGGCCGTCAATACCATCAGCGGCAAGCCGGGCGAGGCCGTCACGCTGACCATTCAAAGCCCCAATGGCATGGTCAAGGACCACACGATCGTGCGCGAGGAGATCAAGGTTCAGAGCGTGAAGGGATACACGCATCTGGCCAACGGCGGGTGGAATTTCTATGTTGATCCGCAGGAAAAGATCGCCTACGTGCATCTGACCAGTTTCACGTCCACCAGCTTCGACGAGATGAGCCGGGCCCTGACCGATCTCAACCACAGCGGAGCCCGCGGCATCATCCTCGATCTGCGAAACAATCCCG
Source organism: uncultured Tepidisphaeraceae bacterium (assembly GCA_964420285.1). Taxonomy (GTDB): domain Bacteria; phylum Planctomycetota; class Phycisphaerae; order Tepidisphaerales; family Tepidisphaeraceae; genus CAYQTE01. The sequence goes on from CAYQTE010000007.1 coordinate 36,170, forward strand.
GCGGCCTGCTTCAGGCGGCGGCGCAGATCTGCAATCAATTCATCAAGGACGGCGTGATTGTCAGCACGCATCCCGATCGCGAGACACCCAATCAGCCGCAGGAAATGGACGCACGGGCGGAACGTGTCGAATGCAGTCTGCCGATGGTTATTCTCGTCAACCAGTATTCCGCCAGCGCCAGCGAGATCGTGTCGGGCTGTCTCAAGGATCATCACCGCGCCCTGATCGTGGGCGAACGCACCTTTGGCAAGGGGAGCGTGCAGAATCTCTATTCGCTGGACAATAACGAGGCCGAACTGAAGCTCACCACCGCGCATTATTATCTCCCCAGCGGCCGGTGCATCCATCGCGAGGAGAACAGCACGACCTGGGGCGTCGATCCGGACATCACCGTGCCGATGACGCCGGACCAGATGAAAACGGCGATCCTTGCGCGTCAGACCATGGACGTGCTTCGTCATGGGCCGTCCACGCAGCCGGCCCAGGATCTGCTTGGCGTCGATTCACAGCTTGCCGCGGGTCTGCTGGTGCTGAGGCTGGAGGTCAGCGACCAGTCGGCTCTGGCGGCATTGACGGCGGTGTCTGCTCAGCCGGCGCAGCCGTAGACGGCCGGATCGCCCGCCGCTGGGGCGAATACTTTGGCCGCGCCGTTGGCGCGGGCTCATAGTCCATGTCGTCACCCACGCCACGCGCGCAGCCGGAGTATTCCGTTCCGATCGGGCAGGCGTTCTCGATCGGGGCCGCTCATTTTCACGCCGGCCGGCTGGAGCAGGCCGAGGCCATTGCCCGCATTCTCATCGACGCCGATCCTCAGATGGCCGACGGGCACCACCTGCTGGGAGTCATCGCCTACCAGCGCGGCGACAACGAGACTGCGGTGGGCCACATGACCCGCGCCATCGAACTGAACCCGTCGGTGCCGGAATACTGTTCCAACCGGGCGCTGGTTCTGTGCCGGCTTGGACGAGACGCCGAGGCGGAGGCCGGCTTTCGCCACGCCCTGGCGATGGACCCGCAATTCACCGATGCGATGAGCAATTACTCCCGCTTCCTCTGCGACATGGGACGCGCGGACGAGGGTTTGCAGTGGGCCAATAAGGCCGTGTCCTTGCAGCCGGGTTCCGCGCCGGCCTGCAATCAACTGGGCATTTCGCTCATGGGCTGCGGGCGATTCAAGGAAGCCGAAGCTGCCTATCGGCGTGCCCTGGCGATCCAGCCGGATTTCAATCAGTTCCTGAACAATCTGGCCAACGCTCTGCATCAGCAGGGCCGACTGGATGAATCGGTTGCGATCTTCGGCAAGGCGATCGCTCTGGATCCCAGGGCCGTCGAGCCGCACATCAATCTCGCCAATCTGCTTCGCGACATGGACCGCATCGATGAATCCATCGCCGAATTCCATGTCGGCCTGTCGCTCAGGAGCGACCTGCCCGACGCGCTGGCGTGTCTGGGGACGACCTATCGCGAACAAGGCCGGATTGACCTGGCGGTCGACTACTGCCGCAAGGCGATTGCCCTGCAGCCCAGGTCCGCCGTCCTGCGCAGCAACCTGCTGTATCTTATTCAATATCATCCCGACTATGACAGCAAGGCTCTACTGGCCGAGCACCGGGCTTATGGCGAACTGGCGGTTGGCGAGGCTTCGGCGCGGACCGCCCGGCACGCCAATTCCGCCGATCCGGACCGGCCCTTGCGGATTGGCATGGTCTCGGCGGATTTCCGCACGCACCCGGTCGGCCGGCAGATTCTTCCGCTGTTCCGCCTGCGCGATCGCGCGGCGTTCCAATTCATCTGCTATAGCAACGTCACCCGGCCCGATAAGACCACCGATCTCTTCCGGCAGCTTGCCGACGACTGGCGGCCCATCACCGGAGTCGGCGATGACAACGCCGCGGAGCTTGTCCGCCGCGACGCCATCGACATTCTCATCGATCTGTCAATGCACACGGCCGGGCATCGCCTCGGCATCTTCACGCGCAAGCCCGCGCCGGTTTCGGCAACGTTCGCGGCCTATCCCGGCAGCACGGGCATTTCGCGCATCGACTGGCGAATCAGCGATCCGCATCTCGATCCGCCGGGCGCCGATGCGGACTACGTCGAACGAACCGCCCGACTGCCGCGATCATTCTGGTGTTTCGAGCCCGACCTCGACGCCCCGGATGTCAACCCGCTGCCGGCGCTGACCAATGGCTGCGTGACGTTCGGCTGTCTCGGCCACGCGTGCAAGGTCAACGCGACCGTCATCCCGCTCTGGGCCGCCGTCATGAAGCAATTTGATAACTCACGGCTGCGGTTGCTGGCCACTCCCGGCGCGGGCGTTCAGCACATTTGCGACCAGTTCTCCGCCGCCGACATCGACCCCGGCCGGGTTGACTTCGTCGTCCGCCAGCCGCGCATCGACTACCTGCGGGAATTCCTGAAGATCGACATCGGCCTGGACACGATTCCATACAACGGCCACACCACCACGCTCGATTCGTTCTGGATGGGTGTACCGGTGGTCTCGATCGTCGGCCGCACCGTCGTTGGCCGGGGCGGACTCAGCCAGCTTGCGAACCTGGGCCTGAGCGAACTGGTCGCCGCGGAGCCGGCCGGTTTTGTGCGCATCTCCGCCGATCTGGCGAGCGACCCGCCCGCATTGAACGCCATGCGCCAGACGCTTCGCGGCCGGATGGCCCAGTCACCCCTCTGCGACACGCGACAATTCTGCGGCGATATTCAAACGCTGCTGCGTCAATTGTGGAGGGAATGGTGCTCCACCCACGCCGGTGCCCAGTTTGCCCCCTCTCCCTGTAATCAGGGGGAGGGCCGGGGTGGGGGTTCTTCTGCTCCGGCCTGAGTGCTTTCGCCCTCAGCCCCGCATCATTCAAACCGGAAATCCGCCCCGGCGAGCCGGCGATCGATCTCCGCCAGCACGCGGGTCTCGTCGGCCGGGTCGCGGGCCACGAATGTCACGCTGAATCGCACGTACGAGCCCACATCATCCCACGGCACCGTGCTGACGAGCTTCTCGGTGATCATCCACTGACTGAATTGCTCAGCGCTGGCGAAATTAACGCGCCCGCCATTCCCGGCCGCGGATGTCGGGCAGCGGACGTACAGGAAGAACGAACCCTTCGGCTTGGTCGCGCGCAGGCCATGCCGATTGAGCACCGTCACCAGCGCATCCATCCGCCGCGAGTATTTCGCCGCGATCCGCCGGGTGATCTCCGGATGATCCAGGGCATACGCGCACGCCTCCTGGATCGCCAGAAACTGCCCCGAATCGCTGTTGTCCTTCACATCCGCGTACGCCCGCACGATCAGCGGATTTCCCACCACAAATCCCAGCCGCCAGCCGGTCATGTTGAAACCCTTGCTCATCGAATGCAGCTCGACGCCGACATCCATCGCACCCGGCGTCGCCAGGAACGAGAGCGGCTTGCCCTCATAGATCAGCGCCGCGTACGCCGCATCGTGGATCACGATCAGATTGTGCTTCCGCGCCCAATCCACGGTGCGGGCGAAAAATTCCGGCGTGGCGCTGGCCCCGGTCGGATTGTTCGGATAATTCAGCACCAGCGTCTTGGCCCTCCGCAGCACATCGGCCGGCACGGAATCGTAATCCGGCAGAAAGGCGTTCTTCTCCTCAAGTCGGATATTGTGGACCGTACCGCCGTAATACCTGGCGTGCGTGCCGAACACCGGATACCCCGGCGTGGTCATCAGGGCGACATCCCCCGGATTGATGAAGCAGGCCGGCAGGAGCGTCAGCGCCGCCTTCGAGCCGATCGAGTGGACGATCTGCTTCTCCGGATCGACCTCGACGCCGCAGACCGCCTTCATCCATCGCGCCGCCGCCTCGGCAAACAGTCTGCCGCCGTTGTCCGCGTAGGTGCGGTTTTCCGGCTTTCCCGCCGCCGCCGCCAGCGCCGCCACGCAATCGGCCGTCGCCATCTCATCCGGCTCGCCGACGCCCATGTCGATCAGTTCGACATCCGGATGCGCCGCCACCGCCGCCCGCTTGGCGCGCTTGATCTTCTCGAACTTGTAAATCTCCGTCCCCTTCCCATACATCCGCCCGCCGATCCGATCCGCAAACGAATTCTGAATGAAGCTGTCCATGGAGGCCGATTGTAGAATCACAACCGGTCGAATCAACCGCGGCCAAATTCCCGCCGGGCGAAAAAATCGCGGAGTGTGTGACCACGGATGGGCACGGATAACACGGATAAGAATTTGTTTTCATCCGTGCCCATCAGTGTAATCCGTGGTTCTATTTGACGGCCTTAGCGGCACCGTCCCGCATTCCGGGCACCGATGCGGCGTGGCGCGGAGGTCGCAGCCGGATTTGTTGCCGCGGCCTTGCTCACGTCGATATCCGATGCCTTAACTCACTGCCTTTCATGACGCGCGGTCCGTGGCGGGCTCGGTTCGGGTGGTCGTCCGAGTGGTATCGTCCGCCTTTGGATCGACCCGAATGACCGCAACATACGCGCGTGCCGCATCGCCAGTCGAAACCGGCTGATCGTAATTGAGAAATAGCGTGAGGTGGATCTTGCTGGCCGGAAAGAAGAGATTCACGAAGCATGACTTCGTGCTGCCGCCGAAAGGCTCATTGATGGATCTGCGCCCCACAATGAATCCTCGTACGTCGTCGCGCGCGAATTCCTCCGAAAACTTGAACATGCCGCCCTTCTCGTGGATGAGCGACAAGAACCGTGGAAATGAGGCGAGATCCGGCAGGGCCTCCAGGTCATCGAGCCGCGTGTGATAGGCCGCCGACTCGAAGTCGAACTCGTCCTTGAACTGGAGTTGCCGCGCGGCGGCAACGTCATCATCAGCCAGCGGACCAATATAGAAAAAGATCGCCTGGAAAGTCGGGTAGGTTAGGCGAACGTGGGCTCCGTCCCGGTCTGGTTGCGATGTCGGCCGCAGTACGCGGAATCGGTGGCTGCCGAAGTCGATCGCGTCGACGGGTTGCGAATCGGGGTCGAAATTCGGCAAAGTCACTGACGCCGGCGTCGAGTTGAGCGCGGCGCGATCGGCCGGCGTCAAATTGCTGAAGGTCTGCCGGGCTTTATATTTCGCCCAGTAGAGCGAACCAGCGCGCCAAGCCCAAGGCGATAGCGCGGCGCCTGCCAGCAGCGCGATCACTATGCCAAAAACAATTCGTCGTCTTCCGCTCATGTTGCGATGGCGCTGTGCGCGCTCTCCGGCCCGAGTTCCCCGCCCTCTCTTATCGTGCGGCGGGCCCGATGTTGACGCCGACGGGCCAATTCGGCGGCAATTCTTCTTCGGCGGAACCGTCCCGCATTCCGGGCACCGATCCGGCGATCCGGGCGAAGACGTCCGGGCTAGTGAAGACGCCGGATGTCTCGCCCCACAGATCCGGCCACACAGGGTATCCTTCGCTGATCTCACTGAAAGAGCATCGTATTAAATCGCGAGAGATTCTCACCCGTCCGCAGGTCGAACCGCTCGATGGAAGCGAAGTTGAGATCTATCCCAAATGCGATCAGCGTATCGTCACGCACCTTCAGAATGGTCGGGCTGAAATCGTATCCGCCTAATCCGACTTTCCACAAGTTGGTCGCCCTCCAAACGCTCGCCGTCCAAAGGACGGCATTCGACTTCCGGTCGATGGCGACAATATCGAACGGAAACAGCGGGAGCCCATCGTAAGCAGCCACATACGCCACGGTATCCGTTAGTGCGACGCTTGCACCATAACCAACGAGCGGACCCTTTGGAGGATCGCCTTTCGGGTCGGGCGACGGGAATTCCCAATGGTTGTCGCCGTCAACAACGAAATATTCGTGGCTGACGATCTTTTGCAAGACCGCTGTGCCAACCGATTTGGTTGGAAATCCGGGAAACCGAAATGGGAAGAACTTGTCGGCTTTGTCAAGGTAGACATTGGCCACGCATTTTCGCCAGATGTCAGGGGCGCCGCCAGTGCAGTCTCCTTCGATCTCAAAAAATGCCGCCAGCGACGCGGCGGTCGGATAATTGAATTTCGGATTCGGCCCCGATCCTGCGTTGGGGCCGGAGGCGCTGCGCCGAACTTCCTCCCAAGCGGCGGCAAGGGCGTCGCCCTGGTCACCGCTTTTCATTAACGCGTCGAGCTGCGCGTCGCCGGCGCCGACATACCGCTGCTTGAACAGAGCCTCCAGGTCCGCCGGTTTTTCGATCCCGGCCATGCAGGTCGTCGGACGAGGCCCGGACGGCCGATTTCCCGGATCAACGCCCTGCGCCCTGGCCGCTTGCCGCGAGAACGCACTGTTCAAAAGCACGCCGGCGGTCAGCAGCAAGAAAGACGCCAAAAAACGGGTTCCATATCGCATCGCGGGAACCTCCGTCAGAATATGTCCTTGCGTGGCGGGTACATCATACGGCAGATGCACCGGCATGCGTTCGCACCGGCAGCCGGGTGCCGCGAAAGATTGGCGTGCCCCCGAGGATGGCCGGGTTCGACACCACCAAGCCCCCCGCGCCAGTCTTGATCTCGGCCACACCGCTCATACCGATATCATAGTCCGTCGCCGGCGCCTGGCAAATGACGAGGGCAACCGCCTTCCCTCGGGCCCGGCCTGCCGGCTCCTGGAACTCATGTCGGCCGACAAGCGCAGGTGGCTGAAAATCCTCGAACAAGGCATCTCCCGTAAGGCATCGTAAGCGACCCGCGGGAACCCGCGCCTCTCCACGCTCCTGGCCGTCCTGCAAGCCATCGGCCCGAAACTGACCGTGCAAACGGCCGACGCCTATGCAACTGTGCGGGGAGCGTGGGAGACGGGGAGCGGGGGAGCCAAGTGCGGCGATGGTTCTTGGCGTCCTTGGCGATCTTGGCGGTTCGGCTTGAATTTTTCTCTTGCAACGAATCCATAGTTCGTGTAAAGTTTGGGTGTGGATGACGGGAAATGGATAATGGAGAATTGCCAACTACCAAATTCGGTCGGCGCGAGCCGGGGTCCGGTGAGATCGAGTCCGACAATTTGTCGCATACCCCCCTCCCCCCCTCGGTTGCATTCGGTTTCATTTTCACCGCCTTCACCTTGTCACCATGTCACCCAGTCACCTTGTCACCCCCTCCCCCCCTCGGTTGCATTCGGGGACATTGGGGACGCGCCGGGCCATCGACGGCGGGACAGCCTGCCGAATTGGCATTACAGGATCGGTACAAAATCGAACTCCTGCGCGCCAAGTTCAGACTTTTTCAGTACATCTTCAAACTTTCTGGGCACTTTTGGGGCACGTTTTCGGCATCGCTTTTTGGAAAAACCGCGATATCCGGCCAGAAACCGGGGTGGGCGCAGACGCAATCGGGGCCTGTTGTCGCCGTAAGACCAATCCGGAAAGCAAGTTAGGAAGAATTGCCACGCAATGGCGCAAGGCTCGCCAAGGTCAGAGAAACGCAATTCGTCTTCCCTTCGCGCCTTTGGTGCGTTGACGATGGTTGCGGCGGCGACTTGGCAAATCCACTGGCGAAGAATCCCCACCTCGGTCGCTCCTCCTCCAGTACAAGGGGAGGAGGAAAAGGCGGCCGGTGCGGTACATCAAGCATGCCCGCGCAGCCCGGAATCGCCGAATCGCCCGGACCTTTGCCTTGTCCCATCCCATCGCGGTCACTAAGCTACCGACCAACCCGGCCGTGGGGCTGGGGTTGGTTTACTGCTGGAGGATCGCATGGGACTGCTGGACGGGAAAAAAGGACTTATTCTCAACATCGCCAACGATCGGAGCATCGCCTGGCACATCGCCGTGAACTGCATCAAGCAGGGCGCGACCTGCGGGTTCGGCTATCTGCCGACGGAAAAGATGGAGCGCCGCGTGCGCAAGGCGATGGAAGACGGGGGGTTCGGCAATGAATGGCTCTTCCCCTGCGATGTCTCCAAAGACGAGGATATCGAGAAATTCTTTGCGGCCGTGCGAGAGAAATTCGGCACCATCGACTTCCTTGTGCATTGCCTGGCGTTCGCCGATCGCAATTATCTCCAGATCGGCAAATTCCTCTCCACGCCGCGCGATACATTCAAGCAAGCCCTTGATGTCAGCGCGTACAGCCTGCTGGCACTGACGCGGGGTGCGTTGCCGCTGATGCCGAGTGGCGGCTCGGTCATCGCGCTGACATATCTCGGCAGCGAGAAGGCCGTTCCCGGATACAACGTCATGGGCGTGGCCAAGGCCGCTTTGGAATCGACATCGCGTTACCTGGCGCTGGAACTGGGGCCCAAGAAGATCCGGGTCAATACGATATCGGCCGGGCCGGTGCGGACGCTCAGCGCCATGGCGGTGGGGGGGATCGACGAGATGTTCGACCATGTCGGCCGTAAGTCGCCCATTGCCCGGAACATCGACCCGGATGAAGTGGGCAAGACGGCGGTCTATCTGCTGGGCGATCTGTCCAGCGGCGTGACGGGCGAGAATATTTACGTCGATGGCGGATTCAATATCGTCGGGGTGTGAACGGCGGGTATCGTCAGTCATGTCGCCGGCCGCGGGCGAAATGCCGCGGCCTGCCGGGAAGGAGTCCGCCGGTGCGACGGTTGGAGGCGCTGGGCATTCTGCTGGCGGCGGCCGTGATGATGGGGACGGCCCCGAAGGCCCGCGCCCAGGCCGTCAGCGAGCAATTTCACGCCACCGCGTCGGCGGTCTTCACCTGGGATGGCAGCAATAAGCAATCGGTGATCGAACTGGACGGGCCGGTCACGATCGAACTGGATCAGGCGACGATGAGCGCCGACCGGGCCTTCGTGTGGCTTGATAGTAAGACGGGCGTTTCGGGGACGGAAGAAACCGCGTCGATCGCACTGGTCGGTCACGCCGTACTCCATCAAGCGGCGTTGAATGCCGTGCGATCGGGCGATCAGTTTGTGGTGACGGCGGTCATTCGGGGCAGGATCAGCGTTACCGCGCCGTCGCAGGAGTTTTCGGATAAGAGCAAGACGGACGCCTACGTGCAGGCTGTTGCCTTGCGAGATCAGACTGCCGCGGCACCAACTGGGCCAGCCGGGTCCGAAGCGACCGCGCCGCCGGCCCAGCCGTTGGCGCCCGGCGGGGCCGGTCCGATTATCGCCGCCCCGGCGCCGGCGGGATCGGGCGATGAAAATCCCGCAGCACAGCTTCCGGGCTATCAGGCCAATCCGCACGTGGCTCTGCCGCCCAATCGCAAATTATCCCAAACTCGCCCGGCCACGATGCCCGCCTCGCCCATCTACTACAAATACGGAAGCCTCGCGACGGCTCGTGATAACGACAATCACTATCTTGTAGTTCTCGGCGGCGGCATTCAGATCTACCAGCGCCGCTCCAATGGCGAGTTTCTCGAACTTCGCGCCCAGCAGGCCGTCCTTTTCACCACCGTCACCGTCATGGCCAATGCGAACGCGCTGGAAGCGCCACCCGATCTCGGGAATGACATCGTGGCCGCCTATCTCTCCGGCGACGTTCAGATCGAAACCACATCGCCCGGCCCATTGAAGCCCGAGCAGCGCCTGGCCGCCGACCAGGTGTACTACGAATTTACCACCGATCGCGCCGTGCTGACCAACGCCGTGCTCCATTCGCTCGACGTCAAACGCCAGATCCCGATCATCATCCGCGCCACCACGCTGCGGCAGCTTTCTGAGGACGAGTTTACGGCCGATCACGCCTCGATGACCACCAGTTCCTTCGCCACGCCCTCCTATGCCATCAATTCCGACAAGGTGTATATCCACCAGGTGGACACGGGCGATCCGTACATCGGCTGGCAAACGCATTACACCGCCAGCAACGATGTGCTGACCATGTGGGGCGTGCCGGTGTTCTATTGGCCCTGGGCCAGCGGAGTGCTCGACCAGACGCCTTATCCGCTGCGCAATATCGAAGTGGGAAGCACCAACCAATACGGATTCGGGGTCACGACGACGTGGGGGATCTTCGAGTCGGCCGGACAGCCGCCGCCGCGCGGACTCGATTCGACTTTCAGCCTCGACTACTTTGGCAACGGCGGCGGCGCTTTGGGGCTGGGCGCCGATTACAACGGCGGCCTTGTCGATTCCCGCACCAGGCTGCCCTGGGATTTCTTTGGCGATTTCAAGGGCATCGTCATGGACGACACCGGCGTGGATAAGCTGGGCGGCGCGCGAACCGACGTCACTCCGCCCCGGGATATTCGCGGCCGTGTGCTCTGGGATCACGAGCAGTTCTACGCCGACAACTGGGAGCTTCAGGCGCGCGTGGGCTATGCGTCGGACGCCACATTTTTGCCGGAATGGTATCCCGACGAGTTCAATAACGATCCGCCGGAGAACGCGACGATCTATCTCAAGCACCAGACGGGCACCGAAGCGTATACGTTTCTGGGCTCTGTTGACACCACGACGTTTGTCACGAGCGCGGATCAAATGCAGGAGCAATTTGACGTCGAGCAGGTTCCCGAAGTGACCTATCACCGCATCGGCGACAGCTTCGGCGACGACCAATTCACGTTCTACAGCGATTCCAGCCTCGGCGCACTTCGCTTTGCACAAAGCCACGCGTCATTGGCGCAGCAGGGATTCTCGCCGGGGCTGTCGCCGGGGTTGCCCGACGCCGGAATGACCGGCCTGGCCCACGGCATCAACTACCGCGGCGACACGCGCGAGGAAATCGACGATCCCATCGACCTGGGGCCCGTTCGCGCCATGCCGTATGTCATGGGACGCTACACCGGCTATTCCGACAGTCCCACCGGGTCCGAGCCGCAGCGGGTTCTTGGCGGCGTCGGCGTGAAACTGGTGACCGATTTCTGGAAGGTCGATCCCAACGTCGAATCCGACCTCTTCGATCTGCACGAACTTCGCCACGTCATCGAACCGCAGCTCGATCTGTACACGTCGGCCGAAAATGTCAGCCCCGACGAGGTTCTTATTTACCAGCCCAACGTGGACCAACTGCCGGCCATCAGCGCCGCGTCGCTGAATTTGCACCAGGCATGGCAGACGCAGCGCGGCGGACCGGGCCACTGGCAGAGCGTTGATGTATTCACGCTGGACATTCAGGCCGACGCCTTTTCGCACAAGCCGCCGAACAGCGCCTTGGCGCCCGACAATTTCCGCACGCTCTATTTTTCGAGCGACCCGGAGGCGTCGATTCCGCGCGACGGCGTCAATGCGGACGCGGCCTGGCGCATCAGCGACACGACGGCAATTCTCTCCGATGCCGACTGGAACTACGACCGCCAGGAACTGGCGACGGCGGCGGTCGGATTCGCCGTCCAGCGCGATCCGCGCGTCAGCTATTACCTGGGCCTGCGTTATGTCGATCCGCTCGACTCCGACATCGGCACCGCGATGATCAATTACCAGATCACACAGGAGTATTCGGTGTCGATCGGCCAGAACTACGATTTCGATCAGAGCCGCAATGTCAGTTCGTCAATCACCATTGTCCGCCGTCTCGATCGCCTGATCATGACCTTGTCGCTCTTCACCAATTCGATCAACGGCCAGAGCGGGTTCCAGTTCAACATCATCCCCGAGGGTCTGGCCCAACACGGCCAATCCGCCGGCCAGATCGTCAACAACGGCTTCGGGCCGCATCCGTGATTTATCGGCTAACGGCCCGCCCGGGCGGCGGCCGCGCGGCGGGCGGCGTCCAGCGCCGAATCCCGATCGGCCAGACGCCCTTCGAGTTGCGCGTCGTATACCGCGTCCAGCACGGCCTTGAACATCGGGCCCGGCGTCAGACCCATCGCGGTCAGGTCGTCGCCGCTGACCAGCGGCCGGGGCGCAACATCCTGCCCGTCGAGTTGCGATAAATCCTGGCGCAATTGTGCAATCCGTTGCTCGTGCAATCCAACCGCCGCAATGGCATCCAGGAGCCGGCGCGAGGATGCCGCCGTCGCGCCAGCGGCAAACCGCTTGCGCGCCGCGAGAGTCGGATACCGGTCATCAAGCAAACTCGCGATTCCCGTCAGCGTGCGTGTCATCCCGTCGCTTTCCTCGTTACTGATCCGCAAACAGCGGCGCATAGCACGATGACAATCGTGTAGAGCCGCGGCAACCAGAAGTGATCGGATATCCGGCCCGTCGCCGGCCGCGTGCCAGCGGATCTCCAGCGTCGCCGCCGCCAGAGCAAGCGGGAAATCAATCGGCGATCCCGGCGCCAGCGCCAGCAGGATCGAGCGGACCGCCGGCGCCGCTTTGGCGCGATCCACGCCCGGCAGAAATCGGAAGCACGGCGCGAGCAGTCCCAATCGATCGAGGGTTGGCCAGGCCAGAGCCCGCGTCGGCGCCGTGAGCATGCGTCGCAGTTCTTCGCCGATGCGTTCGGGGCTGATGGCGATCAACTTCCCCGCATCGCGCACGATGGCCTGCTCGGTGCGGGGCTCAATCTCCAGAGCGAATCTGGCCGCGAAGCGCGCGGCGCGGAGCATGCGCAGATGATCCTCCGCGAAGCGATCGTCGGGGTTTCCGATCGCCCGCAGCACTTTGGCCGACAAATCCGCCAGCCCGCCCACATAGTCGATCACGCGCTGGCCGCCGTCCGCCAGCGGGTCGAGAAAGAGCCCGTTGATCGTGAAATCCCGCCGTTGGGCGTCATGCTCGGCGTCGGTGAACTGCACGTCGCGCGGCCGCCGTCCGTCGAGGTATTGGCCGTCGCGGCGAAACGTCGCCACTTCGACGTGGCTGTGGCCGATGCGCACCAGGATGACGCCAAACGCCGCTCCGACGGCCTGCGTGTTGGCAAAAGTGCGTCGCACGACATCCGGCGGGGCGTCGGTTGCGACATCCCAATCGGCCGGCTCCAGGCCCAGCAGCGCGTCGCGCACACAGCCGCCGGCGAAATAGGCGACATGCCCGGCGTCGCGCAGCCGCCGCGTGACCGCCAGGGCGTCCTCGCGGCGGCAGGGTGGCTTGGTGCGGATTTCGGAGACCTGGACCATACGCAACAGCCTACGCGGGTTGCGGCCTAAAATGAATCGGCAAATCCGCGGTATCATGATTTTGCCAGGATCCGGCAGCGGACGCCACGAATGCGTCCGGGCGGTCCTGTCGCGCCTTCATGGACCATGCGTCGGCGACTTTGTAATATGCCCGCGGCTAGGAGGATCGCATGGCGAATCGGTTTTTGGCGTTTGATTTCGGTGCTGAGAGCGGCCGGGCCGTTGTCGGCACGCTGGACGGTCAGAAGCTTTCCCTGGAGGAGCGGCATCGGTTTGCCAATCCCAACGGCAAGATACTGGGCCGGTTGCATTGGAATCTGCTCTCGCAATGGGAAGAGATCAAGGCCGGGCTGCGCAAGAGCGCGGCCGGCGGGCCCCTGGCCGGCATCGGTGTCGACACCTGGGGCGTTGATTTCGGATTGCTCGACGGCGACGGCTCGGTCATGGGCAATCCGGTGATGTACCGCGATTCGCGCACCGACAAGACAATGCCCAAGGCGTTTGCGCGTGTTCCGAGCCAGCGCATCTACGAAGTGACCGGCATTCAGTTCATGCCGTTCAATACGTTGTTTCAACTGCTGGCGATGGCCGAGCAAACCCCCGCCGAACTGGCTGCCGCCAAGACGCTTCTTTTCATGCCCGATTTGTTCGCGTATCTGCTGAGCGGCGTGGCGAGGGCGGAGCTATCGATTGCTTCGACGAGCCAGATGTACGACCCGCGCGGTCGGCGATGGGCTGCGGATCTGCTCAAGGAATTTTCGTTGCCGGCGCACATCCTCCCGCCGATCGTTTCGTGCGGGACCGTGCTGGGACCGATGCGCGATGGCGTGGCCGGTGATTGCGGCATATCGGCAGCGCCGGTCATCGCAACGGCGGCTCACGACACCGCCGCCGCCGTCGCCGCCGTGCCCGCGTCCGGGGACAGTTGGTGTTACATCAGTTCGGGAACATGGTCGCTGATGGGCGTCGAACTGGATGAGCCGCTGATCAACGAAAAGGGTCTCGCATATCAATATACGAATGAAGTCGGCGTCGAAGGGAAAATTCGTTTTCTCAAGAACATCATGGGCCTGTGGCTGGTTCAGGAATGCCGCCGCCACTGGCAGCGGGAAGGGACTGAGCATAGCTACGCCGATCTGACCGCCATGGCCGAGCGGGCCGAGCCGTTCATCGCCCTGATCAACCCGGACCACGGCCCGTTCCTTTCTCCCGGCGACATGGTGGGCAAGATCGACCGGTATTGCACAAAGACCAGCCAGCGCACTCCGCGCACGCACGGCGAATACGTCCGCGCCTGCCTGGAAGGTCTCGCACTCACTTATCGACGGACGCTCGAAGGCATGGAGAATGTCCTGGGGCGGCGGATCGAGGTCATTCACATCGTCGGCGGCGGCACGCAGAATCAGCTTCTGTGCCAAATGACCGCCGACGCCTGTGCCCGCACCGTCATCACCGGTCCGGTCGAGGCGACGAGCATCGGTAACATTCTTACGCAAGCCATGGCGGTCGGGCTGATCCGCAATCTCGCCGAGGCCCGCGCCGTCGTCCGGGAGAGCTTCGACGTCAAGACCTATACGCCGGGCAAGACCTCGGATTGGCAGAAGGCGTACGGGCGATATGTCGATCTGGTCAAGGCATCGTGAAAGGGCATGGCTCGGTCGCCGCTGTCGGTGCGCAAGTATTTTCGAACCTTGCGTTATCCCCTACGTATCTCTCCAGGAGATGCAGCGGCTTCCGGAGGAGCAGAATTGCTGTTTCGCAGATGCGCAGGCACTGCCGGTGCGACCTACTTGTTGGCGTACATGATATTCCGCATGCCGATCCAGTAGGTGACAAAGAGATAGCCGGCCGAGAGGACGATTTGGGTGCTGAGGAAGATGAGGTAGACGGTCATGCCGCGGACTGCGGATTGGGGGGTCGCGATCAGGGGACGGAGTAACAGGATGGTGATGGCGCCCAGGAGAGCGACGGGGAGGTAGTGGGCGGCGTGGTAATAGAGGGCGCGCAGGACGACAGGATGAGGCAGTCGCAGGCCGCGGTAGGCGGCTTCCCAGCTTGAGAGCCGGGCGGCGATGTGCGTAATGCCCAGGAAAAAGAGATAAACGCCGGCGCCAAGGGGAGGAACGAGAATCCAGAACAGGGCGGCATGTCCGGGGCGTTCCATGATCCACAGTGCATGGGACGAACATGCGATTCCCAACAGTATCGAGCTCAAAAGCCAGTTGATGCGGGCGAAGGATCGGCCGGCGGCGATGTATTCGGGCGGGAGCGGGGTACGCTGGCCGCTGGTCAAATGTCGATAGAAATAGGTCGGGCGGAAGATGACCTGGAAGGCGGTGGCCCAGAAGGCGGCGACGGGCGATCGGCCCTCCGGCGATTCCCAGGCAGGCGGGAGGCGGTGATGGCCGATGCTCTCGGCGGATGGCTTGCCGCATTCGGGGCAGGGGTGTCCGTCGGGCAGGCCGTTGAGGAGATAGCCGCAGCCTTCACAAATAAGATCGCTGGACGAGGGTACGACGTTGACAGAGCGGGGCATTTGTGGGGATTATAACGGCAGGTTGTGCCGAATGTTGAGCGAAATTTCCGTGTTGACTGGCGGAAACATGCTATAATGGCAGCGGAGACCTGATGGGGAAGAGGCTGAACAATATCGGACGTTGGGTATTGCGGGCGATTGCGGCGGCCGGCGCGGTCGTGGCCGTGTGCGCGTCCGGATGCGAAAAGTCCAGCCAAAGCCCCAGCGTCAGCAGTGGCAATCCGACAACCAATCCATCGAGCCCGGCCACGCAGCCGGCGTATTCGTTCCTGATGATCGACGGCAAGCTCGAGCAGTTTCCGCCGGCCCTGTTGCGTCTGCAAGCCAAGGGCGGGCAGGTGACGGCGCTGTTGTGTACGGACGATCCGCCGGAGGCGCTGAACGATTCGTATCAGGGCAATTCCTTTTACCTGCCGATGGTGCTGGACATCGCCGATCCGGCGGACATCGGAACGGCACAATGGAAGTGCAGCGCTGGCAACGACCACATCGATTCGCCCGAGGGAATCTTTCTGCACGGGGCGAAGCTTCAGCTTCAGCCGTTCAAAGATGTCGAGGTGGATTTCGCCGGCAGCGAGCCGAAGGTAACCGTATCGGTGAATGGGCAATTCCTCGCGGCCAGCACGGTGCGCGGCGGCCCGGAATCGCTGCCGAAATTCTCACAGGTCAGTGGAACATTTCCCAGCCAGGCGACCGAGCCCAAGTAGCGTTGTCTTCCTTTTGAAGAACCCGAATTACGACGCGGAGCCGGTTTGGCTGGCGCGCGTGACGGCGGCGAGGATTTCCTGTTGCACGGCGGCGGGCTTGGCGACGGTCTGCCAGTAGATGGCGGGATGACTTGAGTCGCGCGGGGTGATTTCGATGGAACCGACGGCGGTGAGTCGTTCGCCGACGGTTGGGAGCAGCCGCACGTTTGCCACCTTGCGCAGCGGGCAGGACACCACGTCGATGGTGAAGACGCCGCCAAGTTGCAGGATGCGCAGATCGGTGAGCAGGTAAAGCCGGCCCATCCAGACGAGGATCGACCAGGTGACGCGCAGGCCGGCGCCGACCACGGCCAATTCGATCGCGAACCGCCGATAGGCCATCGTGCGGGCAATGTGCAACGCGACCGCCAGAGCGACGGCGACGATCGAGAGCGCCGGCCCGGCCGAGAGCGGGATGAACCAGAGCGAAGGTTTGCGCGCCAGCAGCACGGTTTCGCCGCGGTTGAGGAACGCCGGATCGAGCAGGGCGGCCAGAGGCGAGACCAGCGACGGCGAAGCGGCGTCGGGGCCTTGCGTATTGCAGGCGAGATTCCGCGGCGGGTGATCGGCCGGGCGAGTTTCAGGAAGCGTCGGAATCATGCGTGTCTCCGCATGGCGGCCGGCGTGAGGGTCACGATGTCCGGCAGGTTGCGGTAGTAATCATTGTAGTCCAGGCCGTATCCGACGACGAATTCGTCGGGGATATCGAAGCCGACGTAATCGACATGAGTTTCACGTGCCGAGGGCCGATCCTTGCGGAGAAGCACGCACGATTTGACGCTGGCCGCGCCGAGATCCTGGATCATGGGGACAACGGTGCGCAACGTTCCGCCGCTGTCGAGGATGTCGTCAAGAACAAGCACGTGGCGGCCGGCGAGGCGGTCGAGCTGCTGGCCGAAGACGCGGGCGCCCTGCGAGCGCACGGCCGAGCCGGGATAGCTGGTCACGGCGACCAGGCCGATCTTCATGCGAAGAGGAATCTGTCGGATGAGATCAGCGCAGAAGATCATGGCGCCGGTCATGATGGGGACGATGACGATTTGGCCATCGACGGCCGATGCGCTGTGATCGTCGGTGATGCGCAGAGCCATTTCGGCCACGCGGGCGGCGATGCGGTCGTGGGAAATGAGCACGCGCTCGATGTCGAGCTTCATGGGGACATGTTACCACGCGAGGGGTTCTGCGCATAAACGCGGAATCGGAAGGACTCATCTCATGAGTCCTTCCGATCGTGGGACACCCAAAGAGGGCATCGCTTATTTGCCTGGCGCGCGATGCGTGCTCGCATTACATCGCGATAGCCGATTCGGTTGCGGGCAGGAAGAAGATGCGCCGCTCGCTGTTGTTCAGGTTCTGGTCGTTGACCTTGTTGCCGTTAACGGTGAGGTTGTTGTGATCGGGATCGATGACAAGCTCATCGGTGCGGTTGACCCGGCCGCGATAGATAACGGAATTGTGGTCGACATCGACGACCCAGACAGTTCCCGCACGCTCGGCCGTGTAAGAGACGCGGTTGGCGCCTTCTCCGGCGAGGCTGGCAGCGGCCGGGACGTCGGCTGGGCGTTGGATATCGCGTCCAGCGGTGTCCGTGGCGGTTTGGCTGGACATTCCCGGCGCGAAAAAGATGCGGTGATTTTCGTGGCCAACGTCGTGTGTAGCGACGACCTGCCCGGCGATGGTGACGCGGTTGTTGTCCGGATCGACGGCGACCTCGTCACCGCTATGAACCGGCCCGGCATAAACAACCGAATTGCTGCCCACATCGGTAACCCAGACCTGGCCGCTGGACGGTGCGGTGTAGACCAGTCGCTGGTTACCCTCGTTCTGCATATTGGCGCCGGCCGGTACATCGCCGGGCCGATCCGCGGCACATCCGTACAGGGCCGCTGCGACCACGATAAATCCGAAACATGGGGAGATTCTACGCAAAGACGTCATGACAGACTCCGATCGGTGAAGGGTTTTCCTGCCCGCCGTGGCGAATGTCCGTCGCGACGTGACAATAGCACCGTACGCGGCCAGGCGTACATTGGTGAACTGACAAAATCCGCGCCAAGAACGGCACGAAGTCTCGTGAGCGGCGAAAGCCCGGCAAATCGCGTAGTTCAGGCCGGTGTTTCAATGTCCGGCTCGTGGCCGCCGATCAGCGGTTCGCACTGTGGAGTTTCGATTGGCTTGGCATCCGCCAGAGCGCCGAAGCGGCGGACTTGCGGCCAGATGAGGGCGACGGCGATGACGGTGACGATGGTGCCGATGCCGCCGACGACGGTTGACGTGATGGCGCCGACGGCGCCGGAACCGAACAGGCGGGCGGTGGCGCCGCTTTCAAAGCCGCCCAGTTCATTCGAGCTGCTGATGAAGACGCTGTTGATGGCCGAGACCCGGCCGCGCATGGCGTCGGGTGTAAGAACCTGCACCAGTGTGTGGCGGACCAGGACGCTGATGTTGTCCACCGCGCCAGTGATAAAGAGCATGGTGAGTGAGAGCCAGAAATTGCGCGACAGGCCGAAAACAATCGTCGCTACGCCGAAAGCTGCGACGGCCAGGAGCATGGCCCGGCCGGCGCGCTTGAAGGGGCGGGAATGCGCAATGACCATAGCCATGACCACGGCGCCGACGGCCGGAGCGGCTCGGAGGTAGCCGTATCCGTGAGAGTCGCAATGGAGAATGTCTTTGGCGAAGATCGGCAGAAGATAGGTCGCGCCGCCGAGGAGCACGGCGAAGAGATCGAGCGTGATGGTCGCAAGGATGATCTTGGTGCCGTAGACAAATCGCGCGCCGGCAAGGAGCGTATCCAGCGTTGGTGCGGAGCGAACAGGAGCAGGCAGGGGCGATGCGGACGATGCGGTAGGCTCAACCGCATCGTCAATGGGCGAGCGTGACGGATCGATGAAGAACGCCAGCACGGCAAAACACCCGGCGGCGATTGCCGCGACAAAATAGGCCGGCGCGGCCGAGTGAACGATCAGGAACCCGGCGATGGCCGGCCCGAACGTCGCGGCAAGCTGGAATCCGCTGCTTTGCCAGCTCACGGCGTTGGCGAAGATGCGGCGCGGCACGAGCGTGGGAAGAAGAGCCGCACGGGCGGGATTGCCAATCGCCTTGCAGAGCGCCGCCAGGGCGACCATGAGATAGATCAACCCGATCGACGCTCTGGCCGCCGACGCCGCAGCCAGCCCGAAGATCGCGCCCATTGCGCAGATTTGGGTCACAATGATGATCCATCGGCGTGGAAGGCGATCGGCCAGGTGCCCGGCAGGAATTGCCATGCAGATCACGATCGATGCGACGATCAATCCCACCCAGGCCAGCGAAAGGGGATTTCCCGTGCGGGCGTACAGATCCCAAGCCACGGCGGTTTCGACCATCTGCTCGCCGGCCGTGTTGGCGATCAGACCGATGACATAGCGGCGGAAATTGACAGATCGGAGGGCAGCGTAGGGATCGTGTCGCGGGAGCGTGGCAAGTTGGGGGATGGACATCGTGGCGAAGTTACTCCGGGTCGTAAGGTGGAGCGATTGTGTCAGTGGGCGAGTGATTTTGCGAGAGCTTCGACGAAGAAAAATTCGCCCCACATCACGGATTCATCGACGCCTAAATTCTTGTGAATGTGATAGACGCCGCGTTTGAGAATGCCTTCCCAATCAGGATCGCCGTCGGCCAGGTAGGTTGGCGTGAGCAGCGTGGCAAGGATGTTGAACGCGGCGCCGCGGTAGGCGGCGGATCGGGTTGGGTTGAATTTCGACGTCGCGTCAGACAAATCAAACAGCCCGCTGGCGAATATCGCGGCGGCGGAACTGTCAGGTTGCGTACGCGACAAACGGCCGTCAGCAGGGGCATCGTAATCCCACGGTGGAACGCCGCCGGGAGGCGCATGGTCGAGATAAAATTGCGCGTTCAGCTCGGCCGTCTGGAGGAATCGACTATCGTTAGTGAGCTGAAAGCAGGTGGTGAATCCGTAAAGCGACCAGGCCAAACCGCGGCTCCAGCAACTATCGTCGCGATATCCCTGCTGCGTGGATTGGCGGAGGAACTGGCCGGTGGCGGTGTCGAAAATTCCCTCGTGGCTGGTCGAGCCGTCGCCGCGGACCAGCGTTCGCCGTGTGGTGAGGCAGTGCCGCATCGCCTTGTCCAAGAGCGCGGCGTCGCCGGTTTGCCTGGCGGCGTAGAAGATAATCGGCACATTCATCATGATGTCGATGAAGAGCGATTCGTCGCCGATAAACGACCGGAGATAATTACCGGCCGGCTTGAACCGCATCGCCAGCACCTGCCCGGCCCGGATGACAACATTGTTGAGGGACGCATCCGCCCGGCCGGCGCGGACCGAGTAGTCGTACCATCGTTTGTAGCTGCCGTGATAGAAGATGAACCCCAGGTCGTGTACCTCGCGGTCTTCCTTGCGCGGCTCAAGCTGGCGCGAATAGGCGCAGGCTTTGTCCAGCCAGTACGCCGGATCATCGGCCGTCTGGCTTTCCAGGAATATCCACATCATGCCGGGGAGAAATCCATCGCACCAATGTGTCCATGCGGGCTTGGAATGCATCCACCGGCCGGCGTCGGTGTAGAGAGGATAATAGCCGGGATGCCGCTCGATGAGCCGGCGGACCTGCGCCTGCGCGAAAATAAGTGCGCTGCGGGCTTGCTGGCGGATGGCGGGGATATCGACGGTCACGAGAGTCTCTCGATGGACCGCCTGATGTTCTCTCTCGCGGCAGACTCGTAACGGCCTTGCATGGCCTGGGTGAAAAAGAGCGAGGGCCTTTGGAGAAAACGGCGGAGGAAGTCGGCGCGGCCCTGGCGGAAGGCGGCGTCGGGGAGGTATTTGTACTCTTGGCTGATCGCATGCTCATACGCTTTGAAAATCGGCCAAGGTTTGCCGAGAATTGACAGGTCGATGTCGGCCAAAACCTGTGCATCCTGGTCCGTCGGCGGAGCATCGTGTTTTGTCGCCAGGATCAGGCGGCAAATCTCGTCAACTACTGATGGGGACACGCCGGCGGCGCGGAGATCCTGGGTCGCGACCTCGGCGGATCGCTGTTCATTGTCGGGGCGTGCCGGGTCGTACACGATGTCGTGGTACCAGATTGCGGCCTCAATTGCGTGGGGATGCTGGCAAAGGGAGCGCACCGTGTCCAACTCGCGCAGACAATCGGCGATGTGACGCAGATTGTGATAGTGGCGATCGGCATTCTGATAGGCAATTATCAGCGCCGCGATTTGTGGGATCAGGTCGGTGCTGACGCCAAGGCCGAGCCAGGTCCGCTTCCATCGCTTATGCAGATCGGATGCGTCGTCGCTGTTCCAGGCCAGGTCCATACTTGGCGCGTCGGGTGGTTCCGGCGGCATGGAATTGTCTATGTGGCCGAAGCGCTGCACAAACAAGTGGAAAACCGCTTCAGGGACATATTTTCGCAGCACCGGTTCCCAATCGTTGGGGCCGACTAGGCCCTTGACGAAACTGGAGCTGACCTCGACCAGCTCACGCGGCGGGACGAGGAACACCGACTGGACATTGGCGTCGAGTTCGGCGTTGACATAGCGCATACCGCGTTCATATTGGTAATCCTGCTCATTGCGGATTCCGCGCAGGATGAAATCGGCCTGGACCTGGTGTGCGTATCGGACGAGAAATAGATTCTCAAAGCTGGCGATCTTGACGTTGGGGCAGTGACTGGTGACGTGCCGGAGCATGTCGAGGCGGTCGGCCAGCGGAAAGAGGTAATGTTTTTCCGGATTCACGCCGATGGCGACGATCAATTCGTCGAACAGTCGGCAGCCTTGCTCGATCATCCAGAGATGGCCGAGTGTGATCGGGTCGAAACTCCCAGCGTAGACGGCGCGTCGCATGGATGAGATTCTTGACGGCGCAGGACGAACGTCAAGGGGCGGGGGAACAAAAGCGATTTGATGCGACAGTGGAGAACATCGATGATGCCGCGATATCATCACAAGAGGAGGAACAGGCGCATGAGTACAATTCCGGTTCGGATTCGGCTCGCGATTGCTTCATTCACACTGATCGTCGTGGCTTTGGTTCTCCCGCTGTCGCATGCGGCCGATCCGGCGACGGCGCCTTCATCGGTTGCCGGGCCGGCGACGATGGCGTTTGATCCGCCCCTGGGGTCAGGAAAGCTGTTGCTGTCGGAGGATTTTGAATCAACGCCGGTGGGCGAGATTCCCAAAGGGTTCACCAAGACCGGGGCGGTGGGTGTTGTGGATGATGTATCACACAGCGGGAAAAAGTCGCTGCGCATGGATGCCAAGGCATCCGGCCCGCGGCGGATCACGCTCAAAGGAGACATTCTCACCCAACTGGGCGGAACGTTCTGGGGACGGCTGTACTTCAAGGTGCAATTGCCCACGCCGGTGCCGGCCGGGGGCGGGAATTTCCCGGTGATTCACTCGACGCTGGTCTCGGGAATGGCAACCAGTCCGCTGGCCAATGATCCGATTGAGGTGCGCGTGCTGGACACCGTGCTGGGCCCCAACGGCACGCACCAGTTTATCTACAATGTGCAGCCAAGCAGGCGGCCGGAGTTCGGCAAGGGCGGCGCGTATACGCATCGCTATACGGATCAGTGGACGCTGGCGGAATGGTATGTCGATTACGCGACGCAGACGTATCGCCTGTTCATCGACGGCCAGGAAGTGAAGGACGTCACCCTGCACAACGGCGCGGGGAATTTCAACAAGACTGAGATTCCGCAGGTGTTCCAGAGCCTGTCGTTTGGCTGGAACAACTATCAACAGGCCGGCACGGGGTTCGTCGCGTGGATCGATGATATCGCGCTGAGCAAGGAACGGATAGGAAATCTGGGCCTGACGAGCGGGGCGACGACGCGGCCGTAGGTGGCCCAAGTTCGGTTGGATGAGAGCACATGTGTCCTGGGTGACAAAATGCAGGCCATTGGTCCTGAGTTGGAATACATGTACGGCATAGCCGTCAGCCTGAGCCGCAATGAGGTTATCTACTGGATGGGAGACTGAATCACCCGCGCGCCGCCTTGCCGCCGACCGGCGCTCTGTGCTGATTGCCATTTCGTCGCCGGACCAGCGGGATCAGGCATCGCAATGCCCGGTTCACGGCATCGGAACTCCTGAATACCGCGCGAACATCAGGCTCCAACAGAACGGCACCGTCTTCCAGTGTAAAATGCTGCACTGACACGGAACCATCAGCCCGCTCGATGCGCACCTCGTGGCCTTGTTGATACCGTTGAGCGTGATCCGTTCGCGTGCCATTGCTGAAATCGTATTGGCGTCTCATGCCGTTACCCGCCGCCGAGTCGTTTGTTCGTTTTTTCATAATCAACTTCCTCAGTTATTGTAGCACGGCGGCTGCTGATCAGTCGGATGGCCTCACCGCGTTCTGTGTACGCGACTATAAGCAATCGGCCGCGCGCTGAGATTCCGATGCGCACCCATCTGTCCTCATCCCTGGAGTGTTCCAAGTCCGGAATGACGAGCGACAGAGGATCGCCGAACACCGTTTTCGCCTCCTCAAACGCGACTCGATGTTTGCGAAGATTCGCTGCAGCCTTGGCTTCATGCCATTCGAACGTCAATCCCATACCACGGATTGTACTGCGGGACGTTCGGCTTTGGCATAGCGCAAGGAGCAAGCGCTATTGGTTATTCCTGTCCAAGTTCGCTTCCCTGACCAAAACGAAAATCGCCTCGGTGGCGTTGCGGTTGGGGTTGTCTTCGACGAAACGGCCTTCTTCACGGTTGAGGCAGACTTTGCGCACGATCGAAATGCCCAGGCGATGGCATAGGTCTTCGACATCGAGGATCGAGGCGAAGCGGCGGTTGGGGGTGTCGTACCAGTCGAAGCCAAATGAGCCTTCCATCTTGGGCGAACGGCCGTCACGCCAGAACATTTCGCGCAGGCGGCGATAGGCGAAGTTGGGGAAGCTGACGATGGCCAACCGGCCGATGCGGACGATCTCGTTCAGGATTCGCTCGGTGTCGGCGATGCATTGCAAGGCTTGTGAGAGCACGACGGCGTCGAATTGATGGTCGCGGAAAGCGGCCAGGGATTTTCCGACGTCGGCATGGACGACATCCAGGCCGCGTTGCACACAGGAGATGATGGCGTCGGGCTCCAGTTCGACGCCCATTCGCCGCCCGGGCGCGGCGCGGGAGAGGCGCGACAGCAGTTCGCCGTTGCCGCAGCCGAGGTCCAGGACACTGGCGCCCGGCGGAACGAGGCCGAGAATGGCCGAGTGATCGGGACGGTTGCCCGTGAAGATCGGCAGTGGCGCCAGCGCGGCGGGCGGCTGAGGCTCAGGTGTTTGCGACCCGGCCGCGACCTCATCATTGCCGACGAGAAACGCGCGGATCAGGCCGCCGTATATGTTCAGGCTGTCGGAGAGAAGAAACGCGTCGTGGCCGGAGGATGTTTGCACCTGGCAGGAACTGACGGGTTTGTCCCTGCCGATCAGGGCATCGACAATTTGTTGGCTTTGTTGCGCAGGAAACAGCCAATCGCTGGAGTAACTGATGACCAGCCACCGGCACGTGGCCGGGGCAAAGGCATCGCTCAAGGCGGCGTGCGAGTGGCCGAGATCGAACAGGTCCATCATCAGGGAGAGCGTGACGTAGCTGTTGGCGTCAAATCGCTCGACGAACTTGTCGCCCTGGTGGGCCAGATAGGCGCCGACGGAAAAACGCTTCTCGAATGCAGTGTGGACGTCAACCGGACGCAATCGGCTGGGATCGAACTTGGCGGTCATCGCCTCCTGCGAGAGGTACGTGATATGGCCGAGCATGCGGGCGATGGCCAAGCCGACGGCCGGTCCCGGCGGGCGATCGTAATAGTTGCCGCCGTGATAATTGGGATCGCGGAGGATGGCGTTGCGGGCGACGACGTCAAATGCCAGAGCCTGGCTGCTGAGTCGAGCGGCCGTGGCGATGAGAACGCACGAATGGATGCGATCGGGGTAGCGTGTGGCCCAGAGCATGGCCTGCTGGCCGCCCATCGAGCCGCCGACGACGGCATGAAGGCGCGCGATGCGCAGATGATCCAGCAGTCGGCGATGCACCTCGACGGTGTCGCCGATGGTGGCGGTGGGGAATGCGGCGGCATAGCGGCGCTGGGTCGCGGGGTTGATGGAATTCGGTCCGGTCGTGCCGCGGCAGCCGCCAAGAATATTGGGGCAGATCACGAAGAAACGATCGGTGTCGATAGACTTGCCCGGCCCGACGACGATGTCCCACCAGCCGGGCGAATCGGCCGGATCGTGCCGCGCCACGTGCGAATCGCCGCTGAGGGCGTGGCAGATCAGGACTGCATTGCTGCGAGCGGCGTTGAGCGTTCCGTAGGTCTCGTAGGCGACGGTGACCTCTTGAAGCTGCCCGCCGAGTTCGAGCGCGAGCGGTTGGGCGAATGTCACCGACTTGGCATGCGGCAAAGCGGCGGCGGAGCGGACTCTGTCGCTGCTTTCAAAAATCGCCTTGTCGGCCGCTTCGGCTTCGTTCATGTCTGCGATGCCTTCAATGCCTGGTCGAGGTCGGCAATGATATCGCGGATGTCCTCAAGGCCGATGGAGAGGCGCACGAATTCCGGGGTGACGCCGGTCTGCATTTGTTCCTCGCCGGTCAACTGCGAATGCGTGGTCGATGCCGGATGGATGACCAGGCTCTTGGCGTCGCCGATATTGGCCAGGTGGCTGAACAGTTTCACGTTGCGAATGATCTTTTCACCAGCGGACTTGCCGCCCTTGATGCCGAAACCGATGATCGCGCCCTGGCCGTCGGGAAGGTATTTGCGGGCAAGGGCCGCGTCAGGATGTTCGGGCAAACCCGGATAGCTTACCCACGCGACGGCCGGGTGCTTTTGCAGGAACTTTGCCACGGCAAGGGCATTTTCGGAATGTCGCTGGAGGCGCAGGTGGAGCGTTTCCAAACCCAGGAGCGTGAGGAACGAACCGAACGGGCTCTGGCAGGCGCCGGTGTCGCGGAGCCAATGGGTGCGGATGTGGATGATGTAGGCGATGTTGCCGATGGGCCGCAGCGCCTCTTCGAACACCATGCCGTGATAGGACGGATCAGGAGCGGTAAATTCCGGCCACTTGGCCGGCTCCTTGGCCCAGGGGAATTTGCCGCTGTCGACGATCGCTCCGCCGATGTGTACGCCATGTCCAGCGATGAACTTGGTCGTGGAATAGACGACGATGTCAAAGCCGTGTTCGATGGGGCGGAACAGGGCTGGAGTGAGAACGGTGTTGTCGATGATTGCCGGCAGGCCGTGGCTGTGGGCGATATCGGTCAGCTTCTTGTAATCCGGGACGTCGTTCTTGGGGTTGCCGATCGATTCGATATACACGGCGCGCGTGTTCTTATCGACGAGTTTGCTCAGCGATTCGGGTTTGCCCGGATCGAAGAACCGCACTTCGATGCCGAGGTTCTTGAGGGTCTGGCTGAAGAGCGTCCAGGTTCCGCCGTAGAGATTGGTGGAGGAAATGAAATTCTGTCCAGCGTGGACGATGGTAAGCAAAGCGGCGGTGATGGCGGCCTGACCTGAGGCGAAAGCAAGACCGCCCGCTCCGCCGTCGAGTGCGGCCAGACGTTTTTCCAACACGTCGGTGGTGGGATTCATCAGGCGGGTGTAGATGTTTCCAAATTCGCGCAGGCCGAAGAGATTTGCCGCGTGTTCGGGGCTGTTGAAGACGTACGAGGTCGTGGCGTAGATCGGGACGGCGCGGGAGGTGGTGGCGGAATCGACCTCCTGCCCGGCGTGGAGAGCCAGTGTGGCAAGATGAGAAGACGAAGGAATCGACATTGAACTATTTCCTTTCTGAGCGGAAGACCGCTGGTGTTACCTCAAGGCGGCCGATCGTTCCTACCGTACGGCCTCATCGCTGACGGTCGTTTCTACACCATCGAGTGGCGACGTGTCCAGATTGGGGCGACAAATCCGGCCGCAATGCCCTGAGCGGCATCAGGCGGCGGTTGTCGCGGTTCGGCGTCCATTCAGATTAGGGCCTTACTGGCGCAATGCCGAATTGGCGTTTGGTTTGCAAATAACACGCAAGATCCGGCCGTCGGAAAGACCAAGGAACACGAGCTTGTCGTCTGAATCGAATCGATAAGGCGAAGGGAAATGGTCGTCGATGACGTTGCTACGGCCAAAAGCTTCAGACACGATTGGCACGTATTGCCCGATCTCGTGTCCGTCGAGCACCATGAGCCAGTGCCCATCCTTTCGCGCCGCGTAGGCGTAATGCTGACTGTCGGGGCTAAAAACCGGTGCGAGAACGCTTTCGTAAACCGGACCCTCCTTATTGCCCAAGACAGTCAGCCAGCCACGCGGTGTGCTGTCGACTCCCCCCATGATGTCGTAAGCCGAATAAGCCAACGCTCGGCCATCCGGGCTGAACGTGATACCGTAGATGCGTGCGTATTCTTTCCCCTCTAGCCCATCCAGGTTCACGTGGTGATAGTGGTAAACAACTCCGCGGTTGGCGCCCTGAACCCTCTGCTGGTCGAAAGCCAAGTGTTTGCCGTCCGGGCTGAAAGTGATGTGCGAAACAACCGGGCGTGCGCCTGTCCTTTGAGCGGCGCCGTCGTTTTCAACTATTGGCGGCCCTGTCCGTCCGTCCAAGACAATTGAAGTAGTGCCCGCACTCACGTCGAGGGGGTCCTTTGTCTCCGCAGCGTACGCCACGTGCTTTCCATCGTCGCTAAAGACAGGCCCGGTGCCGGCATCGCTATGCCCGATGTCCTTGTCATCGACATGGAAATGTACCTCGTTCTTCTCGAAAAGGCGTACTTTGAACGCGACGTGCTGGCTGTCATGGCTGAAGGATACGTCGGAAATGCGCAACCCGTCCGCGACCTTCTTGCCATCAATTACGAGGTCTTGAAGATCCCCAACCTGTGCGATATAGGCAAAGCGGTGGCCGTCGGGACTGAAGAGCACATAACCGACATCGCCGTCGCCAATTCCCTCGACAATTCGGTCGCACGGGACGCCTGCGGTTCCGTCCATTACTACAAATTCCTTGCCGCCGTCCCGCGCGACATAGGCAAAATGTGCGCCATCTGGGCTGAAGGTCAGTACATCGGGCGTCAAGGACTCCGGGAGATCGTGCGGCGTGGCGAGCGACGGCAGGGCATTCCCTTCAATCACCAGCATCCGGCGCACATCGAACCGAGAGAGATAAGCCAGGCTATTGCCGTCATACCGGATTGCGGCCAATGGAATATCGTCGCTGCTCTGAACGCACGCACCATTGAGAAAAAGCCTTGAATGGGCGACCCGGTCGGCCAGGATCATCACTGCGTTGCGACAGTCGACCGAGACCACGGTGAGCGCCAGTCGCGAGGCATCCGGCATCGGCCCAAGTTCCTCGGCAACAAAATCCAGACCGCCGGCAGAAGTCGACACCGGCTGTCGGCTACCGACTAGGGCTTGGCCCCGGAGCGAAAGAACCAGAGGGAGTGCCAAAAGAGCTATGCTACCGGCCATGATGAACAGCGCGATCCAAGATGTTCGGACGTTGCGTTTCATCGACTGGCTCCTTTGAGGGCTGGCCAAATCAAAGGTTCCGCAGACCCGCGTATCATAACACGCACGTCGGCCTTTTGCGTACGCCGCCGAAGTAAAAACGCAATTAGCGGCCGCGCCGGCCGCGCTTGGGTTGGCATTTCGGACAGAAGTGCGTCCCTCGGCCGGACTGGACGATTCTCTGGATGGCGGTTTTGCATCGCGGGCACGGTTCGCCTTTGCGGTCATAGACGCGGTGGAGGGATTGGAACCGGCCGGGTTGGCCGTTGGGGTCGCGGTAGTCGCGCAATGTGGAGCCGCGATGGGTGATGGCTTTGCGGAGGGTTTTCTGGATGGCTTTGGCGAGGGCGGCGATTTGCGGCTTTGTCAAAGTGCTGGCGATCGTCGCGGGGTGGATTTGGGCTTCGTAGAGGGATTCGTCCACATAGATGTTACCGAGGCCGGCAAGGAGGGATTGATCGAGGATCGCGGACTTGATGGTGCGGCGGGTGGAGGCGAGGTGTTCCGCAAGATGCGCGGCGAGTTGATGGACGCGAAGAGCGAGCGGTTCAGGGCCGAGGTTTTCGTCGGGGGGTGTGGTTGTGCCCAGCCAGAAAATGCCGCCGAATCTTCGGGGGTCGCGGAA
Source organism: uncultured Tepidisphaeraceae bacterium (assembly GCA_964420285.1). Taxonomy (GTDB): domain Bacteria; phylum Planctomycetota; class Phycisphaerae; order Tepidisphaerales; family Tepidisphaeraceae; genus CAYQTE01. Next base: position 65,480 of record CAYQTE010000007.1, read on the forward strand.
GCGCAACTGCATCGGGCCGATCGTGGCGATCAGGTGCGTGTGCGGTTCGACGGGGTGATGCGGCGGGACGATGACGAGCCGGCCGGTCATGCCCAGGTGGATGAACAGGCGGTTGTGATCGTCGAGAGTGAGGATGATTTTCTTGCCACGGCGGGTGAGATCGACGATGCGGCGGCCGGTCAAGGCGGCGGCGAGGTCGAAACCAGCGGGTTGGACGATATCGCCGCGCAGGTGGAGGATGGCGTCAAATCGCCGCCCCAGAAGGCTTGGGGCGATGGTGGTAACGATGGTTTGGACTTCCGGAAGTTCAGGCATTGAAACTTTCCGCCGTTCGGCGCGTCACTGGAATGTCGCAATCGCCTGCGGTACAAGCAATAGCAGACGGGAGAGGGACTATACAAGAGAACGGACGGCCGGGACAGAAACCAGGGCCGCGACACGGATTCTCGCAAGGAGTTGGCAATGGAGTCACAAACCGGGGTAATCAGTCCAGAAGACGCACAAGGGCCGGAGCTGGCCGCCGACGAGTTGGCGGCGGTTCGGAAGCTCCAGCAGGGCTACAGCCAGATCAAGAGCGAACTGGCCAAGGTGATCGTGGGGCAGGAGGCGGTCATCGAGGAACTGCTCATCGGGCTGTTCTGTCGAGGGCATGCGCTTCTGGTGGGAGTTCCCGGCCTGGCCAAGACGCTGCTGATATCGACGCTGTCGCGAACGCTGGGACTGAGCTTCAACCGCATCCAGTTCACGCCGGACCTGATGCCATCCGATATCACCGGGACCGAAGTGATCGAAGAGGATAAATCGACGGGCTCGCGACAGCTCCGATTTGTACGCGGGCCGGTGTTCGCTAACGTCATTCTCGCCGATGAGATCAACCGTACTCCACCCAAGACGCAGGCGGCGCTGCTGGAGGCGATGCAAGAGCACCAGGTGACGGCCGGGGGTATGCAACACCGGCTGCCGCAGCCGTTCTTTGTGCTGGCGACGCAGAATCCGATCGAGCAGGAGGGGACGTATCCGCTCCCCGAGGCGCAGCTCGACCGGTTCATGTTCAACATCCAGGTCGGATATCCCAGCGAAGCCGAGGAGTTTGAAATTGTCCGCCTGACAACGGCGATGCAGAAGGTGGAACTGCGGCACGTGCTGACCGGGGAAGAAGTGCTGTCGCTGCAGGAAATCGTGCGCAAGGTTCCGGCGGCGGAGCATGTGATTCGCTACGCACTGCAATTCACACGGCTGACACGGCGCGGCGAGGGCGTTTGCCCGGATTTCGTGAACGATTTCGTAAGCTGGGGCGCCGGGCCGAGGGCCAGCCAGTATCTCATCATCGCCGGCAAGGCGCGGGCGCTGCTCAAGGGCCGGTATCACGTCAGCCTCGAAGACATCCGGCAGGTGGCGCTGCCCGTGCTGCGGCATCGGATCGTGACCAACTTCAACGCCGAAGCCGAGGGCGTCAAGAGCGATCAGATCGTCAAACGGCTGATGGAGTTTATCCCGCGGCATCCGTACGAAGAGTTGGATCGGAACGCGGCGCGGGTACTCAAGGGCGAGCCGGCGGCGTGAGGGATGATCTGACAGTGCTCATCACTCGATTTAATTTGTCGAAGTCCGCAGGCGGCGGAATCAGGTGATCGATGGCGGAAATCGCGACCGATTATCGAGCGTACCTCAATCCCAAGACGCTGGCGCGAATTGCCTCGCTGGATTTGCGTGCCCGCCTGATCGTCGAAGGGCTGATGACCGGCATGCACCGCTCGCCGTACCAGGGAATCAGCGTCGAATTCGCGCAGCACCGGCCGTATGTTCCCGGCGACGACACGCGGCACGTGGACTGGAAGGTCTTCGCCAAGACCGACAAGATCTATCTGAAACAGTATCAGGAAGAGACGAACCTGCACCTGATCTGCATCGTGGATGCCAGCGAGTCGATGGGCTATGGAACCGTCGGCGAGGTGGGCGCGCCATGGACAAAATACGATCACGCGACGGCCATCGCGGCGTCGCTGTCCTATCTGGCGATCCGGCAGCAGGATTCGGTGGGGCTGGCGATCTTCGACAACGATCTGCGGCGATATTTCAAGCCCAGCAGTTCGCCGGGGCAATGGAAGACCGTGACGCATGAATTGCAGATCGTGCCGCGGCTCAAGAAGACGAACATGGGGCGCGTGCTCAATCAACTGGCCGAGAAATTGGCGCACCGCAGCCTCCTGGTCATTCTGAGCGATTTCTTTGACGACATCGATTCCATTCGCTCGGGCTTGCGGCATCTGCGATTCCGCAAGCATGAGGTGATGGTGTTCCAGATACTGGACCCGGCCGAGTTGGAATTCCCGTTCCAGGACGTGACGATGTTCAAGGGATTGGAGGAAAGCGGCCAGTTGTTGACCGAGCCGCGATCATTGCGCGACGGATACCTCGAGCAACTGGGGATGTTCACGGAAAAGATGAAGAAGATGTGCCGCGGAATGCACGTGGATTTCACGCGGATGGACAGCGGCCAGCCGTTGGACGTGACGCTCAGTGCGTTCTTGGCGGACCGGGCCGCGAGCATCAAATAGCGGACGTGTGAGCATGGACGTGATTCAGGCAAGCTGCGGGGCGGGGGCGCTGGGGCTGGGGTTCATTGCGCCCGCATTTGCCGTGGCGGGATTGTCGCTGGCGTCGATACCGATCATCATCCATTTCCTCAATCGGAGGCGATTCAAGACCGTGCGCTGGGCGGCGATGGAATTCCTGCTCAGTGCGATGCGCAAGAATCGACGGCGGCTTCGGTTTGAACAATGGCTTCTGCTGGCCATGCGATGCGCCATGCTGCTGCTGCTGGGATTGGCTCTGGCCCGGCCGATGGGATGCAGTTCCAATTCGCTGGCTGGTCTGATCGGGCGCGACAGCGGCGTGTATGTGCTGGTGATCGACAACAGTTGCTCGATGAGCTACGAGGCGGAGCGGCAGCAGGCGCACACGCAACTGGACCAGGCCAAACGGCTGGCGCACGACTTTGTCGAGCGCCTCAGCGGCGGGCAGGCGGTGGCGCTGATCACGACGGCGAACCCGGCGACGGCGATCGTGGCGCCGCCGGCCTATGACCTCAAGGCCGCACAGGCGGCCATCGACCGTATCGAACAATCGTACGCCCCCTGCGATCTGGACGGCGCCCTGCAAAAGGCCAGGGATATCGCCGATTCCGATGCCGTCGCGCGCGAGCCCAACCGGCAACTGTGCCTCTTCACAGACGGCTCGCGGGCCACTTGGGCCGCGGGCACGGCCGAGGCGGTGAAGGCGAAATTCAAACTCATGCCGGCCGCGTTTCCCGGTGGGATCACGCATTTCAATCTGGCCAAGCCGACGCAGTCGAATCTGTCGGTCCTGGAACTGACGCACGAGGGGAAACTGGTCACGACGTTTTTCGGCACGGCTCTGGATGCCGATGCGCGGAGCTTCGGGCCGCCGGAGGATGTGCAACTTCAGTGGCAGTTGGACAACCAGACGCTGGCGGGGTCGGGTTCGATGCATCTGGACCTGGCCAGGCCGCAATTGCGGCAGGCGCACGTCGATATCAAGCAGGGCGGGCCGCACGTGCTGAGCTTGACGGTGCTTCCGCACGATCGGATGAAGACCGACGACACGCGCTACCTGGTTATTAACGCCGAGCCAAGCGTGAAAACGCTGATAGTCGAAGGCGAACATCAACTGGCGGCGCTGGGCGGGTCGGGAGCGTTTCTGCGCACGGCGCTGGCGCCCAAGAGCGCGGCGTCGCCGGGCGGCGAAGCCGCGGCGGCGGCCAGCTATGTCGCGCCGGACGAAATCAGCGACCTGGAATTGCCCGGCAAGGTGCTCGGAGATTATCGCGCCGTCGCCCTGTGCGATGTCGGGCAGGTCAGCGAGTCCGAGGCCGATCAGCTTCAACATTACGTCGAATCCGGCGGGGCGCTGCTGGTTTTCATGGGCGATTCCGTGTCGGCCGAGCGATACAATTCCGTCCTCTACCCGCGACACCTGATTCCCGGGCCGCTGACCCGGCGCGTGAGCGTCGGCTCGGAGCAACGAGGGTATCGCCTGAATTTCCAGCCCGAAGGCGTCGTCAATCCGATCCTGGGCGACTTTGCCCACGTGGCCAATTCCGGCCTGGACACCGCACAGGTGTATACATACTGGCAGCTCGTTCTGCCGGCGGATTCAAAGGCGCAGCGGGTGCTCGATTTTGCGTCGCCGGCGACAAGCCAGCCGGCCGGCGAGGCCGTGGCGTCCGGCGCGGCAACAGCGCTCGACCCGGCGATCACGCTGCATTCGATCGGGGCCGGGCAGGTGATGTTCTTCGCGACCAGTGCCGATCCGACGTGGACGAATCTGCCGGCAAAACCGGCGTACGTGACGCTCATGCACGACCTGTTGCTCGGGACGATCAGCGGCGACGACGCCTGGATGAACCGGACGGTGGGCGATCGCCTGACCGTGCCGGCGAACATGGGACTCTCGGTCGCGCCGACGATGACCGATGCCGACGGTCGCGATGTGGTGATGGAATCGGCCAACGGAACCTATGCCAGCCCTCCGCTGCAAAAGCCGGGCTTGTATACGCTCAAGATGGGAGATCGCTCGGTGCCGATTGCAGTGAACGTGGACGCGCCGGCGGTGGCCGATCTGCGGCCGCTCGACGATTCGCAGCTTTTGTCCTCGATGGGAGGCGTCGGTGTTCGTCTGGTCGGCGATCAATTGCCGCCACGTGATGAAACGGAACAGGACGCTCTGGGCCGGGATATGGAATGGGGTCTGATGGCGGCGCTGCTGGTGGTTGTCGCCCTGGAATGCTTCCTGGCGATGCGGTTTGGCCATTACCGCCGCGGCGTCGCGGTCGAAGGCGCGTGAGAGTAACGATGCAACGGTTGATGGAAATCCTGCTCGGTCTTCACAAGGGCTTTCTCGGCCGCAACGGGGATTATTCGACCACGTTTAACCCGGCCTGGCCGTGGCAGGACCATATCGGCGCGACGTTCTGGAACGTCGCGGTTTCACTGGCGGCGTTGTTCGTGGTGATCTACGTCTACCGCCGCGAAGGTGGCGGCCGGCCGATTCGCGTCGCACTGGGTATCGTGCGCGCCACACTGCTTGCCCTTTTGATCGTGCTGTTGAACCGTCCGGCGCTGACATTGGAACAGGTGCATCGCGAGCCGTCGGAACTGGCGATCATGGTGGATGACAGCATGAGCATGACGGTGAAGGACGCCGTGGCCGTCGGCAATTCGGGCCCGGCCACGCGGACGACCAGGCCGACGACGGCGGCGGTGGGCAGCGCCGCGGGAACAGGCGGGAACGAATCGCGGTTCGACCAGGCGTTGCATCTTCTGAGCGACAACGACGCCAAGCTCCTTCGCGACCTGGCGGCCAGGCACACGATTCATATCTATCGCTTCGATCGCGACGCACAGGCCGTCTACACCGTCAGCGGCGCCGATCCGGACAATCCGACGGCCCCCAATCCGTCGGTGCAGGCCGCGACGGAAGCTCTGGCGAAGGTGCAGGTGCTGGGTCAATCGACGCAGGTCTTGGCCAGCGTCAAGACGGTGATGGACGATTTGCAGTCGCAGCACGTGGCGGGCGTGGTGGTGCTGACCGACGGCCGCGATTCGCCGCCGGAAGCCAACGCTCCGGCACTTAACGCACTGAAGGATTTCGGCGTTGGCGTCTGGACCGTGCCGCTGGGATCAAACCAGCCGGCGAGGAATATCGCGGTCACGGCCGTTGATCTGGAGTCCAGCGCTTTCATGAACGATCTGACCGACGTGAAGGTGACGCTGCGTGCCACCGGGTATGAGCCGAACCATTCGGTGACGCTCGATCTGAAGGACAAGAAGACCGGCAAGCCGCTGGTGGACGACATCGGCAAGCCGATCGTCAAACAGGTGATTGTTCCGGATGATCAGCCGTTTACCACGGAGATTCAATTCAAGCCTCGAGCGGTCGGCACGCTCGATTTGATCGTCGAGGCGGTTCCGCAGCCGGGCGAGACCAACGAAGAGGACAACGTCCGCTACGCGCAGGTGGAGGTGTTGGACACGAAGATCGCGGTGCTGTACGTCGACGGATATCCGCGATGGGATTACCGCTACCTGAAGAACGCCCTTGTGCGCGACAAGACCGTGACGGTCAGTTGCCTGTTGACCAGCGCCGACACATCGTTCATACAGGAGGGGACTCGCCCCATCACGCGATTCCCCGAAACGATGGACGAGCTGATGAATTACGACGTGGTGCTGTTCGGCGATGTCGATCCCCGGCAGTTTACCGACGCCCAGCTTCAGCTTGTGAGCGATTTCGTGGCTCAGAAGGGCGCCGGCTTCGGCATGGTGGCCGGGCCCAAATGGTCGCCGTCGAGCTATCGAAATACGCCGTTGGAGGCACTGCTGCCCGTCACCATCGCCGGAACGCAGGCCGAGGACGACGATTCGACGGCGATCACGGCCGGTTTCCGGCCGGTGCTGACGCCGGCGGGGGAAGAGTCGTCCATCTATCGCTTTTTTGCCGATCGAACCAAAAACGAGCAATTTGTCCGCAACGATCTGCCCGCATTGTTCTGGTATTGCCGGGGGATAGCTGTGAAACCGGGCGTGGGCGAGGTGTACGCGGAACACCCCAGCGACCTCGGCCCCGATGGGCGCAAGGCGCCGATCCTGGTTGTGGGTCGATACATGGAAGGAAGAACATTGTTTTCGGCCATCGACGATAGCTGGCGCTGGCGCTTCTATACCGGCGAGTCCATCTTCGACGCCTATTGGGTGCAGCAGCTTCGATACCTGGCCCGCGGGCGGAAGCTCGGTCAGCGCAAGCTGACTTTCGCCGCCGACCAGCCCGCGTACGAACTGGGCCAGACCGTGACTCTGCGGGCGCGGGCGCTGTCTCCGGCGGTTCAATTGGAACTTCCGGACCAGATCGCCGTCCAAATACTCGATGAGAAGGGCCAGGTAGTCCGTCGGCAGATGATGACCCGCCAGCCGGGCCAGGGCGATTTGTTCGTCGGGGCGTTTACGGCCGACCGCGTCGGCCACCTGACGGCCCAGTTGCCCGCGGCGGCGGCCGATGTGGATTCGATGCAGGTGCCGCTGGAAGTCATCGTGCCGAGGCTTGAACTGTCTGATCCGACGGTGGATCGGCGGCTGCTGGCCAATTTGTCGGGTTTGTCGGGCCTGGGAAAAATTGTGGAACCGGCCGATGCCGCCACGCAGTTGCCGCTTATTCCCAGCGCTGCGCGGGTCATTCCGGTGGACACCAGTGTGCCCATCTGGAGCGCGCCGCTGGCCATGGCGCTGTTTGTGCTTCTGATTACGGTCGAGTGGATCTTGAGGAAAGCGTACGGGATGGTGTGATTTCCAATGGATAATTGATAATGGACAAGGAATAATGGGAAGCGTGATCGGGGTGCCGATGATCTGGGCAGCCGGCTTTCTTGGGAGGTCTTTATGGCAGGACCACTGATGCGTTCGCTGGAAGCGGTTCGGCGTCGAACCCGCGTTCTGGCCGTGACGTTCGGGGCGGCGCTGGCGGTGTCGGCGGCCGTCGGGCTGCTGGTGGTGACGGTGGCGGCGGATTACCTCCTGGACCTGTCTCCGGCGGCGCGTGTGTTCCTGATGCTGCTGGCTTTGGCAGGGTTGGGTGCGGTGGCGGTGCGCCAGGTGATTTGGCCGCTGATCGCGCGACTCAGTCTCCGTGATATCGCCGGTCGGCTGGAGTCGACATTCCCGCAATTTGAAGATCGCCTTTCGAGCACAGTGAGCTTTGTACAGTCGCCGCGGGTGGATGGCTCGGACGGGATGAAGCGACAGGTGATTGCGCAGGCGACCGCGCTGGCCGGAAAAGTGAACCTCAACGATGCCCTCTCGGTTGCCCCGGTGGTGAAATCGGGCCTTAGCGCCATGATGGCGCTGGGAGCGGCCGTGCTATTGGCGGTGGCTGTGGGCGGGCCGTATCGGCACATTATCGCGTCGCGCCTCTTGAGCCCGTTTTCAGGCACAGCCTGGCCGCGCAGTGTGGAAATCGGGCCGGTTGATGTGCCGGCTCGCGTGCCGGTCGGGCAGCGGATCGACCTGCACATGAAGTTGCTCAAGGGCGACAAGCCCTCGATGCAGGCAACCGTGTTCTACCAATATGGCAATGGCCCGGTGATGAAGGAACTCATGGGCCGGACCGAGGACGGCGGATTCGCCGCGTCGCTGGATGCGCGGGCGGGTGAATCGGCCAACGAAACGCTGAAAGTCTGGCTCAAGGCCGGCGATGACCAGAAAAATCTGGCTCCGGTAACTGTGGTGCGGCGGCTGGCGATCACCGCTGTTCAGGCCGCGATAACGCCTCCGGCGTATGCGAAACTTCCCAGCACGCCTGTCGACCTGACGCAACGGCCGGCGACGATCGTGCAGGGGTCGAAGGTGGTGTTGCAGGTGCAATTCAACAAGCCACTGGCGGAAGGCAATTCCGTATCGCTGGAGCCGATTGAGGCTCCGACGACGGCGCCGTCGCCGGTAGTCGGTCCAATGATATGGCGAATCGACAATTCGACATCGGCCGCCGCCGGCGGCTGGATCGCGACGGCGACCATGTCGCCCGATCGCTCGATGCGATTCCACGTTCGCGCCACCGACGCCGACGGGTTCTCGAACAACGCCCTTGAGGAATACGAACTGATCGTGCGGCCCGATCAAATGCCCAGCGTGCAGATCGAGAGTCCGCAACGCAATCAGGAATGCACGCCCGTGGCGGTGGTCCCGCTGTCGGTGACGGCTCAGGATGATTTTGGGATCGACCGCATGGAGCTTCGGATCGACCGCGCGGCGCCCAACGTGAATCACTGGAGCATTCCGCTCGTGGCCGGTGGCGATGCCGCCAGCGGCTCGACGTGGTCGATGCTCGATGCGACCGGCGATGTGCGCCGATTCCGCGATCAATACTCCTGGGATCTGGCGAACATGCCTCCGCAGGCGGTGGCCGGCGGGCCGGCGACACGCCCTGTCCTTCAGCCCGGCGATGTGCTGGATTTCCATGTCCAGGTTCTGGACAACTACGAACTGAACGGCCAGCGGCACGACTGGGTCGCCAGTTCGCATCTGGCCATCACCATCGTCAGCCAGGAGGATTTCGCCAAATCCATCAGCGACCAGCTTCACAATCTCGCCAGTCAGGCCGCCGATCTCAAGACCCGTCAGGACAGCATCCGCTCCGAGACGGACAATCTGCGCAAGGACACAACCGGCAAGCCGGAGTTCAGTGCCGCCGACCGCGCCGTGGGCCAGCGGCTGGCGTCGGAACAAAGCGCCGCCGCGGCCGAGGCCAAGCAACTGGCCGCAAAGTTGTCCGAAATTCTCGACCGCATGGATGAGAACCATTCAACGGCCACGGAATTGGAACAATCCGCCAAGGATGCCAACACGATCCTGAACAACGCGGCGGAGAACCCGATGAAAGGCGCCGCCGCCCAGATCGGTCAGGCCAGGGACGCCAAGGCCCCGCAGCCGCAGTCGCCGGCAACGCAGCCGTCGGCCGCGCAAACCAAGCAGGCCGCCGACGCCCGCGAGGCGCAGCTTAACCAAGCCGAATCGAACCAGGCCGACGCTTCCGATCAACTGGCCAAGGCCACCGACAAGCTCGGCAACGTCGGCACGCTCGGCCAGATGATCGACCGCATCGCCTCGGATTTGCAGCGGCAGGAGAAGCTCAGCGCCGACACGCAGAATCTCGGCCGTAATAATCTCGGCAAGAAGCCCAGCGAAATGTCGCCACAGGATCAGAAAGACCTGGCGACCACCGCCAAGAATCAATCCGACCTGAGCAAGCAGACCGATCAGGATCTCAAGGAGATCGCCAAGAACGGCCAGGCGATGAAGCCGACCGATCCTGACACCGCCAAGAGCATGCAGGACGCCGCCGATGCCGGCCAGCAGGCCAACGTGCCGGGGTCGATGCAGCAGGCGTCCGACGCGGCCAGCCAGAATCAGCAGAGCACCGCGCAGTCGGCGCAGCGGCAGGCCGAGCTGGGCCTGCAGATCGTTCTGAACAATCTGCGCGAAGCGCAGAAGCGCCAGCTCGAGGAACTCAGCCGCAAGCTCGAAGGCCTGCAGAAAGACGTGGCCGGGCTGATTGTCCAGCAGGCGGGGCACAACCTGGATGATCTGCGCCTCCAAGGCGCTGGCGCCCTGGCCAAGATGGACGCGAAGCTGGTGGCGGACATGATGGCCGACGCCAATCGCACCACCGCCCAGCAGCCGCCGGTCCCGGAATTGGACAGGCTCATCTCCTTGCAGGAACAGACTGAGCGCAACACGCGCGACGTGGCCAAGACCGCCAGTGCTCTCCCGCAGGGCGCCGATGCCTCCGCGAAACTGTCGCGGGCCGCCGAGAAGATGCAGCGGGCGGTGATCCCGCTTCAGGCCAATTCGCTGGCCGAGGCGCTCGATCCCACCATGCTTGATGCTCTGGCCTCGCTTAAAGACGCCGCCAAGTCGATCGACGATGCCGCCCAGCAGGCCAAACAAAGCCTGCAGAACCAACAGAAAGAAACGATCCGCCAGGCGTTCATCGCCATCCGCGACCGCCAGACTGTGATCAACACCGCCACCGCATTGCTGGACAAAGCGCCCCGCGACGCCGACGGCCAACTGCCCCACGGCGATCAGGTAAAGCTCAATCAACTGCCCGGCCAGCAGGGTGCGGTGTCCGATGACGACGACAAGCTGTCGGCCGCTTTGGAATCGCTGGACAGCATCGTTTACGTCTGGGCCAATCGGGACATCGTCAAGACGATGCGGCAGGTGAAGGACGCTCTGGCCAAGCCGCAGACCGGCCCCGTGACGCAGGCGTCGCAGCACCGCGTTGTGGCGCAGCTTCAGGCCATGATCGACGATCTGGCGATCAAGCCGCCGGAGCAGAAATTTGATCAGCCCCGCAACGCGGGAGGCGGCGGCGGAAGCGGAACTCCGCCCCCAACGCCGTTGCCCAGCGAAGCCGAATTGAAACTGCTCCGTCAGCTTCAACTGGCGATCAATGACAACACCAAGCAACTCGACGCCGACATCAGGCAGAACCCCGCCGCCGCCAATGACGACAAGGGCGACCTGCTGGCGATGGGCCAACGACAGGGCGAATTGCGCGGGCTGCTGGATCAGTTGATTCAGAAGGCGACGCACGGCCGGGAGCAACTCGACCCCGAACCCAAGGATGAGGTCAAGCTGCCGGAAGAGGCCCCTGATCAACAGATCGACGAGCAGGAGCTTGAGCAGCAGCTTCTGGGTGGCGCGACCGACCAGAGCAAGGGCCAGCAGGATGCGAATCTGGTCGGCGCCCGCATGTCGCGATCCAGGACTCGCCTCGAGGGCGATGATCCCGGCCAGGTCACGCAGAAGATTCAGGACCGCATCGTCATGAATCTGGACGACCTGATCGATCAGGCTCACCAGCAGGAACAAATGGCCCAATCCAAGCCCGGTCAGGGACAACCCGGTCAGCCTCAGCCGGGTGATGCCAGCGGTCAGCCCAACAACGACCAGGCCAACGGCACGCCAAGCGAGTCCAACATGCAGGGCGGCGCAACGCCGGCCAACCAAAGCACGCTGCCGGGCAACAAAGGTGGCACGGCCGACACGTCCAAGCTGATCGAGGACCGCGACGCGGAATGGGCGCAGACGTCGCCGCGCATGCGGTTGGCGGTGATCGAAAGCGCCACCGAAAAGCCGATCGAGAAGTTCAAGGCGTTCATCGATGACTACTACAAGTCGCTGGCGACCCAGTCCACCCAACGGTGATGCCGGCCGTCGTGTGCCAGCAGAGAGTAGAGTGAAAGACAGTGAATAACCGAGCAGACCGATCCGGGACGGCGGCAATGTGGGCGGGGCGACTCATCGCCGTCGCCGCAATGCTGATGATGTTCGGCCTGAGCGCGTCTTGGACACATGCTCAGGCCGCGCCCGCCGGCCCAGCGGCGCCGTCGGCCCCGTCGGCGGGATCGTCCGGTTCGACCGGCGGCAATGTGCTTTCCCTGGACATGGGCAAGCCCAATCAGGTGATCGGCGACGAGATCACGCCTCCCCAGGCGGCCGCGGTGACACGCGGACTTGAAGTTCTCGCCAAGCAGCAGGCGGCCAACGGATCGTGGGGCACGGCCGGCGGCGAAGGCTCGCCAACGGCCGTCACGGCTCTCTCGGCCATTGCCCTGATGGCCGATGGCAACCTGCCCGGCCGCGGCAAATACGGCAGCAATGTGCGCAAGGCCGTCGAATTCATCTGCAATTCCAGCCAGGAATCGGGATTGCTCACCGGCTCAGACAACACCGGCGAGATGTATTCCCACGGATTCGCGACACTGTTTCTCGGAGAAGTCTACGGCATGACAGCCAACGACGAGGTGAAGGAAAAATTGCAAAAGGCGGTCAAGCTCATCGAAAAGGCCCAGAACCCGCAGGGCGGCTGGCGCTACACGCCGGCGCCGGTGGACGCCGATATCTCGGTCACCATCTGCCAGGTCATGGCCCTGCGCTCGGCGCGCGACGCGGGGATCAAGGTCCAGAAGGATACGATCGACAAAGCCATCAATTACGTCAAACAGTGCCAGAACCCCGACGGGGGATTTAATTATCAACTGGGCATGGGCAGCGGAAGTGGTTTCGCCCGAACCGCCGCGGGCACGGCCGCCCTCTATTACGCCGGCGTCTTTCAGGATGATTCCATCCAACGCGGGCTCAAGTATCTCATGGGCAGGCTTCCGGCCGCCGGGAACCAGCAGATGGCCGAAGGCAACTGGTACTATGGCCAGTATTACGCCGTTCAGGCCATGTTCCTGGCCGGCGGCGATTACTGGGGAAAGTGGTATCCGGCCATCCGCGAAACGCTGATTGCCAAGCAGGACAAGAACACCGGACTATGGTCCGGCGAAGTGGATCCCGATTATTGCACGGCCATCGCGCTGATCATTCTGCAAATGCCGGATCGATATCTGCCCGTATTCAATGGAAAGGGGCCGGGTTCGTGAACTGGAATCGGATCTGTTCCGCTCTGCTGGCGATGTTGTGGGTCGGCATGTCGGCGGGGCGTTGCCTTGCCCAGGATCGGCAGGTGTGGAACCTGACCGATGCGGCCATGCGTCAGCGCGCCGTGTCGCTGACGGCCATTGATGCCGACGGGGCGCTGGTCAGCGATCCGTCGGGAACCGGCGCGTCACAATCGGTGCCGTGGGACGATCTGGTCATGCTTGGTCGCAGCGCCGCCCCCGCCGCGGCCGGCGGCAGCGCGTTCACCGCCGGGCTCTGGTCCGGCGATCGATTCATGGGCAAGCCCCAATCGTTCAGCGGCCAGACCCTCGTCTGGGACAGCCCGCTGCTGGGAAGCGTCAAGATACCGCTGAGCCAGCTTGCGTTTGTGATCCGCTCGGGCCAGACGGCGCCACCGGACGATCCGCGCGATCAGGACATCGTGCAACTGGCCAATGGCGACACGGCGGCGGGCATCGTGACCTCGCTGGATGCCAACGCCGTTTCCGTGCAATCGACCGGCGATCCGGTGCCGGTACCGCTGAGTTCAGTGCGGGCGATCCTCCTGACCACGCCCCATCGCAAGAGCGGGGCGGAAAAACGCGGTATCCGCGTGACCATCGACGACGGCTCGATCGCCACCGCCTCAAGCGTGAAACTCACCGGCGCCACCTTTGCCATCAGTCTGTCCGATGGCCAATCGGCGTCCCTGCCGCTCAAGTCCGTCGTCTCTATCGAACAGATCAACGGGCCGATCAGTTGGCTGTGCGAGCGGGCGCCCTCGGAAGACGTGCAAACCCCGTTCTGGGGCAGCGACCCGACCTGGCCGACGCGCATCGGCGCCTCGGTTGACGGCCGGCCGCTCGTGTTCGGCACCCGCGCCTATCCGCACGGAATCGGCGTTCACGCCTATTCGCGGCTCAGCTATGTGCTGGACGGTTCGTATGCGGCAATTCGACTCGGTTACGCAATCACCGGCGAATCGCCTCTGGCCGATCTGACCGTCCGCATCAAGCTCGATGGCAAGACCGCGTACGAAGCGGTCCATGTCCGCTCGTCGGCCGTGGTGGAAGGACTGGTCGTCGATCTTCGCGGGGCCAGGACGCTGACGATGGAAGTGGATTACGGACCGGCCGGCGATGTGCAGGGACGCATGGCGTGGCTCGACCCGGTACTCATGAAGACGATGCCCCCGGTCAAGCCGGTGAACGATACTGAACCCGCCCCCGCGACGCAGAATTCGGATCAACCCACAACCGTTCCCGATGGCGCTATCGCACCGCCCGCGACCGCTCCGGTTGTGCCGCCGGGGATCGTTTCACAGCCCGACTGACAGCGCAAAATAATGGAGGCCGGTGCTCGCCGTTACACCGGCCTCCCAGTGAGGCTGCCCAACCTTAACGGTTGGAGACCCACAGCCTGACAATAGATATCGGTCGTGCGCCGCGCGGCGAGTTAATAATTTCGGTTTTGAGGCTGGGGCCGGTTTCTGGCATAATCCGCCCCCCATGGCCCAGACCGATTTATCCGTCACCCAGTCCGCCGTCGCCAAACTGGCCCTCGAAGACGGCTGCGTCTTCACCGGCAGAGCCTTCGGGCATCGCGGCACGTCAGCCGGCGAGGTGGTCTTTAACACCTCGATGTGCGGCTACCAGGAAATCCTTACCGATCCGTCTTACAAGGGACAGATCGTCACCATGACCTATCCCCTGATCGGGAACTACGGCATCAATCTCGCCGACGGCGAAAGCCGCGCCCCGCAGGTCGCCGGGTTCATCGTCAAGCAGTTGTCCAAAGTCTATTCCAACTATCGGGCAACGTTTTCGCTGGATGAGTACCTGCGGCGCAACGGCATCATCGGCATCGAGGGGATCGATACGCGCGCCCTCACGCGCCGACTGCGGATCGGCGGGTCGATGCGCGGCATACTCACCACCGAAGCGATCGGTGATGCGGCTCTGGTCGATCAGGCCCGCAAGTCGGCGGCCATGAAGGGCGCCGACTGGGTGCAGGCCGTCAAGCCGGCCGGGCCTTATGGATGGACCGAAGGCAAGGGCCAGTGGAACATCGGCCAGGTCGTCCGCGGCGATGGTCTGCATGTCGTGGCACTGGACTGCGGCCTCAAGCAGAACATCCTTCGCAGTTTCATCGAACGCGGCATCCGCCTGACGGTGCTTCCCCCGGAAAGCTCGCCGGCCGAAATTCTTCGCCACAAGCCCGACGGCCTGTTCGTCAGCAACGGGCCGGGAGATCCGG
The DNA here is from genome assembly GCA_964420285.1 of uncultured Tepidisphaeraceae bacterium. Classification (GTDB taxonomy): domain Bacteria; phylum Planctomycetota; class Phycisphaerae; order Tepidisphaerales; family Tepidisphaeraceae; genus CAYQTE01. Next base: position 80,740 of record CAYQTE010000007.1, read on the forward strand.
CCGTCCTCGATTACGCCATCCGTCCCCTGGCGGGAATGGTCGGCAAGATCCCCATCTTTGGAATCTGCCTTGGCCATCAACTCCTGGGCCATGCGCTGGGCGCAAGCACGTTCAAGCTCAAGTTCGGACATCGCGGCGGGAATCAGCCGGTGAAGAACCTCGACACCGGCCGGGTCGAGATCACCAGCCAGAACCACGGTTTTGCCGTCGATCGCGCCAGCCTCGAATCGCGCGGCGGCATCATTACGCACATCAACCTCAACGATCAAACGGTCGAAGGTTTCCGCCACCAGAGCCTGCCGATCTTCGCGGTCCAGTATCACCCCGAAGCCAGCCCCGGCCCGCATGATGCGGCCTATCTCTTCGACGCCTTCGTCGAAATGATGAAGTCCGGCAAGCCGCCCGGTCCTGAGCGGCTCAGGGAACTCCAGGCGCTGCGCGACACCGCCGTCGTGTCATGACGGCAGGCGATTCCAACCAGACGCTCCCGCATCCCGCACGACGCGGTTTGGCACAGAGCCGGCACGTCACGCTGGTCATGTGTACAGTCCTGCACGCCTTCAGCCACGCCATAGCCACGCTGCTGGTTCCGCTGTATCTCATGATGACCTCCGATCTGAAGCTCAACGGCGTAAAGGCGTCGGCGCTGGTCGTGACCGTTTATGGAATGGTCTACAACGGCTTTGCCTGGGCCACCGGGCACCTGGCCGATCGGCACAACCGCAAGACCATGCTCGGCATCGGCCTGATCGGCAATGCCATGGCGATTGGTCTCATGGGGCTGGTGCGCAATTACGAAGCCGTGTTGCTCCTGGCCGTCATGTGCGGCCTGTTCGGATCGATCTTCCATCCCGCCGCCAATGCGCTGGTCACGGCCCATTATCCCGATGAACCGGGGATGGCGATCGGCTGGCTGGGCGCCGGCTCCGGCCTGGGCTTCTTTCTCGGCCCGCAATTTGCCGGCTGGCGGGCCACCACCGCGACATGGACGCTGTGGCACGTGGCGGCCTGGCAAAAGCCGTGCGTCGAAATGGGTGTGTTGGGCGTTCTCTTCGGAATAGTATTCCTGCTGACAGCGCGAGAGGCGCCGGCGTCGATGCGCGCTGGTTCGGCCACGAAGAAACTTGGCACCCGCGAGCCTCTTTCCCCCTCGCCCTGTACTCAGGGAGAGGGTTGGGGTGAGGGTTCCGGCCCGTCCGCAGATCGGTCGCTCGCATTACCCAATCATCGCCCCCCGATGGAGCCGGCCCTGCGCAATCGCGTCATCTGGCTGAGCGTGGTCTTGGGCTGCCGGGATTTCGCGGCCGCGGCGTCATTGTCTCTGGCGTCCATCTTCATGCAGAAAGCGTGGGGCAAAACCGTTGCGCAGGCCGGCCAGATTGTTGGGCTCATGATGCTCCTGGGCGTAATCGCCAATCCGCTGATGGTCTACCTGACCCGCGGCCGGCGGCGCTTGCCGGGCTTGACGATGATCCTCATCGTCGGCGGCTGCATTGTGGCGACGACGCCGCTGTGGCCGGCCGTCTGGGTGCTGCCCGTCCTCTGCGGGTTTCAGACCATGCAATTGAGCAGTTACGCGGTCAGCGACGCATCAATGCTGGAACGCACCACCCCCGACCAGCGCGGCCGGGTCGTCGGCCTGTTCCTCCTGATCGCCGGCACATTCTCCGGCACGGGGCCGTGGGTGATGGGATTATGGACTGATCTGCTCGGCCGCAGAGCCTCGAGTCCCATCGCCTATCTCGGCCCCTTTGGCTTGGTGGCCGTGATGATGCTGATCGCATCCTTCTCGCCCAGGATCATCGCCAGGCTCGGCCCGGTGGTGGGCCCGGAGATTTCGGCATTCAGCGAGATTATGCCGGAGACGATGGAACCGGGGGCATAAGGCCGCCCGATCGGGTCAGCCTCTGTTTGAATCGAACGGCTACGGCATGGGGTGACAAAAGGCGGGCCGCCGGTTGCGTCAGGCATTTCCTGACATGCCGGTCGGGCCCGCTTCGTTGACGCTTGGGCGCAACGCGCGTAGGATCGCGGTCCGAAGCAGTGAGGAGACGCATGCAGAGCCATAGTGATTTGAATCTTGACCCGCGGCAGATTGCTAACGCAATGGCGATGGGCCCCGTCCGGGCCGGCTGGCCGGGAATTGTGCCGGTGAACGCGCCGGTCGCCATGCCCGGGCCGCCCAGCGGCGGGTATAACCGCTATCGCGAGATGACCCTCGAGGAAATGCTCCTGGAAAACCGGGTGCTGTTCCTCGTCGGCGAGATCAACCATATCTCGGCGTCGCGCATCATCATGCAGATGCTCTATCTCCAGTCCGTCAAGCGCGACACGGACATGCATCTCTACATCAACAGCCCCGGCGGCGTCGTCGATGACACCCTGGCCATCTACGACATCATGCGCTACCTGACGTGCGACATCGCCACCTACTGCATCGGCCGGGCCGAGAGCGGCGGGGCGGTCGTCTTCATGGCCGGCAAGAAGGGCAAGCGATTCATCCTGCCCAACGCCAAGGTGATGATCCACCAGCCGTTCGGCGGCGTGTACGGGCAGGCGGCGGATATCGAAATCCAGGCCGAGGAAATCCTCAAGACCAAGGACACGCTCATCAAGGTGATGGCCAAATGCACCGGGCAGCCGGAAGAGCGCGTTCGCGAGGACTCGGAGCGAGACCGGTTCTTCGACGCCAGACAGGCCGTGGCCTATGGCGTATGCGATGAAGTGCTGGGCGAAGACGCGGCGGCACCGGCGGCCGTTGCGCCGGCCGCGCCCGCCGCGGCAGACGGGTCCAAACCCAAGTGAGGTCGCTGGTGAGCGGTTCGTTTGTAAAGATCGAACATGTGGCCATCGCCTGCCGTGACACGCGGGCGTTGGCGCAGTGGTATTGCCGGCATCTGGGCATGTCGATCCTGGCCGATGACGGCAAGCAGCCGCCGGCCTTGATCGTCGGGTACGGATCGATCCAGGATCCATCCGCGATCGAGATGATGCCGGCGCGCGACCCCGGCCCCGATCCGGCGACGCAGCCGCGATTCATGCCCGGCGTGCGACATCTGGCTCTGACTGTGACCGATTTCGACGCCGCGTATCGCGACTTGAAGGCGGCGGGCGTGACGTTCCTGTTCGAGCCCGTGGCCGCCCTGGGCGGCGGCAGGGTCGTGTCGTTCCGCGACCCCGAGGGAAACGAGCTGCAAATTGTGCGGCGAAGCTGAGGCACCGATGTCCGAAAACACCCTGATCCCGATTGTCATTGAAAAATCCGGCCGCGGCGAACGCGCCTACGATATCTATTCGCGCCTGCTCAAGGACCGCATCATCATCCTGGGCGGCGCCGTCACCGATGAGGCCGCCAACGCCATCATCGCCCAACTCCTTTTCCTCTCCAACGACGACCCCAAGGCCGATATCCAACTGTATATCAATTCCCCCGGCGGCAGCGTTTCGGCCGGGCTGGGAATCATTGACACCATCCGCTATCTCCGCTGCGAAGTGGCCACCACATGCATCGGCATGGCCGCCAGCATGGGCGCTTGCCTGCTTGCGGCCGGGCGGCGCGGCAAACGCTTTGTTCTGCCCAACAGCCAGATCATGCTGCATCAACCGCTGATCGGCGGGGTGTTGCAGGGTCCGGCCACCGACCTGGGCATCGAGGCCCAGCACATGCTGCGACTGCGTAATCGCCTTTACCAACTGATGGCCAGCTTCACCGGCAAACCGGCCGATCAGATTCATCGCGATTTCGATCGCAATAAATGGCTGTTCAGCGAGGAGGCGGTGGAATACGGCGTGGCCGACAAGGTGCTGGAGCGCTTGCCGGATAGTATGCTGCCCATCCATCGCAACGACGAAGGCGCTGAAGAAGAAAAGACCTGATGGGTTCGGGGCGGCCGGGGCGACGAGGCGGCGGAATTATCCATGCGACTTTTTTTGACCAATTCGCCTGACCCATTGCCCGCCGTCGGGCGGCTGGTGCCGGCTGCGGTCCTGCTCGCCGCGATGTTACTTGCCGGATGCGCCAATCCCAGCGAGGCCAACATTGAGCTTCGCAAGGAGAACCAGCAACTGCGCGACCAGGTTGGGCAATTGGAAAAGCAGCACGCCGCCGATCAGGCGTCGCTCGCCGCGGCAGCCCGGCCCGGTGTGCAGATGCTGGCGCCCGATCGCCTGGACGCGCTGGTCACCGCCGCGATGTTGAAGATCAACGACGCGACCGGCGGCGACCGATCGGTTGCGGGCATGGGCTACGACGATCGGCTGAAGATTTACGTCGTTCCGACGGACAAATACGGCGATGCCATCAAGGCGGCCGGTTCGTTTCGCGTGCAGGCGTTCGATCTGGCCGAAAAGGACGACCAGTCGATCGGAGACTGGAATTTTCCGGCTTTGGATTACGAGAAGAATTTTTACGGCAAGTACATGTCGTATACGTATGTACTGGACTGTCCGTGGCAGAAGCCGCCGGGCCACGGCGAGTTGACCGTGAAGATCACGTTTGTTGACGCTTTGACGCAGCGGGAACTGGTCGTGCAAACCGTCGTCCATGTGACTCCGCCGCCGAAAACACCGTGACCGCTCATGCCGGACGACCAACCCGTCGATCGCCGAAGGTTCTTTCGCGAAGGGCTCAAGGAGTTCCTGCGGCCGCTGGGGAAAGCCGTCAATCCCATCGAGAAGATGGTCAGGCAGTTGGGCGCCCTGGACGACGGGGACGGCGGATCAACGCCAGCCGCGCGGAGCCAGAATACGCCGCCGTGGAACGCCGGCGGCGAGGCGGCGCCCTTGGCACAAGCGCCCAGCGGTGCGGTCTCGCGGCCGGGGGCTTCGCCCCTGGAATACTGGCTGCGCCCGCCGGGGGCGCTGGACGAACCGTTTTTTCCGCAAACCTGTTCGCGCTCGGGTGCGTGCGTGGCGGCCTGTCCCGCCAAGTGCATCATCATCGATCCGACCGGCCAGCGCGGCAACGGGGCGCCGTTTATCGATGCCAATGCGAACAGTTGCGTCGTATGCAAAGACCTGGCCTGCATGCACGCCTGCCCCAGCGGGGCGCTGGTACAGACGCCGCTGGCCAAGATCGACATGGGCACGGCCGTGTGGAACGAGCCGACCTGCGTGCGCACCAGTTTGTACGAATGCAGAATATGCGTCGACATCTGCCCGGTGGGATCGGTGGCGATCGACATTCGCGACGGCAAGGTGTGGATCAATCCGCACGGGTGCATCGGCTGCGGGCTGTGCCAGCGCGATTGCCCCACGGCGCCAAAGAGCATCACCGTCATGCCAAGGGCGCAGCGCATGTCGCTGGGTTGACGGTATGATTATGATCGCCCGGCGGTGGATTGCCGGCCCGGTTGGGGCCAGGATGTTTGCATGGTCGGATTGTGTACAAGCGAGCGTTTTGTTCTTCACCAGACCGGCCCGGATCATCCCGAGCAGCCGGACCGCATACGTGTTATCTTTCAGGCCGTCCGCGCCGCCGGAATGATCGTTTCGCCCAATCCGCTGGAGCCGACCAGCGCGCGGCTGTCGCTGCGGCGGTTGCCGGGCGAGAAGCTGATGGAGATTCCCGCCGCGTCCATCGACCCGGCGCTGCTCGAGATGGTGCATACCAGCGACGAGATCGAGTTTGTGCGCAGGGTTTGCCAGGAGGGCGGCGGATTCCTCGATCAGTCGGATACGCCCGTCGGGCCGGAAAGTTACGACGTGGCGCTGCTGGCGGTCGGGGCCACGCTGGCGGCGTGCGACGCGGTGATGGCCGGCCGGGTCCGGAGCGCCTTTGCCGCCGTGCGCCCGCCCGGACATCACGCCGAGCCCAACAAGCCGATGGGGTTCTGCCTTTTCAACAACATCGCCGTGGCCGCCCGCTATCTGCAACGCACCGCGGGCATCGAGCGCATCGCGATCGTGGATTTTGATGTGCATCATGGCAACGGCACGCAGGCGGCGTTCGACCAGGACGGCTCGGTTCTGTTCGTCAGCCTCCACCAGCATCCGCGCACGTGCTATCCCGGCACCGGATTCGAATGGGAGACCGGCACCGGCGCCGGCGAGGGCAAGACACTCAACATCCCGCTGCCCCCCGGCACCGACGATATCAATTTCCTGGCCGCCATGGATCAGCTCGTCGTGCCCCGGCTCGATGAATTTCAGCCGCAGTTTATTCTGGTTTCTGCCGGTTTTGATGCCCACGCCGACGATCCGCTCTCGCACCTGGAACTCAGCGAGGAAGGTTTCGGCCGGATCACCCAGCGACTTGTCGCCGCCGCCGACCGCCACTGCGCCGGCCGGCTGGTCAGCGTGCTGGAAGGCGGCTACAACCTGCGAGCTTTAGGCCGCTGCGTCGTGCGGCATCTCGAGGCCATGCGCGATCCTGCCGCGTGGGCCTGACAAGGCGAGTGGTTTTGCCGCACCGTATTTGGGAGATGTACAATGGGCGCTTCAATCGGCTACTTTAGCGTGGAACCTGTTGCGGAACAAAAGCACCGTGAGTTGCTGTCGCTCGCCTCTAAAGCGAACGAGGCATACCACTGGTGGTGCGAGTCGATATGCATCTCTGAAACGCCGGATGAAACCGGAAGTGTATTCGGCTTCACGAAGCTGTTTTGCCTGATTGGCGACGAAGTCACAGATACTTACATGGCATTTCTCGACATCTGCGAGATCGTTAGGTTCCTGACCACGGCTTCGGAACGCCTTGGAGTCGAATGGCGTCTTGAGATTGCAGGATCACATTTTGGGAAGATCACAAGGTCTGGGCCTGACGACGAATTGCAGGCGAAACTCGCCTCATTTCTCGAAGAGTTTCCAGGCGACTTCGAGTCGTTGAGGTCGAGGCCCAGAGCAGAGATTCTGGCCGAATGGCCCGACAGGTAGCCCGGGCGCACCGGGCGCACAGACAGTCCGGTATCCGGTAATGCACGGGTGTCCGGCGATTCAAGCAACATGGCGACGGCGCACGTATAGGGACGGTTTACGCGCGATGGCATCAAGCAGACGGCAGGCCATCGGCGAAGGGGTGCGCGTTCCCGATTCCCACGCCTCGATCAGCTTCCGGGAAACACCCAGGAGTTTGGCGAAGAGGCTTTGGCTGAGGCCCAGGCGGTCTCGAAGACCATGGACCGCCTTGGCGTCGAAATGGGGCGGATCGGGAATCTCAACTGTCTTCATCGTCAGCTTGCCGCTCTGGCCGCCGATTCCGTCGCGGAGTTCGGTAAGGCTCCGAACCAGCAAATCTCCCAAGGTTTCTTTCGTTGGCTTTCGCATGACAAACATCCTTTTCTCGGCCAGCGGTGTAAGCGGCCGCGTTGATCACTTAAGCGACTGCCTGATCTGCTTGGCCAGCGCGCGGCATGTCTTTTCCTGTTCCGGCGACAAGTTTGGCTGCTCATTCTTCGGGAAAATCAGCACGAAGCACACGATTTCGCGCGACGGAATATAGAAATAGCAAACGCGGTACGCGCCGCTTTTTCCGGAACCGCGAGATGGCGGCGAGAAGCGGGTTTTGCGAACGCCGCCGGTATTCCGCATGACCTTCCCGGCGAGCGGGTTTTCCATCACCTGGCGTTCGAGGCAGCGCAGGTCATTGTCGTCCAGACGCCAATGCTTCCAGAGTGAAAAAAATGTCGCCGTCTGCGCCAACGTAAGCTTCACGCATCACATCATACCCTACATTGTAGGGATGTCAAGGCCGGCGGTTCGATATCTCGCCTTCCGTTTGTCTCCGGGCGCAATTGCCTAAGCGGGTCTTTGCATGGTACGCTCGATACGTGGTCGAACGGGAGAATGTCTCTGGTTTCCGACGGCCGGAATTCCGTTGTGTCGTGCGGCACCTGGAAGCCATGCGCGACCCGGCCGCGTGGGCGTGAATGCTCATGTACATCGTCGATGGCCATCTCGATCTTTCCTACAACGCCTTGCGCGGGCGCGAGGTGCTGGCGGAGGCGGCGCGGCAATCGGCCGATGAAGAGGGGATTCCCAGCGTCGGATTGCCCGATCTGCGCCGCGGCGGGGTGAAGCTCATCCTGGCGACGATCTTCTGCGAGCCGTCGCGCGACGGGAAGCCTGGGTACACCAACCCCCAGGAAGCCGCCGCCGCCGGGTGGGCTCAATTGGACTGGTATCGAAGACAGCAACAGGCCGGTGAAATTGATATCGTCTGCTCGGCGGGCGAATTGGCCCGGCCGTCCGAGCGGATCAAGGCGATCATCCTCATGGAAGGGGCCGATCCGATCCTGGACGCGGCCGACGCGGTGCGGTGGCGCGACGCGGGCGTCCGCGTCGTCGGCCTGGCGTGGCGCAATACCCGCTACGCCGGCGGCACCGGCGCACCGGGGCCGCTGACTCCCGAAGGTCGCCGGCTCGTTCCTGAACTCGATCGGCTCAGCATCGTACACGACCTGTCTCATCTGGCGGAGGAATCGTTTTGGCAATTGCTCGATTGTGCTCACGGCCGCGTCATCGCGTCGCATTCCAATTGCCGGGCCATCGTGCCGACCGACCGGCAGCTCTCTGACGCGATGATCCGCGCCGTCGCCGCTCGCGGGGGAATCGTTGGCATCAATTTCTACGACCGATTTCTCTTGCGTCCCGATGAATACGGCAAGCGCCGCGCCACGCTGGCGGACGTCGCTTTGCACGCAAGGCACATGGCCGATGTTATCGGCGATGCCCGGCACATCGGCCTGGGCACCGACATGGACGGCGGGCTGGGGCGCGAGCAAATCCCGGTCGAGATCGCCACGTCGGCCGATCTTCCGCGCGTGGCGGACGCTCTGGCCGATGCCGGTTTCGGCGATGCGGATGTGAATCGGATCATGGGACAATCCTGGCGGGACTTTTTCGAGGACGCCTATGGAGATTCGATCGGCCAGGCCGGGTGACGTCGAGGCGGTCGTCCCGATGGTGGAGAAGATCTGCGCCCTGCACAAATCATGGGACGTGGCGAAGTTCGGTTTCGTGGACGATGTGGCCGGCATGTACCGCGGCTGGCTCACCAGGCGGGCCGACGATCCGCAGAGCGTTTTCCTTGTTGCGGCCGCCCCGGACCGGCTGGCGGGATTTCTGATCGGCACGGTCGAGCAGTCGATCCCGATCTATCGCATTAAGCAATTCGGGTTCATTCACGATCTGTGGGTGGACGAGGAATACCGCCACGAAGGCATCGGCAGGCAACTGACGACCGTCGCGATCGAGCGTTTTGCGGCGTTGGGCGTCCAGCAAATCCGCCTGGACACCGCCGCCGACAACGATGCGGCCCGGTCCCTGTTCGCCGCCTGCGGTTTCCGGCCCAGCGCGACGGAGATGCTGCTGGAAGTCGGCGGGGCCCCGGATCGGACGCCATTGGACGAGAGTTCGGAAATATGAGGGGTTGCAAATGAAGAAGATCCCTCGCAGAGGCGCAAAGGCGCAGAGGCCATGCAAAGCAAACGATTTGTCTCTGCGCCTTTGCGCCTCTGCGAGGAATACTCTTGATTTCAAATCTGAAAATCCGCCAGATTCTTCAGTATCAGTTCCTTCCATTGCCCGGCCACGTGCAGCCGCTGGAACGTGAGCTGCGCCGCGAAGGCCGCGGGAATCGGTGACAGGCTTGAGAACGGCACAGACGGCTGATCGTCCGCGGGGATCACCCAGATCTCGTCGCCGCCGAATGTGTCGATGTGTGCGTTGGCGGTCGCGGCGGGAGCATCGTCCATCTGCGCGTCACGCGGCACGTTGATCTGGTCCAGGAAAACATCGCACGTCGATTCGCCGCCGTGGTCGTGGATCAGCGTTCTTGACGCGGCGAGAATCCGCCGGGCCTGGGCCGGCGTAAACCGGCCGGTGAGATCGATCGTCTTGAACACGTCGCGCACCAGCAGTCCGCGGCACAGCCGTGCCAGCGGCGGATCGCTGGATCGGGCCCACAACTTGAAGCAGTGCAGGATCGACACATCGTCCAGATCGGTGAACTCCGCGACACTCAATGTCAGGCCGAGCAGCGCCTTGTGAGCCGGATCATCCGCCGGCGGGCCGGGCAGCCGCTCCTGAACCGCCAGCCGCCGCGCCCGCTGCAGCGCCAGCCGCACCATTCCCTCGGCCGAGCGCACGATCTTGTGATAGTAGACATTCCGATACATGTGATATCGCGCCTGGAGATAGGCCTCGACGGCGTTGACGCCCTTGTGGCTGACGGCCAGCCGTCCGGCGGAATCGATCGCCAGCGATTGCAGCAGCCACGACAGATCGTGCCGGCCGTAGCGGCTGCCGGTGTTCAGGTTGTCCCGCAGGAGGTAATCCAGCCGGTCGGCGTCCAGTTCGCTGGAGACGATCTCGTGATAGAACGTGCGCTGCCCCGCGCATTGGAAGAACGCCACGACTTTTTCCGGCAGGAGCGCATCATACGCGGTCAGGGCGCGATGCACTTCGGTTTCCGGATCGAGGATGACGCGATGTGTCACCAGTTCGTGCCGGATGCCGCTGACCGACTCGAAAACATGGCTGAGCGGCCCGTGCCCCAGATCGTGCAGCAAAGCGGCCGCGAGGCAGACGGTGCGCTGCTCGGGATCGAGACGTGTGAACTGCGACAGCCGGTCCAGCATCCGCCGCGCCGTTTCCAAGACGCCCAGGCTATGGCTGTAGCGCGAGTGATCCGCGCCGGGATACGCCAGCGTCGCAAGCCCGAGTTGCCGGATGCGCCGCAGGCGCTGAAACTCGGCCGTGTTCACCAGCGAAAAGAGCATCGCCTCGACCGGGTCGTCCAGGCGAAAGGCGATAATGTCGTGAACCGGATCGCGGATGATTTTTTCAAGCATGGCGACGGTGAATAGTACAGTCCAGCGGCCGCATGGCGAAACAGGCCTGCGCCTACTTGATGGTTATGGTCACCGGATTCGAAACCAGCTCAATCGACTTTGTCGGGTCGGTGCCCGTCCACCCACAATGCGCCGTCAACGTGTAGTTGCCCGGAAGCGTCATGTCGAACAGCCGGTTCAGGACTTGTTCGCGCTCGGAGACAACATCGCCTGGCTTTGCGGTTTTTAGCTCGCCATCTGTGTTGCGGTAGACATAGTCTTGCCCCCAGAGGGTCAACGGGCAGTCCTTCCCGTTTGGCCCTTTGACCGTGAAGTCGTAGCTTCCCTTGAAGGCCACGAGGATATCCTCGTCGGACGAGCGCAAATTCTGGAAATCAACGACGCTGGATATTGGCTCCAGCGGCCGGTAATCCGTTTTTTCGGTGACCAGGCGAATGCGCACGCCATCGACGGTCGGACCCCAGGGTGTAGTGGTCGGGGTAGTGGCCGGGACCGTGGTTGCCGACCGAGCCATTGAAGGCAAACGAGCGCAGATGGCCACTGCAAATGCGACCATTAGAATCACCACGCAGCCTGTAGCTCTCATGCTGAGCCTCCATGAATGCAAATGAATTGGACACGATTATCCGGTGGCCTCGGTTGCGTCCGTCAAGGGTCGTGTCCCATTCAGTTACCTCGCGCTGGTCAGTGTCGTGTAGTTGGCCCCATTGCGGCGTCGGCCTTTTGAAGCCAGTTTCGAATCGCGGCCGCCGGTTGCATCTGCCAACCTATCGGCCGGGCGTTACTTAACGTGAGGATTGCCGCATCTAGGTCCGAGAGCTGCTGTGCATCTAAGAACGCCACCGGTGACTCAAACCCAGGGCGGGAGATCAACGTGTTCAAGAAGGCAGCGCTCGCCCCGCTGGCAACGGTGTTGCCGCCCTCAATTACGCTGGCAAGAGAAGTTACGGCGGCCGCACGGTCTTTTTCGGTGGCGTCACGGGCGGCCGCCGCATCTTCTAGTACGCCGATGACAAAGGTCGCATGGTTCGCGGGGTAATTGGGGTCGGCGTAATGCGCCACAACCGCCGTCATCACGGCAACTTTATCCGAAGTTTTGGACAAGTGCGTTGCCGCGTCCGCCGCGTAGTCGTGAAGGACCGGTTGTGTATCGGCCGCCGCAGATAACAAGCCATCTCGAAGCGTGTCTCCCTTCAGTTCAAACAGCTCCGTCATCCGTTCGTAGGCCTTGACTACAGGATCGTCGCTTCCCGAAACGGTGTGGACCTGCGACGCACCGAGATCATCGGGCGTTGAATCGCTGGATGTCAACGCGACACGCTGCCTGACCGCCCGAACAGCAACAACAAGCAGTCTTGCCTGCGGGGCTAGCGTACCCAACGGAGGCCACGCGGCATAGTCGTCGCTTGCGACTCGGGGCGCTATCGCCGGGTACACGTAGCGCAGTTTGACCGATTTGGTCGTCGGGCCGCGGATAACCTGCGTTACGTCGATTACGCACTCGCCAATGTGCAGGTCCGCAGTTGATTCACTTGTCGGGTGATACTCGCGCACAGTCCCGACATAGACCGCGGCGCCGGCTTGCAGGGCCGCGTAGGGATGGGCACCCAAATAGGCCGCTAACACGTCGCGAGGCGCTGGCCCAGCCGCGAGGCAAATCGCCGCCATCCAGATTGTCACAATCCAACAGAATGCTCGTCGCATTTGCCGCCTCCGTGCTCAAGGGCGTATCGGCTGGGTTGTCGGGGCATCAAGCCGGTTGATCAATTCCACGCAAAACTGTGGCAACCGCGGGTCCGAGCCGCTTGCCGGGTTGTTTGCCGACGCCACTGCCGCGTTCCTGATCTCGATCCGCACCGACGGATCAATTGCGGCGGCAACGGCGTTGAAGATCTTGTCCGGCAACTCAAATATCTGGAGCACAAAAAAATCCCGTTGTTCCGCGTCGCCGGAGGATGCCAGCCGCGCGTAATCGTTTATGACGGTGAGGCGATCAGCAGTCGTCACCCCCGGCGCACCCAGGCGCGTCCTGAGTGTGTAAGCGGCAAATGCTTCCGCATCCCCCGTAAGCTTGAATCGCCGAGCTTGCTCGACCGCACGACGAAGCAGCGGCAGGGCTTGTTCATTGGACAACGTATTCCACGCCGGTGCCGCTGACTCTATCCCATATTTCCGAACCAGGGGGTCGTCGTCAGCGACCGCCTTCATCAATGCGCCGTAAAGGTCGTCGCCGGTTTGAGCGTCGATAGCGAGGATCCTCTTGTAAGTTTCGACGATCGGGTCGTCGGCGCCCGAGATTCGATAAACAACGCCAGCGGTCTGGGGGACATCCGGAAGAATGCCAGCGCCCGGGTCATAGAATCCCCGCGTATAGACCAATACAAGAAATAGCGTCCCGGCCGGAACGTCGCGAAGGTCGGGCCAGACCGTCGGGCGTCCAACATTTGTAGCATTAGCGGGAAGTTGCGTGACGAACGAATAGGGAAGAACGGCCTTGGTGGTCGCCGGGTCTCCGTGCAGCACCTGCACCACATCGAGCCTGAGGGTTCCCACCTCGAATCCGAACGGGCCGCGGGCTCCCGCGGCCGCGCGCGGCGTCCGATCGACATAGCGGGCGATCCATATCGCCGTTGAGTCTCCATGCACGAAGGGAAACGGGGCCAAGTCGGTCTGCGCGGCAGCGTCGACCAGACGCGGGCGCGGAGCGAACTGCGGGGCACCGGACGCCGGCTTGGTGGTTTGCGAATACGCTGGCCCCCACAGGCAGAGCGCGACTAGCACGGAACACAGAATGCGGAATCGAGCGGGAATGCAGCTAGTGTTGGGGTACATTCGTCGCCATTCCTTTCTAATCTGCCGCCGCGGCGCCGGCGATGGCGTGTGTGGCGCGGCGGGAATCGGGCCGGCGGGGCGGGGCGAGTGGTTTCCATTTCTTTTCCCGCCAGACCCCGCCAAACAGGCCGGAAACAAACGATCGCCGGATCCGCAGGCATTGTATGTCGCATCTTGGGGCACGCAAGGAAAAGCCGGGGACAAATGCGGAGTTGGCAAATGGGCATGCGATGGTGCCCTGCCTTGTTGCCGGGGGGAGATTGTTCGCGTCATGTATCCAGAGGGAAGCCCAGTCGCGGGCCGACGATCGAGCCACGCATCTCTTGGCGGCAGTCCGCGGAGACCTCCGGGCGTATAGTGGATAAAAAATTATCCATTTCCCTTGACAGCCGTATCGCCATCGGATAAATTCTTATCCACTTGCCCGGTGTGTTGCGGGTTTTGGGCTTACGGAGGTCTTCATGGCGGATACGTCACAACTCAGCAAGCGCCAGAGGCAGATCATGGACGTGATCTACGCCCGCGGCGAGGCGACCATTTCCCAGGTGCTGGCCGAGTTGCCCGATCCGCCTATGCGCGGGGCGCTGCGAACACTCCTGCGCATCATGGAAGACAAGGGCCACCTCACGCGGCGACACGACGGTCGGGAATTTGTTTACCGGCCCACGCAGGCGCGCGGGCGGGCGGCCAGGTCGGCGCTGGGGCGGGTGCTGGATGTCTTTTACCACGGGTCGTTGGAAAAGGCCGTCGCGGCCCATCTGGCCGATCCCGGCAGCGCCCGAAAACTCACGGGGGAGGAACTGCGGCGGCTGAGCGATTTGATCGAACAGGCCAGGCGGAAAGGGGTATGATATGTCGGTGGCATCTCTTGGCGAACAACTCTCGGCGGCCGGTCCGATTGTGCTGAGCGTGCTTCTGGATGCGGCCATCAAGGGGGCGGCAATTCTGCTTCTGACCGCTGTGGTCGTGCTGGCGATGCGGCGAGCGTCGGCGGCCGCTCGGCATCTGGTCTGGTTCCTGGGCACGCTGAGCGTATTGATACTGCCGATCCTGTCGGCCGCGCTTCCGGGTTGGGACATCCTGCCGAGTTGGGCGAACAACGCTACGTTATCCGCGCCGGCGCCCGCGCCTATTGTCATACGTGTCCCGGCGCCTGCGCCGTTGATCCCGCCAGAGCCGCGTCCCCGGCGTTTGCCCAATGAGGTCGCACAGTCGGCGCAACCGCAATTGCCCCCGAATCTCGCGCAGCAAGCACCCGCGATTCCGCCGCAAGTTGCTCCACCGCCGACAGTCGCGCCAACGCCAACGCCCGCGCCATCGCATATCCGGCTCGCCTGGCAAACATGGGCATTGCTCGCGTGGATGGCCGGTGTGCGTTCTGATCCTCGGAAATGTGGCGATCGGGTACATGAGCCTCTGGTGGCTGCAGCGACGATCTTCGCCGATCGACAAAGGCGACTGGCCGAATCTGCTGGGGCAATTGTCGCACCAGCTTGGTCTGCGTCGGCCGGTGGAACTTCGCAGCAGTTCGCGGCGGACGATGCCGATGACATGGGGAATCTGGCGGGTTCGCGTGCTGCTGCCGGCGGATTCGGCGATCTGGACGGCCGAGCAGCGCCGGGCGGTGCTCCTGCACGAATTGGCGCACGCCAGGCGATGGGATTGCCTGACGCAGCTTGTGGCGCAATTGGCGTGCGCCCTCTACTGGTTCAATCCGCTTTTGTGGCTGGCGTGGAAACGCATGCAGAGCGAGCGCGAGCAGGCGTGCGATGATTTTGTCCTGGGCACGGGCACCAAGGCGTCGGCCTATGCCGAGCAACTCCTCCACATCGCCTCCCAAATGCCGGCCGTCCGCTACAGCGCCGCCGCCATCGCCATGGCCCGGCCCAGCAAGCTGGAAGGCCGGCTCTTGGCGATTCTGGACGTGAAGCGAAATCGTCGGAGTATGAAACGTCGGGCGGTATTATTTGCCGGCGCGGTGGCGCTGGCGCTGGCCATTCCGGTGGCATGCATGAGGGCCTCGGGGCCAGCGAACCAGGCGGCAAAACCGGCGGCAACTCAGCCTGCGTCGAACTCATCAAGACGCGCGGCTACGGCCGACGATCCATGGCGCGTGCGGCTGGCCAATGGAGTGACGGTGGCCGTGGTCGGAGCGACGACGCAGCCTTCGGCGGGGCAGGCGTGGTGGCGGCCGGATGGTTCGCCGCTGGGATATCAGCCGGATCAGGATGATGCGCAGTTGGCGCAGCTTGCCAAGGAGCGGCCGGCTCTGAGCCAAGTGGCCGTGCGCCTGGACGATATGCCGGCCAGCAAGGATGTGGGAGCTCGTGATACGGCCGTGTTTGTCGACGGGAAGTTTGCCACCGACCCGACAGTGCCGGTGATTCGGAAGATCAATTCGCATTCCCTCGATGGCAAGACGCAATCGCTCTGGATGATCCTCATGCCGAGTTTTCCCAGCAGCCAGGAGCGCACGACGATGCGCATCGGCGCGGCGACCGGGTCGTGGGAGCCCATCGCCGATGGCACCTACGATGGAACTGCCTGGACCGTCCATCCCGCCGGCGGCAAGGGCGCGACGAACATCGACGTCTCTTTCGCCGGGCCGTATGGTGTTGGCAGTCCGCAATACGGCTACGGCATGGCCCCCGGCTACACCCTTCGTCAGAGCGGCTTCGGAGTAACGCAACAACAGCAGGCATTTGTCGTGACGGCCGCGCTGACCCTCCCGGCCGATCGGCAGGTTTGCCTCGTGGGCATTGCAGCGGACGGAACGGAAACTGTGGCAGGGATGACGCCGCAGATTTCCGACGGCCATGTGCAGCAGGTTGCGGGCTATTTCGATGGCCTTGCCGACTTTGCCGCCGTGGGATTCAAGGCCTTCCGCGTTGAATCGCGGCCGATTGAGTTTGCCGAGTTCAAGGATGTCGCGCTGGCACCGGCGGCGCAGGCCGCCACACAGCCCGCCGCGGCGCTGCCGCTGCCGGGGTTTGGGCATGTCGTGGACATGCAGGGCCGGCCGATCGCGGGGGCGAGCGTGCGCGATTGGAACTCCGGCTGGTCGGCGGTCAGCGGCGCCGATGGATCGTTTCCATTACCGGAAATTCCCGTAAAATCCGGGGCGGGATTGTCGCTGGACGTAACGGCCACGGGGTTCGTTCGCAGAAGTGCCAGCGTCGTTCGCTTGGGCCAAGCGGGGCAGGGCATTAAGCCGGAGGATTGTATTCTTCCCATGCACCGGTTCGGCCGGGTTGAGGGACGACTATTGGGGCCGGATGGAAAGCCAATCATCGGGACGATTTCCGCCAGTGTGAACGAAAAGTACCCGGATTACAGCCAGCGGCAAAACGACGTGATGTCGGCCGCCAGCGATGCGCTGGGGCAATTTGTGATTGAGAACGTCCCGCCGGGTGATTTGCTGCTGGTTTGCCCGGCCGGGCCTAATAAGCCGGCGCCGAAATTGGGACACAGCGGCTATATGGCGCTGCACGTGGATGACGGACAGATCGTGCGGGATGTGGTTCTGGACTTGTCCAAGTCGGTGGGCATCGCCGAGGGGCGCGTGGAGGATCATGACGGCAAGCCGGTGGCGGGAGCCGACGTGTTCCTGTGCTGGCGTTACGGCGGCGGAGTGATGAAGCTCGACATGCCCAGGGAGGTCGCGCCGGTGACGACGGACGCCGACGGCCATTTCCGGCTTCAAGATTTGCCAATGGGAGATTGGGCGGTGCAGGCGAGCATTGCCGGAGTGGATTCCCCGGCCATGCCGGTGACGGTGTCGCAAACGCCAGCGAACGTGGGTGTTCTGGACTTGCAGGTGAGCCGCTCGCCAACGGGGCGAATTCGCCGCCTGCCGCCGATGGACGCGGCGATGACGGTCCGCGAATGGATCGACGCGACACTGGCCGGCGATACCGACGCGGCCGCGGCGCTGGTCATTGCCAATTCTGATTTTGATCGCCATAGCGATCGACTGGCGCATTTGCTTCCGCAGATCAAGGAGTTTCGGTCGTCCACGTCCAGCAACTTGTCTGGGGAGGTCACGACCAATGACCTGGACATCGGCAAGAGCCTTCACGGGCCGGTGACGTTCAAGCTGACCGCGAACTGGGGCCTTCGGTGGCTGCACATCGACGACGTGGTGGACGACACGGGTCGATCGCTTGTGGTTGACGGGCCTCTCGGCATGCCGCCCGCCACGCGGCCGGGGCCGGTGAATGAGGTCGCGCAGACCGTGTCGAGGCTGGGTTTGGATGAGGGACCGACGGATCAGCCGGACTCGGGGTGGTCGCCCTTGGACAAGCATAGCGTGGATATTCAGCTCGTTGCCGATGACAAATCCCCGGCCGGGATTCGCGCAGTCGCACCGTTTCCGCTGCTGCGAACGATGCTGTTGCCGGACGTGTACCAACAGGCGGTTGCGGGAACGATTGCCGCCGGGCACCAAATGCTTGTGGGGCGCATGAGCGGCGTTTACGACGCGAACGACGAATTCTACGTGTCCGGTTTTCTTCACAAGGGGAACCGCTTGGCCGTGGAAGTTCAATATGTCCGTGTGGCACCGCAACAGGCCACCGTGTTGAACAACCCGAAACGAGCGTACTTTCAGGCCCCGATTCCGCAAGATCTCCCGCCGGGGCGGTATTATGTGTGGCTCCAATTGCAGGAATATCAGCGTGAGGGCGGAAAGCTGACCCTTTATGCGGCGGATTCCGCAGCGTTCGAATACCTGACGTGTATGTTCGATGTCCCCGATCCGGCCGGTAAACAGATCGACTGGCTTTTGCCCGGCAGCCAGTTATCCGTGGCCGAGGCGATGAAACAGAATTTCGCCTTCGCGGCGGTCTGTCAGACCGGGGACTTGGAATCTCCGTTCCAGTTTGACGAATCCGCCGAGGCGCCTGGTCACTTCACGGCCGTTCAAACGGTGCAGGTTGGGGATAATCTTGTCGGCGCTTTCAAGCCCGGGCCGGCGTACTTGGTGTACTCCTGGCTCGATACGGATTCGGTCCATGAAGCCATGCCGGTTAAGCCGCGGTCGGTGATTTGGATTTGCAGACATGGGGTCAACGCCTCGGCGTCCTTCCAGGGCATCAAAGCGCTGGCGGACACACCTGAGAACCGCCGGGCGGTCATTGCGGCGGGCGACGCGCTGCGCCGTGGCGCGGCAGCGACGCAACCGGCCGCCGGGGACATGCCGACATGGGAACAGCTCCAAGCCCTCATGGGCCAGGCGATCGACTCGCCGGCCGTCCGCGATTTCGAGTTGCAGTATGGAGTGACGTACTACGGTACCAAGGACAGCGCTACGGGCGTTATCGCCGACTTCAAGTCGCGCCCGTTCTATTTGCAACACGATTATATGCGGATCGTCAAAGTGGGAGTGCTGGTCTCCCCGGATTCCGCCGCGCCCAATCGACGGCCGTATACCGGCGCGCTCCCTCATGGCGTGACGGTGGGGGACAAGGCGGAGGATGTCATCGGGCGCCTCGGGCCGCCGACGGACCGGCCCAATCCCGACACGCTTGTCTACAAAGGGGAAGGCCTGTGGTTCAGTTTCGATGTCGCGACACATCTGCTGACAGCGGTCGAATATGCCGGCACCCAGCCTTCGACGCAACCGGCCGCCACGCAACCGGCCACGCAGCCGGGTATGCGGCTGGTGGATGATCCCGTGGCGGCGATTCGCGCGGTTTTGCCGGACGGGTTGGTGATTCAGCAGGTCAACCATGACTCGAGTCCATACGGTTTTGAGCCTTACGACGGGAGGGGCCTGGGCATCACCATCAATCTGTCGCCGGCGGAACTGGCACGCGCGCCGCAGCAAAAGGGAATCGCCATGCCGCTGTTTGTCTCGATCATGCCGCCGGATTACCAGGGGCGCGTCATGCACGAGGTCGCCCTGCAATTCGCCCCGGCCCGCAAAGTCGCTTCAACACCGCAAGGCGACATTTTTGTCTGGGGTGGCAACTGGGGGGCGATCTCCGAAGACATTGAGCCCAAGGTGTTGGCCGCTCTGCTGGTTGGATCGCCGCCGGCCACGCGACCGGCCGGCGCGACGACGCAGCACTCCGACGGCGATTGACCTTCGCCCGCCGGCCGGTATGATGCCGCGTATGAGAATGACGATCGCCATTACCGGGGGGATTATCAGCCCGCAAATTCGCGGGTAGGGCGATCGTTTGGGAACGTCGGACGCAAGCCCTGCCACAAGCGGCGGGGCGTTTTTGTTTTTGAGGCTTATTTATTGGCGAGACTCATGCGGCGAATAGAAATCTACGACACGACGCTTCGCGACGGCACGCAGGGCGAGGGGTTCAACCTGTCGCTGGAGGACAAACTCCAGATCGCGCGCAAGCTCGATGAACTGGGCGTGGATTACATTGAGGGCGGATTCCCGCTGTCCAATCCCAAGGACTCGGCGTTCTTCCGCGATGTGCGGACATTGGGACTGAAGCATGCCCGCGTCGCGGCGTTTGGAATGACCCGCCGTCGCGGCAAAAACGCCGAAGACGATGAAGGCATGGCGGCGCTGCTGGAGGCGCAGACCCCGGTGGTCACGCTGGTCGGCAAGAGCAGCGAGTTTCACGTCAAGACCGTCCTGGGCGTGAGCCTCGACGAAAATGTGGCGATGATTGGCGATTCGATCCGCTTCATGAAGAAGGCCGGCCGCGATGTGGTGTATGATGCCGAACATTTCTTCGACGCCTTCAAGGCCAATCCGGAATACGCCCTGCGCACGGTCATGGCGGCACAAGAGGCGGGAGCATCGGTGCTGGTGCTGTGCGACACCAACGGCGGGGCGCTGCCGGAGGAAATCGCGGCGGCGACGGGTCAGTTGAAGAAGCGGGCCAGCGCCATGGTGGGGATTCATACGCACAACGATGCGTCGCTGGCGATGGCCAACGCGCTGGCGGCGATCGCGGCCGGGGCCGAGCACGCTCAAGGAACGATCAACGGCGTCGGCGAACGATGCGGCAATATGGATTTGGTGTCGCTGGTGGCGACGTTGCAGCTCAAATACAAACTGGATTGTCTGCGGCCGGGTACGCTCAAGCACCTGACCGAAGTGAGCCGGTTCGTTTACGAGACGGCCAACCTGAATCCGCAAGCCGGCCAGCCGTACGTCGGATCCAGCGCCTTTGCGCACAAGGGCGGCATGCACGTCCACGCGGTGCAGAAGGACGTAACGACGTACGAGCACGTCTCGCCGGAACAGGTGGGGAATACCCGGCGCGTCTTGGTTTCGGAGATGAGCGGCGCCAGCACGATCGCGGCGACGGCCGGCGAGAGATTCAACATCGCGTCGGACAAGGTGGCACTGAAGCGTGTGCTCAACCGCGTGCAGGATTTGGAAAACGCGGGATATCAGTTCGAGGCGGCCGGTGGGAGCTTTGAGCTTCTGGTGCGCAAGGAGCTGGGCCGGTACAAGCCGTTTTTCGACCTGGGACATTATCGCGTGAGCGTGCAAAAATCGGATGGTCAGGAACCGGTGAGCGAGGCCACGGTGAAATTGAGCGTGAACGGAAAGGCGGAACATCACGTGGCCGAGGGCGACGGCCCGGTGAACGCGCTGGACCGGGCGCTGCGGATGTCGCTGCAGGGGCATTATCCGCGGATTGAGAACGTGCATCTGAGCGATTACAAGGTTCGCGTGATCAACTCCCGCGACGAGACGGCGGCGAGTGTGCGGGTCGTGATCGAAAGCCGCCGCAAACGCGCCGACGGGAGCAGCGAGACATTCGGGACGATCGGCGTCAGCGGCAACGTGATCGAGGCAAGCTGGGCGGCCCTGGTGGATGCCTACGAGTATCATCTGAGCCGCGTGGCGGAAGAGCCGGGGGCATAGAATGGGTTTTGCGTCGGATCGGTAACGGCATGGGCGCGCTAAACGACATACGGCCGGAACGGTTTCCGCGGCACATCGCGGTGATCATGGACGGCAACGGCCGGTGGGCGGTTCGGCGGAACCGTCCGCGCGTGCAGGGGCATGCCGAGGGTGCCAAAACCGTCCGGTCGATCGTCACGGAGTGCGCGAGTCTGCACAAGAACGTGGGTCGGCCGGAGGTGCTCACGCTTTATTCGTTCAGCCTGGAAAACTGGAAGCGCCCGCCGGAGGAAGTGTCGTTTCTCATGAAGATGTACATCGATTACCTGCGCCAGGAGCGGGTGACGATGATGGAGAACGACATCCGATTCACGCAGATCGGCCGGCTGAACGATCTGCCGCCGCCGGTGCTGGAGGAGATGCGGATCACGGTCGATCAGACTGCGGCGAATAAGGGGTTGCGGCTGGTGCTGGCGCTGAATTACAGCAGCCGGGCCGAGATCACCGACGCGGTGCGGGCGATCGCGCGGAAAGTGGCGGCGGGGGACATGAAGCCGGATGCCATCGGCGAAGAGACAATCAGCGAGCATCTGTATACGGCGGGACTGCCCGACCCGGATTTGCTGATTCGCACGGCCGGGGAGATGCGGGTGAGCAATTACCTCTTGTGGCAGATCAGCTACGCGGAACTGGTGGTGAGCCCGGTGTTGTGGCCGGACTATGGGGTGGAGGATCTGCACGCGGCGATCCGCGAGTTTTCGCTTCGCAACCGGCGTTTCGGCGCGCTGGACGGCTCGAACACGCTCAAGTGATTCGCTGTTCTCCCGCCGGTTTCCCCGTTGACATTTCCTGTCTGAAATCTGAAATTATAGATCGTTTAGAACTTATTAGTAGTTTCAGCATTGACTGAAAGGAATTCTCATGAGCGCACAGGCGGCGGTGGACGTTGCGACGGCCGAACGGCTTCGCTCGGCGCAGGATCTGT
>CAYQTE010000008.1:0-14999 GCA_964420285.1 uncultured Tepidisphaeraceae bacterium
TCTCCTGGCCGGTACCCCAATTATCACCCGGCGACAGAAAAATTGGCAGACCCGTCTTTGATGAGCTTGTTGGCATCAAAGACTCCCGACCACTTTGATTTTCCCGCAGAAGCCCGTCAGAGCTTGCGGGTGGCAATCGCGAGGGCCATGAACAGCACGGCGAAGACGTTGAGGATCAGGCCGCACATCGCGATGGGCGACGGGCGGTTGAGCGGCGGCGCGTTATGGCTGGAGCGCTGAAGGGATTGGATCGCGGCGGCGAAGCCAAAGAGAACGGAGAGGCCAAATTCGGCGAACGTGATGCGCTGCCGGATCATGAACTCCAAGGAAGAAAACAGAATCTGGCACGTTGCATCGACGAATGGGCAGATGAGTAATCCGGCCAGCGGCGCCAGCACGGACAGGCGGGCGGGCCAGTCCACCTTCGGCCCGGCCGGTGGCGATTGGTATTCCAAGATCCTCGGCGGCGGTTGCTTGTTGGGTTGCACGAGGGCTCCCCGTCGGGTGCGAGGACCGTTTCGTGTGCCGATCGCTATTGGGCCAGCAGCCTGGTCAATAGTGGTTCCATCTCCGTGGCCCACAGTTCATAGCCGTCGGGGGTGAGATGCAGGCTGTCCCGGCCGAGGCCTTTCCAGGTGTCGCCTTGTTTGGGCATCTTGGACGCCAGGTCGAAATAGAAAACCGTCTTGTCATCGCCGAAGGGCGCGATCAGTTTGTTGGCGTCCTCCATCTTCTGCGTCGCCCGCGCGTTGGGCAGGATGCTGATGAGAATGATCTTCACGCCGGAAAACACCTGCTGGGTCTTGACGATGACAGCCTTGACCCCGGCGGCGATATCCTCGGGCGTGTTGATGTTGTTGTTGGTGCCGATCAGGATCACCGCCACCTTGGGGTGAAATCCCTTGATGTCCATGTTCTCCAGCCGCCACAGGACATGCTCCGTGCGGTCGGCGCCGACGCCGAAGTTCAGCACGTTCCGGCCGGCATAGTGCTTCTGCCAGACGGTGTTGCCGACCATATCCCACCCGGCCGTGGGCAATTTGGAGAAGTTTTCGGTGATCGAGTCGCCGATGAAAATGACATCGCACGGTTTGCCCTTCAAATCGGCGATGCGTTTTTCGCAGTCGGCATACCAGGCGGCGTGGGATCGCTTGTTGCCGTCGCTGGGCATGGTGGTGGTGACGCGGCGTGCGGCCGGCGCGGTGGTCGCGGATTGCGCCCGCGCCAGTAAGGCGGCACACAGCAAGCTGCCCAGCAAAACCGAATAGAGGACAAGAATGCGGCGGGATGTATTCTTCATGAGGTCTCCATCAGAACAAAAATGCGGCCGCGGGCCACGTGAAAATGTGCAACCAACCGCCAGCGGTTTGTTGTCGGCGGCCATTGTACGCCAAGTGCAATCAGCGGCGGAAGGCCGAGCCCGTTGAATTTCCACGGAGCGTGCCCGATTTTCCGGGCAACCGCCTTTTCCTCCTCCCCTTGTACTCAGGGGGAGGACAGAGGTGGGGGTTCTTCGCCAGTGGTTCTGATACTTCGAAGCCGCGACCGACGCCATAGCGGTCAACCCCCACCCAACCCTCCCCCTGCGTACAGGGAGAGGGGATTAAGAGGTGGCCTCGCATGGGCTTATACCTGTCCGGGAAATCGGGCACTCTCTTTCCGCGAGGCGACGGCGGTGTCATTGCATCGCGTGTCGCCGCGCGATGTAATGGGATTTTTCGGTTCGGATTATTCGTGGCGTCACCCGATGTGAGCAGTGTTGAGTCGGCCCGGAGCGAGCAGGTCGGGCGGTCCGCGCACGTTCGCATCATTACCGGCACGGTCATCGCCGGGTTTTGCGTGTTTCTGCAACTCTACGCTCCCCAGCCTCTGCTGGCCCTGTTCGGCAGGGATTTTCGCGCCTCGGAGGCCGCGGTCAGCCTCATCATTTCCGCCGCCGCTTTCGCTGTGGCGGTGGCCTCGCCGTTCGTCGGCATGCTGGCCGACGCCGTCGGCCGTAAGCGCGTGATCGTCCCTTGCCTGCTGGCGTTGGCCTTTTCGACGCTCGGCTGCGCGTTTTCGCGAACGCTCGATCAGCTCATTTTCTGGCGGTTCATCGGCGGCGTCTGCACGCCGGGCGTTATCGCCGTGACTCTGGCCTACATCAGCGAGGAAGCGGCCGCACATGCCACCGGCTCAGTGACCGCACTCTACGTCACCGGCACGGTCGTGGGTGGGCTGACCGGGCGGCTGTGCGCGGCCTTCGCGGCCGATCGACTTTCATGGCGATGGTCGTTTGGCCTATTGGCGGCCATGACGCTGTTGGGGGCGTTGGCGGTGTGGGCTTTCCTGCCGCGCTCGCGACGATTCACCCGCAACACGCAGTGGCGAGAGAGCCTGGGTTCCATGTCGGCGCACCTGCGCAATCCGCGTCTGCTGGCGACATATCTGTGCGGGTTTACCATTCTCTTCTCGCACGTGGGGCTGTTCACCTACGTCAACTTTCACCTGGCAAGGCCGCCGTATTCGCTTTCCACTTCAGCGTTGGGGATGGTCTTTCTGGTGTATGCGCTGGGAGTTGTGGTAACGCCGCTGTCCGGGCGGCTGATCGACCGGCTCGGCCATCGCGCCGGCATCGCGGTGGCTGTCGCACTTATCGTGGCCGGGGCCGCGCTCACACTGGCCCGGCCGTTGCCAGTGCTGGTGATCGGACTGGCCATCGCCTCGAGCGGCGTGTTCGTGGCGCAGGCCAGCGCCAGCAGCCACATCGGCCGGGTCGCCCACGGCGCCCGCTCGGCGGCCGCGGGGCTTTATGTCGCGTGCTATTACCTGGGCGGCGCGGCCGGCGCCACCGGCCTGGCGGCGCCCTGGCGGTTTGGTCAATGGCCGGCGGTCGTTGCGGCCATCGTCCTTGTCCAATGCATCACGTTGGCGATCACGTGGCGATTTTTCTCCGCCGGACCGGCGGCAGAAAGCTCCGCCGCGATTCCGCTGGAGTAGTCTGGCGCGTCAATCAGTGATCGGAGGCGGGGTTTGGCTTGCGAAATATGACGAAAGACATATATCCCGTATCGATGAGCAGATGCTGCATTTCGCCGGTGGCGACGATCTCATCGATGACCGCCTTGATGGGCGAATGATTGGCCTTCTTTTCGTCGTACCAGCCGAAATAGTCGTGAAGGATGAAATATCCGCCCGGCCGTAAATGGGTGGGAATCAGCGCCGCCACATCGGCGCGGCAGCCGGCGTAGGTGTGATCGCCGTCGATGAGAATCAGATCGGCCTGGCCGGCCAAATGCACCTGATCGCTCCTGGCATCGACAAACCGCACATATTGCTGAAGCCCGGCCCTGGCGATGACCGCGACCGCGTCAGGGTTCGGTACAAGGTCGATCGAGATGACCTGGCGAAGCTTGGGCGCCTCAAACTCGAGATAATTGACATCCGGCCGCTGCTTGTGCTGCTGCGGCTCGGTCCACCCGATGTCCAGCAGCTTCAGGGCGCTGGCCAGCGCCAGGGTTGAAAACCCGCGGAACCGGCCTATTTCGATGATCTTGACCGCCTTGATCGACACCGCCAGGGAGAACAGCGTCAGGCCGTGGCCAAATTCCGACCCGCTGGGCTGCAATGATTCCCTGAGCAGACCGAGGAACTCTCCAAAGTAAGATCCCATCGGCGCGCGATTGGCGGGGAAATCTTCCTTGGGGGAACCATAACCCAAAACCACCCGGCTTGTCGGCGGTATGCTCATGGTGCAGTCCAGTGTAAGACCACAACGCAAAGAAGCAAAACTGCTGGGGCAACAGGACGCCGTTACGTCCCCGACTCTTCCCGGCCGTAGAGTTCTTCATGCCGGGCATAGCGACGGCGCAGGGCCGCTCCGTCGCCGTATTCAGCGAAGCTCATTTCGTGTTCGGTGGGGACATAACCGCGGGTCTGGAGATGTTTGATCGGGCACCAGTAGTTTTCGGTTCGTCCGGCGATGACCGAGGCGTAATGGAACCAGCCGTTAACGTAGCCGCAATAGGCGCAAAACACCTTCTCGTACCAGGTGAGATAGGGCAGTTTCTCGCGATCGGAGATGCGGATGTAGTGCGATCGCCTGACGCACTTCATGCCGTACAGCGGAAAGCAGACATGGTGATAAATTTCCACGCAAATGTCCGCGAAAACCACGGGAACGATCATCGCCCAGATGAACGGCCCGGCGGCATAGTGGCGCAAGACGCGGTATTGAGCGGGCGGCAGTGTCATGATGATCGATTCACGATCGCGATGGGATCGAGGTGCGGACGGCCCGGCCGACCGGGCAAAAACCTCCCGCGCGGCACGCCGCGTCAGGAATCGCCCGGAATTGGCCGTACAAGTCAACCGCTGAATCAGAATCACGAGGCGTCGGCCGATAGGGGCGTGGCAGCCATTGTACGCTTGGCGAAGGCTTGAGGCGTGGATCGCAGGCACAATTCCGGGCGATTCTTCGATTGCGTAAAGTTGCGAAATGGCTTATGCCCCCTTTTTTGCCGCTGAAGCGCGGTCCACAATTGACGGAAGTTCCCGCTGCGCCCTATCCTTGCCGATCATGAATCCCACCAGAAATGGATTACGACTTGTGGGCGCTTTTTTGGCCCTGTGGCTTGCCGCTCACCCGTCTTCATCGTGGGGGCAAAGCCGGCCCGCCACCGTCCCGGTCGGCCCCGAACAGGCCGCCGCCGCGATGCAACAGGTTGTCCCCGTCGTCGTTTCGCCGCCCAAACCTATCTTTGACCCGCGCACCTACGGCGCCAAGGCCGACGGCGTTACCTACGACACGCTGGCCCTCCAAAAAGCCATTGACGCCTGCGCGGGAACCGGCGGAACCGTCTATCTTGCCGGCGGCAGGTTCCTCTCGGCGCAACTTACTCTCAAAGGCGGCCTGACGTTCTACGTCGAAAAAGACGCCACGCTCCTCGGCGGCGTCGAGGCCGCCGATTATCCGGAACTCCTGCCCGCCAATACTCTGGCCACCGGCAACCGCCGGAGCCTGCTCTACGCCGACAGCGCCAACGGCCTGATCCTCGACGGCACCGGAGTCATCGACGGGCAGGGCAAACTCGTGAAGATGAGCGGCAAAGAAACCCAGCGGCCGTCGCTCCTTCGCATCTTCCACAGCAACGATGTCATTGTCCGAAACCTCACGCTCACAAATCCCCGCATGTGGACCGACGTCTACATCGAGTGCAACAATCTCCTGATCGACCATCTCAATGTCCTGTCCCCGGCGGTGAACGGCCCAAACCTCGACGGCATGGACATTTGCGATTGCCATGACGTCATCATCCGCAACTGCCGCATCGAGTCCGACGATGACAGCATCTGCCTGAAAAGCTACGGCCAGCCGGGCCTGAAAAACATCCTGGCCGAAAACAACATCATCCGCTCCACCGGCGCCAACGGCATCAAACTGGGCTCGGCGACGGCCGGCCCGGTGTCCAATATCCGCCTGTTCAACAACACAGTTCTTGGCGCCACCTTTGGCGGCATTTGCATCGAGTCTGTGGATGGCTCGCCCGTCAGCGACATCACCGTCCGCGGTCTGGATCTCTACAAGGTGTGCCAGCCGATCTTCATTCGCGTTGCTCATCGGACCGACGGTCCCGGCGAACTGCCGCCGAGCGGTAAAGTGCTCCAAGTCCCGCAAGGCTCGATCGACGGCGTGACGATCGAGCGGGTTCGAGCGCTGGGAACGCAAACCGGCACCCGCGCCTCCTGTTCCATCACCGCCGTCCCCGGTGCAACGCTCAAGAACATCACGCTCACCGACTGCTATTTTGAAATGCCCGGCGGAATAAACACCATTCCCGCCGACCCCGGCGAAAAGGCCGGCGTCTACCCCCAATCCAATCTCTTCGGCGATACTCCCGCCTGGGGCTTCTATGTCCGCCACGCGCAGGCCGTTGCTTTCGACAGGGTTTCAATCGGCCGGTATCGCCCCGACGCACGTCCCTGGCTGACCAGCGTTGACGCCGACGTCAAGACCACCGACACCCGCGATCTCAAGCAAGTGTCGCCGACTCCCATCCCGCCGGAGTCTTCGATCCGCAACGCCGATCACTAATAACCCTGGCCTCAAGAAGATGCCGCGAGGGATCTGTCGATGAGCCACTGGGATAAATCGCGGGCAATCGCGGCGATGGGAGTGGACCAGTCGGCCGGCTGGGGTTGGCGGTAGAGGCGCATCGACGGGTACCACGGTGTGTCGCAGCGGTCCAGCAACCAGCGGAAATCCGGAACCGACGCGAGCAGCACCCAGACCGGCCGCCCCATGGCCCCGGCCAGGTGCGCGACGGCCGTATCCACGGTGATGATCAGATCAAGTTGGGTGAGAATCGCGGCGGTGTCGGCGAAATCGGTGATGTCGGCGGTCATGTCCAGGATGTTCATCCCGGTCGGAGGCGATTGGAGCTGGTTGGCGGCATTGCCCACCTGCAGGCTGACGAATTGCACACCGTCGCGGGCCAGCGGGGCCAGGGCCGCCAGCGGGATTGAACGAATGCGATCGCGCGGATGAGCCGATGCCCCCGCCCAGACCAGGCCGATGCGGGCGGGGCGGACGCGCGGGGGCCGGCCGCGACGGCGTTTGGTGGCGCCGGCCAGGCGCGATTGCCAACAGTCGATAAGCTTGGGATCGGCACGGAGATAAGGCGGCGGCTTGCCGCCCTGCCCGAATGCGGGCTGCTTCAGCACGCGCGGGAGGCTGAGCAGGGGCAATTGCACATCGACGGGCGAATAATATCGCGCCGGCTGGCCGGGCAGCGCGCTGGCCTCGACGCGGGGCGCGAGCTGATTGAATTCGATGAGGCGATGAAGCGACGGCGGACATTCGAAGATGACATTGCCGCCGCGCGCGACGACCTCGGGGACATAGCGGCAAAACTGGATGGTGTCGCCTTTGCCTTGTTCGGCGTGGATGAGGATGCTGCGGCCGTCCAGGGGCGAACCGTCCCAATCGGGCTGGTGGAGATCGCGTCGAATGGGGACGGATTTGTTGACGGGGCGGCGGCGCCATTCATATTCGGCCCAGCCGGCTTCGTATTGACCGCGCACCAGCAGGGCGATGGCCAGACCCATGTGCGGTTCGACGGCATTGGGTTGGAGGAGAATGGACTGGCGGAAGGCGACATCGGCGGCATCGAACTGGCCGAGCAATCCGCGGGCGGTGCCGCGGAGGCTCAGTGTCCCCGCGTGGCCGGGCGAAAGTCGCAGCGCCTGATCCAGCGCGGGCAGGGCCAGTGCGGGCTGCTGAAGTTCGATATGGCAGCGGGCGAGATTGAAGTGGGCCAGAACCAGATCGGGATTCTCGGCGATGACCTGGTGAAGCTGGTCGATGGCGGCCTCCAACTCGTGGCGATCGGCCAGCGCGTTGGCCAGGTGCAGACGAGCCATTGTGTACGCCGGGCGCTCGCGAAGGGCGCTTTGCAGCGATTCAACCGCGGCGTCGAGCTGGCCCAACGCCGTCAAGGCGCAACCGCGATACGTCAGCACATCGGGATTCAGCGGCGAAAGCCGCAAGGCGCGGTCCAGAGGAATCAGTGCATCGGCGGCCCGGCCGGTCGCGTTCAGGGCATTGCCGAGGTTTGTCAGGGCATCGAGATGGTTGGGGTTGATCTGCAGGGCGCGCTGATAATGGGCAATAGCCTCATTGATGTGGTTGTCGCGGGCGAGTTGGTCGCCCTGGCGGCAAAGTGCCTCGGCATCGGCGGCGGGGGATGTCGGGGCGGATTCGGCCGGCTCACCGCGGGCGGGCTTGCTTTCGGCGGGCTGGGTGGCCAGGAGCTTGTGAACATCGGCCGGGCGAGCGCCCGCGACAACCGCGTCCAGGGCCCGTTTCAACTGGCTGATGGGGTCGGACCATTGCCCGGCGACCCGCTGGCGGAAGAGGATCATGGTTGGATACCACGGCGTGTCGGTGCGATCCAGGAGCCATCGGAAATCGGGGATTCGCGAGATCAGGTTCCAGACGGGCTTGGCCATCGCCCCGGCCAGATGAGCGACGGCGGTGTCAACCGTGATGACCAGATCAAGCTCGGCGATGAGGTCGGCGGTATCGGCCATATCGGTTAAATGGGGGCTGGCGTCGAAGAGCGTCATGCCGGGCGGGGCTTCTTTGGCTTCGCCGGCGGCCGGGCCAACTTGCAAACTCACAAATTGCACGTCGGCGCGGGCGAGAGGGGCATAATCGGCCAGCGAGATTGAACGGCGTTTGTCGTTGGCATTGGATCGGCCACCCGCCCAGACCAGCCCGACGCGCAGGCGCGGCTGGGATGGACGTGACGCTGAAGAACCCTCACCCCGACCCTCTCCCTTAGTAAAGGGCGAGGGGGATAAGGGGGCGGAGTTGAGGTGGTCGCGTGTAGTGCGGCCGGCGCGCCAGGCGTCGGCGAGGCGGCGTCGCCAATTGAACCGGCGGGCGGGATCGGCACGAAGATAGGGCGTGGCGGCGCCCATCGCCGCGAAGACCGGTTCGCCCAGCGCGTGCGGCAGGCTCAGAAGCGGAATACGCAGATCGCATTGTGGCGGCGGCGAATCGGGACCGACCAGCGTGATGTTCTCCAGACATCGAAACAACCGCGAAAGTCCATCGGGAATTTGCAGGCAAACCTGACCGGGACCGGCCGGGGAGCCGCTCGGTGATGCCTTGGCCGCGACGGCGGCGGCGTAGCGGGCGAAGTGGATTGTGTCGCCCAATCCCTGCTCGCAGTGGATGAACAGTGAACGCCCCAGCAGCGGCGAACCATCCCATTGCGGCTGGGTATATTGCTGGCGGTGCGCGGCGAGGTAATGGCTGGTTTGCAGCCGCCATTCGTATTCGCGCCAACCTTCGACGATCTGGCCGCGCAGCAGCAGAAGCAGCGCGAGATTGAAATGAAATTCCGGGATGTCGGGGCGAAGAGTCAGAGCCTTGCGGTTGACGGCGATGGCCTGGTCGAGCTGGCCGGAATGCTTCAGTGCGTTGCCGAGATTCCCCAGGGCCTGGTGCAGATCGGGCTGAAGCGTGACGGCCCTCAGAAAAGCGGAGACGGCCTCATCGAGCCGGCCCATTTCCAGCAGGCAGTTGCCGAAGTTGTAGTGGGCAACGGCAAAATCGGGGCCCAGAGCGATGGCGGTTTGAAAGGACTGGACGGCGTCGTCGAACCGCCCGGCCGTCTGCAGCGCGTTGGCCAGATTGCAATGGGCCTGCTGCAGATTGGGCCGGATGGCGATGGCGCGTCGATGGGAGTCGATGGCCGCATCAAGCTGGCCAAGTTCCTTGAGCGTCGAGCCGAGATTGGTCCATGCGGCGGCGTTATCGTCCTGGCGCTGGACAACCTGCCGGAAAATATCCGCGGCTTCATTGAACTGGCCGTCATCCTTCAGCGCCACACCCAGATTGTTGAGCCGCTCAGTGTTATCCGGTTGCGCGGCCACCGCTTGTTGATAGATGGGGATCGACTCGCGAACCCGGCCCAGGGCACGAAGGGCGTTGGCATGCTGGAAATCGAGATCGGCCAACTCCACGCGGGCTTCGAGGAGTTGTTCAATAAGCGGCAGCGCTTCGGCTGGCCGGTCGCGCGTGAGCAGGAGCACGGCCAGATTGAAGCGGGCTTCGTGATAATCCGGAAGCTCCGCCAGTGCCGCGCGGATAAGCCCTTCAGCCTGTGGCTGGCCGGCGTGCATGGCGATGGTGCCCAGCAGGTGAAGCGCATGCGGGTTCCGCGGCTCGGCGGCGAGGATCTGCTGATAAAGAGCCTGCGCCTCGGCCAGCCGTCCGGCCTTCTGATGGCTCAGGGCGAGGTGAAGGGTCTGGTCGGTGGAGAGTTGGGTCATGTGCAGAAGAAGCTTTACCGCAAAGACACCCGGACGCCAAGGTTGCAACAGGCCAAAGCCTTTACGTTGCGAGCTTCGATAGCTCCGCGGCGACGCGTTCTATGGGGTCATACCAGTCGCCGGGAAAGGATTGGCGGAAGAGTTTCAATGATGGATACCAGGCCGTGTCATCGCGGTTGCGCAGCCAGCGAAAATCGGGGGCGTAATCCAGCAGGAGATACGTTTCCTTGCCCATTGCGCCGGCGAGGTGGGCCACGGCCGTATCGACGGTGATGACCAGGTCCATCGCGGCGATGGCGGCGGCGGTGTCGGCGAAATCGGTCAGGTGCATGGTGTGATCGGTGATGCGCAGGCCGTGCGATCGGTCGGCGATCTGGTCGGCGCCCTGGCCCAGTTGCAGGCTGAGGAACTGGATGTTGGGGTTGGCCAGCGGGGCCAGAGCGGTCAAAGGGATGGATCGCTGGCGATCGCGCTTATGGTAGCTGCCGCCGGCCCAGGTGAGGCCGACTTTGAGGCGTCGCGGGTCGGAGGACAGGCGTTCCTGCCAATCGGCCAGCAGAATGGGGTCGGGCTCGAGATACGGCGGCTGAAGGCTGCCCGTGCCGAATTTGGTCAGGCCGAGAGCCAGCGGAAGACTCATCAGGGGGACGTGCAGATCGAACGGCGGCGGCGATGGCGGCTGGGCCATGTTGGGACCGCCGGGGATGACCTGGGCGACGCCGGGGAATTTCTGGAACAGTCGGAGGAGTTCGGGTTGGACTTCGAGGATGACCCGGCCGCCGCGTGCGGCGACATCGGGGGCGAAGCGGGCGAACATGATGGTGTCGCCGATGCCCTGTTCGGCGTGGAGGAGAATGGTCTGGCCGGAAATCTCCGCGCCATCCCAGACGGGGGAGGCGAATTGTTTCTTATGGCGACGGAGATAATCACTGGTTTTGAGCCGCCATTCGTATTCCTGCCAGCCCCGGTCGGTATCTCCCGAGGCGAGCAGGGCCATGCCAAAATTGGAATGGATATCGGCAAAAGTAGGCGCGGCAACCAGCGCCTTTTGGTATGTGGCCAGTGCGGCGTCGAGGTCGCCGTGCAGGTAAAAAAGGTTGGCCAGATTGCAGATGGCCGGCCCCAGATCGGGGCGAAGCGAAACGGCGTGGCGGGCGGATTCGATGGCGTCGTCGAGGCGGCCAACTTTCTCCAGGATGCTGGCCAGATTGTTGTATCCCTCGGCGATCTGCGGCTGCACCGCGACAGCCTGGCGAATGGCGGCCAGCGAACGTTCAAGCTGCCCCACTTCGCTCAACGCGTTGCCGATGTTGTTCAGTGCGACGTAATAATCCGGCCGCAGCGAGATGGCCTTGTCGTAATACTCAATCGCGGGAATGAACTGGCCCTGATCGTGAAGGATATGCCCGATGTTGTAGATGGCCTCGGGGTAATTGGGCCGGAGCTTGACGGCCTCCTGATAGCATTCCAGGGCGGCGTTGATCTGGCCCTGGCCTTCGAGGGCATGGCCGAGATTGTTCCAGGCGGAGGGGTAATTGGGCTGGAGTTCCAAAGCCCGGCGGATGAGCGACTCGGCCTCGGGACGGCGAAGTTGAAAGCAGACCACGCCGAGCATGTGCAGGGCCGGCGCGTTATCGGGGACTTTGGCGAGAATCTGTCGATAAGCGGATTCGGCCTCGGCGAGACGGCCGGCTTGCTGGAATTTGAGTGCGGCTTCGAGGGCCTGATCGAGAGTGAGTTCCATAAATCAATTCGACTCTACGGCAACTGCCATCGGCGACGCAAGGCCCATTCGACGGCGATGAGGAGGATGAAGAGGCTGGCCTGGATGGGGAGATCGACGACGGCCGGCCATGCCGGCTGGTGGCCGAGCAGAGCCAGGGCCGATCGCGGGAAATCGGCCAGCGGAATCGTGCGCTGTTGAAGCGTGCCGGTTTGCGGATCGGCGCGGATGAGTTGATCGATGAGGGATGTGAAGTCTGCGATCCGGCAGGTGTAGCCGCCGGTCTGCTCGGCGATCTTCGCCATCAGGTCGGGATTGGCGGCCAGTTTGGACATTTCGTCGGCGGGAGGGATGACGGTGAAGTTGAGCGTCTGGCGACCCAGTTCCTTGCCGTCTTTGGAGGCGACGAGCTGAATGGAGTATTGGCCGGTGGTCAGATTGACCAGGGCGGCATCGTACATGCCGGTGCGGACCTGCGAGAGTTGCATGGGCTGTGTAGCCAACTGCGTGGATGGCGGCGCGCGTGGAGTGGTTGCGCCGGGGCTGGGCTTGGCATTGGAAAGCGTCATGTTGACCTGGGCGTAATTGGTGGCGTCGCCGTGTTCGTCGCGAACCAGGGCGCGAACGCCAACACGCTGGCCGAACTGGTAGACGGATTTGTCCAGCAGGCCGATGATGCCGGCGCCCTGCTGGCGGTTGCGGACATCTTCACCGGCCAGCCAGCGGACCAGTTGGCCCCAAAAACGGTTGTAAGGGCTGGCCTGGCCCAGTCCATACAAGGGGAGATACCAGAGATACGTTGTATCGGCGGTAAAGACAGCGCTGCGGCCCAGTCCGAAACGCTGCACGGCCAGAACGATCTGAGGCGAGCCGTCGGGAGCGGTCTTGCCGGGATGAGTCAGCAGAATCTGGGCGCCGCTCTTGGCCGCTCCGACGACGACATTGCCGCGCAGGGTTGGGAGATCGTTCTTTGGCTTCGTACCGGCGGAGGTGAACCAATCGGACAAACCCTCCAGGGCCGGATGAGCCAGTCCCTCGGGAGTGAGCTGCGGGATGAAGGGTGTGGTTTCCTGCGGCGAGGATTTGTCGCCGACCAGGACGGGGAGAGCGGCTTCCAGGGGCGAGTCCTTGTAACCGCCGGGGCCGAATGTCGTTTCGCCGCCGATCATGAGCAGGCTGCCGCCGTCGGTGACACGCGCGGAGATGGCGGATTGTTGCTCGCGGGTGAGGTAGCTGGAATCGAGATCGCCGATGATGATGACGTCGAATTTCTTCCAGGCGGCCGCTGTGGTGGGAAGGGCGGTGAAGCTGGTCCCATCGACCGTGCCGCCGGCGGCGAAGCGATCCTGCTGAATGCGCAGATACGTGGCGACCTCGACATTGGGATCACCGCCCAGGGCGCGGAAGAGCTGGCGATATTCCGGCCGGACCCGGCCTTCAATGTAGAGCACGCGGATGCGCGGATCGAGAGCCAGGCCCTGAAACTCCTGGCGGTTGTCGACGACGCTGCGCTCGCCGGGGATGGGATCGATCCAGATGGCGATGCGATGCACGCCGGTGGTCGGCGGGGTGTACGTAAACGGAACCGTCTGCCCGGCCGGTGAGGCGCGGAGGACGAGGGATTGTTTGGTGATCGAGCCGGCCGGCTTGCCGGTGGCGTCGATCTCAGCCATTTGCACATCGACCAGGCGATCGTTCAGGGCGGTCGAGGAGATGTGGGCGGTCAGCGTGGATTGATGGCCGACAATCAGATCATCGGAGGCGTCTATGCTGTCGACGGCGACATTGGGGATGTTGGCGGGCTCGGCCTGATCGGACCCGACGACGACGGTGTTGACGGGATGGGGAGAATTCTTCAGAGCGGCGACAGGATCGGGCGTGGTGTTGTCCTGGCCGTCGGAAAGAAGGATGACAGCGGCATCGGTGCGAGGCGAGCGGGCCTCGGCGGCGGAAATTCCGGCCAGCAGGTCGGTGCTCTGGCCGTCGGCGGTCATGGAGGCCAGTTTGTCGGCGCGATCGAGATCGCGGGTGGTGGTGTCGAAGGTGAGAAACGAGGGGACGAAATGTTCGTTGATGCGGGGCAGTTGGGGTTGGATGGCCTGCCAGATGGACTGGATACGGCTGGGGCCGTTGGGGACATCGGGGAAGCTCATCGAGGCGGATGTGTCGATGGCGAAGACGAGCGGCCGGACCGGAACGGGTTTGACGACGAAGCTGAGCACCGGCTCAAAAAGCATGGGAATGAGCACGACGATGGCGGCGATGCGGAGTGCGATGAGAGTGGCGGTGCGAGGGATTCCGAGTCGGGGGATGAGATCGAGATAGAAGGTGATGCAGAGGAGGCCGATGAGGATGGGGGTCCAGACGAGGCCGGCAAGAGGACCATGCAGAGAGGGGAGCAGCAGGACCAGGAGTGTGCCGGTGACGCCGGTGAGGATGAGGAGCATGCGGACGGCGTCGGCGGTCATTCTCCAGAAGGGGGTGAAGAGGGATTTGAGGATGAAGAGAAACGGGTTGCGCGGATGGGTGGAGGATTTCCAGGGCTTGGTGACGGCGGCGTGGATGATGAGCAGGAGGGTGGCGGCGATGCAGATCCACGCCCACAGATCGAGCGGACCCTGGCGGAGCATCTGGAGGGAGGAGTAACTCACAGGGGTATTCTATCGTGATGCGGGCAACGGTGCGGGCGCCAGGGGAATGAAAACCAACCGGGTGTCGGGCAATTGCGAGCCGGGCGGTCGGGGGTCAGCACTGACAAGTTCGCTTGTGCCCGCGGGCTCCGGCGAGCCCGTTCGAGCCGCCGCCAGCAGGGCGGGTTCGTAGGCCGGATCGGTCACGCCGGCCCGATCGAGATAAATGCCGGAGTAATTTTGGGAGCGAAGCGCCGCCACCAGTTGCGGCGGGGGAAGCTGCGCCAGATCTCGATAGGCGATATCGCCGGGCCGGCCGCGAACGGCGCCATAGCTCCAGCAGAGCGTGCTGGAATGAAGATATCCGCGGAAGAGATCGTAATCCGCCATCAATCCCGGCGGTGTGGATTCCGGGAACGGCATGTAGGGAAGCTGAAAGATGCGGCTGCCCCTGGGCACGGCCGATTCGATGGCATGGACGAAATCAGCGTCGGAATTGAACGAATCGGCCGACGCGCGGTAATCGGGCGTCCAGTCGGGGATTTGATCGTAGGCGCTTATCAGAGCGAAGAGAATCAAACAGGCGACAATGAGGCGGCCGAGTTCCGCTTTCGCGCGATAACGCCGACGGAGCAGCGCGATCAGTTCGTCCAAACCGATGGCCACGGCCGCCAGGGCCAGAAAAGCGATGCAGATGCTCATGCGGTCATAGGCGCGGATGATCGGCGAGACCAGCAGAGAGAAGATGGCGCCGAATCCGCCGTAGGTGGCCAGAAGAAAAGCGGCGAGATTGAGCGTTGCCAGCGGGCCGAGCCAATCCAGAG
>CAYQTE010000008.1:15099-102105 GCA_964420285.1 uncultured Tepidisphaeraceae bacterium
GCCAGAAGAAAAGCGGCGAGATTGAGCGTTGCCAGCGGGCCGAGCCAATCCAGAGCGGAGTGTGACGCAATCGGCGGGTCGATTCTGTTCCCTCTCCCTGTACTCAGGGGGAGGGTTCGGGTGGGGGTTGGTGTGGGTGGCGACGTCAAGAACGAAGAACCCCCACCCCTGCCCTCCCCCTGGGTACAGGGAGAGGGTGAAAGAGGAACAGTGCGCCGGGAAAATGCGGCGACGGTCTTTATGAGTGCGATCGCCAAAAGCGAAAGAAATCCGATGGCGGCGACGGCGCCCAGTCCGGCGAGATTGGACTCATTGACGTTGGGAAAAAAGGCGTCGTTGTATTTATGAAACAGGTGCCGCAGGATCGGGATCCGGTTGTTCGCAACAGGAAGGACCAGATACGTGAATTTCAGCGCGAAAGCTTCGGCGTCGGTGGCTTTGCGCGTGATGGCCGTGGGATTGGCGCCATGATGCATTTGATACAGCCACGTGGGAAGCGTTTGCACGCCCAACATCGCGATCGAAACCAGCAGGAGCAACCCGGTCTGCGCCAGCCGGCGCGGTCGACGATGCAACACAAAACCGACGGCCCCGCCGATGAGAACCAGATAGGCGCTGAAGAACCCGTAATAAAGTCCGCTGGCGGTCGTGAGAGCGATGACGGCGACGGCGGCGAGAAATCGGCGGCGTGGAATGTCATCCGGCCCCATCAGCCGCAGTGCGACGAGGATCGCCAGGGGAAGCATGAAGTACGCGCTGAGCATCAGGTGGTCCTGATTCTGAAAGAAGTGATACGGCGCCAGCGCGAAAAGGACGGAGATGGTGACGGCGACCGCCCGCGAAATGCCGAGTTGGCGCAACGCAAGCAACGCCGTGATGGCCGCCAGCGGATAGCCGGCCAGATAAAAGATGTTGACGGCGACGGCCCAGTTTCCGGTCAGGAAGCACAACAGTTTCAGTGTGACCAGGTGCAGGAGGTCGCAGTTGGGAAGATCGACAAGATCGGCGCCGGCGGGTGCGCCGAGAAAAGGATTGTGAAACCAGCCGCCGGTGTCCTGAATGGTCTTGGCGAAGGTAAGATAGTACATCGTGTCGCCGCCGACATAGTGAAACGGGATGTCAAGGCGTTGGGGAATTCCAGCGACCACGAAGAAGCCGAACAACGCCAACACCGCCGCCAGCACGGCGTCACGGGGGACATAGCGCCGGCCTGGGGCACTGGCGGGGCGGATTGAAGGGGGCGATTTCTTCATGGTCGCGACGGTAAGGGGAAGAAGAGCAGACGGCCGTCGTCGCTGACGATGGGACTATGCCCGCAGACAACTTGAAGTTGTGCGACCAAGTCTGGCAACTGCGGCCGGTCGCAAAATGTGTCGACATAGATGCCGCGGAAATTCATGTCGCGCAGCTCGGAGATCATTTGTGGCAGGGGATGCAACGCGACAGCCGCAAGCCTGTTGGCATTATCGCGGCCGCGCATCGCGCCGTAATTCCATTTCAGGGTGTCGGAGTGAAAGTATCCGCGGAAGAGATCGTAATCGGCCATGCGTCCATACGGCGTGGCTTCGGGGAACGCGACGCCGGGAAGCTGAAAGATCGCGGCGTCGCGGCCGACGGTCGATTCGATTTGCCCGACAAAATTCCGGTCCGAATTCCAATGCGCGGCGATGGCGGGCTCGTCGATTCCGAGGCCGGGAATCTGCTCATAGATCGCCGCAAGCAAGAGCACGGCCAGAGCGGCGATGGCCCATTTGCCTGTCGATCGAGATGCATGTGCCGCAACGAAACGATCGACGAGAATCGCCAGGGCACAGAGGGAGAAGAAGTCCAGGCAGATGCTCAGGCGGCCCCAGGAGCGAATCATGGGTGTTACCAGGAAGGCGAAAATGGCGCCGAATCCGCCCAGCGTTCCCAGCAGAATGCCAGCGACGGTAAATGCCGCCAGCACGCCCAGCGGCCGGGCGACATGAATGCCGGCACAACCAGCCAATGCGACACCCAGCAGGATGAGGATGCCGGCAGCAGTCAGGAGGCCGACGCCGGCGTAACGCGATTCGGACGGCCAAACAGTCCGGTCGTATTCTCGGGTGATGCCGGCCAGGCCGGGAACGCGATCGCCCACCACCGGCATCAGCAGGTAAGTCAGCCGCAGCGCATAGACTTCGGATTCGCCGCTGAGGCGGATGTCGGCCTGCGGATTGGGCCCGGCGGTGGCTCGATGGTACAGATTCGGTGCGGTATTCAGCAGAATGCCGATCAGCAGGACCACCAGAAAGAACGCCGGCGCTGACAGGCGATTCCATCGCCCGGCGCGCAGCGCGCCCAGACCGCCGCCCAGTGCGATGAAGAACCCCACAAAACACGAGTAGTAGATGCCCGTCGACACCGTCGCCAGGAGGATCAGGGCGGCGAAAATCGACCTGCGCCGCCCCGTTGAACCGCCCAGCGGGAAGTCCTCGCCGTCGGCCAGCCGGATCGCGATCGCCAGTGCGGGGGGCAGCATGATGTAGAACGCCAGAAACATGTGCTGCATGCGAAAGAAGTGATACGTCGACAGCGCAAACAGCGTCGCGGCCGCCGCCGATGCCGCACGGGAAATCTTCAATTGTCGCAACGCGGCCGTCGCCGTGACGGCGGCCAGCGGGAATCCAATAAAATAAAAGAGGTTCAGCGCCGTGACGAAATTTGTTGCGCACAAGTTGCAGAGCTTCAGCCCCAGCAGATTCAGATCATCGCACATGGGGTAGTCGAGCATGTTCATCCCGCCCGGCGCGCCCAGCAGGGGATTGCCAAAGAACCAGCCGGTCTGGCGGATGGTCTTGGAACAGGTCAGGTAGAAGAAGTAATCGCCGCCGGAATATTGAAGCGGCAGGCTCCAATGCGAAAGTTGCCACAGACGCAACACAGTTGCGGCGACGATCGACGACAGGCCGGCCGAGGCAAGATAAGGCCATGCCGAACTGAGAAATTTTCGGCTGGCGAAAGTCATGGGGCGATCGTGAAAAAGAGGAAGCGGTGCTCGGCATCAGTGCTGTGCAGTGCCGGCGAGCCGGCGGCGGAAGCGAACGCCGATTCCAACGCGGGCCACGCGGCCGGATCGTAACCATACAGATCGATCCAGATGCCGGCGAATCCCA
Organism: uncultured Tepidisphaeraceae bacterium; assembly: GCA_964420285.1. Classification (GTDB taxonomy): domain Bacteria; phylum Planctomycetota; class Phycisphaerae; order Tepidisphaerales; family Tepidisphaeraceae; genus CAYQTE01. Next base: position 18,237 of record CAYQTE010000008.1, read on the forward strand.
GCTTGCCAAGTCTGGGAATCAACTCGCCCGGCGGCAGGGCCGCCAGCTTCTGATCGATGGCATCCTGCGGCCGGCCGCGCATCGTGCCGTAGCTCCACCGCAGATTGGTGGAATGGATGTAACCGCGGAACGGATCGTAGTCCTGGATGCGGCCGACATAGCCGGCTTCGGGAAAGCTGACGTAAGGAAGCTGGAAGATCATCGACCCGGCGGGGACGGAACGCTCGATATTCTGCACGAACGCCTGGTCGCGTCCAAAGTCGGCAAGCTGTTGCTCGCGGCCCTGGGGAGCGCGGGGAACCTGGTCGAGCGTGGCGGCGATCAGCACGCCGGCCAGGATGAGCAGGCCGACAGCGCCGCGGCCGCCCGACTCCAGCGGCTGAAGTATGAAGCGGTCGATGAGCATCCCGACGGCCGCGAGGGACAGAAACGCGATGACAACGCAGATGCGATCGTATGAACGGATGAGCGGGGAGACGAAAACCGCAACAAGAGAGCCGGCCGCGCCGGTGGTGGCCAGCAGGATACAGGCGAGATTGAAAGCGGCCAGTATGAAAAGGGCGACGGGTTGGGTGGCTGAGCCGGGCTCCTCTAGCCGAACGGAGTGCGAGGGGGAAGGCGCGGGGCGAGCGGCGGCCAGCAGGGGGATTGCCAAAAGCACAAGAAACCCGATCGTCGCGAGAAACCCAAGGGCTTCGGATCGGGATTCAATTGTGTAAACCTTCTGGGCGTTGCCTTGGCTGCTCACCATCGAGCGCACCTCGTCGGAAACCTGTTGATCGTAACGGCCGGTGATCGCACCGAGGACCCCAAGGCGATGATGGTCGGCGGGAAGCAGCAGGTAGGTCAAACGAAGGGCGAAAACCTCGGCCTCAACGGGCGATCGGGCGGCCGCGTCGGTGTTGGTGCCGTTGCGGTACACATACCACATCGTCGGAGCGACGTTGAGGACCAGCACAATTGCCGCCACCATCGCGAGAATTCCGGCCGACTTGATCGGCTCCCACGACCGCTTCGCTGCCGCTCCCAGCAAGCCGCCGATCACAATCGTGAATACGCCGAAAAAGCCATAATAAACGCCCGCGCAAAGAGTCGCGGCCACAATGAACATTGCCCAGCGGCGGCGTCGGGCGGCGTCGGGATCACCGTCAAAACTGATGCCGCTGGCAAGCTGAGCGGCGATCAATACAACCGGCGGGATCAGGGCGTAATTGCTCAGATAGAGATGGAGTACCCCACGGTAGAAATGGTAATGCAAGAGTGCATACAGCGCCGCGCAGACAGCGGCGGCGGGAGTGGATATTCCCATGCGGCGAAGCGCCCACAGGGCCGAACAGGCGCACAGCGGGAACGACACCAGATAGAAAAGCGTCACCCCCGCGACGGCGTTGCCGGTGACGCAGGCGAGGATCTTCAGCAGCAGTGTGTTGATGACATCGGATTGGGGATAATCGTAATAATCCGCCTCGCCCGGCGCGCCCAGGAATCGGGCGTGATACGACCAACTGGAATCGATCAGGTTCTTTGCCCCGGCCAGGACGCCCAGTGTATCGCCGCCGGCGTAGCTGATCGGCGCGCTGAGACTGTGCTTCCAGATATCGTCGTGCGCGATGACGACCAGGACCGGAAAGGCGCCGGCAAACAGGTAGGCCAGGAGGCTCACACGGGCGGCGCGGCGGAGTTGACGAGCGGGAGCGTGCGGCATCATGGGAAGCTGTCGCTATCGAACCGCCGACGATGGTATCGGCCCGGCGGCTGATGCGAAAGCGCGGGGAATCGTAAACGCGATGATGACGCAATCGGTGGCCTTCTCTTTCCCCCTCGCCCTGTACTCAGGGAGAGGGTTGGGGTGAGGGTTCTTTTCTCGACGCGGCCACGCAATACGCCCCTCACCCTATCCCTCTCCCCGCGTACAGGGAGAGGGTACAAGAGGTAATTGGCCGATCACCTCATGCACCAATGGCAGGCGCATCGCGAAGCCCGCGCCGGGTGGATATACTCCATGCTGGCTAAAGTTGAAGACGAGCGGCGGGGAATGGCCATCGAGGTGAACAGGCGTGAAAGTATTGATCCTGTGCGGCGGATTGGGAACGCGGCTTCGCGAGGAAACGGAATACCGGCCCAAGCCAATGGTGGATGTGGGCGGCCGGCCGATCGTCTGGCACGTCATGAAGTGCTTCGCCCATTACGGGCTGAAGGATTTCGTCCTGTGCCTGGGCTACAAGGGGCAGATGATCAAGGAGTATTTCCTCAACTATGAGGCGAATAATTCCGATTTCACGGTCCAGCTTGGACAAAAGCACGCCATACGCTATCACGGGGCGCACCACGAACAGGACTACAGCGTGACCTTGGCCGACACCGGCCAGGAAACCATGACCGGCGGGCGAATTAAGCTGGCGGCCCGCTATGTGGATGACGACACGTTCATGGTGACATACGGCGATGGGCTGTCGAACGTCAACCTCGCGGACCTGGTGGCGTTTCACCAGAAGCACGGCCGGCTGGCGACGGTGACGGCGGTCCGGCCGTCGTCGCGGTTCGGCATGCTGGATGTGGATGGAACCGGCGCCGTGAAATCCTTCGCCGAAAAACCAACGCTGGACGGCTGGGCCAGCGCGGGATTTTTCGTGTTCAATCGCAGGGTTCTGGATTATCTGGGCGGGGCGGATTGCATCATGGAGCGCGAGCCGCTGGAGCGGCTGGCGCGCGAAGGTCAACTCGCGGCGTTCCGGCACGAGGGATTTTTCTTCGCGATGGACACGTATCGGGAATACAAAGCGCTCAACGAAATGTGGGACGGCGGGAAAGCTCCGTGGCGGGTGTGGGGGTGAATGGCTCCAATCTACGATTGATTGCGTGTGTTTTCTTCCTTGGCGTCCTGGCGTCTCGGCGGTTGGATTTCTCCTCGTCCCGCGGGTAAGCGGAAGGTCACGTGTTTGTGGCCGAAATAGGTGGCGATGACCGTCAGGATGATGATGATCGCCTGTGCGGCATAACCGGTGAAGCGGCCGAACCAGCGGGCGGTGAACGTCATGATCACCGGCAGGATGATCAGATTGCTGGTCATGGGGATGGCGTAGACGAGGTAGGACCGGAAGTATTCGCGCAGGTAGTTGCCGCGGGTTCGAAAGACCAGGAACTTGTTCATGAAGTACGCGATGGTCAAATTGGGGATGTTGCAAAGCAGGCTGGCCAAATCGGCAACGACGCGAGGGTCGCAAGTCAGCCACAGCGAAAGGAAATGGAAGATAACGCTGTAGACAACGTACGCGCAGGCCGTGTTGAACCCACCGACAAACAGATAGCGGATTCGCCGATCGCTCCAGAGAGTGGTGAGGGATCGGGCGATCACGAGGCTGTTTCCGGTGAAGAACTGGTCGCGGAGGGCGGCGGATCGAAGTTGATGCGTTCCTTCTCGATGACCAGCGGGCGCTTTTGAACCTGGGTGTGGATGGCCCCGATGTATTCGCCAAGGATTCCGATGAAGAAGAGCTGCACCGAAGCGAAGAAGAACACGCTGATCAGCAACGGGGCGAATCCAAAGGGGATGGAATTCCAGAACAGGAGTTTGGCCAGCAAATAGCCCAGGCCGACGATCAGGCTCAATATGGACATGCCAAACCCGAGCATGGTTGCCAGGCGCAGAGGAACCTTGGAATAGTTGGTGATGCCGAGCATGGCGATATCGTAGAGAGTATAGAAGTTGTTCTTGGTGATCCCGCGTTTGCGCTGCGGTTGATGGTAGGGAATGGTGGCGGTCTCGTAACCGATGTCCGCCAGCAAACCCCGGCCGTAGGGATAGGGATCGTCGATGCGGCGCAGCGTCTGAATGACGACCTGGTCATAGAGCCCAAAGCCCGTGGCGTGTTCGGTGATACGGATATTCGCCAGACGGTTGACCAGGCGGTAGTAGCTGGATCGGAATGCGAACATGACGGGCGATTCAGCGCTGGTGATCTTGACGCCCAGGACAATCTTGTAGCCCTCTTCCCATTTGCGGAGGAAATCGGGGATGAGTGAGGGGGGATCCTGGAAATCCGAGGCCAGGCCAATGACGGCATCGCCGCGGGCCTGCAGAACCCCGTAATGCGGCGAGCGAATGTGCCCGAAATTGCGGGTATTGATGATGACCTTGACACTGCGATCCTGCGCGGCCATCTCGCGCAGGATGGCGGTGGTGCCGTCAGTCGAGCAGTTGTCGATATAGATGTGCTCGTAGGTATATTGCGTCAGCGGTGCAAAGACGGCCTTGATCGCTTCGTGCAGATCGCGCACGTTTCCCGCCTCGTTGTAACAAGGCGTCACGACGCTGATATGTTTGATCGCCGCGGGCGTGTTGGAGATTGCAGTCATGGTTGAACCTCAAGCCGCCAGTGCGGGACTTTCATCGCCGGCCGCTGCATGGTACAGCCGGATCACCGGATTGGGGGCGCGTAATTGCTGGCGAATCTGGAGTTCGATTTCGCGCTGATAGACCCAGGAACAGATCAGGATGGGTTCATTGTGGCCGGCCAATTGAGCCGGAAGGAGGATCGGCTTGTCGAGCAGCTTCTTACCGGCGAAATTGGCGTTGGAATCGATAAAGGCGACGATGTTGGCCGTGCCCAGGTCGCTGGTGGCCAGGAGTCGCAGGGTATTGGTGCCGGCGCCCCAGACAAGGATGGGCCGAGCGGTTGTGGCCAGGTCGCTGATGATGTTGCGCACGCGCTGTTCGGTGCCCTGACATTGCCGGATGTATCTGAGCAGGGCGGCTTCGCAGTCGGTGTCGGGAACCAGCGGCCCGGATTCCGCGGTTGGTTTGAAGACGGCCAGCACGTCCGGCTCGTTGGCGTCGCGGCTGAGCTGTTCCGGCCGGCAATTGTGGTAGGTCATCGACAGGCCAAGCGGGCGCATCAGATTGGCCAGGGACGCGGGCGAGAAGAAGTTCACGTGCTCGAGACTGAATTCCTGGAACGGCGCGTTGGGATGTTCGGCAAAGGCCGTCGCGTCGGGAACCTCGATGCACAACGACCCGCCGTCGGCCAGGATGCGGCGGATGCTCCGCAGCGGCGGGCCCAGTTCGCGAACGTGTTCCAGCACGCCGGTCAACAGGATCATGTCGAAGCGATCGGAGATGGCGTCCAGCTCGCTGAGGGGATGGGTCAGGACGCGCACGCCGTGGAGCCGTTGGGCCGCCTCGGCGCAACGCGCCGACGGGTCGACGCCCAGCACGTTGGCGAAGCCCGCCTCCTTGAAACACGACAGCAGCCCGCCGTTGGCGCAGCCGATGTCCAGGATTCGAGCCTCCGGCGAGGCCAGAAGCGGCCGCAAATCCCGCACAAGCGAGCGATAGCGCTCGAGCACCCATTGCGGCTCGAGGCCGTCGCGATGGTGGTACTCGTATTTGGACATGTCGCGGTAATAGGCATCGAAGGTTTCCTGAGGCGGAATGTCATCGGCAAAGGCACAGCCACAATGGGCGCAGACGACGACATCGTAGCCACTCAGGAGTCCGCCGCTGGAGAGTCCGGCGAAATCCTGGCGGAACAGCCGGCGATGGCTGATCTCGCCGCAGACCGGGCAGTTCCGGGCGGGATACGATCGCGTGCGAGGCGGTACGTTCGACATAAACAAATGCTCCTGGCAGAGGTTCACGGGCGGTGGCGGCGAAAACTCCGATAGATATTGAGTGCGGCGATGCCGAGGTTTGAACCGAAGACCATCACGTACAATTTGTTGACCAGACCGGGGATGTGAACGACGCGCCCGCTCCGGTCCAGGGCCGCCAGCGACGAGGCGACGACCGCATCGCTGGTCATCCACATGAAAGCCGGCAGGCGATCACGATCAAAGCCGGCCATGTCCGGCGTGTCAACAAATCCGGTTCGCGTCAGGCCGGGGCACAATGCCTGCACGCGCACGCCGCTGCCGGTGATCTGCAAGGCCAGCAGCCGGCTGAAGGCGATGAGAAACGCCTTGGTCGCGTTGTAAAGCAGGGCATCGGGAAACCGCATCAGGCCGCTGATCGAGCCGAGGTTGATGATCGCACCGCTTCTACGTTTGAGCATCGATGGAAGCACGGCCCGGCACAGCCGCACCGGCGCTTCCATGTGCAGGCGCATCATGGCGATTTGTCGGATCGGATCGGTCTGGTCGAATGTGCCGACGGTTCCGAACCCGGCGCTGTTGACCAGGATCGCCAGCGGATCGACGGCCGCGAGCCGCTCGGCCACGCGGGTGAGGTCGCTGTCGCTGGTGAGATCGGCGACGATGAGCTCGACGGTTGCGCCGGAGGCGGACAGTTCGGCGGCGATGCGATCGAGCTTTTCGGCGGATTTGTCGATCAGAATCAAAGGTCGCCCGGCGCGGACGAGTTGACGGGCAAATTCGGCACCAATGCCGCTGGCGGCGCCGGTGATGGCGGCCGTGCCACAGGCGGAGTCGGGTCGAGCGATCGTGTCGGCGGGGTTCGCGGGCATCGAGATTCCCAGTGGTGTGCCCGGTCGGCGCGGCTATTCGGCCAGTTGAGCCGGCAGGGCGCCCAATCGTCGCAACGGAACAGCGTAGCAGACCAGATCCCAGGCGGCCAAATCGTGCGGGCGCAGAAAGAGCCGGTATTCCTCGGACAGCGACCGCATCAGCAGCGGCAGCCGCCAGAGGTGATCCTGCAGGTGGTAACAGCAGATCGCCAGGATGGGAACATGCCGCCGGATTGTCCTGGTCGCGCCCGCAAGCGCTTCGGGTTCGAATCCTTCGATATCCATCTTGATGAAGGTCGGCTTGCGGTCCGACAGGTAATGATCCAAATCCACACAGTTCACTTCCAGCGTGCCTTCGCCGACGGACGACGATGCCTTACCCTCGGCGTTGAACCGCAGAGTCTGCGTGCGCGACCCGACCGCACAGGGATGGACTCGCACCTTGGCGCGGATGTGCGCCGGCAGCAGCGACACCGCGTAATTGAGTTTCCTGAGGTTGTCCGGATCGGGCTCAAAGGATTCGATCGGCCCAAACGATGCCCCACGCTGACGCACCAGCGCCTTGATCGTGTCCCCGTCGTAAGCGCCGCAATCGACAAATGCTTCATCCGGCGTCAGTTGGAACAGGTCGTCGGGAAAATATTGTTCGTGAGCCACCGGCCGCGGCAGGCCGTCGATATCCAGATGCGTTCGCCATCGAAGCTGGGCCAGGAATTCATTGCGCGATGCGTCATCGGCCCAGATTCGGCAGGCCCGGCGAATCTCGCCGGCCGACTCAAGAACCTTGTGCGGCAGATCCAGCGAATAGTGCGGCAGGAAAACGTCGGGGAATTTCCAGAAGAGCGTGCTGAACGGCGTGGCCACCTCGCATCCGGCGGCGTGGAGGCGGTCGATGTGGTTTCCCATCGTTTCAGCGTGTCCGGCGCCCCAGATCGTGCATACGAATGCAGCGCTTCGGCCGTATTGCCGCGCCGCCTCCGGCAGGGAAAGAACGTTCAGCCCCTCTATTTGCGTGTGCCAGAGCTTCGGATTGTTGTCGGCAAAGGCCAGCGGTTCGATGCCGCACTGCCGCAAACCCGCCAGCGTCTTGCGGCCGAGGTTGCCCGCGCCGAACAAGACCAGCGACCGGCCGCGAGTGCCGACGGCGTCATCGAATGCTGTTTCTTCGCGTTGCCTGACGGACGTCGCAGACTCACTCAACAGCGCATCGACCTCGGCAATCAGCCGGCTTACGTTCATGCGGCTATTCATCGACAGGGATGGTGAGTTTCATCAGCACGAATCCGCGGAGTTGGACGAACGGTCGATCGCCCATGGCGGCCGGCGCGGGGCCAGTCGCAATCGCATTGCGGCCAGCGCCATTATCGGTCCAGAAAAACCGTCGGCCGGGTCGGCCTTACCAGCAGGTTCGTCCGCCGTCCACGACCAGATTGGTTCCGGTCATGTAGCTGGAGGCGTCACAGCAGAGAAACAGGATCGCGCCCTGGTATTCATCGACATGGGCCATGCGTTTCATCGGAATCAGTTCGGCGAGTTTGGCGACAAAGAGTTCGTTCTGGCCATTGAAGACTCCGCCGGGCGAGATGGCGTTGACGCGGACGCCTTTGTCGGCCCAGTAGGTGGCGAGATATCGCGTCAGGCCCAGCAAGGCTGTTTTTACGACCGAGTAGGTGACGGGTTTCACCGGCTGCCGCTCGGGCGCCAGGCCGTCCTGCCGGTAAAGACGCTGGTCGGGCGCGATGACCGCCAGATCGGAGGCGATGTTCAGGATGACGCCCTTGCCGGCCGAGGCCATTACCGGACCGATCGCCTGGCTGCACAAGAACGCCCCCGTCAGGCCAACGGCAATGTCCGCCTGCCATTGGGCCAGCGGGAAGTTCTCCAGCCGCGAGAATTCGACGCTGCTGCCCGCCTCAACCTTGGGGTTGTTGGCCGCGTTGTTGATGAGAATGTCGATCCGCCCAAAACGCCGCAGCAAACGATCGCGCAGGTCGGCGACGGCGGCCGGATTGGTGATGTCGGCTACGAATCCGCTGACGCGCTCGCCGAACTCCCCCTGGAGTTTGCGGCCCGATTCATTGGCATCCAGCGGGCGCACATCCACGGCCGCGACACGACCGCCGGCGCCGAGGATGGCGCGGGCGTGTTGAATTCCCAGCAATCCGCACCCGCCGGTGATGACGGCCACGCGATCGGTCAGATCGAAGAGATTGTTGCTCATAGGCACCTGGTGAGATTGTAACGCAGACGACCGATCAATCCTTCAACGTGACAACACCGCCGCCGGCCAGCGATTCCCGCGCCGCCAGGGCCATGCGCAGGCTTTGGATTCCATCGTACAGCGACACGATCGGCTTTTCCTGGCCGTGCACACACGCCAGGAAATGATTCATCTCATCAAGGAAAAGCTGGTTGCGCTCGAAATTCTCCAGGGTTTGCGACTGGCGAACCTCGCCCTTGGCATCCCAATGCGTCAGGCTCATCCCGCGCAGATCGAGCAGTATTTTCCCCGCGTTTCCAATAAGCTGACACGACCGTGACGGCGGAAACTGGATGTAATCCTCGTGAACGTGAACCGGTATCCGCCGGCCGCCGACGCGAAATTGCATCAGGATGCTGGCGATGTCCTCAACGTCGATTTCCAGATCGCTGAGATGACCACCGGCCGCGTACACGGTTTCCGGGAGGCCCAGCAGGCCGTAAATGTAATCCAGTTCGTGAATCTGCGAGAGAATGACGCCGCCGCCCAGGTCGCGGCGCGAGGCGTACATCTGGCGGTAATCTTCATACGGATGCCAGCGTCGCAGGTCTTCGCCAACATCGATTCGCCCCGCCAGAATGGGACCGATGGCGTTCTCGGCCACCAGCGCCGCCAGCCGCCGCATCAGCGGATGAAACCGCAATTGATATCCGACCAGAGTGACCAGTCGCTTTTGTTCGACGATGGCGGCCAATTCGCCCAGCCCGGCCAGTGAATCGGAGATCGGTTTTTCCAGAAAGAGATGGCAACCGGCGCGGGCCGCCTCAAGTGCGGCCGGGATGTGCAGGCTCGTCGGGTTGCAAATGAACGCGATATCCGGGCGCTGATCCAGGGCGGCGGAAAGAGTGTCGAATGTGCGCAGGCCGTACAGCGATTCGAGGTTCTTGCCGGGATCGATCGTGAGCTGGCTGGTGAGGACATCGGTGCGGCCGCGAACGCGATAGGCGAGCAATTCGACGTTCCCGCCGGTCGCCGCCCAGAGGTTGCGCAGATGGCGCTGGCCGATTCCGCCCAGGCCGATGAACAGGGCCTTCACGGTTCGGTTCCCTCCGCGGCCAGGCCGGCGCGCTGCATCAGGTCGATCACATACTGGCGGTTCTTGCGGGCCAGCGCCACTTCATCGCCTTCAGCGCCGCGCGCAACCTGGAGGATGAGATCACGGCGGTACCCGCAGGATCGCAGGCAATCCATGAGCCCGGGCAAATCAGTGTTTCCCGTTCCCAGCGCGACGGTGCCGCCGTTGGCGACGCGGTCCTTGATGTGTACGCTGCCGACGCGATTTCCATAGGCGGCGAATTCCTCGCGCACCAGATAACCAAGGCTGGCGCTGTTGCCCGAATCGTAGTTTACTTTCACCAGGTCATGGCGAATTCGGTTCAGCAGTGATGCGAATTGCCGCGGATTCAGCGATGTCTCCAGGTGAATCTCGATGCCGTGCTTGGCCGCCGCCGCCAGGGCCGCTTCGATGGCCGTGATCGCGGCGTCGGATTCGCCGGGCGTCTCGATGCGCGAGGCATCCACGAACGGCAGCGTGATCCGCTCGATCCCGATAATGGCGCACCGGCCGATCAGCCAGTTGAGCTTCTCGATACGGCTGCGTTGTTCATCGCCGCTGGGCCGCACCAGCGGCCAGTCCATGAAATAATCCGCCACCAAAGATCGGACCAGCACGCCGGTGGATTTGGATAATTCCAGCAACTGGGCGCATCCGGCATCGGTGTCCAGCGGGTTGGCGCCGACGCCGTACTGGTCGTAAATCCACTCGATGCGATCCAGACCCGCCTCAGCCGCCCGCGCAAATTCCTCGCGCCAGCGCGATCGCGGAAAGGACTGAAATCGTCCCGATTCCGGCGGCCCCAGACGTCCCTGCATGATTCCGATCGGAAGCATTCGCTTAATCCTCCAACAGCGGGATCATCATATTCGATTTCAATTCCTGGCGATCCAGGAACGGGAACAAATCCTCCAGCGGCCGCGACACCATCGAGCCGTCGGCCCGCTGCACCGATGCGACGCGCGGCTGGCGGGTTTCGTCGGGGATGGTCATCACATCGCACACGACCGGGCCGGGCGTTTCCAGCACGCGGCGCACGTCGGCCTCGAGATGGTTCTGGTTCTCGATGCGCATGCCGGTGATGCCGTACGCCCTGGCCACTTCCGAGGCGAAGGGGAAAGTCATGCCGCTGCTGGGATCGGCCGCGATAAGGCGTCCGAACCAGCTCTTCTGGCTCGTGCGGATCGAGGAAAATCCGTTGTTGCTGAGGACCAGGAATTTGATCGGCAGCTTCAGCCGGGCGATGGTGGCCAGTTCCTGTGCATTCATCTGGAAACCGCCGTCGCCATCGACGCAGATGGTGCGCCGCCCGCCGGAGCCGACGCACGCGCCGATCGACGCGGGCTGTCCGAATCCCATCGCGCCCAGCGCGGTGGTATGGAAGATGCGCTGGTTCTTGCGGACGTGGTAGGCCAGCAGGAATGTCTCGATCCCCGCGCCGCTGCTGCCGCTGACGATCAGGTCGCCGTCGGCGCTGACTTTGCTGATGACCTCGGAAAGGTGATAAACGCTCACCAACCCCGGCTTGCGGTATTCATCCTGCATGAACGGGTATTTTTCCTTCCATGCACGGCCCTGCGCCAGCCACGGCGCGAACGATTTTGTCTTCCGGCCGCTCGTCTGGCGCAGCATCTCATCAATGAAGAGTTTGGCGTCGGCGAGGACGGGCACATCCGGCGCCGGGCGATGTTTGGCCATTTCCGCCGGGTCGATATCAACGACGATCTTTTTGGCGCCGCGTGCCAGCTTCTCCGGTGCAAACGCCGTGAGCACCAGGTCGATGCGGGCGCCGATGGCCAGCAGCCAATCGGCGTTCTGGATGGTGAAATTCGCGTAGCGCGGCGCAACGGCGCCCGGCCGGCCCATGTACAGCGGATGGTCTTCCTCGATCAAGTCGATCGCCAGCCAGGTCGGCTGCACGGGAACCGCCAGTCGCTCGGCCAGTTCGAGAAACTTCGCCGTAGCCCCCGCCAGTCGCACGCCGTTGCCCAAAAGGAGAACCGGCCGCTCGCTGCGGTCGAGCAATTCCAATGCCCGCGCGACGGCGTGTTGGATATCGGGCGATATTTGCGGCGGCGGTGGTGCGATAAATCCGGTCAGCGCAGCCGGGTCGATCGTGCTGGCCTGTACGTCCAGCGGAATGTCGATCCAGACCGGTCCCGGCCGGCCGGATCGCGCCAGGTAAACCGCTTTTTCCAGATGATATCGGATCGAATTCGGCTCCAGGACGGTGACGGCATACTTGGTGATGGGCGCGACGATCGAGGTGATATCCACTTCCTGCACGCCGCGGATGCGCACGCCGCTGTCGCCCTTGAGGTCGGCGCGTTTGACCTGGCCGCTGACGATGAGCATGGGCGTGGAATCCAGCCAGCCGCCGGCCACGCCGGTGATGGCGTTGGTGCCGCCGGGACCGGTCGTCACCATCGCCACGCCGATCTGGCCGGTCATTTTCGCCCAGTTTTCGGCGGCAATGGCGCTGGCCTGTTCGTGAAGATTGGCGATCCAATGCAGGCTGGAACCGCCCAGCGAATCGTTCAGGTGCATTGCCCCGCCGCCGGGAAGCATGAAGACATCCTTCACGCCCAGGTCGGCGATGAATTTCATGACATAATCGGAAAGTTTCATGGAATGACTCATTGGAGAATGGACTATTGCCGGTGAAGTCTTCCGGCCAGGAGGACGGCGTCGATCAGTTCGCGCACAGCGCCGTCGCCGCCGCGGCGGGTTGTGACCAGCGCCGCCGCGTTCAGGGCGGAAATATGCGCCCCGGGCGGCGCGATGCCCAGGCCCATCGCCGCCATGGCCGGGACGTCGTTGATGTCGTCACCCATGAAACATCGCTCGCCGGGGGCGAGGTTGTGGCGCTGGATCAGTTCATTGGCGGCGGCGGCCTTGTCCTTGCAGCCCTTGAAAACGTCGGTGATGGTCATTTTCTCGGCCAGCCGATCGACCAGTTCGCTGGGTTCACCGCTGACCAATGCCAGGCGCAAACCGGCACGGCGGGCGATCGACAGGCCCATGATGTCCAGAAAGCAGAACCGCTTGAGTTCCACGCCGTCCGGTCCCCACAGGAACGAGCCGTCGGTCAACACGCCGTCCACATCCAGCGCGATGAGCTTGATGCGGCACAGCAAAGCCGACGCCGCCGGCCAATCCGAGGATGTGGGATCGCAGCGAAGCGTCACTTTCCAACGCGGCGGAGTTTGTCGATGATCGGCTTTTCGCGCGGGAACACGTGCTTGACGCCGTCGCCCATGGCCGTCTCGATAAGCCGGATATCGCGGCAAAGCCGGGTGATGCCGTTGGGCTCCAGGGATGCGGCGTGATCGCTGCCCCACATGGCGCGGTCGAGGGTGATGTGGCGTTCGACGACGCTGGCGCCGAGTGCGGCGGCGGCGGCGCTGGAGGGCAGGCCGGTTTCGTGCCCGGAATAGCCGACCGGGATGCCGTAGCGCTGCTTGTAGAGCGGGATCACCTTGAGGTTGAGTTCATCGTACTGGGCGGGATAGGTGCTGGTGGCCTGCAGGACGATCAGATCCTTCTTGCCCAGCACTTCGATGGCGTGGTCAACCTGCTCGATGCTGCTCATGCCGGTGGCCAGGATGATCGGCCGGCCCTTGGCGCGATGATAGCGGAGCAGATTGTCATCGGTGAGGCAGGCGGAGGCGATTTTGTAGCAGGGGGGCTTGAACTGTTCGATGAAATCGACGCTGGCCTCGTCCCAGCAGCTTGCGAACCAGGTGATGTCCAGTTCCCTGCAATAGCGATCGATTTCCTTGTAGGCGTCCAGCCCGAGTTCCAGGCCACGCTTCAGGGCGCCGTTGGTGTCGCCGAACGGGCTTTCGCGCGGCCGGGCCAGTTCCTCCTTGGTGTAGACCACGTCAATGGTGCGTTTCTGGAACTTGACGGCGTTACAGCCGGCCGCTTCGGCGCAGGCGATCAGCTTCTTGGCCAGTTCGATATCGCCGTTGTGGTTGATGCCGATCTCCGCAACGATGTAACAGGGTTGACCGTCGCCGACGGTGTCCTTGCCGATCTTGACTGTGGGCATGAGGTAGCTCCTGCGAAAAGGGTTTGTGGATGGGAAGGACTCTTAGCAGCCGCGATGTCGAAACCAGTCCGGCACTCTCGCCGGGTCCAATAACCTGCAAAACCCCCTGGCGCAAAAAGCGAACACTCCTCCTGCCCGGCGGCAATATACCACACCATCGGCCGGTTTGGGCGGAAATGTCAACCCAGAGTTTCGACCTGGATGTTGCCATTGGTGTAGATGCATATTTCGCCGGCGATCTTCAGAGCCGCCGAGACGATTTCGGCGGCCGATAATGTCGAATTCCGCAGCAGCGCCATCGCCGCCGCCGCCGCATACGGCCCGCCGCTGCCGATGCCGATCACGCCGTCGCTGGGCTCGATCACATCGCCGGCGCCGCTGACGATCAGGCTGGTGGAGAGATCGGCAACCGCGAGCATCGCCTCAAGTCGGCGGAGAATTCGATCGGTTCGCCAGTCCTTGGCCAGTTCGATCACCGCCCGCCGCGTATTCTCCGGGAATTCCGACAGCTTCTTCTCAAACCGCTCCAGCAGCGCCATGGCATCCGCCGCCGACCCGGCAAACCCGCACAGCACCTTTCCCCCAGCCAGTCTGCGGATCTTGGACGAATCGTGCTTGACGACGACATTGCCGAGCGTGATCTGCCCATCCCCGCCGAGAGCGACTTTGCCGTCACGGCGAACAGAAAGAATGGTTGTGCTGCGTGCGGGTCTTTGCATGGCGGAGTTCCTTTTCGGGGCGATGCCGACGCCCGCGGGGCATCATACCATGAACTGCCGGCAAACGACCCGCCGGCCGAAGTGGTCCGACCAAGTCATCAGATTTGCTTTCACCCCGACTTTCCTATATAGTTATGTAGTGACGCCCACAGAATTCCGGTGGATCGAGTGGAATGTGGAGCATGCAACAAAGCATGGCTGCACGATTCCGGAGATCGAATCGGTGGTACGGCATGCGGGGCATGGATTTCCCCGATCACTGGACAGTGAAAAGAAACTCGTCATCGGTCGCGGTGTTGGCGATCGGGTGATTCGCGTCGTGTATGTGCTGGACGAGGACGGCACGGGTTTCGTCATACACGCCATGCCGCTGATAACCCGGCGCAGACGCGGGTGAAAGGAAACACTATGCGTAAACCAAAGAAGTCCGTCATCGACGAGTTCATCGCCCTGCCCGATGCGGAGAAAGAGCGGATTTTTCAGGAGATCGAGTCTGAATCGACGGAGCATATGCTCGCCCGCTCACGGCCGTTGAACGCGCGCGAACGACAGCAATGGCGACGGTTCAAAGCTCTGGGACGCCCCAAGGTCGGCAAGGGCGCCAAGACGATTTCCCTGACAGTTGAAAAGAGCCTGCTGACAAAGGCCGATGCCTACGCCAAGCGACAGGGCATCAGCCGGGCCAGGCTTGTGGCCCTTGGTTTGGAAGCCGTCATCGGCTCGGCGGCGTGATGGCCTGCCCGCCGTGGGGAATGCGCCGAGATTGACAGCGGAAGAGTCAGCACTCCAAGTAGTCGTTTCGTGAATGGGATTGGTCTTGTCCCAAGCCAATGAGATTCTGCGTCCCCTGGCGGGCGTAGCGGTCAAGTCAAGGGGTGGGCTTGCACACTGTTGACGGCTTTGACTGGCGGCCATATCATGTGACATTATACTAGCAAAACAACACGTAAACGCCGTTTTTAACTTGAGTTATAAATGACAAAAAGCAGGACATTCGTGGTGACACACCCATGGATCACGTTCCAGGCCAACCTGCAACGCTTGAACGCCAGCACGTGGGTCATGCTTGGCGAATGTCAATCAAAATGCGAGCACCTGGCGGGCACGCCGCTTGAACCCGCCACGGCGGAGAAGCTCTACGCCATCTATCTGGCCAAAGGCGTGGCGGCGACTACCGCGATCGAAGGAAATACGCTCAGTGAGAAGGAGGTGCAGGATCGCATTCAAGGCCGGCTCCAGTTACCGCCGTCGCAAGAATACCTCGGTCAGGAAGTCGATAACATCGTGCAGGCCTGCCGCGAGCTCGCCCCCAAAACCTGTGCCCCCGGCGCCGCCGGCCGCTTCAGCGCGGATGATATCAAGGACTACAACCGAATGGTCTTGCGCAACCTCCCCATCGGGGATGGCGGCGTGGCAGGCGAAGTGTCCAGCCACATGGTCGTCGTGGGACGCTATCGTGGTGCGCCGAGGGAAGATTGTGAATACCTTCTGGAACGGCTCTGCCAATGGCTCAACGGCCCGTGGCCGGACATGAACGGCGAACTGCTGATCGGGTCGGCCGTTCTCAAGGCGGTGCTCGCGCATCTGTATCTTGCCTGGATTCATCCCTTTGCCGATGGAAACGGGCGCACGGCCCGATTGTTGGAGTATTGCATTCTCCTGGCGCATAACGTGCCGGCGCCGGCCGCCCATTTGCTAAGCAATCACTACAACAAGACGCGAACGGAGTATTACCGGCAGCTTGCCTACGCCAGCGAGTCAAAGGGCGACATCCTCTCGTGGATAGACTATGCCGTCGGCGGGTTTCGCGATGGGCTCAGGCAACAGATTCAGTTTGTCAAAGATCAGCAATACGAGGTCGTTTGGCGAGATTACGTACATTCCAAGTTCCAGGGGCGGAAGAATCCCGCCGCTCATCGACAGCGCGATCTGGTCCTGAACATGCCGCCCAACGACTGGACCACGTTTAGCCAGTTGACGCGGACCAATCCCGATGTTGCAAGGGAATACGCAACCAAAACCGATCGAACGCTGATTCGTGACCTTAAATCGCTATTGGAAATGGGTCTGATTCAACGATCGGACAAAAGCGGCTACCGGCCAAACCGAGATGTCATCAGGGCGTTCCTCCCGCTGCGCCGGGCGATCTGATCCTCATGACCGGCCGTTCGGCACGACGCTTGCCCACGTTGGAAATCCCGCGAAACTCTGATTACCATGCCCCTAAACCAGGCGGTGGAGTCCGCCAAAATCGTCCCGATTGCATCGGGAACAATGACTCCTGCCGGGCCGATGGGCCGCCGGGAGGTTGCAGAATGTGCCCTGGCAGGCCGACGGCCCGCCGGGGCGGTTGTTTTTTGCAAGGCGTTTCTATGTACGATCAATTTGTTCGATATCTGGCGATAGCGGCGGCGGGGTCGGTGGGCGCCGTGCTTCGTTACGTCGTGGCCAACCAGTTCGGGCGGTTCAGCCTGCGCTTTCCGCTGGGCACCTTCTTCATCAACATCACCGGGAGTTTCTTCCTGGGCTGGTTCCTGACCTATGTCACAAAGCACCACGTTTCGGACACGACGCGACTTGCCATCGCCACTGGATTCGTCGGCGCCTACACAACCTTCTCGACGTTCATGTACGAGTCCAGCCAGCTTGACCTCGACGGCGCCCGCTTTGAAGCCATCGTCAACCTGGTGAGCAGCCTGATCATTGGAATCGCGGCCGTGCGACTGGGTATGATGTTGGCGCGATGAGCGTGATGTCGCCTAAGGTGATGTGAGGTGACTATGAGCCTCGTCGGCGAGCAGGTTCTGCTGCGGATCTATCTGCAAAGCGCCGATCGCGCGCCCCACGTGCCCACCTACGAGCGGATCGTCAAGACGGCCCGCAGGGAAAAACTGGCCGGGGCCACGGTCATTCGCGGCATTCTGGGGGCCGGCTATCACGGAATCGTCCATGAATCCGCGTGGTCCTTAACGCAGCACGTTCCGATCATCGTTGAAATTGTCGATAGCGCGGAAAAGATCGCGAAATTTGTCCAGGGTCCGCTGGATCAGATCATGGTCGGCGGGATGCTCACGCTGGAGCGTGCGGCCGTGATGATGTACCGGCATCGCGCCGGCGACTGGGCGAACGACCTTCACCTTGCCGCCGCGATCCAGCCCCTTTCCACGATGCCCGCCATCTCACCGGGGAGTCATATGAAGAACCAGGAAAACGGCGTTCTGCTTCGCGTGTTCATCGGTGACAGCGACAAGTTCCAGCACAAGCCCCTGTACGAGGCCATCGTGCAAAGAACGCGCGAACTCGGCCTGGCCGGCGCCTCGGTATTCCGCGGCAGCGAGGGGTTCGGCGCTCACAGCGTCATCCACAAGGCCGCATTGCTGGAAATGTCGGCCGACCTGCCGGTCATCATCGAAATCGTCGATACCGAGGAGAAGATCCAGCTCCTGCTGCCCGACCTGGAAACAATGGTGCAGGAGGGGATGATCACCATGGAGCACGTGGTGGTTCTGATGTACCGTCACGGCCAAGGCGGCGAACCCCCGGCCGGGCCGGGTTCCGGCGCGACGGCGTAGGGGGAGGGCTCCGATGCCGCATTCCACCATTACGAAAAAAGGTCAGACGACGATACCGGGTGAGGTTCGCGAGGCACTGAATATCAAGCCGGGCGATCGGCTGGAATACACGGTCGAGGGTGATCATGCCATAATTCGGGTTCATACGGCGCTGCGGTCCCCCAAGGGCGCGCTGGCCAGCGATAAGGGCAAGCGCCGATCTTTTGCGAAAATCCGGGCCGCCGCGGCCGCCGACGCCGCAAAGAGCCGCGGGATAGCGCGATGAGCCGACGGTTTGCGGATGACATGGTGGCCGCTCTCGCTGTGGCCGAGGATATGCCGGTCACGACATTCGACAGCGATTTCCGCAGGTTTCCCGATGTGCGCATGGAAACCGAGTAGCGACTGTGATTGGGGCGACAGGCCCAATTCGGTTATGATTTCGCCGGCCGGCAGAGTCGATTGGAGATTCTACAGTTGGTGAGTCTCTAGTTGAGTTCGTTAGTCATGTGCGACCCGTCGGAACGTTTCGATCCGACCTGCCGATAAATCCAGGGAGGCAATCGTGGTAATAAACGACCAGCGAAGGCTAGTGATTCTGCTGTCACTTCACGATCTGAGTGGCGTCGGCACAAAGGCGGAGGTTCTGGACAACATTCAGAATCGCCACTATTGGAACCTCGCGCGCCGTGAGCGTGCCATGAAGACGAATCGCCGGGAGCCTGTTTGGCGAAACGATTTCGCCTACATTCGTAAGAAGCTCGTCAGCGAAGGGTCAATAGGTAATTCTACTCGCAACCGCTGGACGCTGACCAACAACGGCATCAACCACCTGCTGCGTCTTTGTCGCGAAGCAAGCGAGCCGAAGGCGTCGAAACTGACTGAAAATGCGAATCGGCGGATCCGAGCGATTCTTGCCAACAGCCAGAGTCAACCGCCAAGCCATTTGGGCGGTGACGTAGTCGACGGCGGCGCAAGGGGACTACGCAAATCTATCCAAGCCAATCTCAAGGAGATTATGGCAGTGAGCCGCAAGAGGAAGCCGCAATTAGTTGACGACGTCGACGACGTCGAGTTGGTTCGAACCGCAGCACCGCGCGACGAGGCGTTCCGAATTCACATCCAAAAGCTCTACAAAGGCGCTTGTGCCCTTTGTGGGCTCTCGCTCCGATCTCCGGATGGGCAGCCCGAATCCCAAGCCGCCCACATCTATCCGAAGTCACGGCACGGCAGCGATGATCTCCGCAACGGGCTGTGCCTCTGCAGGCTTCACCATTGGGCCTTCGACGTCGGCTGGATTAGTGTTAGGGACGATCTAACCGTGATAGTTCACAGGGGCCTGCCCGCCGACGGCAAGTACGAACAGATTCGGCGACTTCGTGGTCGGCGGCTGGCAGAACCACAAGACCCCGAAATGAGGCCGCACCCAATCTTCCTTCGTGCCCATCGACGAATGCACCGATTCGAGCGAAAAAGGCGGATTGCGCGAGCTGGCACTTGAATTTGATACTGGCCAGTTTCCTGACGATGGGCGCGCCGCTGATGGCGGTGTGTGCGGCGGGGGTGTTGTTCATCGTTGTCATCGCTGCCTGGGTGCGCCAGCGGGCGATGATGCCGCAGTTGGCCTGGGCGGGGGTTTCGGCGGGTCTGTTTTTCGCTCTGGCGGCGGGGTCGATGGTCTTGCATCTTTCGGGGGGCGGCCGAGTCGTCGTCATGGTCGATCTGTCGCCCAGCACGCGCGGGGCGGATTATCGGCAGCCGGGGGTGCTGCAAAGGCGGATCGGACAATTGATCGGGGATCGGCCGTTCGTGGTGATCCAGTTTGGGGAATCCAATCGTGCGGCGACGATTGATTCGCCGCTGGAGGAGATCGCATCACAGCGGACGAATTTCGACCCGCCGACGGCCGATGCGGTGGTGGTGTTTTCCGATGGGCGATTTGCGGCGCCAGCGTATTCGCCGCCGGTTTACTTTGTGGTTGATGCGGGGCTGGAGCATCCGGCCGACGCGGCGGTGCGGAAGATGGAGATGCGCGGCGGGGAGATTGCCGTGACAGTGGAATCAACGGGTAGAGAGAACCGCATATTGACGATTAGCGGAGATTCGGCGGCGACACAGCCGGCTCAACCAGGCTCACCGCGGGCCACGGCGACGACGCACCCGGTGGCGGCGGGGGAATCGGTGATTGTGGTTCCCGTCGATGGCGCAAGGGGCCGATGGCGGGCGGAAGTGTCGGGAGGGGATTTGTGGCCGGAGAATGATGCGCTGACTCTCGATCTGCCGCCGCCGATGCTGCGCCAGCGGTGGTGGATTGGCGATGGCACGCGTGCCCCGGCGGGATGGATCGCCAAATCGCCGGATGATCTGCCGATGGATGAACTGGATTACCTGACCGCGGATGTGATTGTGCTCGACAACGTATCGGCATCGGAATTGTCGGCGGCGCGGATGAGCGGGCTGGAACGGTACGTGCGCGATTGCGGCGGATCGGTGGTCATATTGGGTGGGGACAAATCGTTCGGGGCGGGTTTGTATTCAGGAACGCCACTGGAACGCCTTTCACCGCTGGCCAGCGTGGCGCCATCGCCGGCCCAGCGGTGGATGTTCCTTCTGGACTTCAGCGGCTCGATGTCCAACCCGGCCGAAAATGCGGGCAATCCGGCCATCGCGTCGGTGCCCCAGTCGAACTTGGCGACGGCCGCGGTGCAGGAGTTGCTGCCGCGTCTACCGCCGGATGATCCGGTGACCATCGGGAGTTTCTCGGATCGAATTACGTGGTGGGTGACGGACCGGGCGGCGTCGGAATTGTCGAAGGCGGCGCTATCGCCACCGGCCGGGGTCGTGGCGGCCGGGCCGACGAATCTCGAACCGGCGTTGAATCAAATAGCGGCCGGTGACTCTTCCATGCCGGTGAATCTGCTGTTGCTCAGCGACGCGGATGTGCAGATTGATCATCCGGCGGAATTGGCGGCGGCTCTGGCGAGGCGGCACGTGCGGCTGTTCGTTTTGGCGCTGGCGCGGGGCAGCGGGCTGGGCGTTCTGCAACAATTGGCAAGCGCCACGGGGGGCTATGTGCTGGACCAATCCGACCCGACGCTCTGGCCCCAGGCGGCTCGGCAATTGCTGCGGGGAGCGATGACCGATGCGATCGGGACACAGGCGATGGAGATTCGATTCATCAACGACGCGTCGAACGTGACCGGCGAGACAATCCAGCGCTGGAATCGCACATGGCTCAAGACGGGCGGCACAGTTGTGGCCGAAGGTGTGCCCGGCGCGCCAACGACGCCAACGACGACATCGAGCGTCACATCGCCACGGCCGATGGCGGCGCGATGGCGCGTGGGGTTGGGTCAGGTGTGCGCGGTGGCATTTACAGCCGACGCCCGGCAGGCGATGGCGATGGCGGATCTGGTGGCCGGGGCTCCGGTTGATCCAAGGTTCTCGATCACATGCGACGCTGGAAGCGAGTTGCGTGTTTGGCTGGACGCGGCCGGGCCGGAGGGGTTCATCAATGATCTGGCGGCCGAGGTGCGGCTGGTGGCGGCGGAGGCGGCGGGGGGAACAGGCGGGCCCGTCGGCGCGGACGATCGGGTGCTGCCGATGCGGCAGACGGGGCCTGGGCATTATGAGATGGCCACCACGGCCGGGCGCGAGGCGGTTTTGGCGATTGTGACGGTGAATGGAGAGGTGGCCGGGCGGATTCCGGTGGCGGGGCGGTATGCACGGGAGTTTGATGCGGTGGGCAACGACGAACAGGCGATGGCCGATCTGGCGTCGGCGACAGGCGGGGGTGTGGTGCAGCCGAACCAGACGGGGCCGATTGACCTGAAGATGCTCGCATGGGAGCTTGATTTGACGCCGTGGCTGGCCTTTTGCGGGGTGGTGGCCGTGATCTGGGGTCTGGCGGCATGGAAACGGGCCGGGGCGACGTGAGGCCCTGAATTCTGGGGCAACCCTATTTTTCTTAACCAAATCAAAACACAAACTAAATATAAACCTAGCACCAAAGATAACAATGCGCCACCGTCAGGGCGCGAGCGGTTATGGCGCTGGAGGCCACCCTGTTGGCGACGCCTCCTAGTTTTTGACTCTTTTTGCGAAAGAGACAGGATGTCAGCCCGCATGCGGTCGTGGCATCAGTGGCCATCGCCCCGGCGAGGGCAAAGTTGCCCAGGGAACAACAGGACATAGCGGCCGGTTCACGGTTTTAGACGCGCCAGGCAACGGTTGTCAGGGCGAGTCATCGGTGTCGCCAGCCGCCATCTCGGGAGGCGCTTATGCGTCGATCACGAAAATTGAGTGTATTGGTGGGAGGGCTTGCCGTGGGCCTGGCCGGCGCCGCTTATGCGGCCGAGCCGACGACACAGCAGGATCTCCTGGACAAGATCAACTCGTTGCAGGCACAGGTGGATGCGCTCAAGGCGCAGGCCGCCGCACCGACGACCGCTCCGGCCGTGGCCAACGACCAGCAGATCGCCGACGCCACGCAGCGGGTGCTTCAAGAAGCCGACTCGCACAATCAGTTCTTCGACTCCACGACCGGCGTAACCGGCGGGTGGAATTCGGACAAGATGCAGTTCTTCGTGGCGTCGACCGATGGAAATTTCTATTTTCATCCGGGGATTGCATTCCAGGAACGCTATGTCGCCGGTTACCGCACGGCTCCGGATGTATGGAGCGATGGATTTGAAACCCGGCGCATGAAGTTCTACTTTGACGGCAACGTCTTCACCCCCGACCTGACCTACAAGTTCCAGTGGCAGGACAGCCAGACGGGCGGCGCACCCACGCTTGAATACGGCTGGGCACAGTTGATTGTGATGCACGACGTCGGCCCCGGCGACGTGGGGATCAAGGTCGGTCAGACCAAGAACTACGCCTCCAAGGAACAGGCCATCGTCGGCGACACCAACCAGCTCATGGTTGAACGGTCCTTGAACGATTCTGTCATCGGCGGCAATTCGATGGGCGGACCGCTTATCGAGGGCGTCGATTTCGTCTACACCGGCAGCAAGACCCCGGTTCACGGCGACCTGATGTTCAATGGCGGCAACGGCAGCGGCCTGAGCAGCTTCCCCGACACCACGCCGGCCGGCTTGCAGAACAACTTCGGCGCCGCCGTTCGCGGGGATTACAAGGTTTTCGGCGATTGGGCCGACAACGCCGATCTGACCGGTCAGCAAGCCAAGCATGATTTCCTTGACATCGGCGCCGGCGCCGATTTCACGCAGGGCCAGACGGCACTTCCCGTCGGTACTCCCTCCAGCGACGCCTATCGCTGGGATCTCGATGCCCAGTACACCGTCGCCCAGAAATTCGTCGTCTATGGCGCGTTCCAGGGCGACTTCGTCCAGGCCAACGATCCGGCCTCGGTCAAACTCGTCCGGCATCACATGCTGAACACCGGCGAGCTCATCCAGGCCGGCTATTTCCTTAATCCCGCCTGGGAACTGGCGGCTCGCTACGACGTGGCCAATATCGACAAGCACGACAAGATCGGCGCCCAGGGCCTCTTCCAGGAAGTTGGCTTCGGCGTGAACTGGTTCCTTGGCGATCAGGGATCGTGGGGCAACCATGCCAAGATCACGTTCGATGCCGATTATCTCCCCAACGGCAATCCGACGGCGTCCGGTCTGGACTATCTGGCCAGCCCGTCTGACCACACCGCCGTGGTCTTCCGCGCCCAGTTCCAGCTTTGGCTGTAAGGTCTGTTTGGCAGACTCCAGAGCCACAGTGAGAAGGGCCTCACTGGAGATGTGAAAACGACGCGGGACGGTTTGGGAATCCAAACCGTCCCGCTTTTTCTTGCGCGCACCGCAGCCGGCAGATGGTCAGCCGCGATAGACGACGTCGCCGCCGACCCAAACCATGGCGGCGGATTCGCCGCGATCGAGAATCGACGCCAGCGGGTCCGCCCCGGAAACCCGGAACGCGACCATGTCGGCCTGACCACCGTAAAACTGGCCGGCGTCAACATGCAACGCCCGCGACGGTTGCAGTGTGACAAGTTCAAACAACTGGGATGCCGGCAGGTCGGGGTTTTGTTGGCGCACCAGCCGAAGATCGTCCAGGATGTTCAGATCGCCCGAGCTGGCGGCCGAGTCGGTGCCGATCATGACGCGAATTCCCATTTCCCGCATCAATCGCCAGCGATGGGACGGATGGCCGAAATATGCGTGCGTGCGCGGACACCATACGACCCTTGCCGGCCCCTGTGCCAGGATCAGCAGCTCATCGTCATCGCAGTAATTCACATGCGCCAGCAGCGTGTTGTTGACTTGAAAATTCCAGGCGTGCAGCAGGCCGGTCTCCCTGGCCATGCGGATGGGCCCGCCGTTGAATCGCGGCACGCGATCATCCAGGCCGCCGAGGTTTTCCCACAGCCGCGCCAGCGGCCCGCCGCCGGTGGCAAGGAACTCCGCCTCGTCGGGTGATTCCGCCAGATGCGTTGTCAACGGATACTCGCCGCGCCAGGCTTCCAGTCGGCACTTCTCATATCCGGGCACTTCGACCGAATACGGGCTGTGCGGCGAGATTCCGCAGGTAAGAAAATCCGACTCCGATTCAACCTTCTTCGCCGCCGCGAGTTTGCTGTCGAGCATGTCGCGTCGCGATGACATGCCGACCACTTCGCCATAGCTGATGACGCGGATCGGGCCGTTGGTCAGGATCGACCGAGTTTGCTGGCAATTGGACGATATGTCACAGACGGTCGTCACGCCGCACGCGAGGCATTGCCGGATGCCCTCGGCCACCGATTGCCGGATCAACTGCGCCTGCCGCTGCGGATCGGCTGTCTCTTCCCGGCCCAGGCGGATCATCTCGATCAGCCAGTCCACAAACGAAGCGGGCGCCGGCGGCCGTTGTCGATGCGTCAGTTCAAGATGTGTATGCGCGTTGATCAACCCCGGCAACAGCGCGCATCCGGGCAACTCGGTGACAACTGAATTGGGGAACCGGCCGCGAATTTCTGACGCGGGACCGACGGCTTCGATAAAGTTCCCCTCGATTGCCACCGCGCCGTCCCGGATTGGCGGGGCGCACATCGGGAAGACCCAGTCGGCCGTCACGATCTGATTGGACTTTTCGTTCATGAACCCGCGCCGTCTTCGGCCAGTTCATGCGCCAGCAATTTCGCGGCGGTCCGCGCGTGTTCCAGGCGTCGGCGTGCGATCTGGCGCACCGGCTCATAATGAAAGCCGTCCTTCAGCCGTGCGTCCCAGTATCCATATTGCTCGCGTTTCTCCAATCCCGCCGCCACGTCCGTCACGCCGTCTCCCTGCAACGCCATCTGGATCGCGCCCACGATCAAACCCGTCATCCCGAAATCGTCCAGGTTCAGCGCATCGGCCAGGAGCTTGGCCTCCTCGACGGCCGGCGATCGATGCGGCATCTCGTGCAACAGTCGCGTGGTGCGGTCCAGGAGTTTTTCCTCGACGTCGTTGGCCAGCAGGCTGACGAGCAACTCGGCCGCCTGTTCGCAGCGGTCCTTGAGATTGGTGCGTCCCAGCCGTCCGGTGGCGATGCCCCCTTCCTGGCGCGGCGGAAGCTGCATCGCGTAGCAGGCCAGTTCCAGCGTGTTGAGATCGACCTCCGGCGAGACCAGCCCCATTTGCTGAAACCTGCCCAGCCGCCGCCACAGTCGCAGTGCGTCGGCGGACAGGCGCTTGCCCAGCGACCCGTGAGCGTCAACGGTGCTGAGCACGCGCTCAATGCGGTGTTTGAGTTTAGGTTCCAACGCCATGTCGCTTCCGTGCGCGCCGGGCGCATGCACAAAAGTAATAATTACAACGAACCGATCGGCCGCGCATCCCACTTTGTTCGCTGCCGGACCGCAATCAGGTCATCGCCGCGCGACAGCGCACAATATCATCCTAGGGTCGCCGATTTGGAAAGGGAAAAATTGCGACAGAAAATGAAAAAAATGCGGCGATGATCCCGTACCGCGCCGAAGCGAAATCACCCCAATTTACTCATATGGGCGCACGGCAATGCGCATCCCACCCACAGTGACGCCGGTTGCCCAACATGCGCGGTTGCACACAACCCAGTCCCACGCCGCCCGTTGCGCAAATTAACATGTGCCTTGGTGAATAAAATGCGACGCTCCCCGCGGGATCGCCATGTATCCAATCACCGCATGATCGTCTGTGTTCGATCCGGCCCGACACTGACCATGCGGATCGGCGCCCCGATCAGTTGTTCCAGCCGCTTGACGTAACGCTGCGTTTCGGCCGGGAGTTCCTCGAATGTCCGGCAGCCGCTGATGTTGCCGCCCCAGCCGGGCAGAGTTTCGTAGATCGGCTCGACCGTTGCCAATGTATCCATGTCCGCCCGGAAATAATCCAGCCGCGAGCCCCCCGATCGATACCCGCTGCATATCTGCACGTGATCCAGCCCCGACAGCACGTCGAGTAATGTCAGCGCCACCGCCGTCACGCCGCACAGATCGACCGAATAGCGCACGGCCATGGCATCGAACCAGCCGCAGCGGCGCGGCCGGCGGGTGGTGGTGCCGTATTCGTTCCCGCGCTGGCGGATGTAGTTGCCGATGTCGTTGTCCTGCTCGGTCGGAAACGGGCCGCCGCCCACGCGCGTCGTGTAGGCTTTCATGATCCCGACGAAATTCGTTATGGAATTCGGCGGCGCGCCGCTGCCGGTGTACACGCCCAGCCCCGAACAATTGCTGCTGGTCACGAACGGATACGTCCCATGATCCACGTCCAGCAACACCGCGTGCGCCCCCTCGAACACCACCCGCTTGCCCGAGCGGATCAGTTCCTGCAACACATGCCCCGCATCCGTCACAAACGGCTGAATCCGCCGGCCGTGATCGCGATAAATCTCAAACACCGCCCGCCAATCCACCGGCGGGGCGTCGTACAAGACCTTCAACAGCTTGCTGCGCTCGGTGGCGATCCGCGAAATCTTTTCTTTCAGCCGCGCCTCATCCGCCAGATCGGCCACGCGAACGGCCGTCGCCCGCTGCATCTTGTCCGCATACGCCGGGCCGATGCCGCGGCGCGTGGTGCCGATGGCATTGCCGGCCGCTCCGGTTTCCCTGGCCGCGTCCTCGAGAATGTGCCACGGCATGACCAGGTGGGTCTTGTAGCTGATGAGCAGATTCTGCGGCGTGATGCTGAATCCCTTGGCCGTGAACTCGTCGATCTCCCGGAACAGCGCCCCCGGATCGAGCACCACGCCGTTGCCGATGATATTGACGACGCCGGGGCGGAAAATCCCGACCGGCAGCAGGTGGGTGGAATGTTTCTGCCCATTGATGACGACGGAATGCCCGGCGTTGGCCCCGCCGCAATAGCGCACGACGACATCCGCGCGTTCGGTGACGAAATCGACGATCTTCCCCTTGCCTTCGTCGCCCCATTGCAACCCGAGCACGGACGTATTGCCTTCAAGGAATGAACTCACAGTGTCCTTTCAGGCGGAAATTACGGACCAGACGGCCGAAGGTCAAGCGGGCTTCTCCGGCACGGTCCCGCATTCCGGACAGCGCAGCGGCGTGGCGCGCAGGTCATAGCCGCACTTCGCGCAGAAGCCCATTCGCGATCGGCGCTGGTGCTGCCGGCGGCGAATCCACAGGCCGGCCCAAGCGCCCGGGAAGATTGCGGCGACGACCACGACACTCCATACCGGGATTACCGCGATGACCCTGACGCCGATCCCATTGCGTCCTTGGTCGAACTTGAAGTCGCCGAAAATGAACTCGAAAAGGGAAACGTGGCTGTTGGCATAGGTGGCCGGTTCCAGCGCGAATCCCCGCCGATATCTTTCCACATCGCGCACATCTGCGTCATTGTTAATTGTAAACTGCCTTGGATCGACGTTGCCAACTCGCTCCCAGCCGACATCGATGTAGCCATGCTCCACCGTAAACCAGGCCGTGCGCCCGCTATACGAGGTGGACCCTGGTTTCCAATCAGCCCAGGTCGCTCTGTTGTACGTTG
Organism: uncultured Tepidisphaeraceae bacterium; assembly: GCA_964420285.1. Lineage (GTDB taxonomy): Bacteria > Planctomycetota > Phycisphaerae > Tepidisphaerales > Tepidisphaeraceae > CAYQTE01. Next base: position 46,304 of record CAYQTE010000008.1, read on the forward strand.
TGACCAGTGGTTGCATCGCCAGCAGAACTGCCCCCAGGAACAACAGGACCGACACCACGGCTATCACATTGAAGACCCATCGGCCAAGACGTTTCGCGATTGACATTTTTTTTCCGACCTCCACGTTTCCGCGCGTGAGGCGCGCTGCATCACTGGTCGGCCGGTTGGGTTGTCAGAATTTGTCTGGCGTGTTCGATCATCCACTGGGTGGTCTGGCGCTGGTTCATTGGGTGCGCGGCATCTGCCTCCTGGAGTTGCTGCTGCAACCGCTGGTTGGCCGCAAGGTCCAGCCAAGCCGTCAATTCATCAGCCTGCACTCGTTCGGTCATCGTCGGCGTGGTCGAATCGACCGGGCCGCGCTGGGCATCCGCTTTGGCGATCGGCTCGTTGTCGACCTCCAGGTAGGCCGGTTCGAGCCGGTCGGATTTACCGTCCCAGGCGAGGGCATAATTGCCGCGGTGCAGCAGGATGACGCCGGGCTTGCCTGCGCCCCTGGGGAGCACCGCCTCGATCCCGTTCATCAGATGAAGAACTGTGAGCGTCGTCACCTGCCCTTTGGAGATGTTCCATATGTGTACGTCGTCCAGACCGCAGCCATACATCCTATCACCTTGAAAATTCAGGCTGGTGACGTTGTCGGGAAAGAGCTTTTGAATGACGTTTCCATCGGATAGGGCCAGGCATTCCAGCAACATTGGCCCACCGCCGATCCAAACTTCCGCAGCCGAAGAATCATATGCCAAGGCGGTCACATCGACCGGTGGATACCGGTCCTCTTTTGCCCACTTGATGGTATGGCCGCCGCGATCGTCGATGGTCACGTCCAGGACCGCGCCGCGGGAATCGCCGATCAATAATTCGCTGGGGCTGGTCCATCGCAGCGCGGAGATTTTCTCCTCGCGCGGCCAGGGTGGGGCCCACGGAGTCCACGTCTGTCCGCCGTCTTGCGTCACCACAACGTTGTCGCCATCCGCAAAGCACCCCACCCGCGCCGACGCGAATGTGCATAATCCATTGGGAATATCCTTCAATTTCCTGAAGCCGTCGGCCGGGGAGCAGGCCGCGAGAGTCATCATTGAATTTGGAGTTTGGCCGTCCGCGTAGCTGATCAGACAGGTTCCGCCGTCGGCGCCGTTGATCCGCGCATCCTTCACGCCCGGCGGCAAAACCGCCACGATCTTCCATTTGAGCGGACCGCCGTCCATGGCATAGAGCGCGCCGTCGGATATTGCCAGGCCATGCTGGGCGTCGACATCGCACAGGTGCTCCACAAATTGATTGGTGGGCAACTCATGTGGCGGTCTCCTGGGCGCTGATTTGAGCTGGGCCGCCCTCTGGCGCATCGTGTCGATTCCCCATTGCTCGCTTTGGGCCTCCGTGAGGTTCTCGCGCAGGCGATTGTACCCGATAACCGCGTTGACGGTTTCAAAATCGCCCCGGCCCAGCACCGCGGCCAGGCGACGGACCTCTGCCGTCTGGTCCGGCGATGGCGTCGTGGTTGGCTGAGCCGCTGCGCAACCAAGAAGGCTACAGCAGGCGACGACGATGCATATCGGGTATTGCCGCATGGTTGCTCCATATTTCAACTGGCCCGTTGCCAATGTCAATGGAACAATATAAGCAATGACAAACTTATTGCAACGCCCGCCGCCGTGCGAAATTGCGGAGCGTGCTCGATTTTTCGGGCGAATGTATACCTCTGCGAGGCCACCTCTTAATCCCCTCTCCATGTACGCGGGGGGAGGTTTGGGTGGGGGTCGATTGCTATGGCGTCGGTCGCGGCTTCGAAATGGCGGTACCACTAGCGAAGAACCCCCACCTCTGTCCTCCCGCTGGGTACATGGGGAGGAGGAAAAGGTGGTTGCCCGGAAATTCGGGCACTCTCAAATTGCGGCCGTTTCCCCCAAAAGTAGAAAACGCCCGGCGATCCGATAGAATCTCCGGGCTCTGCATTCAGGAGCGTGCGGCGGGCCCGGCCGATGGTCGGCCGGGCATTTGGTGCATCGGCATTCAGCGACGGGACGTCTTACGCGGATCGTGCAAGCGATATTTCGCCACACGCTGGGAAGCGTGATATTCGGGATCGGCCTGATGGCCCTGGTCGGGGGCTACATCGCCATCGGGTCGGGGTGTCCGTCGGTGCGCGCCTATTTTGAGATGACGGACCTGGAATTCTTCAACGCCTGGCCGCTGAAGGTTCTCATGGGGCTGCTGGTGGCAAATCTGGCCGTGGTCACATGGACGCGAATTCCGCTGACCCCGCCGCGATATGGCGTCTGGTGCATCCACAGCGGCATCATCACCCTGGTCCTGGGAACCAGCCTCTATTACCACAACAAGATGGAAGGCCAGACACGCATCGGCCTTAAGCAGACCGTGGGGTGGTTCTACGACAATACCGAGCGCGCCCTGTACGTCAGTTCCATCGGCCTGGATTCCATGCAGGTGGCCGTGCATCCGCTGGATTCGCTTCCGCGATTCAACAGCTACAACGACGACCTGGGCAATGGATCAAAGCTGGATCGATCCGACCTGCGCGATATCGAGGTGTTTCAGTCAATGGACCCGCAGACCGGCCGGCCCAGGTTTCCGCGATTGGCCGATATGCTCCTGACTCCCCAGCCGGTGCGACTCGACGTGACCGGTTTCTGGCCGTATGCCACGGTCTCGACCGATTTCATCCCCGATCCGCGCGACGGGCAGACGGTGATCGAGTTGAGAATGGGCGATCCGCACGGCACGTCAGGCGATTCCGAGCACACGTTCTGGTTGTCGGCCGCTCAGGATCGCACGCGCAACACCATCTGGGATGAAACCGAACTGGAACATCGCATCGCGCTGGACAGCGATGAGCTGGACCACCTGAAAGCCGCCTACCGGGATATTCCCGCCAAGGTTCATCATCTGTCGATCACTACCGGCGATTCGGCCGCGCCGCTGGAAATGTACGTCGAGCCGGGCAAGAGCTATCCGGTCGGCGCCACCGGCTACACGATCGACGTCGAGGGTTACTATCCCTCCTGGCCGATGTTCGAAACGCACGAACAGGTAACGGCGCTATCGCTCAAAGTAACGCCGCCGGCCTCCTCGCTGGTACCGGCGTTTCGGCGCATGTTGCTTAACGGAAAAGACCTGCAAACGGATTTCGATCTGACCGATGCATCGGCCGGCCCGATGGGCAAGCGACAGACCCAGCCGCTGGACAAGAAGCTGGTGATTCTCTATCGGTTCGATGATCCAATGGGGCTCTTGCCGACGGCCGGGTCGGTGAAGCACACGTTCGTGACCGAAGGCAAGGACGTGCTGGTCGATCTGGTGACGTCGCTCAAGCGGGAATCGGAAGATCAGGGGAGCATGTTGCCGCGGCTGGTGACATCGATGGACGCAAGCGCGGGAGTGAAAGACCTGGGCGGCGGGGGGTCGATCGATCTGACGATGGGGGAACAGAAGATGTCGATCAGCGTGGCGCGGCGGGACGGCATGGCGCCGATCGATCGCGTGACCGAGACTCCGCTCGCGCATCGCACGCAGGCCGGCGGCGAATCCGGCGACTATCAGGTCGTTACCGTCAAAATCAGCACCGGTACGTGGTCGCGCGAGGTCGCCGTGCCCTATACCCAGTGGCCGCTGGACACCGTCGCCGAGTGGGACGGCCCGCTGGTCAGCATCCCCGGCACCGCCGTGCGATTGAAACTCGAACTGGGCAACATGTGCTGCCGGTTGCCGGCGGACATCACGCTGGATCAGTTCGAGCTGGTGCGGTATCCCGGCTCCGATCCGCGGGAAATGAACGGCCCGATGCGCGATTTCCGCAGCACTCTCACCATCCAGGACCGCGCCACCGGTCAATCCACCACCGACGTGGCGCACATGAACAGCCCCATCTATTTCGATGACGGCCGCTGGCTCTTCTTTCAAAGCGCCTGGGATCCCGACCAGCAGAAGTTCTCGATCATCGGCGTGGGAACTCGTCCGGCCGTCAACGTCATGCTCTGCGGCTGCGTCATGATATTCGCGGGGCTCATGTACGCGTTCTGGATCAAGCCGGTGATTATCGCCAACATGAAGGCCGCCGCCCTGGCCAGAGCCGCCGGCGAAAAAACCCGCCGCGAACCCGACAGATTGGTTGTGCCATGACTTATGTGACTTGCCCCTCCAGACTCATCTCTTGCGCCGCGATGCTGGCGGCGTGCGCGGCTTTGCTGTGCCGGCCCGCCCCCGCCCGCGCCGACGATTTCCTCGATCGCGTCGATCTCTCGCCCCTGCAAAGCGCCGCCTGCCAGAGCAACCAAACTCTCAAGACCCTCGACAGCATGGCTCGCCAAATGCTCGAGTTCATCACCAATCACGCCAGCCTCGACGGCCGGCCCTCGGTGGTCACTCTCTTCGACATGTCCCTTCGCCCCGATTTGTATCGCGATCGGCCTCTCATCCGCATCACCAGCGTCCCGTTGCGAAAGGATTTCCAGCAGCTCGATTCGATCGACACCGCCGAGAAGGACCGCATCGTCCGCGAAGGGACCGTCAGTCTGAATTTCTGGCGCAGGGCGGACGTGATGCAGTTGCACGACCAGATCATGGCCGCCGACACGCGCAAGGCGTCGGCGCTCCAGCAGGTCGACGAGGAGGCGGCCGCCCTGGCCACCCTGGTGCGCGACCGGTGGGATTTCCCGCCGCTGTCGCTGATCCCGCCGGGATCGGATTCACCGGCCACCGCGCCGTGGCGAGCGCTGCAGGATATCGTCGCGGCGGAGAATGATCTGATAACCGCCCGCGCGTCGGCGCCCGGCGGAATTCCCCCCGGCATGGCGGCGCCCTCGGAAATATCACTGGCCGGCTACGATTTGAAAACGCTTCAGCCCGTCCTGACCGAAGCCTACGATCTCTGCGACGCCTGGAGGAAAACGGACGCGGCCACGGTGAACCAGAAGGCGGCGCAACTGGCGGCCGATCTGCCGCTGGTGCGCCCGCAACTCTATCCCTCATCGATCAAACGTCAGGCGGAAGTCGTCTACAACCGGCTGGCGAAGCTCACCATTCCCGGCGCGATCATGTATCTGCTGGCGTTCGTGTTCTTCCTGATGGGCCTGCGCTCCGGACTCACCTGGATGCGCGCATGGGGACTGGGCCTCATGTCGCTGGCGCTGGCGATTCACGCCGGCGGAATCGCCATTCGCTGGTGGCTGGTCGGCGATGTCTTCCCTCCCATCAAAAACGAATTCGAAAGCGTCATGTTCTCCGCGTTCTTCGGCGCCGTCGTCGGTCTGATCCTCGAACTGCGAACCAGAAAATTCGGCGGATTGTTCGGCGCCGCCGCCAGCTTCGTCGGAATGCTCGCACTCCTGGCTCTGTTCGCCGCGCCCTACGTGGCCGGCCGCGATATCGGCGGCGAGATCGCTCCCGTCAACGGCGTGCTCATGAGCTACTGGCTCTACATCCACGTCACCATGGTCACCGCCAGCTACGCCCTCATCGCCATGGGCTTCGTCCTCAGCGCCTGGTGGCTCATCAAGTACGCCGGCCAGTATGGAACGCTGCGACCCTCGGCCTGGCGCCAGCCGCTCGCCGTCCCTCTCTCGACATCGCGCGGCGGCGCGCCAGCATCGCAACCGGCCTATCAATCTGGCTCGACGGCCGAGCAATTGGCTCCGCCATCGCCCGCATCCGCGGCCGCGCCGCCAATGCTCGCCGCGCTGGATCAATGCAACCTGGTCGTCTTGCTGCTGGCCTTTTGCATGCTCCTGCTGGGAATCGTGTTTGGCGCCATCTGGGCCGATCAATCCTGGGGCCGCCCCTGGGGTTGGGATCCCAAGGAAACCTTCGCCCTGGTCACATGGATCGTCTACCTGATCGTCGTCCATGTGCGCGTCGTGACCGTCGACAAGGCCTGGTGGACGGCCGTGCTCGGTGTGCTCGGCTTTTTTGTCATGCTTTTCAACTGGATCGGCGTGAACTTCTGGCTGGCCGGCCTGCACAGCTACGCATAACCCGCTTTTCAGTTGGCGTTTGAGCCATTCGATGGCAGAATGCGTTCCTATGGTTGAAGAGCGAGGTCAAATCAGCGGCGATCTCGACATCCGCGAGGAATACACGCTCTGGGGCTCCGTCGCCGGCGACGTCCGCGTCGGTGAAGGTGGAAAATTCTACCTGCGAGGTTCCATTTACGGCGATCTGACCATCGACTTCGGCGGCCGGGCCCATGTCTTCGGCCAGATCCAGGGAAACGTCGATGTCCGCCAGGGCGCCAAACTCATCATCAGCGGCGTGGTCGGCGGCAAAGCGGTCAACAACGGCGGCCGGCTCTACATCGACGAACTCGGCATCATCCGCGGCAAAGTCAAGACCATCAAAGGCGATACCCAAATCCACTCGTCGGCCCGGATCGAGTCGTAGATGATGAATCGCGCCCGCTGTCGTCGGCTCGGCTACGGCACGAACTCCACGAGCAGGCGCATGGTATCGATCTTCAGGCCGTCCTCGGCCATCGCTTTCTTTCCCGCGTCCGAATCCAGAAACGCCTGAAATTTCGCCATGTCCGGAATTTCCAGGATCAGGCCGGTCAAATCGAGATTCTTCGGGTCGCGAAAAGTCCGCGTCTTGATCCCCAGTTTCCCGAACAACTCCTGCCGGCTTCCCCTTCCCTTCCGCCAGGCCTCGGCCCAGCTATCACCGTTCTTCACCTCGTGGACAAGTATCGCCGTCGTCATCGCTCATGCCTCCATTGTTGCGCCCCACCATTATAAGGCCTCCGCCCGTTTCCGTAAGTCCCACCCGCGACACTCGCCGGCCGCCGGCCGAGAGTGCCCGAACTTCCGGGCAACCGTCTCTTCCTCCTCCCCATGTACTCAGGGGGAGGACGGAGGTGGGGGTTCTTCGCCAGTGGCTCTGCCAGGTCGAAGCCGCGACGAACGCCGCAGCGGTCAACCCCCACCCAACCCTCCCCCTGGGTACAGGGAGAGGGGAATAAAAGGCGGTCCCGCATGGATTTACACTCGCCCGGGAAATCGGGCACTCTCGCCGGCCGCCAAAGGCTCGAAGTCAGGTGAAGCTCGCGCCCAGAGCCCGCCATGCCCTTCAGCGAGGCTTCCGTATTGCAACGGACAAAAGACTCGCCACAACTCACCGGAGGTAACGCGGCCCGGCCGAATGTGGTAATATCGGCACGGCGTCGGCCATGGCGCAGAGCGGCCGGGCAGGCGGACACCAGGTCAAAAGGGTCGGGAGTCTTTGACGAGCTTGTTTGCATCAAAGAGTCCCGTCCCTGAGAATTCTCCGGTGCCAAGATGGAAGAAAGTGACCCCAGTCGGGAATTGAACGAGCCGGCGGGGCAGGTCGAGCCCGCCATGGGCTGTTCCTCTGCCGCGAAATCCTGCGAGACCGAGAAACCCGCAAGGTGCGGTGAATTCGAGGCCACCGTTGCAAACATAATGGCTGTCGTGATGGTTGTGGCCGGTGCGTCGGCCTATCGATGGGACGCCTCCGAACTCTTTTGGATGAACATCCTTCAGGTGCCCGCCGCGATATTCGCGATCCTGGCGCTTTACCGGGTCGTGGTCGGCCCTTGGAATGGATCGGCGATCCTGAGGAAGCTTGCGACGATTGCCGAGCTGGTTGTCTTCCTGCTGCTCATACGCTATTCGGGGAACTTCCCCGCGCCATGAGGCACCAAAGGTGCCGCGGGCGTCTTCTTTATGGGAATGGCCCGTATAGAAGGGACACGACCTTTTGGATCAGGGGTCGGAAGTCTTTGACGAGCCTGATTGCATGACAGGCTCCCGACCTTAGAATTCACCGGCCGAATCGGCGGAGGTCGCTATGCGTTCAAAGCGGTGGCTGGTGTGGATGGGCGTTCTTGTCCTTTGCGGGGCCGGGTCGATAATAGCGTTCTTGATGAATGTGCAATTCGGCGGATATGATTACTGGGGTTTTACGATACATAATGTTTCTAATGAAGATTTTTCACGTATGATCATTCTTTACGGCGTTAACAGGATTGAGACGGGGCAGATATCCCGCCCATCTGACAGATCATTTACGTTTCCCGGCGATGTGCCACGTGCTGCGGACTTCCAACTCACCAGCGCGGACGGTGCGAAAACAACGAGCGTCCATGTGCAAATACCGCGGCCACCGCCTTTAGATCGCAACAGCCCTTTCTATACCGGCATTCCGCGGGTTTATTTCATCATCCACAACGACCAAAACGTGGAGGTCTCCTTTAAGAATCCCCATTTTTCCGCTGGCGGGTAGAGAAGGTCGCGCCGCAAGAAGACTCATCCGCGTCCCATGTGGCAGCCCGGTAATTTCAATGGTCTTCGCGGACGCATTCGGCATCGGAGCGGACCAGTGCGGCCAAAGCGGTCACGACCCTTCCGGGAATGTTTGCCGGACGGAAGCGATTAAAAGGGACACGACTACGTAATTAGAACCGGGGCGGCGCGGCGTGCGAAATTGCGGGGACGAAACCCAATTGGGTCGTTTGAATTCTGGATTTTACGGCCGCACGGGATTTTGTCGGGCCGCGCAGGGTGACAAAAACGCGAAAAGTGTTACCTTCTGTTACCTTAACGAGTGTGCATGGGGGGCGAAGCGGGCTTGATCTCGGCGGAGGTAAATATGATCTGGCGGAAGACATGGGCGGCGGTGGCGGGATTTGCGCTTGCGGCGGGATTGGCCGGTGCGGCGGTGGCACAAGATGTGCCTTCACAACCTTACGTCTGGAAGAGCGTCACGCTGGGCGCGGGCGGTTACGTGCCGGGCGTCGAATTCAGCCCGGTGCAAAAGGGACTGATGTATTGCCGCACCGATATCGGCAGTTGCTACCGCTCCGTCGATTCGGGAAACACCTGGGTTCCCCTGGCGGACTGGACCGGCGTCTCGGATTACCAGGGCGGCGAAAGCCTTGCGCCCGATCCGGTTGATCCCAACGTGGTCTACATGGCCGCCGGCCTGAATCGCGGAGCCATCCTGCGTTCGCGCGATGGCGGCAAAACCTTCGACATCTTCCCTGTTACCTTCTCCATGGGCGGCAACAGCACCGGCCGTGGCGTTGGCGAACGACTGGGCGTCGATCCCAATTCCCCCAATATCCTCTACTTCGCTTCGCGCAACGACGGGCTGTGGGTCAGCACCGACTCGGCCGCAACGTGGAAGAAAGTGGACAGCTTCCCGGTCAAGGGCGCCGGCGGCGGACGCGGCGGTGGCGGCGGACGTGGCGCAGCGGCGCAACCTCCGCCGGCGACGCAACCCGGCGCCGCAACGCAGCCGGCCGCTCGCGGCGCCCGCGGCGGTGGTCCGGGCGGATTTGGCGGCGGCGGGGGCGGAGTCGGACTCAGCGTCGTCGTCTTCGATCCGTCCAGCAGCGCCAAGGGCCAGCCGTGTCAGACGATTTATGTCGGCAATACCGATCCCGGCAGCGCGGTTCTGTATCGTTCCAGCGATGGCGGCAAAACGTGGGCGGCCATCCCCGGCGAACCGGCCGGGCCCAATCTCAAAACCGCCAAGGCGGAACTCGATTCGACCGGAATGCTCTATATCGACGTGGCCACGGCGGTTGGTCCGAACAACGGCTCCGGCGGACAGGTTTGGAAGCTGAACACCAAGTCCGGCGTCTGGACGAACATCAGCCCCGTGCAGGATGAAGCCGGAGCGTTTGAAGGTTTGAGCCTCGATCGCCAGCATCCCGGGACGCTGATGGTTTCGACATTCAGCGGCCGGCCGGATGATGTGTGGCGATCCACTGATGGCGGGGCGACGTGGAAATCGGTCAACGCCCATTCCCTTCGCAGCGCCGGCATAACGCCGTATCTGACGCCACTGAACGAGGACCGCAATCATCCCGGCACGCCGGTGCTGGGTTGGTGGCTGACGGGGACGGCGATCGATCCATTCGATTCCGATCACGCGGTCTATACCACGGGCGCGACGATCTGGGGCACGCGCGATTTCACCAAAATGGACGCCGATCAGACCACGCATTGGGAGCCGGAAGTCAAGGGCATGGAGGAAACGGCCATCATCTGGCTGACCAGCCCGACGGACGGCCCGCATCTCATCAGCGGATTCGGCGATATTTCCAGCTATACGCACGATGACTTCAACGTCTCGCCGCCGATGAACCAGCCCAAGGACGGGACCAATTGCGATGCGATTGATTACGCGGGGAAGAATCCGAAAGTCGTGGTGAAGGAAGGCAATGGGCGCAACGGCTTTTCCTGGTCGGAGGATTCCGGACATACATGGACCGCATTGACGCCTCCCGGCGGCGCGGCGGCGGCCGGCGGCGCCCGCGCAGGCAGGGGCCCTGGCGGCGGAGGAACGGGCGACGGCGTGCAGAACCTTATCGTGTCGGCCGATGGCACGACGTTCATGCTGCTGTCGCCCACTGCGCAGATCACATCCGATCGCGGCAAGACGTGGACGCCGGTCAAGGGTTTGGAGGCCGGCGCTCGCGTGGTTTCGGACAAAGTCAACGGCCAGAAGTTCTACTCTTTGGACACGGCCAACAGGCAACTGTTGACCAGCACCGATGGGGGCGCGACGTTTACATCCACGCCGGGCCAGGGCCTTGTTGCGGTGGCCGCGGTGGGCCGGGCTGGCGGCCGTGGTTTCGGTGGCGGCGGCGCGCTGCGCCTTTGGGCCAACCCCGAAATCGAAGGCGATATCTGGGCGGTGGGTGGAGCGACGATGCTGCATTCCGCCGACGGCGGCAAAACGTTCAGCGCCATGACCAATCATCCGACCGTGAACGGATCGCCGGCCGGTCTGGATTTCGGATTCGGCAAAGCCGCGCCGGGCAAGACGTTCCCGGCGATCTACGTTGGCGGAGCACTCAATGGCCTGACCGCCATCTGGCGATCGGACGACATCGGCGCCACCTGGATTCGCATCAACGACGACCAGCACCAATATGGCACGCGCTATCGCTGCGTCACCGGCGACCCGCGCATCTACGGCCGAGTCTACGTCGGCACCGACGGCCGGGGCATTTTGTATGGGGATATCGCACGGTAGGTTCGGCCTCGTCGGGTTACTTCAAGTCGAGAGTCTGGGTCAGGCGGATATCGCGGGATGAGGCCGCGGCCGAGATTGTGTAAGTGCCGGGGGCGATCTTCCAGCCGTGCGTCGCCACATCCCAGTAGGAAAACGAGCGGGCGTCCAGGGCGATGTTGACATGCGCGGTCTGGCCGGCCGCCACTTCGACGCGGCGGAAGCCCTTCAATTGGCGCGGCGGCTGCGGAACATTCGCCAGCGACGGCAATGCGACGTAAACCTGCGCCACTTCGCCGCCGTCGCGGGTGCCGGTGTTGGTCACATCAAATTCCACGGTCACGTGCATGTCATTGGTTGGCGGGCTCACCTTGATATCCTTATAGGTGAACGTGGTGTACGAAAGGCCGTGGCCGAAGGGGAACAGCGGTTCGATCTGTTTGGCGTCGTACCAGCGGTAGCCGACGAGCAGTCCTTCCGAATAATGCGCCTCGTTCTGCACGCCGGGGTATTGCTCGGCGGTTTGGGTCGGGAGATCCTCGTCCCGTTTGGGGAAGGTGATCGGCAGCTTGCCGGACGGGTTGACCGCGCCAAAGAGCACGGAGGCCACCGCCGCGCCATCCTCCTCGCCGGGATACCACGCCTCGAGAATCGCCGGCGCCCGATCAACCCACGGCATCAGCAACGGCCCGCCGCTCTTGAGCACCACGACGGTATGCGGATTGGCCGCCAGCACGGCCGTCGCCAGAGCGTCCTGATCGGCGCTGAGCGTGATGGGGTGGTCGCGGCCTTCGGCCTGTCGGTCTCCGAGCATCAGGATGGCGACATCCGCGGCCTTGGCGACGATGGCGGCGGCCGCGGGGTTCGTACCGTCATCCTCTTTCACACTGACGGCGGCGCCGGCGAGCTTTTGTATGCCTTCGACGGGCGGGACAGTGAGAATGGGATTCACCTGCGAGCTGCCGCCGCCGCCGGTCATGGCCTTGGCGGCGAAGGGGCCGATCAGCGCGATGGAATGAATGTCGCCCGCCTTGAGCGGCAGCAGGCCGCCGGCGTTCTTCAGGAGCACGATGCCTTCGGCGCCGAGCTTCAATTCGATGTCCGCGTTACCGGCCGGGATTGGACCGCGCGCCGGCGGATTGTCCCACACGCCGCGCTGCATCATCGTTCGGAATCGTCGAACCAGTTTTTCATCGAGCAGGCTCACCGGAACCTGGCCGGCATTGACCGCCGTCTTGAGGGCATCGCCGAAATAAATGCCGGTGGGCATTTCCAGATCCAGCCCGGCCTTGGCACTGGGAACCGTGCTGTGCACCGCGCCGAAATCGGAGGTGACGAATCCGGTGAATTTCCAATCGCCCTTGAGGATCTGGTTGAGCAGGACATCGTTTTCGCAGCAGAAGTCGCCGTTGACTTTGTTGTACGCGCCCATGAGCGACGCGCAATGGCCCTCGACGATCGCCGCCTCGAACGCCGGGAGGTACAGTTCACGCAGCGTGCGCTCGTCGATGACATCGTTGACCCGCTGGCGGTTCTGCTCCTGATTGTTGCCCGCGTAATGCTTGACGTTGGCGATGATCGGGTGGCTCTGAATCCCCAGCACATTCGCCACCGCCAGCCGCCCGGAAAGAAACGGGTCTTCGCCGAAACTTTCAAACGTCCGGCCGTTGTGCGGCGTGCGGGCGATGTTGATATCCGGCCCTTCCAGGAGGAGGTTGCCCAGGAGCACGGCCTCGCCGCCGACAACGTCGCCGAAGGTGCGCGAGGCGTCGACATCCCACGTGGCCGCCAGCGAAATGGGCGACGGAAGGGCGGTGGCCTTGCCTTCATGTCCCGGTCCGGCCGGTCCCACGCCCGCCGGGCCGTTGCATACGGTCAGTGCGGGAATGCCCAGCCGGGGCAGGCCGGGCACGACGCGGTAGTCGTTGGTGTCGCGGATGCCGTGCAGTTGAGCGATCTTCTCGTCCAGGGTCATCTGCGCCACCACCTGTCTGGCGCGTGCATCGAAGTCCGGCTGCATGGCCGGAGCCTGCGCCGCGGCCAGGGCCGGGTGCAGCAATTGCAGGAAAGAAACACAGAAAAGGATCAGCGCGGTATTTCGGGTGGTGGTATTCACGTCGAATACCTTACGCCGATGGGCAAATCTTGCAAGCGGGAATCGAGCGGGCTGGCGACTAGACATGGGCCACGGGCGGGTTGGACGGCGGACTTTACCGGCGTGGCGCGCAGATCGTGGCCGCATCGCAGACATTGGCCGCGCCGTTTGCGCAGCGTTTGCCGCCGTCTTCGGTAAAACCCCAGGGATGCAAGCGATGGTAGCTGTAGCCCCGCAAGCAGCAACGCCCAATCGGGTATGGCGATCAACCGGTCATCGGTGATCGGCGTGGACCCGCTGGCGGCCCCACCTTGCCTCACCTCGTCCCAAAACCCCAGCTCATTCCAGATGCTGCGATGCTGCGACAGCATCAATGGCGTGATCGGCGTTGCGGCCCACTGCGGGCTTGTCGCCGGACTCTCGGCCGCATTGACACCGGCGTAGGTCGTCCGCGAGGACACCCAGTAGAGCGATCCCTGCTCGGAGTGAATCCATCGCCAATCGAACATCACCCGGCCGCCGGTAGCTCCGCTCCAATGAAGATAATCATCAATCCAATGGCTTCGCACCCACAGAACCGCAATGAGCAGACACAGCAGCAGCGACAACCATGCCAGCCCGTTGAACAGCCGTCGGCGAAGGTGCTTCACAAGCGGGATTGTACCACCTTATGCAGCCGGGGACGCAACCGTTCGGAACATCGCCCCGATCTTCGCGCACGCGGTCGCAACGCGCCGGTGCTGGGCACGCTCGACCGCGACCGAACTCCATGCTGCGCACTGGTATGTTGAACACAACTGGCCTTACGCGCTTGTTGGCCCCGGCCCGCGTCGGCGGTATCGTGTCGGGCGTGGAGCTTCCCAATGTCATCGTCGTCGAGCAACTGCCAGTACATCGTGACGCACAACGTCCGGCATTTCCGCGGCTGCGAGCAGTTCGGCGTTGAAGCGCTGACGCCGCGGGATTTCTTGAAGAGGATTCGGCAAGGGCTAACGCCATGAGCAAGCTGACCGTTCAACTTTCCGATTCGTTGCATCGGAGCATCAAGTTGCTTGCCGAGAAGGAGGGGTATTCTGTCGACCAGTTCCTGGCCAGTGCGGCGGCCGAGAAGATGGCGGCGCTGCGCACGCTGGACTATCTGCGCAACGAGGCGGCCAATGGCCGTCGCGAGGACTTTGAGCGGTTCCTTGGGGCGGTGCCTGATATTGAACCGGCCGACACCGATCGCAAACCCGCCTGAATTCTCATAACCTTCAGTCCCCCATCCCAGTTGGCCCCGGCCTGCGTCGGCGGTATCGTGTCGGGCGTGGAGCTTCCCAATGTCATCGTCGTCGAGCATCCGTTCATTCGGACCAAGCTGACGGAATTGCGCGACTTTACGGCCGATCATCGGAAATTCCGGGCGCTTTGGGATGAGATCGCTGAGTCTGAGAGCCGCAAGATTTTGCGGCGGAGATTCCAATGACTGACCAGACGCCGCCGCGGTCCGAGATCATTCTTTACCAGACGGAAGACGGCCGGATGCGGATCCAGTGCCGGTTCGAGAACCAGACCATCTGGCTGACGCGGGCGCTGATCGCGGAGTTGTTCCAGACCACGCCGCAGAACGTCACCCTGCATCTCAAGGCCATCTACGACGAGGGGGAATTGGTTGAAGCGGCAACTTGTAAGGATTACTTACAAGTTCGCGCCGAGGGCGGCCGCGAGGTTCGTGCGCTATCGGAAGCGTATCGACTGCCATGCGCGAGCGGTCGATGCGAACTTTGAGCAGGCGATGAAGAATTTGCCGGGGGCGCGAAAGCAGCAGAAGGGGAAACAGTAATAGGGCTCTGGAGTCGGAGGTTCGAATCGCGCCGGCGTTTCCACCCTCCGACCATCCAAACCCCGTCTGACATCATTTCGGTTTCGGCGGAACCGTCCCGCATTCCGGACAGCGATCCGGCGTGGCGCGGAGGTCGTAGCCGCAGGTGGCGCATCGGCCGGATTTCGAATATTCTCGTCGTGCTTTTCGCTGAGCCCGGATCGCCAGCCAGAAGAATATGACTGGAAGTGCGCCGGTGACCGGAAACCAGATTATCCGAAGTGGTGCAACCTCAACCTCCTGGAACTGGTCCAACAGCGTCAAATCGATATACAGGAAAGCAAGAAAAATGATCCCGAAGAAGACAAACAGGCCCCAATAGGCGGAGGCGGATCGGAACGCGGATTTGGTGATCTGTTGCATGACCAAGGTCATTATAACGCGACGGCCGGGAATTGGTTCACGCGAGAAAAGGGGACATCCAAGATTTCGAACGTCGCGGGTGTCCTCCTCGTGGGCGAGGCGGCGTCGAGAATAATCTTGGATGGCCCTTTTTTTGGTTTAAGGCAGGGCACCAGCAAGGTACTCCGTCTCGCCTTGGAGCAGAGCCCGAAGTCGGAACGACAGCGGGAACATTTCGCGTTCCGTGAGTCCCAATCCCGCAAGAAGTTCGCCCCGCGACTCTTGAAAACCAAGCCCTTTGGGATTGCACACGAACAGGGCCGTCCCGTGATGAAAAACGACACCTTGCGACACCTCTGGTATCCGTTCCAACGTCGAAACTGTGACATATCCGAACAACTGCCGCCCCGCAGCCGTCGTGAAGTCGGCAGCCACATGTGTATAGCCACGATTCGGGACAGCGGACGAATTGACCGGGCGAACCCACGTCTCGTCTTGACCCTTCAGCCATTCTTCATCGTCGGCATATTCCCAGACAGCGAATGCGGCAAAATCGGTGGCACTAAGGAGCTGGATCGGCTTTCTCGTCATCAAATCCACCCGCACTGGTGCACCTCCGTATTTTATTTGATCTGGGAAACCTATCTCTCATGCCAGCGAGCGTCAAATCGAAGGGTACGAGAAGAGGGACCATTCGTCCCTCTCCTTGCTCGCGTCTTTCCTGTTGGCCCCCGCACTCATCGGCGGTATTGTGTCGGGCGTGGATCTTCCCAATGTTATCGTCGTCGAGCATCCGGTCATTCGGACCAAGTTGACGGAATTGCGCGACTTCACGGCCGATCATCGGAAATTCCGGGCGCTGCTCGATGAGATCGCGGGGCTGATGGTGTATGAGGTGACGCGGGACTGGCCGACGCGGCCGCGGCCGGTGCAGACGCCGATGGAACGCATGACCGGGCAGGTTCTGGCCCGGCAGGTGACGCTGGTGCCGATCTTGCGGGCGGGGCTGGGGATGGCCGAGGGCGTTTTGCGGCTGCTCCCGGATGCGCGGATGGGGCATCTGGGCGTGTATCGCGACGAGAAGACGCTTTCGCCGGTGAGCTATTACCGCAAGCTGCCGCCGGATGTGGCTTCCACCGAGGTGCTGCTGATCGATCCGATGCTGGCGACGGGAGGAAGCGGATCGGCGGCGATATCGGTGCTGAAGGAGGCGGGGGTGACGAGCATGAAATTCGTGTGCCTGGTGGCGGCGCCGGAGGGGATTCAGTTTCTGCATGGTGTACACCCGGAGGTGCCCATTTATTGCGCGGCGATCGACCGACAACTCAACGATCGCGGTTATATCCTGCCGGGATTGGGCGATGCGGGGGATCGGTTGTTTGGAACGTGATGGCGGAGCGGGAGCGGGGGGAGAGGCGGAGCAGGGGAGTGGGGGAGAAGAACGGCGCTGGATGGCCGCGTGGAGATTGCTCGGGGCGGCGTGGGGTACGCCAGGTGGCTCTGTGGTATGCTGTACGGTGACTGGTACGCGTACGGGGGCGGCCGATTCGGACGAATTTGTGCCGTGGCAGCGACGTTGAATCTTGCCTGTCGGCGCGGGCATCGGTAAGATTGGTTTTTTTCAGTCGTCCTGCCGGCCGGCCGTGCGATCCCGGAGTGAATGCTATGCGTTTGACGGAGTTTCTAAAGCCACAGAATATTCTCGTGCCGATGGTTTCGCAGGACAAGACCGCCGCGATAACGGAATTGGTTGACCTGCTGGCCCTGAACAAGGATATCACCAATTCGCAGCAGGTTATTGCCTCGGTCCTGGAGCGCGAGGGCATGCGCACCACCGGCATCGGCACCGGCCTGGCGATCCCCCACGGGAAATCCACGGGCACGGAACACCTTGCGATGGCCATCGGCAAGCCGGCCGTCCCGATCGAGTTTCAATCCATCGACGGCCGTCCGGTCTCGGTCGTCTGGCTTCTGACCAGCCCCCCCGACAAAACCGGCCCGCACATCAACGCCTTGGCGCGCATCAGCCGCCTGTGGACGATCGACAAATTCCGCCAATCCATCATCGCCGCCAAAACCCCGCAGGAAGTTCTCGACATCATCGTGCAGCAGGAGAATGTGCTGTAGCCGCCAGCTTGCCGGAACGCCTGATCCAATCCGCCACCGGCCCTTCCGATTTTTGAGCCATCCGGGGTAGTTGCTCCGTTTTCAGGAGGCGGATACACCAATCATCTGCATCTGCCCAGCCGGCTGGCGGTGCTGCGGCGGCCGCCACGGCCGTAGCGGCGGACCTTGGATCGGAAATCCACACGCAAATTTACGTGCCAAAATGCTTGACTTGTCGCGCTTTGCCGCGTACGCTAACGCAAGAGGTGTTCGATATGCCGACCGTGATGAGACGCTCTGGCGTGAAGATGCGCAAGCAGGCTCGCGACCGTCGTGACGACGGCGAAGTGCGGACGCTGCGCAAGCGCTACGGGCTGTCGCAGGAACTGCTGTCGCGGCTTCTGGATGTGTCGTTGCGCACGGCCTCGGGCATCGAATCCGCTGCCACCGCGCCATCGCAGGTTCGCCGCAATCTCACGCAGGTGAGTCGGCTGGGCGAAGCGCTGGGCGAGGCGATGGAATCCAGCCACGTCGGCCGATGGCTCTCTGAGCCGAACGAAATGCTCGGCAACCTGAAACCCGTGGAAGCCATCGAGCGCGGGCATATCGATCTGGTGTGGCAGGTCGTCGAGGGCTTGCGAACGGGGTCGCCTCTGTAGAGAGCGTTGGCTTCAGGCCGGCGCCTGATCTCCAAGCTTGACGAGTTGCAGCATCAGGGATGTCGCGGCATCGATTGCAGGTTTGGCAAGGGGATCGGCGGCGAGCAATCGGAACGGGCCCTGGCCGAAATGGAGACCAGAGGGGGACAGGAAATTAAGCCGGACTTGCCCCACGGGTGGAACGGGCGGACGTCCATGAACGTGGGGCCCAATCGCCCGAAGGATCCGATTACCCGCGACAAGCAGCACGTCTATGAGTGGGTCGAGTGATTTATCCGGGTGCTCCCAAATGACCGCACGCCCGCTGAAGTTGATATAGCGGGCGTGGTGGTCGGCATACGCTGCCAAGAGATCCAAACCGCCGTCCATTGAAACTTCGACGACGACGCCGAGTAACACCTTGGCCAAATCGGCCGGCGGCTTGACGCCTTGTGTGCGGGGAAATTGCCAAGCCTGCGCGTAATGCCGGGACTCAAGACCGTTCATCGCGCAGATCTGGCGCCAAATATCGGTCGCCTCGGATACACGACCCGCAGCCAATGACTCACGAGCGCGGATAAATGACAACCACGGCTCCGCTTGCGGCATTTTCTGCGACGCCGGCGGATATACATCAAGTGGCATGTCACCGAATAACGTATCCCGGATGCTCTGTGACTGTTGCAAAGCCCTACCAGAGTTAGAGTCGCACGGACAGAACGCATCGGCAGCATAAGCGACTCGGCCCCGGTTTCAAGCGGGCTGACACCGGCCTGGCTCTTGACCGCCGGCCGCCGTCGCATACGATGGTGTTTTCGACACGCGGTTGTGGCGGAATTGGCAGACGCGCAAGATTCAGGTTCTTGTGTCCGTAAGGACGTGCAGGTTCGATTCCTGTCAGCCGCATGATTCAGCCCTCGCCGGCTGCGGCGAGGGCTTTTGCATTGGGAGTGTGCCCGAATTTCCGGGCGAGGGTAACTCGATGCGGAGCAACCTCTTACCCCTCCCCTTGTACTCAGGGGGAGGGTTGGGTGGGGGTCGGCCGCGGCGGCGCTGGTCGGGGGCTGAGCCTTCCGGAGCCGCTGGCGAAGAACCCCCACCTCGGTCCTCCCCCTGAGTACAAGGGGAGGAGGAAAAGACAGGCTCCCGGAAAATCGGGCACACTCTGCATTGGCGGGAAAACCGCCGCAGTTGAACTTCGCCCCCAAACGCGGTACAGTTCATGGCTCAGTTTTCCGCGGCACATTTCGCCGTGGGCCTGGAGGTTCCTTATGAAAGCCAAGATTCATCCCCGGTATCAGACTTGTACGGCCCACTGCGCCTGCGGAAACACCTTTGTCACACGCAGCACCGTCGCCAAAATCAACGTCGATATCTGCAATATGTGCCATCCGTTCTTCACCGGCAAGCAGAAGTTCGTGGACACGGCCGGCCGCGTCGAACGCTTCAGCAAGAAGTTTGGCGGCACCTACAGCTTCCAGAAGACCGCCGCCGCGCCGGCCAAGAAATAGCCGCCCCCGCGGCCGATTTGCCCAATCGCCGGCGGCCGGATGATGCTCCCCATTTCCCATCGAGCCTGGTCTTGCAAGCTCGCGGGCACGCTGTTGGCACTCATGGCGGCGGGCTGCCAGTGCGCTGCCCAGCGAAATCCGACAACCGCTCCCGCGCCGGCGCCGGCGCTGGGATTGACGGCCTTGACTTGGAACGCCAGCGTTTTGGCCCAATGCGATCCGCCGTCCGGCTGGGTGGCCCAACCGCTGGAAAGCGACAGCCGCCATACCGAACAACTGTGGATAAGCCCATCGACGAACACTGCATATGGTATAGGCCACTTTAATCTGCCCCTGCCGGTGGCGCTGATTGGCATTGACAGGGTCTTACAGGGGATTGTGGACGATATGGCGGACAAGGAAAAATCCGCGACGGTCGTCAGCCGGCAAACTGACCCCAAATTGCCGGGTCTGCGACTCGAGATCAAAGGCGGGTTGTACGATGTGCGGGCCAACCTGATTGTCAGCGGCTGGGAGGGGTGGTTTGTGTATGCCTCGACAAGCAATGACGATCCGATCGATCAAAAAGAGCTTGACCTGGCGCAGTTAGCGAGGGATCATACAGTAGTGGGCTTGCGTCCGGGCCAATAGCAACCCGTGCGACTTTTGCCGCGGATTGCCGTGCTTTGCAAGCCTTCGAACGCGGGCCGGAGCGTTGCGGACTCCGGCTCCTTCTGTCCGCGTCTCAATCGACAATCGCCTGGATCGCCAGCAGGCTGGTGCGCATGCCGTTTCGTCCTGTTCACATATGTCGTTGCATTCGGGCCCGACGCCGCTGCGCCGTCGCCGCCCTGGCGATTCTGCCGCTTTTGCTGACCGCCTGCCAGCAATCCAATGTCACCGGCAGCGAATTGCTCAACCGCCAACAGCAATCCAATGGGTCGGGACTTGCGCCGATGACCCGGTTCGCCGCTGTTCACGCCTCCCTGGCGCCGCCGCAAGACTGGACGCAATTGCCGGCCACTCACGGCCTGTTCTATGTTCACCAGCAGTGGCGCAGTCCGGACGGCGGAACGGGGATCGGCGTCGCGTACATTCAACTGCCCCTGCCTGTCAGCCCGCAAATTCTCCTGTTCGTGGCCAAGTCGCAATACGCCAAATCCCACTCAGCCGTTTCCGGAAATATCGACACGCAATGGACCGACGCCCTGGGCCGGCTCTGGTTTGAAGGCGGGGACGCGGATCTTCGCGTTCGCGGCTATGTCATGACACGCGGCCTGGAGGCGTGGATTGTCTACAGCCGCCATCATCTCAAGGGCTCGGCCAGCGAGCATGACATCGCCATGGCCGACCGAACCGCCGACGCGGTTGTGCCGTTTATCGATGACCAGTCCGCCGTTGCCTCGGCCGATCCCGTGCCACATTAGGCGACATCAATTCTTATCCGCCGGCTCGACGTGCAGGGTCAATCGCTCCGCGCCGCGGAGAATGGTGATCGGGCAGTTGACGCCGACGCGCGATTCGGTCAGCAGGCGATGCAGGTCGTCGATGCGCGCCACCGCGTGGCCGTCGAAATTGAGGATGATATCGCCTTCCGTAAGCCCCGCGCGGGCGGCCGGGCCAGCCGGTTCGATGGCGACGACCAACACGCCCGTTTCCACCGGCAGGTCGAAAAACCGCACCACGCGCCGTTGCAGCGGAACATCCTGACCGCCCAGACCGATCACGCTCCGTTTCACCCGCCCAAACCGCATCAGTTGCGACGCGACGAACGCCGCCGTGTTGCTCGGGATGGCGAAGCACAATCCCTGGGCCGGCAAAATGACGGCCGTATTGACCCCGACCACGCGCCCGCGCCCGTCCGCCAGCGGACCACCGCTGTTGCCGGGGTTCAATGCCGCATCGGTCTGGATGATGTTGTCGATCAGCCGCCCGCTGTCGGATCGGAAGCTCCGTCCCAGCGCGCTGACAACCCCGGCCGTCACCGTATACGCAAACCCGTACGGATTGCCGATGGCGACGACCAATTGCCCGACTCGCAGGCTGGCCGAATCACCCAGCGTCGCCGGCACCAGACCGGGCGCGTCGATGCGCACGACGGCCAGATCGGTCTCCGGGTCGTCGCCGATCAGTTCAGCCGCAAGCCGCCGACCATCGGACAGCGCCACGTCGATCTTCCGCGCGCCGTGGACGACGTGGCTGTTGGTGAGCACGAAACCGTCGGGCGTGAAGACGAACCCCGACCCGCTTCCGCCGGGCGATTCGCGCCGCCCCGGCCGCCGGTCTTCCCCGCCGCCGCGCCTGGCCAGCTCCGTCGAACCCTGCACGACAATATGCGCCACGGCCGGGCTCACCGTCTGCGATGCGCCCATCACCGCCCGCGAATACGCATCAAAAGCGGCCGCGTCGTCCTGCTCATCACGCGACGGCGGCGCCGAAGGGGCCAGCGCCCGCTCCGGCCCGGCCGAATCCGCCTTTGCCGGCGATTCCTCGACCGCAGCCGCATCCGATAATCTCTTCCAAACGCCTGTCATGCCCAATATTAGGCCAGCCATGTGCAAAAAGTGAAGTCAGGGCCGTTTGTGCGTATACTATCCCGCATGATACCAAAACGCCCCCGAACCCCGGCCGAGCCTGCCCTTTCCACCGCCTGTCCCGCCGAAGCCACGCTGAAAGTCATCGCCGGCAAATGGAAAGTCCCGATCATCTGGCACCTGTTGTCCGGCACGCGACGGTTCAGCGAGCTGCGCAAATGTCTCCCGGCCATCACCCCGCGCATGCTGACACGGCAACTCCGCGAACTCGAATCCGATGGCGTGCTGGTCCGCAAGGTCTACGCCCAGGTTCCCCCTCGCGTCGAATACTCCCTGACCCCGCGCGGCCGCACGCTGAACACCATCGTGACTGCAATGTGCAAATGGGGAAAATGAAGCGGCCTCACGCAATGCGCCTTGGTTCTGTAGGGTCCGCACTGCGGACCAGATTTCTACTGCGCCAAGCCGATGGTCCGCGGTGCGGACCCTACATTCTGCCTGCGCTTTCGCCCCACAGCCGAAATCACCACGCCTTCCACGGAAACGGAAATATCGGTTTGCTCACCCACCACGCCATCGACACCGCGATGCCGATCAGCCCGCCGACCAGGCCCAGGATCGCGGCGGCAATAACGCTCGGCCGGCGCGTTTCGCGGCGAACGAGAAACGCCGTCGCGAACGCCGCAACGACGAACGACGGCACGCCGAATGTGAACGCGCCCAGCAGCCAACTGATCCCGCTGCCGATGAGAACAACCATCTGCGGCGACAGCGGCTCCGGCCGCGATGCCGGAACCCGCGGCGTTGTTCCATCGCCATTTGGCTCGACGAGTTGCCCTTCAACCGTCCGGCTCGACGACGCCTTGCCGGCCGTCTCATGCGGTGCGCCGGCAAACACCGCTTCTGCCAGCGTGGCACGCTCGACGTCGGATGATGAATTCGCATCCCCCGCAGATTCGCCTTGCTCGCCCACAGGCGGCTCGATTCCACTGGCCACAGGCGGCTCGGCATCCGCCGGCGGCTGAGACAGCGGCGATTCGAGTCTGGCTCGCCGCTCGGGAACCGGCGGAAACTCCGGCGGCCTGGTCACGTGCATTTCCGGCACGCTGTCCGCCGTGTTCGTCGCCACCCCGCTGGTCAACAGCCCGGTCGGCCGCTCGCCATCAGGGAACGCCGGCCGCTCCGCTGCATCGTTGCCGTCAATGCTCAGCGACGAAAACGAATCCAACTCCCCGGCCGCCCTTGGCGCTGGATTGGCCACCTCCCCGACTTGCGAGTCCTTCAGAACAAGCGGATCGGCACGGTCAACCACGGGCATTGGCTCAGGTTGCGGCACGGGCCTTGGCTTGAACATGGCCTCTGTCCCGGCCGCAGCCGCCTGTCCCGCAGCGCCGGTGCGCCCGGTTCGAGGCGCCGGCGGCGCCGACAGCGCTGGCCCCGCCGCGGCACGCGGCGCGGGCGGCATTTGTGTCGCCGCCGATGACGATGAACTTGTCGGCACCTCCGTCAAGAGATCCAAACGCTCATCAACGGATAGATCATGGCTGGCCTCCCGCGGCTTGGGCGTGGGAAGCGGCCGGCGGGTTGTATTCTCGTGCGGGGTGGACGGCGGCACGATCCCCGACGCATTGGGCGGCAGGGAAAATCCGGCAAACGTGCGATGGCCGGCATGGGCCTCGCCGGCCGGACGGGCATCGATATCCACCACGTCCCCGCCCTCGTCGATGGGAACCAGATCGGCCGGCGCCGCCGCGGGCGCCGACGCCGGTGCCGCCGGCCGACGCACGACCAGCGCCGCCGGGTCCACCGCCTCCGGCCGCCCCGGCTTGACCTTGTCCTTCGGCGCTGTCGCGGGCTTGGTGCTCATCTGCGCCGGCGGAACCACCGACGCCCGCGGAATCTGAATCAACCGTCCGCAGAACCGGCAGCGCCCCTGCCGGCCGGCCAGATTCGACGCCACCCACAGCGGCGCACCGCACGAGCAGGCGAACAAAATCCCGCTGGTCGTCGCATTCCGCGCAGCGCCGCTGAACGCCACCTGCAACGGCGTGCAGTCCTTGGGCAGGGCGGAAGCCAACCGATACGTGATCGTCGCCGGCCCGATGCCGATCTTGTCGCCGTCGCTCAGCAGATGATGGCCTTCGATCGGCTGCCCGTTGATGAGCGTTCCCGACCGGCTCAGGGCATCGGCGATGTAATATTGCCCGCCCCCCTGACGATCCACCCACGCGTGCAGACGCGACACGCTGGGATGCCCCACGGGGATGCCGCAGCCCCTCCACCGGCCGATCAGCACCCGACCGGACAGCACCACGCCGCGGCTGGGGCCGCGAAGTTCGATTGTCAGAATAGGCATGGCGTCGGTTTGTGGGTCATGCGGAATACCGCCCCCGCCGCGTCCTCCACCGGCTGCGAACCCGGCTCCATGCCGAAACATACCACGTCCCAAGCAAAAAAGCGCGGTCCCCGCCAGAATCAGCGCAAGACTCACCAACTGAACGCATCATTCTCATCCGTGGCACCCGCGAAATCCGTGGTCAACACGAATCTCCTCCGCGCCCCCCGCGCCTCCGCGTGAGATTTCTCCTAAGTGGTTTTTCGCACTATGGTTACGCCCAAAACTCGTCCCAATTCCCCTTTCCGACCACCCTCATTTCCAGCCGGATATCGCGGTTTCGGCTGCCAACTGCGACAAAAAAACGCCCCAAATGTCTCGAAAAAGTTGGAACTTGGCCCGCAGGAGTTGGAACTTTGCCCGACCGGGTCCAATCTGGGCGCGCCAAAAACGGGAAACGATCTCCCCCGCTCCCCGCTTGTCGATCCGTAGGAAGGCTGCCACCAAGGCGGCTCCCGCTCGTTCAATTAAGATGTCGTTAAACATTACGAACCGATCCGTTTTCCATTGCATCGCCCGGCACGAATCGAGATAATTCGACCACTCAGACTATTTGCCAGCGTGGCCGGGCGTCTACGCATTTGTCCTCGGGCTTTTGCACTTGGATTCACCACCCTTGGCGGGAAGGTGTCACTCATGATGTCGAAACTGAAATCGGGTTGCCGGCGCAAGGTTGCCGGGCGGGCGGCGGGGTCAGTAATTGAGGCACTGGAGAATCGCGTCCTTCTTTCCGCCCCATACGGAACCGTGACCCTCGTGCTGTCGCTCAACGATGATGGTTGGGGCGATTACACGCCCAATGCGTTCGCTATCTACGCCATCGACGGCACAGTGAACGGCACGACGGTGACGCCCAACTCGATTGCCGCCAACGGCGGCCAAGTGGACGGCGGCATCGACGGCGTCGCTCTCACCGTCACCGGAGCCACGGCAGGCTCGCTGCATGACGACCTCTTCAGCGGCACGACATACGCCAACCATGCCGGCACGGGAAACGGCAAGCTCAGGAACAGCAACTATTACGAATTGACCGATTCGGCCACCGAAAGTGACGGTCCGTCGATGGTCGAGGCCGGGTTCACTCTGCATGATGACACCAGCACCTCGGTAACGGTCAACCAAGACGTCGCCGGCTCGCCGCCGTCGCTGGACAACGTGGAACAAGACAGCCCATCGACGCTGATTATCTTCGGCCTGGGCCAGAGCGCCGGGAACATGCAGACATTCGCCACTTCGACGACCGGCAACAATCCGGCGGTTCCATCGGGCACGGCGCTGAGCGGTCCGGCCCCCGCTAGCGCCCCGTATTCCGGCCCGGGGACATTCGAGTATGCCGGGAACACCTACCTGAGCAGCTTGCTGGTGGCGGATGGCAGGTACGTGACGGGCACACTGCCGGCAATCGACACGGTCCACTCTTCCGCGTCCCTGCTGGCTGCGTACGACGAGCCGTACAATTCAGCGATCCGTTGCTGGAATGGCGTCGGGGCTGATACGGCGCTGACAGCAGTGGTGCAGACGCTGCCGCTGGTCACCACCACAACCGCCGTCACCTCCAACAACACCTCGGCCAGCTATGGCCAATCCGTCACTTTCACGGCGACTGTGACGCCCGTCGTCGGCAGCGGTGAGACCGGCAGCGTGCAGTTCCAGATTGATGGCGCCAACGTCGGCTCGCCCGTGCCCCTGACCGGCAACACCGCCGCGTATACGACCTCGGCGCTGAGTATCGGCACTCGTTCCATCGTGGCCGTCTACAGCGGCGACGAAAACTTCTCGGCCAGCATCTCGCCGATATTTCCACAGAGCGTTGGCCAGGCCGCAACCACCACCGCCGTCACTTCCAGCAATGGCTCGGCCAGCTATGGCCAATCAGTCACTTTCACGGCCACCGTCACGCCCGCAAGCGGCAGCGGCGAGACCGGTACCGTGCAATTCGAGATCGATGGCAGCTTCGCGGGTAGCTCGGTGCCGCTCAGCGGCAACACTGCCGCGTACACGACCTCAACGCTGGGTGTCGGCAGCCATTCCGTCGTTGCCGTGTACACCGTCTACGGCAACTTTACCGGCAGCACCAGCCCGGTCTTTACACAGACCATCGGCAAGGCCGCCACCACAAACGTCGTCACGACAAGCAACGGCTCGGCCAGGTACGGCCAATCCGTGACCTTCACCGCAACGGTGATGCCCACCAGCGGCACCGGTGAGACCGGCAGCGTGCAGTTTCAGATCGACGGCAGTAACGTCGGCAGCCCCGTCGCGATCAATGGCAATATCGCAACGATCACCCCATCAACACTGACCGCCGGCAGCCATTTCATCGTGGCCGTCTATGGCGGCAGCAACAATTTTGCCGGCAGCACCAGTCCGATCTTTATGCAAACCATCGGGACAGCCAACACAACAGCGGCTGTCACATCCAGCAATGGCCAGGCCGGTTATGGGCAGTCCGTGACTTTCACGGCGACGGTGACGCCAACCAGCGGCAACGGTGAGACCGGTACCGTGCAATTCCAGATCGATGGCAGCAACGTGGGAAGCGCGGTGCCCCTTGTCGGCAACACCGCCGCGTATACCACCTCGGTCCTGAGTGTCGGCAGCCATTCCATCGTTGCCGTCTACAGTGGGGACAGCAATTTTGTCGGCGCCACCTCGCCGGCCTTCATACAGGGAGTCATCGAGGTCGCCACCACCACCGCAGTCACATCGCTCAGCACGTCGGCCGTCTACGGCCAGCCCGTTAACCTCACGGCTACGGTAACACCCGCCAGCGGCAGCGGCGAGACCGGCACGGTGCAATTCCGGATCGACGGGAGCGATTTCGGCAGCCCGGTAGCACTGAGCGGCAATAACGCCTTCCTTACCACAACGATGCTTAGCGCCGGCAGCCATTCGATCGTCGCTGTGTACAGCGGCGACAGCAGCTTTGCCAGGAGCACCAGCCCGGCGATCCCCCAGAATGTTGCGCACGTCGCGCCATCCACGAGCTTATACATGGACACACTGGTCTCATCTGACATTCCCAGCGCCGGCCACGTTTGGGGCGTGACTCTGGACACCTCCGGCAATCTCTTCGGCACGACCTACGAAGGTGGCGCCAACGGCTACGGCGTGATTTTTGAGGTTGCTAACGGAAGCGCGGCTATGACCACGCTGGTTTCATTTAACGGCGCCGACGGCGAATGGCCTTACGCCGGCGTGATCTTTGATTCCGCCGGCGATCTCTTCGGTACGACCATTCGCGGTGGCGCCAATAACGATGGCACGGTCTTCGAAATCGCCCAGGGCGGCGACGTCATAACCACGCTGGCCTCGTTCAACGGCGCCAACGGCAGCGACCCCAACGGCATCGTCCTGGACTCCTCGGATGACATCTTTGGGACGGCCTACGAGGCCGGCGCCAACAGCGATGGCACGGTTTTCGAGCTTGCCCGCGGGACCGGCGCCATCACCACTCTGGCGGCGTTTAACGGCACAAACGGGGCCGAGGCCTCGGCCGCCCCCGTCCTGGATTCCTTCGGCGATCTTTTCGGCACAGCTACGGTCGGCGGCGCCCACGGCGACGGTACGGTCTTCGAGGTTGCCCACGGGAGTGGCGCGATCACCACTCTAGTCTCGCTTAACGGCGCCAACGGGAACCAGCCGGACAACGTGGCCCTGGACTCCTCCGGCAATCTCTTCGGCGCGACCGAACTCGGCGGCAATTTAACGCTAAACTCGGGAGCGGGTGATGGCACCGTTTTCGAGATCGCCCACGGGAGCGCGGCCGTCACCACCCTGGCCTCATTTAACGGCACTAACGGGGACGAGCCGCCCGGCGTGGTCATGGACTCTTCCGGCAATCTCTTCGGCACAACCAGTTTCGGCGGCGCCGGCGGCTTCGGCACGGTCTTCGAGATGGCTCAGCGGAGTGATGCCATCACAACTCTGGCATCGCTTGAAGACGCCAGTGGTGCTGTTCCCGAAGCCGGTGTCGTCTTGGACTCCATCGGCAACATCTTCGGCACAACCACCTTCCTCGGCGCCACCGGCTACGGCACCGTATTCGAACTGACGCGCGTAGGCACCGCCGTCACATCCGGCACCTCCTCGCCTGTCTACGGCCAGCCGGTCACGTTCACGGCGACAATAAACCCCAGTGTAGGCGTCGGACCGAGGGGCACCGTGCAATTCGTGATCGACGGCAGCGACGCGGGCAGCCCGGTCGCCCTTGCAGGCAATACCGCAACGTATATTACTTCGGCGCTCAATGCCGGCAGCCATTCGGTCGTGGCCGTTTATAGCGGCGATACCAACTACGCAAGCATGACCAGCCCGGCTTTCGCGCAGAATGTCGCCCCCGCGCCGCTCGCGCTGGCAGCCAGCGCCGCCTACATTAAACTCGCAGCGGATGGTCAGCACGTGGATGTCTGGAACAACTCCAGTGCCAATGGTACGCCCAATCAGTGTTTGCCCTGCTGTGACATTTGCGGCGTCAACTACACCGGGCCGGACGGAGGCGATACTTTCGTTCTAGATTTCTCCAACGGCGATCCAATCCCGGCCGGCGGAATTTCGCTCACAGGCGGGGCGGGGCAAAATACGTTGGAGATCGTTGGCGGCCCGGCAAACGATGCCGACGCTGTTACCATCGGCGGCGGGTCGTTTACCATTCCGGCCAATACGCCGGGGGCGGGGACGATGAATTACACGCTTGGCGCGATGTCGATTGCGGCCGGGGCGAGCTTGGCGCTGGCGGCCTCCGATTCGCAGGCGGATCAAACCGTTTTTGCCGTTAATAATCTGTCGGTGCCCGGGACGCTGGATATTGCCAACAACACGCTGTTGGCCAGCGAGAACAATGTGTCCTTGTCGCAGGTTACGGCCTGGGTTCAGAACCAGACCATCACCAGTTCGCTCGTGGCCGGTCCGCACGCCATCGCCAGCCGTGCGCTGGGCTATGGCGACTGGACCGAAGACCCGTTCACCATCCCGGCCGGGGATGTGGAAGTGAAATATGTGCCCACCGGCGATGTCAACCTTGACGGCGTGGTGAACACCACGGACCTGACGCGGGCGATCAACGACCTGGGCCTATCACCCGACTATTCCGGCGGGGATGTTCTCGATTTGGGGGTCGTGAACATCACCGACGTGACGGACATCATTAACAATCTGGGCGCTACGTTGAACGCCAGCGGCGACAGTGCGAGTGTGGCGACGGCCATGGCGCCGGTGAAATCGGCCGGCCGGGCCATTGCGCCACCGGCCGTGTCCGCCGCGGGTGCGTCGCCGTTTTCGGACGCGCCAATTCAGGCCGACTGGCTCACGGACGGCGGTTCGATCTTGTCGGAATGACAGCATTGGCAGCTTGGGCCCTGATCGATCGTGCCGGGCGATATCCAGCGACATCAGATGCCGCAATAGGCGCGGAATCTCGCCAGCAAATCGCCCTCAAGTCGCCCTCGGCGTTTCTTGAGCAGATCCACGGCGATCGGGACGATCCTGTCATCATGCACAAAGGAACTCTTTTTCAAGCCGGTTGCGGCAAAATCCGCGTCGCCGTCCGGCAGGGGAAAGGCCGTTCCGCGATAGTCCTGGCCGGAGATGGGAAAGCATCCCGCGCGGCCATGCGCGGGGGATTCGACGATCAGCCATGGTCTTCGATCGGTGCATCCGCCCCAATCGACCTGTGCATCGAAGATGTCGAAGCGATTCATCGGCCGTCATCGCGCCCGGCGCGATGCCATGCTAGAGGTCCGATCCATCGCCGATGTCCTGCTTGAGAGTTGCCAGTGCCTCACAGGGAATGACGACCCGGCCGTGCCGGAACCGGCGATTGTCGCCCGATGCCCGCGCGATGCTCTCATAGGGGATCGTCGTGCTTGTGCCCTCAACGTAACAGGCCACGTATTCGGGCAGGCGATGCGTCTCGTTGGCCAACGGCCAAGCCGCTTTCCGGCCGTGCGCCCTGATAACCTTGTTCAGCGACTCGATTTCCTGGGCGGACAGCGCCGTATGTCCCGGGGACTTGCGGAGGTGAATCGTGTTGTTCTTGACGCTCAAGAAGCGGAACACCGAGTCATCGGCTCCGGACACCTGGCCGTTGATTGCGTCGAGCGTGCGCGATGGAACCGGCCCCCACGGCATGGCGACCTGACGATCGCCGGTGATCGGCGCTCCGGTCCGGATGAAATGCTCGCGGTCCGCGAGATAAATCAATTTGATGAGCTTGATTTTGTCGACGTCGCCGAGCCGCTCCAGGATGAACGCCGCGGCCTGAATCGTTTTGTTGAGATTGAATTGATATTCGAGCGGCATAGGAACTCACCGCCAATGGAACTGGCCAGCAATTACCAAACCGCTGGAATTGTCGCCCCGCTGCGGGCACGAGTCAAATCGGCCAGTCAAACGCACACCGGGCCCTGGGCCGTCAGGTGGAATGGGAATCGTCCTGGCTTTCGGCGGCGGAGGGCGTGCCGGCGGATGGGTTGGGGTGCATGGCGCCGATGGGGAGAGGGTCGGTGCCGGAGGGTGGCGCGGCGTGGTTGGCGGGTTCGTCGCCGTCGAGGCCGAGAATCTCTCCTGCGTCGATCTGTTCCTCATCGAGGCCTTCGACGAGGTTCCATGCTTCCTGGCCGGGTTCGCCGCCCATGGGGACGCCGGGTTCGGGTGAACCGGCGGGAATGGGGGATGACGGCTCCGGGGCGTCGGTGGGAAGCGTGGGGGCATTGCGAGCGGCCGGCTGCATCTTGAGGAAGCTCACGTAGAAGCCCACGGCGAAGAGACCCTGCTGGGTCTGGTAGGGGAAGTTGATCAGGTCGCAGAATTCCTGGATGAGAGCCTGGGCGGTGGAGTCGGCGCGTTCGGCGGCCTGGACCTCGGCCTGGTGCTTGCGGTCGTGGAAGCGCATGAGCTGGACGAACCGGCCGGTGGTTTCGCTGGTGTTCCAGTTGGCCCCGACCTGCTCATAGACCTCGAAGTGATCACAACCGAGGCGGATGAGGGTCTGGCGGAAACGGCGAAGGAGGCGAGCGTGTTCGACACGCTTGTCACGGGGGACGATGTAGCTGTTGGTTTGAAGGAGCATCGAATCCAATCCTTTATCGGCTACGGAACCGTATATATTGTGCCACAATACGGCGTGCAAGGAAATATCTCGCGGGGTGGAAATTGAGAGTCGGGCGGGAGGAGGCGGTTTTTGACAATGGTTGCGGCATGGCTATGCTCCACCCCAAGCGGATTATTGGGGCTGGGGAAAGCCCCGCAAGGCCCTTGGCCGGTTCCTTATCGGACGCATGGCGTGAGATTCGATTCAACCCGGTTTGCAATTCGGATGCTCGCGGGCGCCATGGTCGCCGTGGCGTGGCTGTTGATGGTGCGGCCGCTCTGGAGTCAGGCGGCGACGGGGACAAACCTTTTGGGGACGGCGGGGCCGACGACATCGCGAGCGACGACGGCCGGGACGGAGTCCACCACGGAGCCGGCGGCGTTTGGGGAGCCGTCGGGGAGCATGTCGGGGACGAACGATCTGAAGGGGCGGATCGTGCGGCAGGTTCGCGTGATCGGCAATCAGCAGGTTCCCAGCGCGGTGATACTGAACAACATCCGGACGCGAACCGGCGAGGCGTTCGATCCGGACACGGTGGTGGAGGATTATCAGCGGATTTACAGCCGGGAGAAGCGGTTCACCAACGTCGAGGCGCGGGTGGAGACGGTGAGCGACGGGGTGATCGTGACCTTTCAGGTGTCCGAACAGCGGCTGATTCGAGCCATCGCGTACAAGGGCAACGACCAGGTGAAGACAGAGGACATCGAGAAGGTTGTGGATCTGAAGGTGGGGCAGGCGATCGACGCGTTCCGGATCAACGTGGCGCGGCAGGCGATCGAGCACGAATACAACGACCGCAATTTTTCGTTCGCGCACGTGAGCATCGATCAGGATGAGCTGATGCACAACGGGAATCTGGTGTTCAGCATTGTGGAAGGGCCGCGGGTCGAAATCCGCATGGTGGATTTCATCGGCAACGACAGCTACAGCGACTGGAAGCTCAAGGACCAGATCAAGACCAAGAGCTACATGTTCATCTTCCAATCGGGCACGTTCGATCCCGAGCAGGTTGACCAGGACGTCGACAGCCTGCGCAAGTTCTATCACGACAAGGGGTTTTTCGATGTTCGCGTCGGCCGGCTGCTGACGTTCGGGCCCGATCAGACGGAGATGAAGATCACGTTCGTGATCAGCGAGGGGCCGCGGTACGTGGTGGATCACGTCCGGTTCGAGGGGAACACGATGGTGACCGAAGGCGAGCTGCGCAAGCCGCTGAACCTGGTCGAGGGCCTGCCGTACGACGCGGACGTGGTGCAGCGCGATACGCGCGAGATCGTGCATACGTACAGCCCCAGGGGCGTGGTCTACGATCCCACGCTGGCCGGCAGCACCAACCCGGAATATCTGCACATCGATCCCCGGCCGGTGTTTCACCAGCCGGGCCACATGGACCTGATCTACACGATTCACGAGGGTCGTTCGTTCAAGCTGGGGCGGATCATCCCGTCGGGAAACGACAAGACGCAGGAGAAGGTGATTCTGCGCGAGATGTGGGTGACGCCGGGCCAGTTGTACAATTCGGCGGAGATTCAGGACGCGCAGGATCGGCTTCGGGGAACGCCGTATTTCAAGTCCGTCACCATCACGCCGATCGGCACCGACCCCGAATTCCGCGACGTGCTGGTGCAGGTGACCGAAGCGCCGACGGCCAAGATCGAACTGGGGGCGGGGTTCAACACCAACGGCGGCGTGGCGGGAAACATCGGCTACGAGCAGAAGAATTTCGACATCGCCAACATTCCCAACAGCCTGTCGGACCTGTTCAACGAACGGGCGTTCACCGGGGCCGGGCAGGATTTCAAGATCAACTTCCAACCCGGAACCATCGAGACCAACGCCGTTGTCAGCTTCACCGAGCCGTACCTGTTTGACCAGCCGTTCAGTTTCAACGCCCAGGCCTATCTGAGCGATTACACGCGCGAGGCCTACGCCGACCGGCGCGTGGGCGGGCAGTTCACCTTCGGACACGCCTTCGATCATGTGTGGTCGGCGGCCGTCAGCCTGCGCGGCGAAAACGTCACCATCACCGATATCCAGGACCCGGCCGACCGATCGCCCATCATTCTCGACGGGGTTGGCCATCACGTTCTCACGGCGTTGGGCGCCCAGATTCGCCGCGACACGACCAACCACGGCCCGATCACGTACAAGGGCGACGACATGGTTCTGGGGGCCCAGCAGTACGGCGCGCTGGGGGGCACGGTGGATTTCACGCGGATTTCGTTTTCCCTCAACGATTACACCACGCTCTACAACGATCTGCTGGACCGCCGCACCGTCCTGAACGCGCACCTGTATGTGGGCGACGATCTTCAGCACGCCCCGTTCTTCGAAAACTTCTACGCCGGCGGCATCGGCAGCGTCCGCGGATTCGCCTACCGCGCCATCAGCCCGCGCAACGGCCCGGAAAACGACGTCATCGGCGGCGATTTCACCTATACGGCCGGACTGGAACTGGGCTATCCCATCGCCGCCGACATTCTCCGCGGCGTGGTCTTCATCGATGCCGGCGACGTTGAGCCCAACGTGCATCTGGGCGTGCTGCGGACCAGCGTCGGCGTGGGGATACGGCTGATTGTGCCGTTCCTCAGCACCAACGCCCCGATCGCCCTGGATTTTGGCGTGCCCGTCACCCGAAGCAGCCTGGACAAGATCCAGGTGATCAGTTTCTCAGTCGGCCTGACGCGATGATCGCCGGTGGTGAAAAAGTGTTTGTGGATTGCGTCCCGCCCGTCTATCTTATGAGCGTCGGGCGGATATCGCCGATAGGTTTCGCTGGTTTCATCTTGCTACTGAAAGGATCGTGCCATGTCGCTTAAGCACCTGTTGACTCTGGCCCTGGGTATTGCGCTCCTGATGGCTTCATCCCGCGTCCGGGCCGCCGACAATCCGCCAACCACCGCCCCGACCCCGATGGCGCCGCTCAATATCGGCACCGCCAGCATCCAGGAAATCTTCGATGCCCTGCAGGAGACTCAGCAGATCAAGGCCAGCCTCGATGACCGCCAGAAGCAGCTCAAGCTCCAGGCCGACAAGATGGACCAGGATATCAAGAACCTGCAGGCGGATCTCGACGTGATGAAACAGGACAGCCCCCAATACACCGCCAAAAGCCAGGACATCGTCAAGGCCAAGATCAATCTCGATG
This sequence comes from uncultured Tepidisphaeraceae bacterium, assembly GCA_964420285.1. Lineage (GTDB taxonomy): Bacteria > Planctomycetota > Phycisphaerae > Tepidisphaerales > Tepidisphaeraceae > CAYQTE01. The sequence continues at coordinate 80,992 of CAYQTE010000008.1, forward strand.
TCTTCCTCCAGACCAACAACGCCGACGTCGAGCATCAGAACAAGCTTCAGCTCAAGCGCGTTTTCAGCGAGATTCAGGAGGCCGTCCGAAAGGTCGCCATGGCCGAAGGCTATGATCTCATCATTGATGTCGTCATGCCGGACCTGCCCCCCGACGCCGCGATGGACAGTGTCCATCCCGATCAGCTTTCCCTGCTGATTAACCAGCGCACCGTCCTCTATAACGACAAGAAGCACGACATCTCCCGCGATGTCATCGTTCAGATGAACGCCGACTTCGCCAAGTCGCATTAGAAATCGCCGGCCGCTGCCATCATGCCGATCACACTGTCGGATATTGCCCAGGCGCTCTCCTGCCCGCCCCCGGCGCGGGGAGACATGCCCATCACCGGCGTCGCCACGCTCACGGAGGCCAACGCCGGTGAAGTGTCGTTCATCGGGTCCGACGCCTTCGCCGCCGACCTGGCCCAGACCCGGGCCACGGCCGTCATTGTCCGCCGATCGATCAAGTCCCGGCCGGGCGCATCGGTCGTCACCTTTCTGGTTGACGATGCGGACCTGGGTGTTGCGGCGGTGCTGCCGCTGTTTGCCCCGCCGGTGCCGCGTCCGCCGACGGGTCGCGATCCCCTGTGCCGCATCGATCCCACCGCCAGGATCGACCCTTCCGTGGCCGTCGGACCGTTCGTCGTCATCGGCGCTCGAAGCACGATCGCGGCCGGAACCGTGCTGCACACCGGCGTCAGCATTGGCGACGACGTGGTCATCGGCCGTCAGTGCGAACTGCATCCGTATGTCGTCATCCGCGAGCGGATCACGATCGGCCAGCGCGTGGTGATTCATGCATCCAGCGTGCTGGGCACCGACGGGTTCGGCTATCGCTGGGACGGAAAACAGCACGTGAAGATCCCGCACATCGGCACGGTCATCGTCGAGGACGATGTGGATATCGGCTCGTGCGTCTGCATCGACCGCGCCAAGTTCAGCGCCACCCGCATCGGCCGCGGCACCAAGATCGACAACCTCGTCCAGATCGCGCACAACGTGGTCATCGGCCCCAACTGCCTGATCGTCGGCCAGGTCGGACTGGCCGGTTCGGCCCATTTGGGGGCGGGTGTCGTGCTGGGCGGGCAGGTGGGCGTTCGGGATCACGTGACGATCGGCGCCGGCGCCATGGCGGCCGCGTGCGCCGCCATCGCCAACGACATCGAAGCGGGAACCGTCGTCAGCGGCGCTCCGGCCCTTCCCCATCGTCAAAGCCTTCGCGAACAAGCCGCCCTGCGCAGACTCCCGGCCCTGGTGACGCAGATGCGCACCCTCCAGGAAGAAGTCGATCGGCTGGGCAAACGGCCGTGAGCGTGCCCGATTGCTCGGGCAACCGCCTTTTCCTCGTCCCCTTGTCCCGCGGGGGAGGACGGAGATGGGGGCCACCATCCCACTGATGGACCGGCATCAAGCCTGCGTTGCCGCGGGCGATGCCGAAGCCTCGGCGGGCGCTGGCGGGGTTGGAGCGGGTTGCACCGGCGCGGCGGCTGCGGCCGGGCGGGCCGGGATGTTCAACGACGCACCGGCGGTCATGGCCGGCGAACGCGCCGGACCGGCCGTCGATGATGCACCGGCGGGTTGCGTTCCGGCCGTGGGCGGCTTGGCGCCGGGAACCTTGTGATCCGGCTGCAAGACCAGCGTCATGCGCCGGCCTTCCATCTTCGCGTCGCGCTCGATCTTGCTCACCGGCCAGAGTTCGGTCTTGACCTTGTTCATCAGCTCGCGGCCGAGATCCTGGTGGGCCATTTCGCGCCCCTTGAATTGCAGCGTGAACTGCACCTTGTTTCCCTCTTCGAGAAACTCGCGGGCGTGGTTGATCTTGATCTGCAAGTCGTGGTCGCCGATCTTGACGGTCTTGAGCTTCAGTTCCTTGAGCTGGCCGGCCCGGGAACTGGCCCGTGACTTGTCTTCTTTTTTCTGCTGCTGATAGCGCCATTTGCCGTAATCCATGATCCGGCAAACCGGCGGGCGAGCGGTGGGCGCCACCTCCACCAGGTCAAGGCCGGCCTCGCGGGCCAGCCGCATGGCTTCGGCGGTGGATGTGCTGCCGACTTTCTCGTCTTTCTCGTTGATCAAAAAAACCGGCGAAAAGTTGATCTGCGCGTTGTGGCGAAAATTCGTAGGAATGGGGCCTGTCTCCTGCTAAACGTGTCCGGGTCCACACACCGGCCGATAATCCCGCCGCCATCGCGACGGGGCCGGCGTTTCACCCAGCCACCCGGTCCATGAAAAGCCCTCTGCCAGTCGGTCCATCCGCCTGACGGGGCCATCCAATGCCAATATCTTCCCCTTCCAAGTCGGCAATTTCAAGTCGAATCCGACGATTTTTTTGTCTCCTGCAGCCCCTCCCGGCCGGTGATAGTGGTCGGTCTGGCGCCCCCGATGCCTGACGAAACCGCCGTATCCAGGCGACAAATCGTGCCGCGTCGTCAGAATTGGTCTGTGCGTGAACGAAGGGGCCGTGAGATGGTGCGCGCCAACGGGTACGCCGGCGACCAGCTCGGGCATCGGAAGGTGGGGTGGGTGGATGGAGCGAAATAGCGCATAGGAGCCCGGTTGTCGCAGCGAAGCGTACGCCTACGCCGCATCATGCTCGCCGAGGTTCCACTGCTCCGCGGCGGCGCCGGCCGCAGCGGCATCATCACGCGCCCGTTTCTTATCGAGTTTTCGGAAAAAGTAGATCGTCGGGATAAAAAGCGCTGCGCAAAACACGTCCGCAATCCAGACCGCTGTATCTTTGTGCAAACCGAAAATGTGAGCGGCCGTGAGCAACAAAGGCATGATTCCGAAAAACGCGCCGAGTAGAAGCAGGACCAGTCGCCCTTCTGACGTGCCCAATAATGTCATCTGCCTTTTCCCCTTACTCGGCGTGTCGAATCGCAAGATGAGGCAATACAAGACGACGGCGGGCGGAAGTGCAAATAGCTCCGCGCGCCGGAATCGCCACCAGGCGACGCACGCAACCGCGGTTGTAATGGGAGCCAGAACGACCAGAAGTCGGTCGTATCGTTTGCGCGTGATCAGGACAAGACCCTCGCGGGGGAAGTTGGACGCCGCCCATCGCCTCTCCTGCGGCGAGATACCATCACGAAGCGTCAACGCCACCCGGTGACAAAACATCGGCCACCCTTCCTGTTTCTCCTGTGGGATCAGTCGTCTCAAAAGTCGGATAATGGCCAACTGATCCGCGCCGTCGAAAATGGTTAAATTAAGGACGACTTTTCCCCTCGCAGTGCGAAAGATGAGCCACGTCCGCCTGATTCTTGCACCCCATTGGAGGCTTTGAATTTCCCCCGCGTCAAATTGCCGTCGCTGAAAGAGAAGCCGGACCGAAACGGTCGTACCCGTGAACGATAAGCGCTCGGAGCACGCTTTGGCCAGCACCAAGGTGCTCGAGAGCGTCATGATGCCGAAAACCCCGATGTTTGCGAAAAACACCGCGCGCGGCGGATCGGAGTCCGCCGTTATCGCATTGTCAAAGAGAAGGACCGATGCAAGCACGCATGTGCAGGCGAAGAAGAAAATCGTCAACGCAATTCCCAGCCGTTTGGTTGACTTGCGAGTGTAGAATGTTCGGTCCATTTGCATGTCCAAGAAGCGATTGTGATTATAAACCCATCAGGCTCGCTGCCGCCAGATGCCACCAAGAAAGATGTCATCGAAACAAGTCGGACACAACCTGCGCGACGCGGCCGACATCCATCCGCGCCACGATCGACGGATGCTCCCCTATTCGAATCGACCCCGTCGCCGTGGGCGACGAGAAGTGTGTGGGGACGGCAACGGGGACGTAGCTCGTTTTTAATCAGGTGCGTCCCCGTTTCCGTCCCGGTAAGCATTTTCCTGTTTTATCGTATTTTCTTAATTACGAAAACAACTATTTTTGGAAAATACTGCACGGCTCGTGATCGCGTCCCTTTCGGGAGTGGTCCACGCTACGGCTTATATGTCGGGCTGGTCCAACTGCCGTCGTCGGTGGAAACCTGGATCTGCACCCCCTGTCCGGGCGAGAGGACAAAGGAACCTTGCACTGTGGCTGCTCCGCCAAAGGGAGTGACGGTCGTGGTGTAAAGGCTCCTGGGAGGCTGGCTCATTGACGCGACTCGGACTCGCACGGGAGGATCCCGCCCATCGCTGAAACGCGTGATCTCGATGCCGATGCTTTTGGAACCTCGGCGTTCCAGGGCAATGCGCACGCGGTAACCGGGTCCGCCGGGGATCGGCGGAGCATACACTGTCAGCGGGTAGCCGGCGGGATCATTGGGTGGAAAGGTTGCGCCGTCGCCGGCGACGTAGCATTCCCGCCTGGCATCCCAGTGGATTTGCGCCGTGCGAAACTGCCGACTGGCCGCTCGAAAATCGGTGTCAATTGCGTCGGCGGAATCGAGGTCGTCCGGATCGTATTGAAATACCGTATCGACCAGTCGCAGGATTTGTCGCTCGACGTCCGTTTGCACGGTTTGTTGAAGCCGGGGCGACAGCAGGGAATCGAGCTCGGCCAAGACGCTCGTCGGGTTGTTTGTCGGTGCAAGCGGCTTGGTGCGCCACGCCGCGATCTTTGCGCGGGAGTCCAGGACGGCAGCGGCGCTTATCGGTGCGCCAGCGGTCGGCCCCTCGTTCCCTATCGCGAGCGGCACGTCATCAACGATGCATAGCGGGAATACGGGGAACGGCGCCGTGTCCTCGGGAAACCAGCTCAAGTCATGCCAAAACGTTTGAGCCGGCGGCTGAGCTTCAAAGCTGGCGAGGACCACGCCGAAAATGCCCGAGCTGCCTATGCCCGCCGACGGGAACAACTGAAAGAACTCATGCAACACGCCAATCCCCGCTTCTTTGCCCGCCGGCTGCAGCGCATTGACCGCGACAATGGTCGCCCGAGGCTCAAACCGACCGGTAGAAAACGATTTTCGACCGGCCTGAAACAGCAGTCGCAAGAGTCGCCGCAACTCGGTTTCGCCCAACTTTGAAACCACATCCGCCGCGCCGGTGGTTCCCGCCAGATCCTGAACCTTTCCCTGATAGTCAATGTATACGGTCCCCAGCGTCGGAAAACCGCGGTGATGATCAGTGCCATAGGCCCATATTTCGTCCGTGTCGTTGGCAACAGGATAAACATGATCGAAGTCGATGCACACGTCGTCCGGCTTTCCGAGGATCGACGCGACCTCGCCGGCGGTCATTCCTTTCTTAATCTTCGCAAATTGATTGGCGAATGCCTGCCGCGACGCCGGCCCGGTCCACGTTGACGGCTGCGTGGTTGTCTGGCCGGTTGCACGGGCGGACAGCAACAAAAACGCCAATAGCGACGCTGTGCAAAGCCCACAAAAGCAATTGGAAACCCGACGAGGAAATGGGGTGGTCATTGTCAGCTCCAACGGATCAAATGGAACGTTCCTACATAATGAATACGCCTTTCAGCCGTCGGCGTTGCGGGCGTCGATGCCAGCGGTTTGGAGCCCATCTGTAATTCAGCCTACGGCCAACCTCCCAACCGCCCGGCCTACAACTCCACCCCAAGATGCCGCAATTGTCGCGCCGGCGGTTTGTCCGCGGTTTTGTTCTGGCGGTCGCGGCGCGGGCCATTCGTGGCGAGGAAATCCGGCAGTCCGCCGCGGATGTCGCTCAGATCGGCCGACATGGCCTCGATAACTTGTTCGCGGGCGCGATGGGCGATCGTGGTCAGGTCTTCGTATACGGCCGTCGCCAGAGTTGGCAGCGCGATCGAATGCGCCCGGCCGAGTTTTTCGTGCAGCCAATCACTGAGTGCCAAAAAAGACGCAAACGGCGAAGCATCCGCCCAGATGAGCGGCGTGGTGCGGAGGAACCGGCCGCTGTTGGCGATCATGTCCCAATACCTCGCCATGCGCGACAGGCGACGCATCGTGGCAAAGTCGATCGTCGAAGTCGAGAGGATTTCGTACGGCGGGTGCGGCGCGTAGACCATCGAAAACGCCTTGTCGTGCCGCACGATCGGCGTGCCGCGAAGACGTTTGAGCAGGCCAAGCTGGATTTCGTGCGGACCGAGTGCGACCAGGCGATCAAACCCGGCCGCGAAACTCGCCAGGTCTTCACCGGGCAGGCCGGCGATGAGGTCGGCGTGGATGTGAACTCCCGTGCTGGTGCGCAGGAAGCGGAGGTTTTCCTCGGCGCGGGCGTTGTCCTGCTTGCGGCCGATGCGCGCGGCCACCGATTCGTTGAACGTCTGGATTCCGACCTCGAATTGGAGGCTCCCGGCCGGAAATTTTACGATCGTCTCGCGCAACGATTCAGGGAGCCGGTCGGGGATCATTTCAAAATGCAGGAAAAGCCCCGGCCGATAGCGGTCCAGGAAGAATTGCAAGATCGCCCGGCCGGTCGCCAGGTTCAGATTGAATGTCCGGTCGACGAACTTAAATTTGAGCAGTCCGCGATCCAGCAGTCTTTGCATCGCCGCCAGAAACGCATCCAGCGGGAAATTGCGGACCGGCACATCGAGGCTGGAGAGGCAGAATTCGCAACTGAACGGGCACCCGCGCGATGCCTCGACATACACCACGCGATGCGCGATGTCGCCATCGTCGTACAGATCGTACGGCATGACCACCCGCGCCAGATCGGGCAACGGCGCGCTGATGATCCTTTCCGGGGGACGCTCGCCTCGCAGCAGCCGCGCGCACAATTCTGCAAACGCAAGATCGCCCTCGCCCTGGATAGTGTAATCGGCCATCGCGCAGATCGGCTGGGCATCGGCTTCATGGCTGACTTCCGGGCCGCCCAAAACGATCATCAATTCCGGCCGGGCGCGTTTGAGTATGGCCACAAGTTGCTCGCTGGCGACGGCGTTCCAGATGTAAACTCCCAGTCCGAGAACGCGCGGATTGCGGGCGAGAATGGTCTCGGCGATGTCGATCGGCCGCTGGTTGATGTCGAACTCCAAGATGGCCGCGCGCTCGCTCAGCGCTCCGAGGTTGGCCATCAGATAGCGCAGGCCGAACGCGGCATGAAGGTAACGGGCATTGAGCGTCGACAGGAGTATGTCGGGCATGGCGTAAGTGTAGCACGAATGGGATGATATGAGAGGGCGGCGGTTTCGACGATCGGGGCTGCATTGGCGGGAAGTATCGGGCTCTGTGGGGGCCGTTTACGCTGTGATGCCCAGGGCGCGGAGCAGACAGCGTTCTACCTCGCGCATCAACTCGGGGCTGATCGTGCTGGCGAGCGGGCCTCGGGAGAGACGCGACTTGTGCAGGTAGCTGACGTTTTCGCAGCGGGCCATCGAGTCGTGCGACAGCCCGCCCTGTGCCGCCGGCAATGCGACATGCGTTGGAGATGGGCGGCGGTTGGTGGTGATCGGAACAGCCAGAACGCTGTTGGACAATTCGTTGCGCACGTCGAGAGAGACGATGAGTGCGGGTCTGGACTTGGGATCATCGGGGAAATCGACAAGCCAAACTTCGCCTCGGCGCGGGAACGCTGCCATTGCTTAATCCTCGTCCCACGCGCTCTGAGACCGCTTCGAAGTGGCGGCGGCCCAGGCATCATCGTCTGCGTCGGTTTTGTTCTCGTAGTACGCGCGCATGGCCGCGTCGAGCTGCACGCCAGCATAGGGATCATTCTGTTCAACAATGACCAGCGCCTCGGATTGATCTGGCAGCGAGACCAACTGTTGGGGGATAAATACCTTGCCGTCGAAGATGACGCGGATTGCAGTCATTGGTCAGATTTTAGCCGAGGATGTACGCTTGTCCAACTCACAATTGCCGCCTTGCTCAACAAGCAATACATGCGAGCCTTGTCCATACGCCTGTCGCCTGAGAGTTCGGCCTTTTTGGCGACTTGATGAAGACCGCCGAATCGACGTTGATTCGTCCGGCCGGTAAGATGTCGGCGGCGCCGCTGCGAAATCTGAAATTCGCGCTTGCTCCGGCGTGTGGAGGCATCTGGCCACGGAAAGGCGAATCATGCAACGGGAGACACAATGGAAAGTCGCTGATCCGCATCCCGATGCGGCGGAATTGGGGCGGCGGCTGAAAGTGTCGGCACTGGTGGCGCAGGTGCTGCTCAACCGGGGAATTTCCGATCCGCAAATCGCGGCCGATTTTTTGCAGCCGAGCCTTCATCATCTCCACCCACCGGAGAAGATCGCCGGATTGACCGTCGCGGCCGGGCGGATCGCGGCGGCCATCGCTCGCGGCGAGCCGATCGTCATCTACGGTGATTACGATGTGGATGGCATCACCGCGACGGCCATCCTCTGGCACGCGATCCGGCTGCTTGGCGGCCGGGTCAGCTATTACATTCCGCACCGCCTCGACGAAGGCTACGGCCTGAGCGGCGAGGCGATCGAGCAACTGGCGGCCGGCGGGGCCAGGCTCATCGTCTCGGTCGATTGCGGCATCACGGCGATCGAGCCCGCCCAGGCGGCGGCGCGATGCGGCGTCGAACTCATCATCACCGATCATCACGAATGGAAGCAGCGCGAGAGCGACGCCAGCGCGGGCGGCCACGAAGATTCGGGCGTTCCAATGCTCCCGACCTGCGCGGCAATCGTGCATCCGCGACTCGCGGGCGCCGATGGGATCGCCTATCCGAATCCGTATCTCTGTGGCGCGGGAGTGGCGTTCAAGCTGGCGTGGGGGATCGGCCAGGCCGTCGTCGGCACGGCCCGCGTGACGGCCGAGTTCCGCTCGTTCCTCGTCGAGGCGACGGGGCTGGCGGCGCTGGGAACGATCGCCGATGTCGTGCCGCTGGTCGGCGAGAATCGCGTGCTGGCGTATTTCGGACTGGGCGGACTCAAGAAGAGCCAGTTGACCGGGATTCAGGCACTCATCGAATCGGCCTCGCTGGGCGGGAGGGCGATCGACAGCTACGACGTCGGATTCACGCTCGCGCCAAGGCTCAACGCCTGTGGTCGAATGGGACACGCGGGCCTGGCCGTTGAATTGCTCACCGATGCCTCGCCATCGCGGGCGATGGAGATCGCCACCTTCCTCGACTCGCAAAACCGCCAGCGGCAGACGATGGAGCGGCAGATTCTGGCCACCGCGATGGAGATGGTCGAGAGCCGCGGCCTGTGCCAGCCGGACAACCGCGCCGTCGTCCTCTACAACAAGGACTGGCACGCCGGCATCATCGGCATCGTCGCGTCGCGCATCGTCGAAGCGACCGGCCGGCCGACGATCCTGATCGCCATGAACGGCGAAATCGGCCAGGGCAGCGGCCGGTCGATCGCCGGGTTCCATCTGGCTAGGGCGCTGAACGCCTGCTCGTCGTATCTGGTCAGTCACGGCGGCCACGAAATGGCCGCGGGATTGAAGGTGCTGCCCGACCGCGTCGACCAGTTCGTCGCCGCGTTCGGCGATTACGCACGGCAGCGGATCGAGCCGGACATGATGATCCCCACGCTGCAACTGGACGGTGAGGCGACATTGAGCCAACTCACCGACGGCCTGGTGCGCGATCTGAACCGCCTGGAACCCTTCGGCCACGGCAACCGCACGCCGATCTTCCGCGTCTCCGATGTAACGGTGGCCGGCCCCCCGCGCATCGTCGGCAAAGACGGCCGGCATCTGCAACTGACGGTTCGACAGACGGGTTCGACAAGCTCACCGCGGGCGGGTTCGATGAACTCACCACAGGCGGGTTCGCTGATCAAGTGCATCGCCTTCGGCCAGGCCGAATCGACAAGCTGGCTCAAATCCGGCGCCCGCATCGATATCGCCGGGGAGCCGACACGCAACGAATACAACGGCCGGGTCAGCGTCGAGTTCAAGGTCAAGGGTTTGCGCGCGGCGTCGGTGGGTGAGGAGGAGAATATCTCTCGCAGAGGCGCAAAGGCGCAGAGTTGAATGCAATAATTTACCTTTGCGAGCATTGCGCCTGCTCCGAAAAAAGCACGGATCAACCGCAGATGGACGCAGATAAACGCAGATAGAACCTGGTTCTTGTCTTATCCGCGTTCATCGGCGTTCATCGGCGGTTCCATCGCTTCGCTTCCATTTTCATGCTCTCTGGGTGAGACGCGGCCTCATGTTCACTCTGCGTGAGATATGAATTTCTTACCGTGGCCTTCACGCCCCGGCGGCGATCTTCAATGCTTCGGCCAAATTCACTTTCCCCTCATACAAACTCCGGCCGATGATGGCGCCCCAGATGGGGAGTTCCTTGAGCTGTCGCACGTGGTCGAGGGAGCCGACGCCGCCGCTGGCGATAATGGGGATGTTTGTGGACTCCGCCAGCCGGCGGGTCTGGGCGAAATTGGGGCCGGTCAACATGCCGTCGCGGGAAACATCGGTGTACAGGATCGCCGCCAGCGGCCAGCCGTTGACCCGCGCGGCCAGGTCGATCGCGGGGATTCCCGACGTTTGCGTCCATCCCCGACTGGCGACGATGCCGTCGCGGGCGTCCAGGGCAAGGATGATCCGATCCACAAATCGCGCTTCGTGACATAGCCCGTCGAACCAATCCCAATCCTCGACGGCCTTTGTCCCGACAACCACACGAGCGACGCCGCCGGCCAATAGCGATTCGATATCCCCGGTCGACCGCACACCGCCGCCGCATTGCAAATTGGCGGAACCGGTTAGCGCGCGGGCGATTTGGCCGATAGTCTCGGCCTGCACGATCCGGCCTTCCTTGGCGCCGTCCAGATCGACGACGTGTACCCACGCCGCACCGGCCGCCGCGAACGATCGGGCCGTGGCGATGGGATCGACGTCGTAATCCAGTTGCCGGCCGTAATCGCCCTGCTGAAGCCGGACCACTTTCCCGCCGCGAAGGTCGATGCTCGGAATTATCACCATGTCGATTCGTCGTTTGACCGCGATTGCTCGTAAAATAACAGCAGCCCGCAGTGTACGGACGACCCGTCACGGCGGCAAACGAGGTAGATGACAGCCCTATGGATGATCGCGTGCAAAAACTCGCCGAAAAGGCCCGCGAATTGCCCAAAACGCCGGGCGTCTATCTTATGAAGGACGCGGCCGGAACCGTCATCTACATCGGCAAATCGGCCAGCCTGCGCGATCGCGTCTCGAGCTATTTCCAGGCCGGGACGAAACTCGAACACAAAAAGATCTCGCTCGTCGAGCACATCGCCGATTTCGAGACCATCGAAACCGATTCGGAGGTCGAAGCCCTTCTGGCGGAGAACCGTCTCATCAAGGATATCCAGCCGCGTTACAACGCCCGCCTGCTGGACGACAAGACATATCCCTATCTCATGGTCACCACCGGCGACGAATTCCCCGGCGTCTTCGTCACCCGGCAGCCGCGCACCGAGGGCGTCAAACTCTACGGCCCGTTCACCAGCGTCTATGCCCTCAAGGAGGCCGTCACTCTCCTGCAACGAGTTTTCAAATTCCGAACCTGTCACCTGGACATCCGCGAGGATGATCCCAATCTGCCGCATTTCCGGCCGTGCCTTTTGTATGCGATCAAGCAATGCACCGCCCCCTGCGCCGGGAAGATATCGAAGGACGCCTACGCCCAGGACATCGTGCAGCTCGGCAAATTTCTCGGCGGGCAGAAGAAAGCGATCCTGTCCGGCATGGAGGCGGACATGCTCCAGGCCAGCGAAAAACTCGATTTCGAACGGGCCGCCAAACTCCGCGATCAGATCAAGTCGCTGTCCAGCCTCGGCCAGCGCGGCCGCAGCGGCGAGCAGGTCTTCTGGCAGCCCGAAGCGTTCATCGTCAACCCCAAGGAAGGCACGGCCGCACTTCAGGAGGCGCTTAGCCTGCCGGAGCCGCCGCGCATCGTCGAGGGCATCGACATCGCCCATCTCCAGGGCGGCGAGATGGTCGGCAGCAAGGTCTGCTTCATCGACGGCGTCCCGTTCAAGGATGGCTATCGCCGCTACAAAATCCGCCACGGCCAGGGGAACAACGATTACCTCAGCCTCCAGGAGGTCGTCGCCCGCCGTTACAAAGAGGCCGGGACAAACCAGGAGCTTTATCCCGACGTAATCCTGATCGACGGCGGCCTGGGCCAGCTTCACGCCGCCCTGGAAACGTTCCGCAGCATGGACGTCAAGCCGCCGATGGTGATCTCGCTGGCCAAGAAGGAAGAACTGGTCTACATCCAGGCCAGGCACGAACCAATCCGCCTGCCGAGAAACAACGCCGGCCTGCGTCTGCTCCAATACGTCCGCGACGAAGCCCATCGCTTCGCCCAGCACTATCACCACATCCTGCGACGCAAAGCCCAGCTCGAAGAAGACCGCATCCAGGGCCGCCGACCGCCGGCGAGGAGACGGAAGACGGCGACTGCTGACCCGCCCGCCGTGGCGGCGGAGATTCCGCCGGATAATCCCGCACCGCCGAGCTGATGTTGGCGATACGCCAGTCCCAAGGGAGCCGGCTCTTGTTCGGGCATTGGCACGCCGCGATAATTCCGCCTGGTCGCTGCGCCCGCCCGATCCCGTCGCGCAAACGACTTGCGTAAATGTCAAATGCGACATAAAGTAACTGGATGGAGGCACAGGGCAAGCCGCTGGTCTGGCTGCATGGAGAGGTGCGCACACCGCCATTTTCCGCCGAAGCCCGTCGAACGGCCGGGTTTGTGCTTCGCCTCTTGCAGTTGGGAACTTCGCTTTCGATGCCGATATCCCGGCCAATGCCTGCCATCGGAAAGCGGTGCCATGAACTGTGAATTCGCGACGGCGGCGAGAACGTGACATGGAGGGTTGTGTACCGAATCGATAACGACGCCATCATCATCGGCGAGGTGTTTGCGAAGAAGACTCAAAAGACACCCACGGCCGTCATCGACGCGTGCAAGCGCCGGTTTCGGCTGTATGACGAATCGAACCGTTGAGGTTGCCATGAATGTAAAGAAGAAGAAAAAACTCGAAGCGGCCGGCTTCAAGGTGGGCGGTGTGAAGGAGTTTCTGGGTCTTTCCGAGGAGGAGATGGCATTGATCGACCTGAAGGTGCGGCTGATTGGGATGCTCCGCGCGGCGCGTCAGGAGATGGGGATCACGCAGCATGCCCTGGCCAGGCGGATAGGATCAAGCCAATCGCGCGTGGCCAAGATGGAGGCCGCCGGTCAGGATGTCAGCCTCGATTTGATCTGCAAAACGCTCCTGGCGCTGGGCGTAACCCCGCAGGGCATCGGCAAGGCCATCGCCGGAACACGCGCCGCGTGACTGGGCCCTCGATTCCCGCGACCGATAATGCCGATGATTGGCCCGTCCCGGTCGCCTGGCGCGACGTTTCCGGTTGCCCGTATTTGGCATTTCCCCCAGCGCGTATATAGTCTGCATCAAAGGCCGGCCCGCGCGGCCGGGGTTTGCTTATGATTCATCCCTGGCACGATGTCACACCCGGCGAGAACCTGCCGCAGGATTTTGCGGCCGTCATCGAAATCCCCTTCGGCTCCAGCGTCAAGTACGAACTGGACAAGGAATCGGGGCTGATCAAGCTGGATCGGATTCTGTATTCGGCCGTGTATTATCCGGCCAATTACGGGTTTATTCCGCAGACGCTGGCCGAGGATGATGATCCGCTGGACGTGCTGGTGCTGTGTCAGGAGACGGTCGTGCCGCTGTGTCTGATACCGCGGGTGCGGACCATCGGGCTGATGACCATGCTCGACGGCGGCAAGCAGGACCACAAGATCATCGGCGTGGCCACGGACGATCCGGAATTCAACGTCTATCAGGAGGCGGGCGAAATGCCGCCGCACCGGCTGGCGATGCTCCGACGGTTCTTCCAGGATTACAAGCAACTGGAAGGGAAAGTGGTCGAGGTCGACCAGATTCTGCCGGCCAAGGCCGCTTACCCGATCATCGAGGACGCCCTGCACCGCTACAGCCGCCAGCGCCGCAAGGGGTTCAAACCGCATTGAAGCGGCGAGATTGGTTTGGCCCAGAAGCTGGAAAGCTGGTAAAATGGGCCTATGAAAACGACCTTGGATTTGCCGGCCGATCTGGTCAAAGAGGTCAAGCTGCGCGCGGTGCATGAAGGGAAAAAGCTCAAGGACGCGGTGGCGGAATTACTGCGCAAGGGCCTGACGGCGGGTTCGGCTGGATATCCGACAGTTGTGAAGGCGGACAAGGCGATGCTGAAGCGCCGCAGGGAGATCTCCAGGAAGTTCGTCTCCGGGGAATGGGGCCTGGAGCTGGCCGGTTTTGAGGCCGGCCGCGCCGCCGATCGTGCGTCGGCGCGGGAGCGGGCTGGCCGCTGGAGAAAATAATGGCGACGCTGATCGACAGCAGCCTTTGGATCGACTTCACGCGAGCACGATCGCCCCGGACGCTCAAGCGTTTCATCGCAGAGTACGTCTTCGCCACGGACGTTGCTCTGGCTGAGCCGGTAGTATTTGAGCTTTTTCGGTACGCCAGCGGCGACGAAGCATCTCGGTTGCAGCAACAATTTCGATACGTGCCGGTGATTCCCACGCCGCCTGATCTGTGGAGCATCGGCGTGGAACTTGGGCAGGCCTGTCGCCGAATCGGCGTCGCCCCAGGTTCCATCGACCTGTTGATTGCGGCTATCGCGATTCACCACGGCGCGGAACTGGTGACATTCGACGACGATTTCCGAAAAATCGCCAGTGTATCGGACCTGCGCCTCAAACTGCTCAGCCGCCCAACGCGATAAGCCGAACCGAAATCCAGGCTGGCAGAATTGGCCCGGCCTCGGCGGTGGGCCGTCAATACCAGACGTTCAGTATCACCGCCGGTTCGCGGATCTTGCCTTCGTAAATGCCGGTGATGCTGGTCACGAACTTGACGTCCACCTCCGGATGCTTATCCAGCCATTCGTTGATGGTGTGATCCATGTAATCGAGGCCCTGATCGCTGAGCCGGCCGTGGAACGAGCGCACCCGCGTGGCGCCGGACGGGCTGGAGCGCAGCGGCCGCTGCCAGACGTCTTCCTTCTTGGCCATGTCGGCGGCGTTGTACAGGGGCACATGCCCCTTGGACGCATCGGGTGCTTTGGCGGGGCCACCAACGCCAGGAGCGCCGGGGGCCTTGGGGGCCGGTTCATCGACCAGTTCGATGCGATCGTCGGCCGGTTTAGCGGGTGCGGCCGGTCGGGGCGGGACGGTTCCCATGCGCTGGGGCATCGCGGGTGCATGGGGCATGGTGGGCGTGCCGGCATGCGGTACGGATGGCGGTCCCGAATGCGGAATCGGTGTGCCGTGTGTGCCCTGAGTGGCCCCCATGCCGGTTCGCGGATCGTTCATACAGCCTCCAATATGTTCGCTTCCCTGAGGACGTGACGTGGGGAAGTCTACCATTGGCAATCGCTCAATGCCAGAACAACTTTCCGATTTCTGCAACGCGAGAGTGCCCGATCTTCTGGGCAACCACATCTTCCTCCTCCCCTGGTACTCCGGGGGAGGATTGAGGTGGGGGTTCTTCGCACAACATTGTTACGATGCCCCAAGCTGCCAATGCTGTCATTCCGACAAGATCGAACCGCCGTCCGTGAGCCAATCGGCCTGAATTGGCGCGTCCGAAAACGGCGACGCACCCGCCGCGGCCACGGCCGGTGGCGCAATGGCCCGGCCGGCCGGTTTCACCGGCGCCATCGCCGCCGCCACGCCCGCACTGTCGCCGCCGGCATTCAATTGGGCGCCCAGATCGTTGATGATGTCCGCGATATCGGTGATGTTCACCATGCCCTGATTGGCGACATCCCCGCCGTAATATCCCGGCGATAACCCCAGATTATTGATCGCCCGCGTCAGGTCCGTGATATCAACAGTACCGTCCAGGTTCGTATCCCCAAACGGCACATATTTCACTTCCACATCCCCGGCCGGGACACTCAGCGGATCTTCGTCAGAGTCGCCATACCCCACCGCCCGGCTGGCCTGCGAATCCGGCCCGGTGACCAGCGAACTGAAAATGCTCGCCCCCGCCCCGGCGTTCTGCACCAGCGTTGTGAGTTGTGAGATAGGCAGGTTAGTCTCATTGGCCAACAGCGTGTTATTGCCAATATCCAGCGTCCCGGCCACAGAGAGGTCATTGACGGCAAAGACCGTCTGATCCGCCTGCGAATCCGACTGCCCCAGCGCCAAACTCGCCCCGGCCGCAATCGAAACCGTGCCCAGCGTGTAATTCGTCGTCCCCGCCCCCGGCGTGCCGGCCGGAATGGTAAACGATCCGCCGTTGATGGCCACCGCATCGCTATCGCCCGCCGGATCGCCGACGATTTCCAACGTATTCTGACCCGCCCCGCCCGTGAGGGAAATCCCCCCGGCGGGCAGGGGATCGCCGTTGGAATAGTCAATAACAACCAGATCGCCGCCGGCCGGCCCGGTGTAGGTGACATCGCAGATGTCACAACAGGGCAGGCATTGATCCGGCGTCCCTGCGCCTGTCGAGTTGTTCCACACATCCACATGCTGGCCGTCCGGATCGAGCTTGATGTAGGTCGCGCCGGCGGCAACAGCCAGCGGCGCCGGGTTGACAACCTGCGTGAACGCCGGGCTGGTCGTGCCGACGAAGTTGCCATCGCCGCTATAAACGGCCACGACCGAATGGCTGCCAGCATCGAGCGTCGAGGTGATATATACGGCCGTGTTGCCGCTAAGAGCGACCGGGCTGCCCATATTGCTGCCGTCGATCCGGAACTGCACGGTACCCGTCGGTCCGACGCCGACGTCGGGCGTCACCGTTGCGGTGAAAGTGACCGGCTGGCCGTAAACAGGCGCGGCGTTGCTGGAGGTGACGGTCGTGCCCGCCGCGATCAACTCAAACAACGTGCCTTCGTTGCCGCTGGACCCGCCGTATTCTGTGGTCCCGTACAGGTTGCCGGCGGTGTCGAAAATCAGACCGGCCACGGGATTTTCTCCGTTGCTGCCGTCGAAGGAAACTAAATTCCTCACGGCGTGCGTCCCCGACGCCACCTCAAATACCGTGCCGTCGTTGCTGGACCCGCCATACAGTGTCGTCCCATACAGGTTGCCCGCTGAGTCGAAAATCAGACCGGCGTAGGGCCATTTCCCATTGGTGCCGTTGAAGGAAGCCAAGGTCGACAGGACGTGCGTCCCCGACGACACTTCGAAAACCGTGCCGCCGTCGCTGCTCGACCCGGAAGTCGTCCCGTACAGGTTGCCGGCGGAGTCGAAAATCAGCCCGGCCGATGAATGTACTCCGGTGGTGCCGTTGAAGGAAACCAGGGTCGACAGGACGTGCGTCCCCGACGATACTTCGAACACCGTGCCGCCGTCGCTGGACCCGCCCCAGTCAGTTGTCCCGTAAAGGTTGCCAGCCGCGTCGATGATCAGACCGTCCCACAGTTCATATCCGCTGGTGGCATTGAAGGAAACCAACGTCGTCACGGCGTGCGTCCCCGACGCCACCTCGAACACTGTACCATCGCCGTAGGCGCCCCCCTCAACAGTCGTCCCATACAGGTTACCGGCGGAGTCGAAGACCACCCCGGCCTCGACCTGGCCACCGTTGTTAAAGTTGAAGGAAACCAACGTCGTCACGGCGTGCGTCCCCGACGCCACCTCGAACACCGTGCCGTAGCCGTAGGCCCCGTCCTCTTCAGTCGTCCCGTATAGGTTGCCCGCCGCGTCGAAGACCACACCGCCGACGGGTCCTCCTCCGTTGGTGACGTTGAAGGAAACCAACGTCGTCGGGGCCAGCGTTCCCGAAGCCACTTCGAATACCGTGCCGTCGTCGTTGGACCCGCCCAAGTAGGTCGTCCCGTACAGGTTGCCGGCCGCGTCGAAGACCAGACCGGCCTTGGGGTTTTCTCCGTTGGTGCCGTCGAAGGTAACCAAGGTCGTCAGGGCGTGCGTCCCCGACGACACTTCGAACACCGTGCCGCCGTCGCTGGACCCTCCCTGGTAAGTCGTCCCATACAGGTTGCCGGCTGCGTCGATGATCAGACCGGCCGGGGGACCTTCTTCGTTGATGTCGCTTCCGTTGGCGCCGTTGAAGGAAACCAGGGTCGACAGGAAGTGCGTCCCCGAGGCCACTTCGAACACCGTGCCGTTGCCTCGAGTTCCGCCATTGGCTGTCGTCCCGTACAGGTTGCCCGCAGTGTCGACGATCAGATTGGACGCGGGATAGTCTCCGTTGGTGAAGTTGAAGAAAACCAACGTCGTCACGGCCTGCGTCCCCGAGGCCACTTCGAACACTGTGCCGTAGCTGGACCCGCTAGTCGTCCCGTAAAGGTTGCCCGCGGAGTCGAAAATCACACCGGCATACGGATGGTTTCCATTGATGCCATTGAAGGAAACCAACGTCGTCAGGGCGTGCGTTCCCGACACCACTTCGAACACCGTGCCCAGGTTGCTGGACCCGCTCCCGTAAGTCGTCCCGTACAGGTTGCCGACAGTGTCGAAGATCAAAGTCGCATACGGATATTCTCCATTGGCGCCGTTGAAGGAAACCAACGTCGTCGGCGCCTGCGTCCCCGACGCCACTTCAAACACTGTGCCGTCGTTGCTGGACCCGCCCTCGTAAGTCGTTCCGTACAAGTTGCCGGCGGAGTCGGAGATCAGACCGGCCTGGGGATTTGCTCCGTTGACGCCGTTGAAGGAAACCAGGGTCGTCAGGGCCTGCGTCCCCGGCGCCACTTCGAACACCGTGCCGTCGTTGCCCGGCCCGCCATTGTACGTCGTCCCGTACAGGTCGCCGGCGGCGTCGAAGATCAGACCGGCCTGGGGATTTGCTCCGTTGGCGCCATTGAAGGAAACCAGGGTCGTCAGGGCCTGCGCCCCCGGCGCCACTTCGAATACTGTGCCGTCCCCATAGAGCCCGCCCTCGTATGTTGTCCCGTATAGGTTGCCGCTGGCGTCGCGGATCAAACCGGCCATGGGCTTCGCGCCGGTGGAGTAGCCGCGTTTCATCGCCTCAGTGCTTATGGCCCAGGACAATTTCGCGACGCTCTGTGTCATTGTCGGCGAAGTGCTGCCGGCAAATTCGCTGTCGCCGTTGTAGACCGCCACGACTGAATAGCTGCCGGCGGTCAGCATCGGGGTGCTATACGCGGCGGTATTGCCATTGAGCATTACCGGCCTCCCCACGTTACTGCCGTCGATTTGGAATTGCACGGTGCCGCTCGGACCACTGCCACTGGAGGGTATTACCGTCGCGGTGAACGTTATGGGCTGGCCATAGTCGGGCAACGCGCTGTTGGATGCAAGAGCCACTGTCGTGGCTGCCCGCGCGATGTTCTGCGTGAGAATCGGCGAGGAGCTGGCAGCGAAATTGTTGGTACCGCTATAGACGGCCACAACCGAATTGCCACCGGCCCCCAGCGCCGAGGTGGTGTAGATGGCGGTATCGCTGCTGAGTGTCACCGGGCTGCCCACGTTGCCGCCGTCGACTTGGAATTGCACGGTACCCATGTCGGCGTAGCCGCTGGCCGCAGTCACCGTGGCCAGGAAAGTCACCGACTGGCCATATGGCGCTGGATTCGCAAGGGAAGTGATGCCTATCGTCGTCGCGGCCTGGGCAACGCTCTGGATGAAGGTGGGGCTGGTGCTTGAGGCGAGATTGATGTCGCCGCTGTAGACGGCGACGACGGAATGGGCACCGGCGTCGAGCGTCGAGATCGTGAACATGGCCGTGTTGTTGACGAGGGGTTGGTTGGCCAGGCTGTTGCCGTCGATCAGGAACTGCACGGTTCCGGTGGGGCCGACGCCGGCGTCGAACACTGTTGCGGTAAACGTGACGCTCTGGCCGTAGTTTGGCAACGCGTTGCTCGATGTGACGGCGGTGCTTGTGGCCGTCGTGACCTCTTGTGTGTAGGCCTGCGAAGTGCTGGCGGCGAAGTTGGCGTCGCCGCTATAGACGGCCGTGATGGAATGCGTGCCGGCACTGAGCGTCGCGGTCGCATAGGTGGCGGTATTGCCGTTGAGCGCAACCGGGCCGCCAACGTTGGCGCCGTCGATCTGGAACTGCACCGTGCCTGTTTCCCCGCTGCCGCTGTTGGAAACTACCGTTGCCGTGAACGTGATAGGCAGGCCGTAGACGGGCGAGGCGTTGTTGGATGTGACGGTCGTGACGGTGGGGGCTATCGCGACGTTCTGTGTGCAGATCGGTGAAGTGCTGCCTGTGAAGTTGGCATCACCACCGTAGATGGCCACGACTGAATGGCTGCCGATGCTCAGTGTCGCAGTCGTATAGGCAGCGCTACTATTCACGACGGCGACGGGGCCGCCCACAGAGCTGCCGTCGATCTGGAACTGCACAGTGCCGGTTGGCCCAACGCCGCTGGCAGGAGTTACCATTGCTATAAAGGTCACCGACTGGCCGTGAGTGGCTCCGATGTTCCTGGATGTAACGACGACGGTCGTGGCGGCCTGGGCGACGTTTTGCGCAAAAGTCGGACTGGTGCTGGCTACAAAATTGCTGTCGCCGCTATAGACCGCCACGATCGAGTGCGTGCCGACGCCGAGCGCCGTTGTTGCAAGGGCTGCGGTATTGCCGCTGAGGGACACCGGGCCGCCGGCATTAGCGCCGTCGATCTGGAACTGCACCGCGCCAGTTTCACCGCTGCCGCTGGAGGGGGTGACCGTCGCGGTGAAAGTGACGCTCTGGCCAAAAGTGGGCGAGGCATTGTTGGACGTGACGGCAGTGGTTGTGGCGATCGTTACATTTTGCGTGTAGGTCGGTGAGGTGCTGCCCGCGAAGTTGGCATCACCACTGTAGACCGCCGTGATTGAATGGGTGCCGCCGCTCAGCGTCGAGATCGTAAAGGCAGCGGTGTTGCCGCTGAGGGGCACCGGGGTGCCGGCATTTGCGCCGTCGATCTGGAACTGCACGGTTCCAGTCTCGCCGCTGCCGGGCGTGACCGTCGCCGTAAACGTGACAGCCTGGCCGTAGACAGGCGAGGCGTTGTTGGAGGTGACGGCGGTAGATGTAAGCGTCACGCGAGACAGTTCAAAGACTGTGCCATTGCCGTTGCCGCCGCCGTTCTCGGCCGTGCCATAGAGGCTGCCGGAGGAGTCCATGGCCAAGGCAGCCATATATGGGTTTTCACCGGTGGCGCTGTTGAGTGTGGCCAACGTGGTGATGACCCCACTTGCGTATGCGATCTCGAAGACGGTGCCATATCCCGCGGTGCCACCCGCATAGGTCGTGCCGAAGAGGTCGCCGGAGGAGTCCAGAACCAGC
>CAYQTE010000009.1:0-2987 GCA_964420285.1 uncultured Tepidisphaeraceae bacterium
CTTGGCGGTTTTATTTCTTCTTTCGATAACTCGTAGGACGCGAATCCGCCGTGAGAAATTCGATCTGCATTGCCGGGATGAAACGGGGGACAATCACCGGTACAATGTCAGCAAATGAAACGCATCGGCCGATGGCTGCTCAATGCGCTTGCGGGGCTATGCCTGCTCTTTTTTGTCGCGACCGTGGTGCTGTGGGTCCGAAGCTATTGGGCCTGGGAAATGGTGGATTGTTCGCGTCTGTATGCGGTCAACAATGAGACGAGGCTACTATATATTGAATTTGTGTCGATAGACCACGAACTGCATTTCGACTTTCTGCGATGTGCTGGCCAAGGCAATCAGAAATACCTGGGGACAGACCCTAGGTATATCTCGGGACCGCCGAATCCGACCGATCCGACTGATATTGAGCTTCAGCGGCAGGACGGATTCCGCTTTTACTGCGGCAAATCGCCCAACGAGATGGTGTGGGGCATTCAGTGTACGCGGTCTTGGGAGGTCGAGCTGTATACGCCGTATTGGTTCCTAGCGATGGTGTTCCCGGTGCTGCCGGTGTGGCGGTGCTATCGACTATGGCCACGCAAAACTGTTGATGGCACGTTCTGCGCCATATGCGGTTACGACCTGCGCGCCAGTCCTGAGCGGTGTCCGGAATGCGGAACGGAGAACCCCCGCAAGGGCGGCCCGCACTGATCGGGGCGGGTTTCATTTTCTGTTGCGCGAGGTATTTTCATCCTATTGCAATCCGCGCTGCCGCCGCTATTGTCGTTTCCGTCTTGGGCGCGTGCCGCCGGTTGAATCTGGCGGCACTGGGAAGGCGGTGAAATTCCGCCACGGACGCGCCGCTGTAATGGACTTTGTGATCGCGGTTTTCACTGTTGGCCACCGGCCGATGGGAAGGAAACCGCAGAACGATCGTCCTGAGTCAGAAGACCGGCCCGAGACATTTGCCCGGCGATGTGCCGGGTTGATCGGTCTGGTCCTCGCGATTCGGGACGGTCCGGCACACAGCGCCTCGGCGCGGTCTTGCAATGCCATTTGCGGGCCGTTGCTAAACCGGCCATGTTACGGGCGCTCTTGTTCCGGTCATCAATTCCCCATCGCGACACACCAGAATTCAACGCAATCGTGCCCGCGAGACGGCACAGGAGCGATGGTATGTCCGCGATTCGTGATCTGCGTGTTTGGTGCATTGGGGCGGGAACTGTACTGGCGCTGGCGCCGGCGGCATGGGCAACAACGTTCGCGTCGAGCGTCCTGGCGTACGATCTGGCCAATTCGGCGTCGATCGATCCGGGTTATCAGGATGTTTCGGCGGCGGTGACCTTGCCAACCGGGTACACGGGCACCGACTTTGGATTTCCCAGCGTCGTGACGCCGTTCAATCCGGCATTTGATTACGATCAACTGGTAGTGGTCGGTTCCGGCGGCTACATCGAACTGGAATTTCCCACGACGATTACACCCACCAGCGGCCTGGACATCGGCGTGTTCACCAACGTCGGGTTGACCGACAGCAACTGGCCGGCAGGCGTCGCCGACAATCCGGCCGATCTTTTTTCCTACCCGAACAATGCGGTTGTGCAAGTCGGCAAGGACGGCACGCATTGGGTGGCGCTTAACAGCGGCAATCCGATCGCAATGACAATCCCGACCGATTTTTATTCGAATAATGCGAGCCTGACCACGACGCCGTCGGACGAGGTGACGATTCCGGCCGGCGCCGCTGAGGCGGATTTTGGAAAACCGTTCGCCGGGTCGCTCAGCACATTTAACGGAGAGAATTATGCGGAGATCGAAGCGTCGCTGGACGGCTCGGCGGGCGGGACGTGGTTGAGCCTGGGCGGGACGGGACTGAGCGGCGTGAACTACATCGAATTTCAGGTGCCCGACGATGGGGTCAGCCAGCTTGGATTGGAAGCGGTGGCCATCAATGAAACCAATCCGGGTCTGGTGCCCGAGCCATGCGCGGCGTCCCTGCTGGCCGTTTGCGGATTGATGATATTGGCCCGCAGATCACGGCGCGGCCGGCCGGCGGTTGCGAAATAATCGCCTGGCAAGAGGTTGTCGAACGGCGAGCCCATGGGGGGGAATTGCAGGCCAATGAGCTTTTCTGATCCAACCTCTGCGCCTCTGCGCCTCTGCGAGGGATATGCTTCCTTCACCGCCGTGCGAGAGAAGATTATCCCTCGCAGAGGCGCAGAGGCGCAGAGTTCTACAATTGTAGTCGGAAGGACAGGCTGGCTTCACCGCGGCGGATTCACTCTGGTCGAATTGCTCGTCGTGATCGGCATTGTGACCGTGCTGATCGCCATCCTGCTGCCGGCGCTCAACACCGCGCGAGCGGACGCACAGACCCTTCAATGCCTCAGCAATCTGCGGCAGTTGGTCGTGGCCGCCAATGAGTATGTCGATGCGAATAATGGATCGTATCCGAGCGCCCAGTATTCGACGTTTCAATCGCCGCTGGTCACCGCTTACGCTTGGGATTTCACGACGATCACCAATATCACCACCGGCGCGCACTCGGTAGTGCCGGGATTGCTGTGGCAGGGTCAGACCAGCGCGGCGGTGCAACAATGTCCGTCGTTCGACGGAGCGAGCAACGCCGGGGCCGATCCGTATACGGGATATAATTACAATACAAGCTACATCGGCCACGGCCAGGGCGAGTTTGTAGTCGCGCCGGCCAAGCAGAGCCAGGTGAAATATCCGTCCAGGTGCGCCCTGTTCGGCGACGGTCAATACGCGGCCGGGGCGGATAAGTTCATGCGCGCGCCCTTTCCGCCGACGATCGGGGGCGTGACGGACCAGGCGTTCAAGAACCAGGCGGCCGGCACGCAGGGCTTCCGCCACCGCGGCGGGACGAACGTCGCGTTCGCCGATGGCCACGCCGAGACGCTCTGGACGCGGTATACGAACACGACGCCGACGCAAATCGCCAAGGTCGCGCCGGGGACAGGGTTTTTGTCGGCGGATAATTCGAT
>CAYQTE010000009.1:3087-101672 GCA_964420285.1 uncultured Tepidisphaeraceae bacterium
CGCAAATCGCCAAGGTCGCGCCGGGGACAGGGTTTTTGTCGGCGGATAATTCGATATACAATATCGACTATGACAGCCAATAGGGGATCCGGCAGGGATCGTCCGGTCAATCTCGATTACGAATCACCCAAACCTGCGCCCGCGGAGAATCACAAGATCGCGACGACAATTCGCGGGGTGGTCTTCGCCGCCGCTGCGGTGATATGTTTTGCAACGTGCTTTGTGCTTGTTTCTTCCGGGCTATTTTGGGGCGCAATAGACGGCGGGTTGCTCTTCGCGGCTCTTGGCGTTCTTTTTTCTTGGCGCGGCGTGGCAGCATTCGGCAAGCTGGGTCGGTGAAAAGACGCGGCGCGCGATTAACTTGCGCGTGCGGCCCGTCGTCGCAATTGGTGCAATCCGGCCCTCGGTGCGTTGATGACCCAATGTGACCTGCGACCCGGTGCGGGCGGTGCGAATGGCTGAGTTGCACAAACTTGATTACGAGACGCCGAACTTGGAGCCACAGCCCAGGATTCCCGTCGCGTGGAGGGTGTATCTTCTTTTCAGTTCCGTAGTCAGCGCCGTCGCGGCGATTGTCTGTCTTATGGCGGTGGCCGCGATGCGGCTACCGATGGGGTGGGGTGCGGTCGCGCTTTATGTGCTGGCCGCAATCTTCATCTGCATCGCCGCGAGGGTGATCCGCATTACATTCCAATAGGACCACGATTGTAGGGTCCGCATTGCGGACCTTGACCTTCGACGACGGACAGAATGGTCCGCGGTGCGGACCCTACTGGAATTTTGCAGCATGCGTGACTCAATCGGCGGCTTGCCTCTTGTCCCCTCTCCCTGTACGCGGGGAGACGGGGAAAGAGAAGGCCGCCGATTGATTTACGAACCCATCGCGAAAGGCGGCGTGGGCCGCACGTGCGGCCGGCGGGCGCGGTTGGTACAATCCGGCCGTCCGTGCGTTGATGACCCAATGTGACCTGCGACATGGTGTTGTGTGACGAACGATCCGATAGAGCGGCTGCGGCGGAGCATTCAGACGGTTTATTTCGGCAGCGTCGAGGCGGTCGATCTGCTGATCGTCGGGCTGCTGGCGCGCGGGCATGTGCTTATCGAGGATGTGCCCGGCGTCGGCAAGACGGTGCTGGCGCGGGCGCTGGCAAAGAGCATCGCCTGCAAGTTCAGCCGGATTCAATTGACGCCGGATTTGTTGCCCAGCGATGTGCTGGGCGTTTCGGTGTTCAATCCGCAGGCGCAGTCGTTCGAGTTCAAGCCGGGGCCGATTTTCGCCAATATCGTCCTGGCCGATGAGATCAACCGCACCACCCCGCGCACGCAATCGGCCCTGCTGGAGGCGATGAGCGAGGAGCAGATCAGCGTCGATTCGCAGACGCTGCACCTCACCCGGCCGTTCATGGTTTTGGCGACGCAGAATCCGTTCGAGTTTGAAGGAACCTATTATCTTCCGGAGAACCAGCTTGACCGGTTCCTGTTGAAAGTGTCGGTGGGATATCCGGATCGGGCCGGCGAGGAGCGGATTCTGCTGACGCAGCCGGGTCGGACGGCACTGGAGACGCTGACGCCGGTGCTGACGGCGATGGAGGTGGTGGATTTGCAGGATCGTGTTCCGCGCGTGAGGCTGGACCCATCGATCCTGGCGTACATTCTGGACCTGCTGGAGGCGACGCGGAAAGACGAGCATCTGCATCTGGGCGTTTCGCCGCGCGGCGGGCTGGCGCTGACGCAGGCGTCACAGGCGGCGGCGATGGTGCGCGGGCGGGATTACGTCATTCCCGACGACGTGAAAGGTCTGTTTATCTCCTGCTGCGGACATCGCGTGATGGGAAAGACGTATCTGCAAAACGGCGACGGCAACGGGTCGCAGCACGTCCTGGAAGCCATCCTCCGCCGCGTGCCGGCGCCTCGGTGAGTTGCCTGTTGGGGGCTGACGATCATGAACGGACATGCATCGTGACGCGGACTGCTCAAACCATGCCGCCGGGTGACTTGGCTGATGCACCGGCCTCTCGGTATTGGATTCGCCGATTGCTGCCATCGCTGAGAGAGCCGCGGCGGACGCTGACGCGGTCGGGGTGGACATACGTGGGGCTGTCGCTGTTCATGGGAGTCGCGGCGACCAATACGCAGGCGAATCTGCTGTTCGCGGTGTTCGGGCTGACCCTGGGCGTGCTATTGGCCAGCGGCGTGTTGAGTTCACTGGTGATGAAGAAGTTGTCAGTCACACGCGTGCTGCCGGGTCAGATGGTGGCAGGCCAGGCCGCGTCGCTGGTGTATGAATGCGAGAACGGCAAGCGGTTCTGGCCGACGATGTCGATCCGCATCGGGGAGGCCAGTTGCGGCACGGCGTTCGTTCGCAGGCCGCTGGCGTATCTGGCCCATCTGGCGCCGCGCGGGCGGACGTCGATCGCGATCGAGGTGATTCCGCGGCGGCGCGGGGTGTTGAAACTGGACAAGCTGGAACTGAACACCGGCTATCCGCTGGGATTTGCCCGGCGGGTGCGGATGGTCGAGCAGCGGCATTCGATGGTGGTCTTCCCGGCTCTGGGCCGGGTGGACGAACGGCTTCTGAAGATGTGCCGGTCGGCCGACGCCTCGGGGGCCAGCGTCCGTCCACGCGGCGGCGGCCAGGACGAGTTTTACGGCGTGCATGAATATCGCACAGGTCAGAACCCGCGCTGGATTTACTGGCGCCGCAGCGCCCGCACCGGGGTGCTGGTGTCGCGCGAGATGACACAGGTTTCTCCGCCGCGAATCGTCGTGCTGGTCGACACGCAGTTGGGTCCGGACGCAGCGGATGCGGCCAGCGTCGAGCGCACGATCGCGATGGCGGCATCGCTGGCCCATGCGGCGCTGGAGCGGGGCATGTCGGTGGGCGCGGCGGCGCCGATGCCGTCGAGCGGCTCGCCTCGCCCGAAGCGCGGCGACGACTGGCTGCTGGTCGCGCCGACACGCGGCAAGCGGCATCGCCAGGATCTGCTGGCGGCCCTGGCCCGCCTGCCGCCAAACACCGATCAACCGGCAGAGCGGCTTATCGAAGTGGCTCGCGATCTCACCGGCGGCGTGACGACGGCGGTGCTGGTGACATCGCGGCGCGTCGAGATGCACCTGGCCGATCGCGTGCGCGGCGCGATGATCGTGGTCCAGTCCGGCTCGCCCGAAGCCGCCGGTTGGTTTCATTTTGACCCCTCGATCGACTTTGCGGGCATGCAGCCATGAACGACCTTCGCCATTTCCGCCCGCTGTTCTACTTCCTGCTGCTGCTGGGAGTCAGCGCCTATTGCTGGGCCGCCGAAATGCCGCTCACGTGGATGATCATGGCCGTGGTGATGTTGCTGAATGCGGTTCTGGTGTTCACCGGCCGGTTCATCCCGATGCCGCGGTTTTTCTCGACCGCGATCACGGTCATCGCATTCCTGGCGGCGGTCATAATGCTCTTGAGCGAGCGGGCCACCATATTCACCGTGGTAGCCGATTTCCTGATGCTGCTGCTGCTGGTGAAGCTGTACGAGCAGCGCGGCGACCGTGACGTGGCGCAGGCGCTGATCCTCAACGTCCTGCTGGTGGTCTCCGGCGCGATCATGACATCCAGCCTCTGGTTCGCGCTGACGATGGCAAGTTATCTGGTGCTGGCACTTTTCGTAAGTCTGGCCCTCTATCAGAAGACGGAGTTCGAGGCGACAGCGGCGGCGATGGGACGGCCGGTTGCGACGGCGACCTCGCCACCGCCCACGCCGGCCGACAAACGGCAATTCCGCCGGTCCGTCAACCGGGTGATGGCTTTCCTGATGGTGGTGTCGGCGGTGATCGGCGTGGCGGTTTTCATATTCTTCCCCCGCGGCCTGGCGGCGCAAATGCTCGGGTCGCCGCAAGTGGCGCAGGTGGCCGATCCGGTGACCGGCCTGGACGACCAGTCACAGGTCGAACAAATGGTCCGCGTGTCGCAGGACACCGAAATCGTGGCCCGCGTGAAAGTGACGCTCAACGACAAACCGGCCAACGGGGAGCAGGCGCTTTGGCTCCGCGGCAAGACCGTGGACGCCTACGCCGGTAACTCCACCACCCGCCGTCCCTGGACATGGGAGGCGGGTCATGACTCGGCCAGATCGGCCACGCACACCGTGACGCTCGGCAGCACGCCAGTGAACGCCTGGTATCGCACCGACAAGCTCAATGCCGACACGTCCACGCTGAACTCCTGCACGGTGGCGCTGGCGCCGACTGGCACGAACGTCCTTCTCACGCCGGGCCGGCCGCTTGTCTGGACCGCCAGCAGCACCATCAGTCCGATCCCGCGCGTGAGCTTTTACTCGGTCGATTGGACGGCGCGTTGCAACGTGCCGATCAACTGGCCGCTGACGTACACCGTGACCTTTGATCCGCGCGTCACTTTGACCCTGCCGGAGTCGGACTCGCCGGAGAATCGCAACGCGGCCACGCAACCGACGTATCACTCGCTGATCGATCCGAAGATCCGCGACCTGGCACACGATCCGACGGTCTGCGGAGTCGATCACAACGGGGTCAATCTGGCCCAACTGTACGAATCGGGCCAGCCGTCCCTCGATCCGGAAATCGGACCGAATGTCGGGACATACATCGCCCAGAACTTCCAGAGCTATCTGCACAACAAGAACAACTTTCATTACACGCTGGACATGTCCGACCAGGACAAGATGCTCAAAGGCCGCGATCCGATTGTCGTCTTCCTGACCGAAACCCGGCGCGGTTATTGCGAATTTTTCGCCTCGGCGATGACGCTGATGTGCCAGAGCGTCGGGTTGCGCGCCCGCATGGTCTTCGGATACCGCTGCGATGAATTCAGCCCGGTCGGCGGATATTACGTCGTGCGCGAATCGGATGCCCACGCCTGGACCGAAGTGCTCCTGACCGATGCCCAGGGATCGCAGGTCTGGACGAGATTCGATGCGACCAGCGGCGACGAAAAAGCCCTGATAAACACATCCCTCTCGGCGCGAATCATGCAGTTCCTGGATCTGCTCAACTACCAGTGGGCCACCGCCGTGGTCACCTACGACCAGCCGGCGCGGCACGAATTGGTCTCGGGCATCGTGACCCGGCTGCACGCGGCCGCCGAGGCAATACGATCGCTCTTCGATTTCCTGACACGCTCGGAGAATCCCTGGACGTGGCTCATTTCGCCAACGCTGCTGGTCGGCGTGATCCTCACGATGTCGTTGCTGGTCGTCGTGGCGATCGTCGGGTACATCGTCGAGGCGGTGCGCCTCCGCCGCCGCGCCCGCCGCGTTGGCATTGACGGCCTGGAGCGGTCGGATCAACAGCGTCTGGTCCGGCAGCTTGCCTTTTACGATCGGATGATCGTCCTGCTGGCGCGCAATGGCATACTCCGCCAGCCGCAGATGACGCCCCTGGAATTCAGCCGCTCGCTCTGGTTCCTGCCGCCGGGCATCTATCAGGACATTCATCGCCTGACGCTGGTTTATTATCGAATCCGCTACGGCCAGGCGGAGGTTGACGATGCCCGGCGGCGGCGATTGTCGGCGTCGATCGATCACATCGAGGCGATACTCGACCGGGAGAAATTCAAACGGCCCCTGGGAACGGAAATCACCGCATGAACGCCATCATCATGTCGATCGGCGACGAGCTGGTGCTGGGGCAGACCGTCGATACCAATTCCGCCTGGATCAGCCGCCGGCTGGCGGGAGTCGGCGCCCGCGTGATTCAGCACGTGACCGTCGCCGATCAGCTTGATGCGATAACCGCCGCGATCAAGACGGCCGTGCCGCGTTGCGATCTGCTGGTCATCAGCGGCGGCCTTGGCCCGACGGCCGATGATGTGACCCGACAGGCACTGGCCGCGGCGATGAATGTCGACATGGAATTGAACCCGGGGTGGCTGGCGGCGATGGAGCGTTTTTTTCGGGATCGCGGCCGGCCTATGCCGGAGAGCAATCGCATCCAGGCCATGATCCCGCGCGGAGCGGAGTGCATCAGCAACACCTGCGGCACGGCGGCGGGCATCGCGGCGAAACTGGCCCGGGCCGACGGACAGACATGCCAGGTTTATGTGGTGCCCGGCGTGCCCGCGGAAATGAAGGCGATGCTCGATTTGTCGGCCATCCCGCACATTGCACGGGCGTCGGGCGGTGCCGTTATTCTGTCGCGCATGCTCAACACGTTCGGCGTCGGTGAAAGTCTCATGGGCCAACAACTGGGGCAACTGATGGACCGATCGCGGAATCCCAGCGTCGGCACCACCGTCTCTAGCGGCCTGGTGAGCGTCCGCATCAATTCCAGCGGGTCATCGACCGAGCACGCCCGGGCGATGCTTGATGAGACCACGGCGGCCTGCCGGGCTGTCTTGGGCGACATTGTCTTCGGCGAAGACGACGATTCGCTGGCGTCTGCCGTCGGCTCATTGCTGACGAAGAACCCCGATCATCCCGCGCAAGTCGTCACGGCCGAAAGCTGCACCGGCGGCTTGCTCGCCAAACTTCTGACGGACGTACCCGGCTCAAGCCGGTATGTGCGCGGCGGGTGGGTCACATACGCCAACGAGGCCAAACGCGACTGGCTCGGCGTGCCGGTCGATCTGATAGAACAATACGGCGCCGTAAGCGAGCAGGTTGTCGTCGCCATGGCCGATGCCGCCCGGAAAATCGCTGGCGCCGATTACGCCCTGAGCATCAGCGGCATTGCCGGCCCCGATGGCGGCACACCGGAGAAGCCTGTCGGCACAGTCTGCATTGCATTGGCAAGCCTCGAAGGTTCGCGCGCCAGCACATTCCATTTCCCCGGCAGCCGGGACCAGGTCCGCCTGCGGTCCGCCCTGACGGCGTTATCGATGCTCCGCTACCAGATCATTGGGCGGGAGATGCCGAAGTGAAAGCACATCGAGGCGCGACGGAGATTTCCGGAGTACCAAATGCACCTCATGTACGTCGATGAATCGGGCGACAACGGTTATCCATCGCCGGGAACGCCGTTTCCAAATACCGGAGGCCCCACGCCGTACTTTGCGCGAGCCGGCGTAATCGTCCATTCATGGAAATGGTGCGGCGTGGATCAGAGAATCTGCCAGTTCAAGGAATCTCGGTTTCTGAAATGGGACAGCGAAATCAAGGCCAACCATATCCGGACTGGAACAGGCGCTTTCACAGGCTGGCCGCCGGCGGATAGAAAACACTTTCTGCTGGATCTGCTGGACACGATCAATCGCGAAATGGACGTGTCCATTGTCTGTGTCGTCATCGACAAGACCAAGATCGACACGACGCAGCGACCGCGCTTCACGAGACCCGCCGTTCGATCGCTTGAATTGCTGCTCGAGCGGTTCAATGACTATCTATTGCATCAAAAGGATCGCACCGGCGCAGTGATCCTCGATAGCGTAGAGGCAAAAGCGGATGATGAACTGCGGTATTTTCAGAACTACCTGCGCAATTTTTCGCAATTCCTGGATTCACGTCGGATCATTGAGGGCACGTTCTTCCTGCCCTCGCACACATCAACGCTGCTGCAGCTTGCTGACGTTTGCACCAATGTCCTCTATCGGAACGTCCCCGAGGAGGTGATCCGCATCGAGTCTCGAATAGTCAGCCGAAAATCATGGCCATAAAAAAACGGCCAAGGCACGATAAGTGCGCCAGTCCCCGAAGGGGCTGTCTTGGTCGCGCAACCAGTATCGGAAATCGACCGACTGGAGTCAATAGAATATTTCACGATTTCGGTCACGAACTCGAGTCGCGATTCCATCTTGGCGGCAATAAACGCGGAGATAGCCCGCCCCCGTTCGTCTGTCACTCTGGCAGATCGCCTATCGTTGCCGCCGTGATTGGCAGGCATTTGGAGCCCGCCGGAAGGCCGTTCTATGATTCCCCAAATCCACACGATCCATAACTCTATGTCAATTAACCTTTTATACCGCGAACAAATCGTGCGATTCCCCAGCCGCTTCGGCACGGCGGTTGTTAATAGCACGGCCGGAGCCAACGGCTTTGGGCTGCGGGCACGTTTATGGTGTTGACCGAACAAGGACGATTCACGGTGTTGCTGGCCAACGAACTGGAAGGTTGGCATCAGACGGTGCGCGATCTGCTTATGCCGCAGGGCGTGCAGACCGTATCTGCTCGCAGTGGTCGCGAGGCGCTGGATCTCATCGAATCGTCGCGGGTTCATGTGGCCGTACTCGACGCGCAGATGCCCGTCCTGGGCGGCATGCAGGTGATTCGGCGCATGCAGCAACTGCCCAGCGCCCCGCCGGCCATTTTGCTAGCGAACCATTTGAGCACTCAGTTGCTTCAGGAAGCGCTGGGCATGCGCGTGTTCAGCGTTCTGGGCAAGCCGGTTGATTTCAACCAGTTGCTGGACGCCCTGGCTCGGGTGCTGCGTCGCTACCACGAAAACCGCTGGCCCCATCTTCACGGCGAAGGATAGTTTCCGAAACGATCAATTAACCTCATTGTAAGGAGTCAGATCATGGCCAAGTTGCGTCCTCTGGGAGATAAGATTCTCGTCAAGCGTGTCGAGGCGGAAAGCAAGACCAAGAGCGGGATTGTCCTCCCCGACACCGCCAAGGAAAAGCCCAAGCGAGGGAAAGTCCTCGCCATCGGCGACGGCAAGCGCCTCGATAACGGCGAACGCGCCAGCTTCAACGTCAAGAAAGGCGACGAGGTCATCTTCGCCAGCTATGCCGGAACCGAAATCAAGGTCGACGGCGAGGAACTCATGATCATGAGCGAGGACGATGTTCTGGCTGTGGTCGAGAGCTAGGCCGCGCATCCGGCCCGGCTCGGTGCGAGGCGGATGCCTCGACGGCCCTTAACCTCACAATCAACAGCAGGAGTAAACGAACATGGCAGCAAAGCGCATTGAATTCGACCAGCAGGCCCGCGAATCGATCCTTCGCGGCGTGCGGAAGCTCGCCCGGGCGGTCAAGGTCACGCTCGGCCCGTCGGGTCGAAACGTCGTCATCGAAAAATCGTTCGGGTCCCCCACCGTCACCAAGGACGGCGTCACCGTCGCCAAGGAGATCGAACTGGACGACTCCTTTGAAAACATGGGCGCCCAGATGGTCAAGGAGGTCGCCAGCAAGACCAGCACCATCGCCGGCGACGGAACCACCACCGCCACCGTCTACGCCGAAGCCATCTTCGCCGAAGGCATGCGCAACGTGACCAGCGGCGCCAATCCAACCCAGATTCAGCGCGGAATCCAGTTGGCCGTCGAGGCCATCGTGGACGAACTGAAGAAGATGAGCAAGAAGGTCGACAGCTCCAAGGAAATCGCCCAGGTCGGCACCTCCAGCGCCAATCAGGACGAGGTCATCGGCAAGATGATCGCCGACGCGATGGACAAAGTCGGCAAGGACGGCGTCATCACCGTCGAGGAAGGTAAGAGCCTGGAAACCACCGTCGAACTCGTCGAAGGCATGCAGTTTGACAAGGGCTATCTCTCGCCGCATTTCGTCACCGACGCCGCAGCCTCCGAGGCCGTGCTCGATGACGCCTATGTCCTGATCTTCGAGAAGAAAATCAGCAGCGCCCGCGACCTCGTGCCCGTCCTCTCCAAGGCCGCCGATCAGGGCAAGCCGCTTCTGATCATCGCCGAAGACGTCGATGGCGAAGCTCTGGCAACCCTGGTCGTCAACAAGCTTCGCGGCACGCTGAAGGTCGCGGCCGTCAAGGCCCCCGGCTTCGGCGACCGCCGCAAGTCGATGCTGGAAGACATCGCGATCGTGACCGGCGGCACGGCCGTCTTTGAAGAACTGGGCATCAAGCTGGAGAACGTGGAACTGAACCAGCTTGGCAAAGCCAAGAAGATCCGCATCGACAAGGACAATACCACGATCATCGAAGGCGCTGGCGCCGAAAAGGCGATCAAGGGCCGCATCGAGCAGATCAAGACCGAGATCGAGAACACCACCAGCGATTACGACAAAGAGAAGCTGCAGGAACGCCTGGCCAAGCTGGCCGGCGGCGTTGCGCAGATCAACGTCGGCGCGGCCACCGAAGTGGCGATGAAGGAAAAGAAGGCCCGCGTCGAGGACGCCCTTCATGCCTGTCGCGCCGCGGTTGAGGAAGGCATCCTTCCCGGCGGCGGCGTGGCCGTCATTCGGGCGGCCGCCAAGGTTCTGGACAGCCTGCGCAAGAAAGCCGCCAACGACGACCAGCGAATTGGCGCTGACATCGTACGCCGGGCTGTCGAGGCCCCGATCAAACAGATCGCCGAAAACGCCGGCGTGGACGGCTCGGTCGTGGCGCAGAAGGTCAAGGAAAGCACATCCGCGAACTTCGGCTACAACGCCCTGACTCACGAGTACGGCGACCTGCTGCAGATGGGCGTCATCGTCCCTACCAAGGTCGAGCGCTCCGCCTTGCAGAACGCCGCGAGCATCGCCGGATTGCTGCTAA
Organism: uncultured Tepidisphaeraceae bacterium; assembly: GCA_964420285.1. Classification (GTDB taxonomy): domain Bacteria; phylum Planctomycetota; class Phycisphaerae; order Tepidisphaerales; family Tepidisphaeraceae; genus CAYQTE01. The sequence continues at coordinate 13,491 of CAYQTE010000009.1, forward strand.
CTACGGATGCAATCGTCAGCGAGATCAAGGAAGACAAGCCCGAACCCGCCGGCGCCCCAGGCGGCGGCATGGGTGGAATGGGCGGCATGGGCGGTATGTATTGAGCGAAAGAAACCCGCTCGCATTCGCCTGACAATTTCAGATTCGAAAAGCCCACGGATTCCTGATCCGTGGGCTTTTTCATTGCGACGCCTACTTCACTTCCTGCCAGTTATGCCCCGACCCCAGCGACACTTTCAGCGGAACCGCCAGCGTCATCGCGCCGGTCATCTCCCTCTGGATGAACTGGCTTTCCGATTCGACGGCATCCGTCGGCGTTTCAAAAACCAGTTCATCATGCACCTGCACCAGCAGTTTTGAGGGGCGATGCTCGTTCACGATGAGCCGGTGGATATTCACCATCGCCATCTTGATCAAGTCTGCCGCCGAACCCTGCACCACGCTGTTGATGGCCATGCGCTCGCCCATGCGGCGGATCGAGAGCGTGCCGCTATTCACTTCGGGGATGGGTCTGCGCCGGCCCATGATCGTCTCCACGAAACCCTGCGTTCTGGCCTGCACGACGCATTGGTCCATGAACTGTTTCACAGCAGGAAACCGCTTGTCGTAGGCGTCGATCAATGCCTGGGCGGATGCCACGTTCATGCCCTCGATGCGCCGGGCCAACCCCGAGGCCGAGACGCCGTAGATAATGCCGAAGTTGATGATCTTCGCCTGGGCGCGTTGCGATTTTGACACATCGGCGACGGCCACGCCGAACACCTCGGCGGCGACGGCGGCGTGAATGTCCTGATCGGCCTCGAAGGCGCGAATCAGCGCCGGCTCACGGCAGAGATGCGCCAGTATGCGCAATTCGATCTGGCTGTAATCGGCCGTCAGCAGCACATTCCGCGACGGATCGCCGGGCACGAACGCAAGGCGGATTCGCCGGCCCTCGTCCGTGCGGATGGGGATGTTCTGCAGGTTGGGGTCGCTGCAACTGAGCCGGCCGGTGGCGGCGCCGGTCTGATTGAAGCTGGCGTGAATCCGCCCGGTGCGCGGGTTTACGAAATCGGTCAGATTATCCAGATAGGTGTTCTTGAGTTTGACCAGACTTCGGTATTCCAACACCAGCTTGGGAACGGGATGCTGATCACTCAGCCGATCAAGGACTTCCACGTCCGTACTTTGGCCGGTCTTGGTCGATTTCACGCTCTTGAGTTTCAGCCGGTTGAACAGCACATCGCCGAGCTGCTTGGGTGAGTCGATATTGAAAACACCGCCGGCGGCTTCGTGGATGCGTATGCGCAGCGCGTCGATGCGCTGCCCAAGCACCGCGCTCTGCTCCTTGAGGATGGCCGGATCGACGGCGATGCCGTTGGCCTCCATGTCGGCCAGCACATCGACCAGCGGCGTTTCCCACGTATCGTGCAACTGTCGCAATGGCGGGATCGCATCCAGCCGCGGCGAAAGCAGGTTGGCCAGCCGCCAGCAGACATCGACATCCTCGGCCGCATAGCGGGCCACACTGGCGACATCGACGCGGTCCATCGAAATCTGGTTCTTTCCCTTGCCGATCAGATCGCTGGTGGGGATTTTGCGGAAATTGAGCAGGTCCAGAGCCAGCCGGTCGATGCCGAAGGTCATACGGCCGGGCTCAAGGAGAAACGCGGCCACCATCGTGTCCATGACCACGCCGCGCACATTCACGCCGGCCACTCGCATCGACAGGATGTCGTATTTGATGTTGTGCCCGATTTTGCCGATGCTCGGGTTTTCCAGGATCGGCGACAGCATCGGCAATACCTCGGCCGGGTCGATCACCGCTTGCCCCTCCGGCCCGCGCACCGGGATGTACCAGCCGGTGTTCTCTTTCCAACTGAAGCTCATGCCGACGAGATTGGATCGCATGGCGCCCAAGGCATCGGTCTCGGTATCGAACGCGAATCGCGGCTGTTTCGATAGTTCCTCGACGAACGCACGAAGATCCGCCAACGTTTGAACGGCGCGATAGTCGGCTGTTTCGCTGGTCATTGGCGGCGGGCCAGCAATTGCGCCGTTTGATCCGAACAGGGACGTGTCGATCGCGGGGACCGGTTCGCTCGTCGAGGCTGAATCATCCGCAGCCGGCGCGATATCGGTGGTTGATGACTCATCCTCCGATGACGCCACTGCCATGCCGGCAAACAGGTTCTCCTCGAAATGGCCAGCCGGCTTCGCCGGTGGGACAATTCGACGCGCGGATGGCTTGGACGGTGGTGGAGTCGCCGAGTTGAACCGCGCCAGCAGATGAACGAACCCAAGCGATTGCAACATCGGCGTCAGGGCCGCGACGTTGGGGCCATCAAACCGGCAGGCCTCCGGATCGAAATCAAACTCGACGTGTTGATCGAGCGTGACCAGCTTGCGCGACGTGGCCAGCAGCTCGCGCGACTGGACAAAGTTCTCGCGAAGTTTCGGAGTCAATTCGTCAAGATGCTGGTAAATCGCCTCGGCCGACCCGTATTGGGCGATGAGCTTGATGGCGGTTTTCGGTCCAACGCCGGGAATGCCACGGACGTTGTCGGTCGAGTCGCCGGTCAGGGTCTGGATTTCGATCGCCTGCGCCGGTGCATAGCCCAGTTCGCATTGCATCGCATCGGCATCGGTGAACTTATCGGCTTGCAGATCGTACATCCGCACGCCCGGCCGGAGCACCTGGCGCAGGTCTTTGTCCTTGGAGACCAGCACGACATCGAAATCGCCCATCTCGCTCAGCCGCCGCGCCATCGTCGCCATCAAATCGTCCGCCTCGAATCCCGGCTTGACGTAGAGCTTGACCCCGGCCGTCTGCACGATTTGCAGGATGCGATCCATCTGCGGATGAAAATCCTCCGGCGGCGATTCCCGGTTGGCCTTGTATTGCGGATCAATAGCCAGCCGAAACACGGCCGCCTCGCCGGAGTCGATGACCATGGCGAGGTAATCGGGCTTTCGCGTTTCGATGAGGGACATGAGCGCCTGCGTGAAGACGAAGGTGGCCTTGGTGGGTTCGCCCGATGAGCTTTGCAGATCGCGGAACGGCGCGAAATAGGCCCGGTAGATCTGGTAGTGGCCGTCGATGATGTAGAAGGATTTGGGCATGCGAGATCGCGGCGCACGGCACGCTGCAGAGATGGTAATGGCTCCAAAGGTCAACCCCAAGCCCCGCGCCCCACCCCGCGTGCGTTAATCAAAATCCAGCGCCGCCCGGAACCCGAAGAGGTTGACCCGACTGCCCAGGCTGCTGTTGTCGCGATTGCCCGACCGGCAGCTCAGTGGATTGCTGACCCACGACCCGCCCCGCAAAACACGAGCCGGGCCATTATAATTCAGCAGCGGGATATTGATTCTGGGCGCAGCTTCCGCGCTAGGTCCCTGTGGATCGGTCGCGTCGCCCGGCAGGTATTTGCCATACCAGTCGGCGCACCATTCGTCCGCGTTGCCGATCATGTCGTAAAGGCCAAAGGCGTTGGGTTTGAACGTGCCCACCGGTGAAGTGAAGACAAAACCGTCCGTCCAATTGAACGCCACAAAGGGAAATTTCGGGAATTTCTGCTTCAACGTCTGATCCGCGCAATTGGCCCACCCCTTGCCGTCGTCGGGGTTGTCTCCCCACGGATATGCTGTCTGCGTTCCAGCGCGGCAGGTGTATTCCCATTCAGCCTCGGTCGGCAGGCGGTAATGTTTCCCTTCCTTCTTGCTAATCCAAACGCAGAACGCCGTCGCATCGTTCCAACTGACCTCGACGACCGGATGATCGTCGCCCTGGTCGAAGCCCGGCTTGAGCCACGATGCGCCGTCCACCTTGGCGAAGGTCGCTCCGTTACATACGAGGGCCCAGGCGTCTTTTTGCGCGTCCGTCTTGTACCCGGTATCCTTGACAAATGCCGCGAACTGCCCGCGCGTCACGTGCGTCGTCCCCATCAGAAAGGCCTTGGTCAGCGTCACCTTGTGCTGGGTTTCATCGTCGTCCCGGCCCGCCTCGCTCGCTGGGCTACCCATGATAAACGTGCCGGCGGGGATGTAAGCCAGTTTCATCCCAATGGAATTGGTCCAGGTATCGCCCACCTTGCTGGGCGCGGGCTGAGTGGATGCCGGTCCGGTGGCCGCCGCGCCCTTTGTGTACGCGGCCAGCGCCCCCAGGAGCAGGGCGGCAACGAGAAATTGGGCAGGCCGAAGCGCGACAGCGGGCGCGATCCGCCCGGACGAGCGATCCGCGGATTTGCGGGCACTGTTCATGGGGTTGCTCCTTTGGTCGAGAAAATCGAGTCGCCGATAAGGCGGGGATTGTAGCGGGAGATCGCGGCATGCCACAACAGAGACATCTTGTCTCTGGTCAATCCACTTTCTTCCGTATACTATTTCCCCGCCATGCCCAAGATCACCGTTGATGGAAAGCTGATCGACTGCAAGGATCGTCAGAACATCCTGCAAGCCTGCATCGATGCCGGCCATGAAGTGCCGTATTACTGCTATCATCCGGGGCTTTCGATCCCCGCGTCGTGCCGGATGTGTCTGGTCGAAGTGGAGGGGATTCCCAAGCTTGTGCCGTCGTGCCAGACGCCGGTGCGCGAGGGAATGGTCGTGCATAGCCGATCGCCAAAGGCCATCGCCAATCAGAAGCAGGTCATGGAATACCTGCTGGTTAATCATCCGCTGGATTGCCCCGTCTGCGATCAGGCCGGCGAGTGCTATTTGCAGGATTATTCCTATCGCTACGGCCGCAGCCAGAGCCGGTTTGAGGAAGACAAGGCCAAGAAGCCAAAGAAGGACATCGGCCAGAATATCTACCTCTATTCCGACCGGTGCATCATGTGTACGCGGTGCGTCCGCTTCACGCGCGAGATATCCGGCACCGGCGAATTGCTGGTCGATGGACGCGGACACAAGGAAGAGATCACGATCTTCCCCGGCCAGCCGCTGAACAACAAACTGGCCGGCAATGTCGTCGATATCTGCCCGGTCGGCGCGCTCTTGGACAAGGAATTTCTGTTCAAACAGCGGGTCTGGCTGCTCAAGCAGGTGCCGTCGATCTCGCCGGTGGACTCTGGTGGTGAAAACATCTGGTTGGATCACAACGAAGGCGTGGTGTGGCGCATCCGGCCGCGATATTGCGCCGAGGCCAATGGGTGGTGGATCAGCGACGATACGCGATACAGCCACAAAATCCTGCGCGATCCCAACCGCCTCGCCCAGGCGATGCGAATGCAATACGGCACGCAGGCCGCCGTCAGCGTCCGTAAGGCTGTGGAATCCGCTGTTACCGAATTTGAATCGCTGGTGGCCACCAAAGGCCCCGGGTGCCTGTGTGCAATCCTCTCGCCGATGATGGCGTGTGAAGAAGCATATCTGCTGGGAAAGGCATTACGGGCGATCGATCCCAAAGCGATGCTGGTTAACGGCCCGGTCCCAACAGCCGCGGCGGATGACGTGTTCAAGAACCCGCAGACCGGCAAGGTCACATTCACGATTAAGGCGGAAAAAGTTCCCAACTCGGCCGGGGTTCGCAGGGTCATCGATATGCTCGGCGGCCCGCACATGACCATCGATGAACTGGCGGCCAAGGCAAAGGATAAGGACGTGGCCGCCCTGGCCGGCGCGTGGATCGTCGGCGGATATCTGTCCGCCTGGACGCTGCCCGCCCTGCCGCCGGGAATCAGCAAGGGATTCCGCGTCGTTCAGGACATTCTGCCGAGCAAACTGGCCGAGGGAGCGTCAATTGTTCTGCCGGCGGCGGCGTGGGCGGAAAAAGACGGCTGCTGGGAAAACCATGCCGGCCGCATCCAGGCGTTCTCCGCCGCCTTGCCACCGCCGCAGGGCGCCGCTCGCGAGGGCGACGTTTATCAGCAAATGCTGGGCCGTGCCGGGTTATACAATGCCGCGGCCGTACGAGCGGAGATGGGCGGCGCGTTTGCCGTCTGCACCGCGCCGGTTGTCGCGCACGAATCACCGGCTCTGGAGTTGATTGAACTGTAAAATTCCCGGAAATCGTCATGCTCAATTGGATCGAATCCAACATCCCCGTGTGGGTTTACATCACGCTGATCATCCCGGCCGTCGTGCTGGGAATGGTGGCCTACATGATCCTGCTGGAGCGCAAGACCGCATCATGGGTTCAGGACCGCATCGGGCCCAATCGCGTGGGCTTCAGCTTCGGACTGCCGTTCCTGCCGCAGTTTCATTTCTGGGGCCTGGGCCAGCCAATGGCCGACGGGATGAAATTCCTGTTCAAGGAAGATTATCGCCCGCGCGGCGTGGATCGGATTTTGTTCACGCTGGCGCCGATATCGATGATGATCGCGGTGCTGGTAAGCATCGCCGTCGTGCCCTGGGGCGGCGTCAAATCGTCCACGATGACCGTCGATGTCCGCAACCAAACCGCTTACGGCGCCAAGACCGCGGCGGCGCGCAGCGCCTTGCCCGCCGGCGCCACGCTCGACGGCCAACCCGATCTTTCGATCGACGGCTCGACCGCAACCATCGCCTATCACTATCCCTTCCAGATCGCGGACCTGAATATCGGCATCCTTTTCGTACTGGCGACGCTGTCGCTGGGGGTGTACGGCGTGGTGATCGGTGGGTGGGCCAGCAACAACAAATACTCGTTCCTCGGCGGCCTGCGCGCCACCGCCAACATGATCTCCTACGAAATCCCGCTGGCTCTGGCGGTGCTGTGCATCGTGCTGACCTTCGGCACGCTCAGCCTTGGCGATCTTGTCGCCAGCCAGGCCCACAACTGGCTCGGTTTCATTCCCGCCTGGAATATCTTCTCGCAGCCGCTCACATTCGTCATGTTCCTCATCTGCATTCACGCCGAGGCCAATCGCTCGCCGTTCGATCTGGCTGAATGCGAACAGGAACTGGTCGGCGGCTACCACACCGAATACAGCGCGATGCGGTTTGCCTTGTTCTTCCTGGCCGAATACGCCGGCATGATCACCACCAGCGCCGTGTGCGTGGCGCTGTTTTTCGGCGGCTGGGATTTCCCCGGCCTGCGCGGCCCGGACGCGGCCCATCCGCAAATCACCGCCAGTTTGCTCGTCTGCGTCTTGCGCACCGCGGTTTTCCTGGTCAAGACGCTGGTCATCATCTTCGTGTTCATGTGGGTGCGCTGGAGCCTGCCGAGGTTTCGCTTCGACCAGCTCATGATGCTCGCCTGGCGGGGTTTGATTCCGATCTCGTTGTCCCTGCTGGCGATGACGGCCGTCGCGATCTATATCGTGGGCGACCACCGCGACGCGAATCTGCAAGTCGGCGGCGATCTGGCGCTGTTGCTGCTGGCGGGCAATGTGATCGTCGGCGGCCTGAGCCTGTTGGTCAGCCGTCTCATCCCGCCGGCCCCGGACACCAACCGCCGCGTCACTGTCGCCAACAGCCGGTTCAACAAGCCGGCGGTTTCGGCGTCGCCGGCCATTGCATCAATACACTAGCCACGGATTGGTTATGAGAGATTCCGACGTCAAAGTTCTGCAGGAGCCAACGCTCACGCTGGCCGATCAGTTTTATCTGCCGCAGGTTCTCAAGGGCCTGGGCACGACGATGAAGCATCTGCTGCGCGTGCTGGGCGGGACGGATCGGGTGATTCAATACCCCGAGGAGCGCCGCGACGACCTGCCGGTCGACAAAGGCGGCATGGCCTTTCGCACCTACCGCGGCGTGCATCGTCTGAACAAGGACGAGGAAGGCCGCGTGCGCTGCGTCGCCTGCTTCATGTGCTCGACGGCCTGCCCGGCCCATTGCATCCACATCGAGGCCGAGGAATCCCCCTGGCCGGACCGCGAAAAATATCCCCGCAAATTCGACATCGACGAATTGCGCTGCATCTATTGCGGCATGTGCGAGGAAGCCTGCCCGGTGGACGCGATCGAACTGACGCACACCTACGACATCATCGGCCTCACCCGGGCGGAGATGATCTTCGACAAGGCCAAGCTGCTGAACATCTACGACCAGACGATCAAGCTGGAGCCGATGTAGTCCGGCTATTCAACCGTGACGCTTTTTGCCAGATTCCTGGGCTTATCGACGTTGCAGCCGCGCGCCACGGCCGCGTGGTAGGCCAGCAATTGCAGCGGCACCACCGTCAAGAGCGGTTGCAGCGGCTCGGCCACGTTGGGGACATAAATCACGTGCTCGCACAACCGGCGGATGGCGGTGTCGCCCTCGGTGGCCACGGCAATGATCCGGCCGCCTCGGGCTCGCACTTCTTCGATGTTGCTCAGAACCTTTTCATATTGCAGTCCGCGCGTCGCCAGGAACACCACCGGCATGCCTTCGTTGATCAGGGCGATCGGTCCGTGTTTCATTTCCGCCGCCGGCATGCCCTCTGCGTGAATGTAGCTGATTTCCTTCATCTTCAGGGCGCCTTCCAGGGCGACGGGGAAATGATATCCCCGGCCGAGAAACAGCCAGTTTTCGCGGTCGCAGAACCGCCGGGCGATGTCGCGGATTTCCTCGCTGTGCTTGAGAACCTCCTGAATGTGATCGGGAACGCCGACCAGGCCGTCGATGATCTCGGCGCATTGCGCCTGGCTCATGTAACGACGGCGGCCGAGGAACAGCGCCAGCATCGTGAGCACCACGCATTGGCAGGTGAAGGCCTTGGTACTGGCGACGCCGATTTCGGGGCCGGCGTGGAGATAGATTCCGACGCCGGTTTCGCGGGCAATGGTGCTGCCGACCACGTTCACCACGCCGATGCACAGGGCACCTTTCTCCTTGGCTTCGCGCAGGGCGGCCAGAGTATCGGCGGTCTCGCCGGATTGGCTGATGGCAACGACGACGGTTCCTTCTTCAACGATCGGATTGCGATAGCGGAATTCGCTGGCATACGTCGTTTCCGTAACCACCTTGGCCAGATCCTCCATCAGGTAATCGCCGACCAGGCCCGCATGCCACGCCGTCCCCTGCCCGGTCAGAATAAACCGGCGGGCGCGGATCAATTCCCGGCTGTACGAGGAAAGTCCGCCCAGGATGATCGCGCCTTCCCGCTCATTGGCCCGGCCGCGCAGACAGTTCCGGATGGCCGTCGGCTGCTCGAAAATCTCCTTGAGCATGTAATGTTCGTACTGCCCCAACTCATATGCTTCGATCTTGTTTTCCAACTGGCTGACGACGGGGCTGGTGTCGATGTCGTCGATGGTGGTGGTGTGGAAGCTGTCAGGGCGGATGACGGCCATCTCGTTGTCGTTGAGATAGATGGCCTGCGTGGTGTGCTCGACGATGGCGGCCGGATCGGACGCCACGATGTACTCATCCTTGCCTACGCCCAGGATCAGCGGGCTGCCCTTGCGGGCGACGACCAGTGTATCCGGCTCATCCTTGCAGACCACCGCCAGGCCGTAGGTTCCCTCCACTTCATGCAGCGCCGCCTGCACGGCCCGCTGCAAGAGCGATGCTCCAGCCGGCAGATGGTTCTTGGCCTTCAATTCCGTGTAAAGATCGCCGATGAGGACGGCCAGCACCTCGGTGTCGGTCTGCGTGACGAATTTGTGGCCGCGTTCGATAAGAAACTGTTTGAGCGCGGCGTAGTTTTCGATGACGCCGTTATGGACCAGAGCAAGCCGGCCGGTGTCGTCCGTGTGGGGATGGGCGTTCACTTCATTGGGCGCGCCGTGTGTCGCCCAGCGGGTGTGGGCCATGCCGATATGCGCGGCCGGCAGTTTCTTTGCATCGAGAGAGGATTCCAGCACACTGATGCGGCCGACGGCCTTGCGGACATGGAGATGATTGGCGGCATCGATAACAGCAATGCCCGCCGAATCGTAGCCGCGGTATTCCAATCGCTTAAGCCCTTCGATCAGAACAGGCTGGGCCAGGCGTCTCCCGACATACGCAACGATTCCACACATACGCACCTCCGTGTACCACCCTACCACACAATACGCACCGATGTCGTGCTGCGTCCGATAAGCACGCTGGTTTCAGTCTATGCTTCTCCCGCCGCCGGGCAAGTGGGCGGCGGAGTTTTCCGGCATGTGCAGAGCCGCATTGCACGGGCCGATACATATCGGCCGGCCGTGCGCCGGTCGCGTGGTCCGCTGCCACTAATGTGCGGGGCCAGGGAATCGTAAATCGTGAAGGGACGCCGGCGCTCTCGCGTTTGGCGACAATTGGCGTACAATGACCGACCAGCCGATCACGGCCGCTGAAATCCGCCGGCCTAAATTGGTTGCGCGGAACCAGTTGCGGCCCCGCGCGGCCCCAGAATCGGATGGCTCGCGGAACATGACCACAACGCCGAAAATTCGACCCTACCGCCTCCCCAGCCTCAAGCCGTGGTGGAAGACCGTTCCCTTTCCGCTGGTCTCGGCCGTTGTCTTCCTGGCCGTCACCGCCAGCCTCTATGGCAACGCTTTCCTCAAGGGCGGAAACAATATCTGCGCCCCGCAAACCGGCGACACGGTGGCGATTTCCGCCCCCTTCATGAGCTACATCGGCGAGCAATTCCGCCACGGGCATTTTCCGCTGTGGCTCGATCGCATTTATTCCGGCGTACCGCTGGTCATCCAATGCAATTATTTCTATCCCGTGGCCTGGCTGCTGGCCGTGCTGCCGGTGGCGACGATGGTCAACATCATGCTCGCCGGGCACGTGTTTCTGGCCGGTTGGTTCATGTCGTTCTGGAGCCGCTCGCGCGGGATCAGCGGATTCAGCTCGATTGTCGCGGGGTTGATCGTCTCGCTGGGCGCGGCATCGACGCTGCAACTGTTCTCCGGCCACGATGGCGTGCTGACGTCGATCGCGTGGATGCCGATGATCTTCATGGCCATCGACAAGCTCTTCGAGAAACCGCGCTTGTCCTGGGCGCTGCTGGGCAGCTTTTTTGTCTGCATGTCGGTGTTCGGCGGGCTGGCGCAACTGACATTTTATGGGGCCATTCTGGCTGGCATCTACACTGCGCTGCGATTGGTGCCAATGGTCTGGCTGGCGTGGATCAGGCCGGCCCCGGTCCCCAGCGGTCTTCCCGCAGACCCCTATGAAATCACTGCGCGGCCGGACAGCGCCTCCAGGCGGATTATCACCATCGCACTGCTGGCACTGTTGATCTATCCCCTGGCCGGGCTGCTGTCGGCGGCGGACCTGATGCCGACTTTTGACATCAACCAGGAGACCCTGCGTTCCAAAGGCCTGGATCTGCAAATGGCGGGCAGCAGTTCCGAGCCTCGGGGAATGTTCATCACCCTGTTTGATGCCAACTTCTGGGGCGACATCATCAATTGGGATGACACGCATCCGGCTTATTTCAATCGCGCTAATTTCTGGGAAGTAAATTGCTACATCGGTGTCGGGGCACTGGTGCTGGCGGTCTACGGCGCCATCCGCGGTCGAAAAGAGCATCGACGGTTCATGGCAGCCATGGTGCTCATTTGCGCGATCGGAGCCTCGGGCCGTTATATACCCTGGTTATTCAGGCTTTTGGCGACCTGCGTTCCGCTCTATGCTTCGTTTCGTGCCACGTCACGATTCTTCATTCCGATGACCATATTCCTGGCTCTGCTGGCCGGGGCGGGATTGGACGCATTGCCGCGCCGCCGCGTGTCATGGTGGTCGGTGGGAGCAATTGCGGCGGCGGCCTTGCTGGCAGTGGGTGTGGCGATGTGGCTGCGCCACGATGTCACCAGCGGCGGTCACGCATGGGCCGACACGCTCAAGGCGATCGAGGAGAAATACGATCCGACCGGCGGCACTGACGCCGTTATCGGAAGCGAACGTCTGGAAATGCCGCAATTCATCAGGTCCAGCGGGCTTTACGCGGCCGGCACTCTGATCACTTGCGCGACGCTTTTCGCCGCGGCGGCGCTGATATTCGCCGCGGCGAGGTACTGGTCCAGGGCCGGCTGGCTCATGGGCGGCATGGTGGCTGCCGAAGTCTTTTTTTTCGCATGGCACTACCACACGACGACCAATATGGTCCGTCCGCTTTTCCCGGTGTGGAAGGATGAGACCGCCCTGCTGCGCCTGGACGATCCCGACGCCCGCGTGGCCACCACCACCTTTGGCCTGGGTGATCCCGCCCTGGACCTGGCCAACCTGGGCATGCTGCCCGATTTCAATTTTGACAATGTCTACGGCTACGACCAGATCATCCTGCGCCGTTACGCCGATTTTGTCGAGTCGATTCAGACCGATGCCTTCCCCAGTCTCCGCGACAATATCAAGGCGGGACTGAGCTTTGTCCCGCCTGTCTATCTTGAAGGAATCAGAGACCCCAAGAATCCAAATGTCATCGTGGGTCTGAAGCACAGCAACCGCCTGGGCTATCTGCGCTGTCGCCGGGTCTTAGTCCAGTACCCGGGAGACAACCATCAATATGCGGGGCTGGTTCTGCCCATTCCCGACAGCGTGGCGCACGCCATGCTCGTGCGGCAGACACAGATCTTCACCGACTCCGACGAAGACACCCGCCGCGACAAGATCCTCTCGGCCATTAACGACCCGACCTTCGATCCGCGGCAGACCGTCATCCTCGAACAAAAGCCCGATCCCGCTCCGGCTCTCAGCGGTGAGCCGGGCGCTCCGCCTGTCGTGCATCAAATCGATCCCGATCACCTGGAAATTACCGCCGATGCGCCCGGCCCGGCCGTGCTGGTTGTCACCGATTCCTATGCCAAAGGATGGAAGGCCGTTCCGATGCCGGACGACATCTCGATCCAGACGCATTACGACGTTCTGCCGGCCGACTACACGTTCCGCGGCATTCCGCTGGCGGCCGGGCATCACCACATCATGCTCGAATATGCCCCGGCGTCGTTCACCCTGGGACTGAGCCTGAGCCTGGGCACATTTGCCGCGTGGCTGGTCGCTCTGGTTCTGATCGGCGTCACCGAAATGTCCCGCCGTCGGCGGCTGGCAATGCTGGATGACGAATCCTCCGAACCCGTGACCGTGGCGGTCGCTCGAGTGGGCGGCGCCGCCGCCGTGTCCGATGCGGGCCCGCTGCAACCGGCTTCCGAGGCCGACCGCCTGGCCGACGCCGCCAGAGCCGAGGCCGCCGCCCGGCAGAGCAAGCCGGCCGCAGATCTCCAGCCGGTTGCCGGACCGCAATCGCCTGTTGCGGACCAGAGCGATACCGAAAACGAAATTGACGCTCCGGCAAAGGACCAGGTTCGGGCGGACGCCGATGCTCAAGCCGCCCAGAGTGATGCCGACGAACGAGACGATCTCGATGCCTTCGATCTGGACGACCTTCTCGGCGAATCGGATGTGCCACCGCCAACGGAAATCGCCCCGCCGCCCCAACCGGCCGCCGAATCCCCCCGGCACACTGCGCGGCCCGCGCAACCACCCGCCCCGGCCGCGGAATCCGTCGCGCCACCAGCTCAGCCGCCAGCGCCCAAATCGCCCCCGGCCGCGCCCGCGATACCCATTGCCCGGCCGATAGCGCCGCCGGCAATCCCTGTGGCGACGGTACAGCCTCCCGCGGCCGCTGTGCAGTCATGGATAGACCCGCCGCAGCGGCCCATCGCGACGCCCGCGGTCAGGCCGCCCGCTACCACGCCCGTACAGAAATCGCCCGTCGTTCCTCCGTCATCGCCCCCCGCCGCGCCCAAGTCGCCGCCTCCGGCAGCCAAGCGTGCGGCTTCGGCGCCGGCTACACAGCCCGCCGCGCCCCCGCCGCCGCGACCCGCCGCCGCGACCGCCAAGCCTGCGCCCTCTCGACCGGCCGCATCCGCTCCCACGCGCCCGCCCGTCTCTCCCACTCCGCCGCCCCGTCAACGCGGCCCGGCCAAACCCAGTGCTGAACCGTGGGCTGCTATTCCGCGCTTCGATGGTTTCGGAAATGCCGACACGCGCCGGACTTCAACACTACCGCGCAAGCCACAACCTCCGGCCGCACCGCCAAAATCCCCGGCCCCCGGGAAACCTGCTGACCAGAGCGGCAGCGCCCAACCCAAACCACCTCAAAAGCCGCCCGCCGGCCCCAACTCCCCATGACGGGCCGGCAAGTCCTTTGATCGTTCAAGGCTACAACGATGGCTGAGACCAACGTCGCCGTTGCAACTTCTCTGACATCGCTTCCCGCCGCGCCATTTGATGCGGCCGTTGTCATTGCCACCGTCCTTCGCCCATCCCTCCAGCGCGCGGTGGAATCGGTCTATCGCCAGAAATTCGCCGGCCGCATTCAGGTTCTCATCGGCATCGACAAGGCCGTCGGCGATCGCGCCGTCCTCGATCGCCTGCGCGACCAGTGCCCGGCCCATTGCGCGCTGACGATCGTCGATCCCGGCTATTCAACCGCCGCGCGCAACGGCGGCCTCTACGCCGAAGGCAGCGGCGGCGCTCTGCGGACCGTTTTGAGTTATCTCGCCCACAGCCGCCGCGTCGCCTATCTCGACGATGATAATTTTCTGGCCGACGATCACATCGCCACGCTCTGCGACACTCTCAACCGCGCCGCCTGGGCGTTCAGCCTGCGCTGGTACGTCGACCCTGCCACCGCCCAGCCGCTGTGCATCGACCAGTGGGAATCGCTCGGCCCGGACAAGGGATGTTTCAAGGACGAAACCGGCGGGTTCGTCGATACCAGTTGCCTGATGATCGACAAAATCACCTGCGAGTCCGTGTTGCGATTCTGGTGCCATCCGCTGGCCGACGATCCCCGCGGCATGAGCGCCGACCGCCATGTGCTCTACTATCTCAAGCAGGGCTTTCGCGGGCTGTGCACCGGCAAGGCAACCAGCTTCTACACGCTGCATCCCGACGATTTCATGCACGGCCGGCGGTTGGCGTGGATCGAACAAAGCAGGAAAAGCAAATGAGCAGATAGAGCATACCACTGCACCAGCCGATTGCAGCTCAGTCCACCGCTCACCGGTCAGCTCCGTGCTCCATTCATGCCTTGAGAATCGGCAGGATCGGGAATTGGTTGCCGAGGATCGGCTTGCTCGGCGTTTCCAGCCAATCCTGGAGGACAGATGCATACACGCTGCGGAAGTCGATGTGGAATTTCAAGTCACCCTGGTCCAGATCGGTCAGCGATGGGTGCTGGCCGATGACGCCCTGGCGCAGGCCGTCGGCCACGAGGAACATCGGTGCGGCGGCGCCGTGATCGGTACCGTTGCTGGCGTTTTGCTCGACGCGGCGTCCGAATTCGCTGAAGGTCATCATCAGCACGCGGTCCTGGTTGCCCTGCTGCTTCAGATCAGCCCAGAACGCGGCGATGCCCGATGAAAGCTGGGTCATCAGTGTATCATGGCGGGCAATTTCGGCGACGTGCGTGTCGAAACCGCCGAGGTCCACGTAATAGACCCGCGTCGGCAATCCGCCGCCGATCATGGCCGCCGCCATTTTCAGGCCGTTGCCGAATTCCGTCGCCGGATATTGAACCGTCGGACTGTAATTCCGCGTGATGCGAAGAATGTCGGTACTGCTGACCTGGGCATCCATGGCCGTGCGGTGGATGAAATCGAGTTGGCTGGCCGGCGTGGCCTTGACGCTGGCGGCATTGGCAGGCGGCGGACCGTCCGGCGCCTGGTTCAGGGACAGATAGTCGGAGGTGTCCTTGCCCTTATAGCGGTAATTATCCGGCCGATCGAACGACAGCGGTGTAATCCGCGACCCCTGCATGGCCAAGGGCAACTGCGCGCCGATGCTGATGCCGACATGTGGATCGGCCCCGACACAGGTGTTGTCAAAATAGCGACCGACCCAGCCATCGGTGACCAGATCGTTCTCCGGCTGGCCGCTCTGCCAGATGTCCATCGCGCGGAAGTGCGAGCGATTGGGATTGGGATACCCCACGCCCTGCACGATCGAAAGTTGCCCGTTGTCGAACAGGTTCTTCAAGGGAGCGAGGTTTTCGTGGAGTGCCAGGTAATTGTCGATCTTGAGAACCTTGGCCGCGTCTTTTCCAATGGCCGGCCGCAGGCGATGGTATTGATCGTCGGCGTAGGGCACGACGGTGTTCAGGCCGTCGTTGCCGCCGCCGAGTTGCACCACGACGAGAATTCGCCCGTCCTTACCCGAAGGCTGCTGCGTGCGCTTGACATCATCGGGATCGGCCAGGGCCATGACGGTCTGATCGAGGAATGTCGGAATCGTCGGCGCCGCCGCCAACAGGCACAGACCCCGTTGAATAAACACGCGGCGGGTGGAAAGGGTTTTCATCGGGTTCATGATCGTCAAACCTCCGGCCGCGGAAATCAATCCGCCAATTGCCGATTCCTTCGGGCCTCAAATTCGCGAGCAAGTTAGCAAAGCTGATACTCCGGCATCGACACAATGAGCTGGATCACCTGCCGGGCGGCGACGCCTGTCGCCTGCCGCAGCACGCCCGGTTGGAGATTCCCCCTGGCGGCGTTGACCAGCACAAAATTCTGCGACGGATCGATCGGCCGCTGGATCAGCCGATCCACCCAATGCCCGACCAGATCGGCGGGATTGGCGGGTGAATCGGCCAGGCCGGCAATAACGCCGGCGGTCAGCGTGACGGCCGCGTTGTACCGCACGAACAGCGTGCTGGTATTGATCCACATATGCCCGCCCGGCCAGCCCTTGACGTTTGGCGGCCGGAACGGAATCTGGCCCATCTGCCTCAGCAATGGCTGGACCACGCGATCATCCGGCGCCGGCAGGCCAAGCTGGCGAACCAGGCCCACCATCAATTGCACCGGGCTCTTGATCTGCGACCCGATCGCATCCGGTTGATAGAACACCTTGCTGGTCAACAGTGTCCGCAAGGCCGGCCGCAATTCGTAATCATTCTCCACCAAGATCTGCGCCAGGCTGTCGGAAATCGCCGGGTTGGGATCTTCGGACACGAACCACTTATACAGGCGCCCGGCGATGTATTTGGAGCAGGCCGGTTGGCGGAGGATGAGCTCGACGATGTCATCGCCGTTAAGATTGCCGCTGGTGCCGAGGAATTTTTTGATGCCGGTATCATGCTCGGCGGGGCGGAAGACGTAATTGATGCCGTCGTGCGTCCAGCCGGTGAAGGCGCGGGCGCTTTCCTTGATGTCGGTCTCGGTGTAGTTGCCGATGCCGAGCGTGAACAATTCCATCAATTCGCGGGCGTAGTTCTCGTTGGGGTGGGCCTTCTTGTTCTGCTGATTGTTGAGGTAATCCAGCATGGCCGGATCGTGGCTGATGGCGTGGACAAACTGGCGGAAATTTCCGGCGGCGTATTTGCGAAGCGTTTCGTTCTGATTCCAGATCAGCAGGCCGCTGCGCTCGTCGGTGGCGCTGGTCGTGAAATGACCGTGCCAGAGGAACGTGAGTTTTTCGTGCATGGGAAACGGCCCGTAGGCCATGCGGCCCAGCCACCAGTTGCTGGTGGTAATATCCGCCTGCTGATTGGCCACGGCGATCTGCATGCGCAGCGCCTGCTGCTCGGCCGGTGTTTTGCCCAGCAGCAACGCCTGCATCGCTTTCGGATCGCTGGGAAATCCCTTGATGACGGCCAGATCGGGAATGTCATGCGGATTGATTTCCTCGGCCGGTGCATCGGGAAAATCGAGCAGCCAATTGACCGCCTCGCGCGGTCCGAGTTTCTGAGCGCGAGCGATCTCGTCTATGGTGCCGCCGAATGTGGCGCGGTTCAGCAGATGAGCGGCCTTGACGGAATCAAACGGATCGGCTGCGGTGGGGACATACGGCTCAAGCATCGGATGAAGTCGGGCCATTGCGGGAACTCCTTACGCATAGCCCCCTCGCGCCGATCCCCCCTTAGAACGACCCGCCCCGCCGATTATTCCCACGGTCGGCGACGCGCATGATTGTAGATCGGCACGCCGCCACTTTCCCTTTGCCGCATTTTTCGCCCGCCCCCTCTCTATTACCCCGGCCGCGTCGTCGGTGGGCCGTGCCAGGAGATATGCACCCCGTCATCGCCGATCTCGTACGCCAGACCGGTTAAACCGCTTATGCTCTCCAGGCATTGGCGTATCGTCGCATCTTCCACAGACAAATTGATCGTCCGCAATTTCACCGGCACGGCCGCGAGGCATCCCGGCTCGAAACTGAACGTGACCCCGCCGCGGTCCGCCAAATCCGTCAATGCCTGCCCCACATCGACGCCGTCGAATCGAATCCACACGGTCCGGCCCAGGAGATATTGCACCATATCCCGCCGGGTCAGGACGACGATCGTATGTCCCCACGGATACCACGTGACCGAGGTCTGGTTGTCGATCGCGTCCAGGGCCGCCATCATGGTCACGCCGCGCGGCACGCTGACACGCGGATCGGCCTTGCCTCGCGAGTTGATCGAGCGGTCCTCGATCGAATACGCCGACTCGAGCTTCTTTAGTTGCCCGTCAATATCCGCCAGCACATCGCCGAGCGTCGGATTGGCTTGCGAAATATCCACCGGCGTAGACGCCAGCAGATTGAGCGCCCCCAGTTCCTCGACGGTCGCCCGCCGTGCCAGACGCCGCAGCGCGCCGATCGGCTTGAGCAACACGCTATGATCCGACGCGACGAACTCCAAGCCCAGCTTCCGCCCGATGGCGTCCAAGGCCTGCCGCACCGTCGCATTCTGAATATCGGCCGTCACCGTTGTCTGCTCGCCCCAGGGAAGCAAATTCCAAACCGCCGGATCGGGTTCGATGATAAGCCCGGTCTTGTCGCTGATGGCCTTGATGGCCCCCGGCAGGTCGCCGTCGAGCTTGATGGTGATCCGCTGATCCATTTCCCGACTGATGAGTGCGGATTCCGAAGGCGCCGCCGGCTGCGACGCCGGCGCTTGTGCCCGCACCCGCCCCACAACCAACACCGCCGCCACAACAACAATTATCGCCAGCCTTATTCCCCTTCGCCTTCGCAGACTAACACTGCGACTTCGTTTCATGTAGGGTCCGCACCGCGGACCACGAAAACTGGTCCGCGGTGCGGACCCTACATAAGACGCACTCGGCCGCACGCTTGTCTTCATAGTCTCGATCATACCTCGCCTTGACCCGATATCGCCGTCCCGCATTCCGGGCAACGGTCTTTGCTGGCGCGCAGGTCGTAGCCGCAACTAAGGCAATGCCCAAGTCGGCGCCGCCGGCGGCGCCGCATCGCATGATTGAACCGCACCGCCGGTGTAGCGGCGAAAACCAGCATGAGCGCCAACAACGGAAATTCGGCTCGGGAAGAAGTCACCGTGCCTGCCTGGGATGAATCGTATCCGAAACCAAGGAACCGATGCGCAGGTGGAATCCAAGTGTTGGTATAACCGAGAAGCGCAAATGTCACCGTCCCGGCATTCGGGGTTGCATAGGCGACAGATGGGGTTCCCGGAACATTGCACTGGGCATTCCATTTGTCCGAATGGACTCGAATCCCGCCGCCGAACCGGCCGTGCATAGCAGCGAATATTAACGCCATCGGATCTTTGGTCGAGCCCGTGGTTCGTCCTGCGTCAAGCACGAGCACATGCGGCCCCGTGGAAATGGTGTAGGTATTCCCCGCCCGTGTCGTGTAGCCTACTGAATCGCACCGCGAAACCGACCTGATCCACAACACCCCGCACGCCACGCATATCACCAGCGGCATGACCGTCAGCCCGCTTGTCATCCATCGCCGCAGGCGTTTCATGTCGATGGCCCCCGTATTTATTGTCGCGGCGGAAAAGGCTGGCCGGTTGTTTCGGCGGCCACGATGTTGATTTGCGGCGGACGCCATACCACATCCTGCGCAATCGCTGCGACGGAGTCTGGCGTTGCGGCGGGTTGGCCGATGGAGATGTCCAAACGCACCGCGCCCTCCGGCGGGTCGATCGTTGGGCCGGATACGTCGATGGATGTTGCTACGGACGGCAGGTCAACCGACGTGCGCGCGGGACCGGCAGCCACGGAATTGCCGCCGGTGGTGAATCTTGCGGGTTGTGTCGCCAGCAATGCCAGGCCGATGCAGAGCAGCACGCTGGCGGCCAAGGCCCAGCGCATGGGAACGGTCATCGGCGATGGGCCGATCCGCATGCGATTGCGATCGTCTGCATCACTGGTTGCCGAGGAGATGTGCTCGCGCAGCCGATCCCAATCAAGTTGCGGAACACGGGGCGCAGCACGGCGGAGTGCGGCGGTCAGGGCCTGGTATTCGTCCAGAAGCCGACGGGCTTCGGGATCGGCGGCAACTACGCTCTGGACGCGCAGGCGCTCTTCGGCCGTCAGTTCGTCGGCGTCATCCGCGTATTGGCTGATGAGGATTTCGGTTTCCTGGTCGAGCATCGCGTCTTCTTTCTCATCCCTACATCATATGACGCCTGAGCATCTCGCGCAATTTCTTACGGCCCTGGAACACGTGCCATTTGACCGCTTCCACACTGCAATTCAAGGCCTCGGCGATCTCCTTTTGCGGCAGGCGGTCGATCGTGAACATCAAAATCGCCTGCCGCTGCCTGGCCGGCAACTGGTTCAGTGCCTCGGTGAGCTTTTCGCCCAGTTCGCGGCCTTCGAGGGTTCGGACCGGATCGCCGGATTGGCTCATCGCATCACTGGCGGCCGCTCCGGCCCCGGATTCGGCCGATTGCAGCAGTTCGTCCATCGGCACGGTCGGGCGGGTTTTGCGGCCACGCCTGTAATTCAACGACAGGTTCGACACAATCCGCAATAGCCAGCCGCTGAATACCTCCGGATTCCGCAGCGACCCGATGCCACTGTACGCCTTGACGAACGCATCCTGTGTGACATCGAGGGCATCCTGAACATTCCCCAGCAGCCGATACGACACCGCGACGGCCCGGCGCTGATGGCGGCGGATTAGTTCATCAAACGCCGCCCGATCGCCCGCCGCCGCACGTCGCACCAGCGTGGCATCGGCCGGTGCGGAATCACGGCCAACCTCAGCGGATTCGCGCGCCACAGGCTCCTCATAAAGACACGCCGCAACAGGTGGGGTTAGATTTTCAGGCCTGCCCAAGCAATTGCCGGCAATACTCCCCTACCGCCCCCGCCACCGCCGCCGGGCCAGCGGCGCGATTCTCGCCCATCCGTTTTACAATCGCCGACCCGACGATCGCGCCATCCGCAACTCTTGACAGATCAGACACTTGCCGCGATTGATGAATCCCAAATCCCACGCAGATCGGCTTGTCGGTCATCTCCCGCAGGCCGGCCACATTGGCGTCCAGATCGGCCGGAAGCCCGTCGCGCTGGCCGGTAATCCCGGAAACGGAAAGGTAATAAACAAACCCGCTGCACAATTTGGCAATCTCGCGCCGTCGCTCGGGCCGAGTCGTGGGGGCCACCAGCAGCACGGTATCCAATCCCTCGCTCCGCACCCGATCGCACACCGCCTCGGCTTCCGGCGGCGGCAAGTCCGGCACGATAAGTCCGCCAAACCCGGCCGCACGCGCCTCCCAACAAAACCGCTCTACACCCCACCGATAGACGATGCTGTAACTCACCATCGCCACCAGCGGCACATGCACGCGATCGCGCACACTCGCCACGTTCGTGAAAATATCCGCAACCGTCACCCCGGCCGCCAGAGCTTCCGTGAACGCCGCCTGAATGGTCGGCCCATCGGCGATCGGATCGGAAAACGGAAACCCCACCTCAATCGCCGCCACGCCGATCCGGGCATTCTCCTCCGACCCCATCGCCTCCAAGACCGGCCCCAGCGCCAGCAACTCCGGGAATCCGCCCGCCACAAACGGAACCAGCCCCATCCGCTTTTGCTGACGCAGCCGCCGGAATGATTCGCCCAAGGTCAAAGTTTTCTTACGAGATATCATAGGATTCAGTATTCGGCCGCGATCATACGGCCACCGATCGAAAAAATGTAGAGCGGGCATTGCCCAGTCCGCTTGGCCTGCTCCGTCGTCCAGCAACCGGGCGTTCATGCAACCAATATTCGAATCCCACCTCTTCGCTTCAGCGCCTCTGCGAGAGATTCCCCTTCTCACGATCCCCCATAAAGCGCCACCCCGAAATGCGTGTACGTCGGCCGTTCCTGGCCCATGTTGTCACTGGGGATGTTGGTGATGCCACCGAATTGTTTGAGGTAGATGCAGCTCGATCCGCCCTCGTCGCAGAGCATGGCATCGTACGCGCCGAAGGCCTTGAGGAACTGGCTGACCTCGGTGCGCGTGAAGCCCACGCTGTATCCGGCCTGCCGGCCGTCCACGACCATGAGATACAAACGCTTGCCGTCCTGGCTGATTCCCATGGCGGTGCGCGGCTGGCGATCGGTCATCGTCGTGGGCTGAATCTGGCCGTTCACCAGCGCATCAACCCGGCCCCAGATCAGGTTGTAGGCATCGGGGGCAATGGTTCGGATCGTCGCGGCTGCGGGCGTGAACGTCGGATGGTTCTGCCGGTCGAAGGAAAGAAACGGCCGCGGAATCGCGGGGGATTCCTTCGAGATTGGCTGGCCGGAGATCATCATGTTGCCGCGCCATTCGCCCAGACCCGAACCCGGCATGGGGGATACGCCGGCTTCGCCGTTGATGGCCACGGTGCAGTTGTTCTGTTTGGCAAAATCGCTGGTCAGAGTCTTGGTGTTCAGATTCGCGCCCAGCTTGATTTCGACGGCCGGGTTCGCCAGATCGATCACACTGAGAAACACATGCGTCAGCGGGCTGTTGATGTGGACCTGCACGATGTCCGTGGCGGCATCGTATATGATCGGCTGAACGCTGGCGGTGCCGAACGGCCCTTTGAGGCTCTTGATCGCCTCGGCCTGCTCGAACAGAAACGACTGCCGGCCGGACTGGTGTTTGGAGGCTGTCTCCAACAATGTGGCGGCGTTGGCATTGTCACGGTCGCGCAGGGCGTTGAGATCGTTTTGCAAAAGAGCGATTTTGCGATCGACGATGAATGTCATCAGAAAGAGCCCCAGCACCGCCTCGGCGATCAAAAGCCGCTTCACCAGACGGACATGCCGACGATTCCGCGCCAGTCGGCGGATGAAGAGCGCCAATATGCCGCCCAGAATGCCGGCCGCCCCGAGCAGCATGAACAGGGGCAATTCCAGCAGCCGCACGCCGGTCTCGATGAGATTGTCAATCAGCGCGTTGACCTTTTCGCCCGTTGTGCCGGTGGGCGCGTTGGCGTCCGGTGGCATCGAGGCGGCGATCGACTGCGTTGTGCTGGTGGCGACGGGAGCGGGCATCGCGTTGGTCGCTGGCTCCGCAGCCGGCGGCTGAATTATGGCGGGTTTCAGGTCGTCAATCGTGTAGTGGGCGCCATAGGTCCAGCGGATTTCAATCGTATCGCCGACCTTGATGGCGGACCGCGCCGATTGCGCGTCGGCAACGGCCGATTGCGCGGCCGCCAGGTTTGTGGTGGGCGTTGCTGTCGATTTGAACCAATACCGACTGGGGGCTTGCCCGGGCTGTTGGAGGAGCACATAGTCACTGGTGAATTCCCTCACCACGCCGATCGTGCTTCCGGAAGTTCCGGGATCGGGCGCATCCTGCGCGCTGGCGCCCACGCCGTGCGCAAGCAGGAGCATCGCCGCCAACACAACTTTTGAGAGAATTTGGTGGCTTGATTGTCTCATTATTCCATCCACCGATACCATCTACCGAATATCACATGAAGAGCCAGTGAAGACGCCGGGGCGATCGACTCAGTGCCGGATTCATTGGCGATGCCTTGGCCGGCCGGTAGAATACTTCCCGCATCAACATCGAGCCTGAGGACACCGGATGCGGAGCCGCGCAGGACATTTCTTTCTGGCAACGCTGATCCTGCTGCTCGGCCAGCGCATCGCCGGCGCGCATGACAGCATGGAAACCACGCTCAGTTTCTGGGTGCGCGCCACGGGCATCGACGTGCGGATATTTATCTCGCGCGGCAATGCGTCGATGCTCATCGAAAAGGCCGGTGAGCACGTGGATCTCATGCGCGACAGCTTCTCCACATACCAGGAGCGGCTGGCCGTTAGCGGATCGGGCCTGTTGTCGCTGACGGCGGGCGATGGAAGCGAGCTGAAGGCCGATGCATCAAGCGCATCGATCACCGATGAGGATGACGTCTGCTACACTCTGCACTATCCGCTGCCGAAGGTGCTGCCCGGATCTCTGAATATTCACGGCAACTATTTGGACAAGATGGACGCCGCCCACGTGGGAAGCATCTACATGCAGAACGCAACCGGCGACCAGATCGCCCAGGGCGAGATTCGCGCCGACTCGCCGGATTTTGAAGCGCAGCTCCCGGCGGTCGCGGCCGCCCCGGCCAAACCGCAGCCGGCCACGGTGGCCGTTCCCGCCCCGATAACCAGCCAATCTCCGCGCCAGTCGCACTGGGGCCTTTGGACGATCATTGGCGGCGGCGTGCTGGTCGTCGCCATCATCGCGGCGCGCGGAATCGCCATGAAAGCTGTGGACCGCAAAACGTGCCCTTGAGATGGCGTTGTTGCAGTGGACCGCATTGCAGTTACAATAGCCGGCCGTGGCGGGCAGATCTGTAAGGCAAAGTACATTGGAGAATCGACATGCGGATGAGGACATTCATCGTGTGCTGCGTCGCAGCGTTGGTGTCGGCGATCATGGCTTGTCCATCGTCGGCACAGATGGGCCGGACATGGCCATCGGAGAAGAAGATTGTGCCGGACCCGGTCACCGGGTTGCCGCTGGAATTCCTTACCAGCACCGACGGCACGTACACACAGTCGAAAATCTACCAGACGCATCGTCAATGGACCTCGGACGGAAAATGGCTCATTTTCCGCGGCACGCGTGAGACTGGCTCGCAGGCGATGGCGGTGAACGAAGAGTCCGGGCTTATCGTGCAGGTCACGGAGAACGGCTTCATGGGAATGCTGTGCGCCGGCAACAAGACGATGAAGCTGTACGTCATGCAGAGCGGCGGTGGAGGCGGAGCACGAGGTGCGGCCCCGGCGGCGGCGCCCGGCGCGGCCCCTGCCGCGGGAGCGGCACCGGCCGCTGGCGCAGCGCCGGCGGCGGGCGCGCGTGGCGCTGGCCGTGGCCCGCGCGGGCCGCAGCAGATTATCGAAATCGACATGGAAGAACTCTTTGCCGACGTGCTGGCCAAAACCGTCAAGCCCGCGGCCAATTACACCCGCGTCTGCGGGACGATTCCGGCGACCCTTCCGGCCGACGGCAATATGGGCCTCGACAGCAACGATGATTTCATGTACTTCCGCGTCAACGGGCCCGAGACCGCCCAATTGTCGCCGGGACAGACCCTGTCCAAGGGCTTCGGCCCGCGGGGCATGGGCGCCGGACCCAGCGGCCTGCGCAGCATGAATCTCAAGACCGGCGAGATCAAGATGATCTGCAACGTCGGCTTCCAGATCGGACACGTGCAGAGCAATCCGTGGACTCCCAAGCAGATCGTGTTCTGCTGGGAAACCGGCGGCAAGGCGCCGCAGCGCACGTGGTTCGTCAACGCCGACGGCAGCGGTCTGCGGCCGCTGTTCCCCGAGGCGGATTTTGACTGGATCACCCACGAAGCATTCATCGGCCCCAATGAGGTAGCCATCGCCATCCTCGGTCATCGCAGCATTGCTTCGGCCACACCCACTTCGGATTGGGGTGTCGCCGGCACGATGCAGCATCCCACCGGTGTCGGCATCGTGAACATCACCACCCACGAAATGCGGATTGTCGGGCAGGTTCCCGAGGATTCTCCCGGCCGGTCGGACTGGCACGTGGCCGGATCGTCCGACGGCCGCTGGGCCGCCTGCGACGATTTCGCGTATGAGGTCTGGGTGTTCGACCGCAAGAACAGCGAGCGGACGCTCCTGGCCGGTCCGCAGAAGACCGGTGCGGACCACATCCACCCGACCTTTAACGGTGACAACACCAAGATCGAGATCGAATCAGCCCTGATCTCGAAGGACAATCGGTCGCTAAACATCTGCGTGGTGCCGATGCCCAAGTCGCTGCTGAATCGCACCTACTCGCAGAAGCTCGAGCCGTGATTGGGAAGGCGGGTTTCGTCAGCGGCGCCATGGACATGGCGCCGCTTTTTTTTGCGCTGCGCGAGGCCGGGGACCGTCGCGGGGAGATGAGCGAGGGGTTCACCGTGACCCCAAGGCCGCCTACGCGGCCTGGAAGTCGACCAACTGCTCTGCCTTTGCTTCCTCAATCGGGTCGATCGGCCATGATCGCAGAGCGCTTTTTGAACGGTCGTTGCCGTCGATGAGCAGGATCTGAGGCACGTCGCCCGACTTGCGCGCCGCCAGCGTCAGCGGACCCTGTATGGCCGACTCAAACGCTGTCTCCACGCCCAGGAAGCGGACGACGACGCCAGCGTGGACCATGTCGGCCACCTGGATCTCGGTGCGGGCGTTGGCAGTCAGCAGGCTCATGTGCCGTTCGCGCTCGGCCACCATGCGCGTTGTGGCGGTTTCCAATTCCTCGGCCTCGTAAAGCAATTCCGTCGCCTTTTCCCGCTGCTGAGTCGTGAGGCGTTTCATCTGCTTGAGCAGCGGTTCGATCTTTGCCCGAATGTCGCGGGCGCGCTTGCGGCTGGCGCCGATGGCGGCACAACTGGGGGTGACGAACGACCGGCAAATCACGCTGTTACCGGCCTCGACGATTGTGCGCACGCCGTTGAGGTGTCCAAGTTCGCGGCAGGAAATGCCGCCGTTTGCCGCCACCGCGCCGCCATAAATCGGGCCGTGCGCGACCGTCAGCCGTCCGGCGCAGGAGACCCGGCTGTGTACAATCTCGCTCTGTGCATGCACATCCGCGCCGGCGATAACCACGCCACCGTTGATGAAGAGGCAGCGCAGATCGCCGCCGATGACAAATCGACCGCTTTGCGTGCCGACGATCCCGCCTTTGACGTTGACCGAACCGCCGGTCTGCAGACGGATGGATTCGATGGCCCCTCCGACCGTCAGCGATCCGCTGAGTTGAAGGCGGCGTCCCTCGGCGAGCGTGCCCCTGACGACCATGTCCCCGTCGAAGTTGACCGGCGGTGGGTTGTCGTCGTCGTCAGCTCGAAGTTCGAGCAACGGCTCGACCGACAGGACGTTGCCGTTGAGCCGCAGGCTGCCGGCGGCCGTGGCGATGATTTCGGCTTTGTCGACATTGAGGTTCCGGCCGATTTTCAGGGGTTGCTGGTCCTTTTCGGGGATGATGGGCTGGCCGAAAACATCGCGGCCGTCAACCCCGGGGACTGTGGGAACAAGCGTCCCGATGACCTGTCCGACAGTGACTCTGGCGATCGTGCCGGCGACCTCATCAGCCAGAGGCACGCGAAAATCGACGTGTTCGGGGCGAGGAGGCACGGCGGGCGTACCGGAGGCAACGACAATCGAAATCGCCTCGCGCTTGCGGTTTTCCAGAGCTTCGATAACCAGGCCGTCGTCAAAAGAGGCGAGCTTCATGTCGCGAAGGCCGGCGATGACGGACGCCGCTGTGACGGCCGCACCGGCCTGAATGTCAAGCGTGACAGTTGCCCGATCCGGCGACAGTTGAAGCTGGAATCCGGTCTGCTGTTCAGCGACTAGTGTTGCCATGATCTTTCCCCATCATCTATGTTCCCTCAAGCCGCCTTGGCCTTGGCCAGAGTCTGAGTGACCCTCTCCATCAGCGATTCGGGCGTAAAGGGCTTGACGACGTAGTTGTTGACACCCGCCCGGATGGCATCGAGAACCCGGACCTTTTCGGCTTCGGTGGTCGCCATGATCATCAGGGTCTTTTTGTCGGTCTCGCGGACCTTCCTCACCAGAGTGATGCCATCCATGTTCGGCATGTTCCAGTCGACGAGCATGAGATCAAATCCGTTAGGAGTCGCAGCGATGGCGCACAGAGCCTCCAGCCCGTCGCCGGCCTCGGCGAATTCGATTCCGGGCAGGGCGGAGAGAACCCGCTTCTGAATCGTTCGCATGGTCTTCGAATCGTCAACAAGCAGACATTTCATGGCGTTATCCTCCGATGTTTTCCAGTCAATTACCCGGATTCCTCATGATGCAGACCTCAACCGCAAAACTGCCGAAGGTCGTGTTGCACGGAATGACCAGGCAGGGGATCGTGTGCATGTTCGCCACGACATACCCGTTGCCGATCACGACCGTCGGTATGGAAATGCTCGCCAGACCGCCCAGATGCTGCTTGGCGCTGCCGGCAATCATGTTCGTCAGCTCGCCGATGGCATCGGCGAAATCGGGATCGTTGCGAGCAAGCTTTGCCCCGGCAAACGCCTCCACCAACTTCTCGGCGGCGGCGTCTGAGAAACTCACCATGACCGATCCGGTCAATTGGCCGGAAAATCCGATGATTCCGCACACCTGATAGCTGGTGCTGGCATCGGTCTTGAGAAAAGGTTTATCCACCCTGGTCTGCACGTGTGCCATTGTTTGCAGAACATCGCGCACGGCATTCATGAATGGCGCGATGAGCTTCACGGTATCGGATTGAGGGGGTGCTTGTGTTTGAGTCATAACCTTCTCGGTTGGACATAAGAATGCCGCATGCATCAGGCTGCGGCGGACTGCTCCTGAATTTTTTCGAGGATCGTCAGTGAAACAACGCTGCCCGCGCAGACAAACGCGATGCGGTTGATCAGGCGGCTGCCGGGCACGCGCGCCGAATAGTCGCCGCCTTCGACGACAGCCGGAAGCGAGAGGAAGCATCCGCCGGGCAAGAGCGCCTTGATGTTGCCGCCGAGCATGTTGACCAGTTCCGCGATCGCATCCTGAAGATCGGGGACGGTGAGCTTGTCCGTGTCGGTGCTGAACATGGCCGAGGCCGCCAGCCGCGCGACCTCGATCGGGCAGTCGAGCAGGATCGCGCCGTTCCAGGCGCCGGCAATCTGGATGCACGCGGCCATCGAGCGAGGGCGATTCGCAAGAATTCCGGACGTTTCGGCCTCAATCGGCCGGCCAAGGGTCGTTTCCCAGATGGTTTTGGCAATCTGAAAGATCTCGTCTGAATTGAAAGTCATGAGTGTTCTCCGATCACCGCTCACGCCGCATTGGCGACACGCTGCCTGATCCGGTAACAACTGCTCTTTTCGATCGGCGTCCGCTCCAGGCCGTCGTCCAGGCCCATGCTGGTTTCGGCCGAGCCAAGGAAGAGATATCCGTCCGGCCTAAGCAGTTGCCTGGCCTGTGCCAGGATGCCGCTCTTGGTGGGTGTATCAAAATAGATCAGGACGTTGCGCATGAAGATGATGTCCATCGGGGGCAGATTGAGCCAGGGCTGAACGAGATTCATTTCACGGAACTCGATCATGGTCCGCAGGCGGTCCTTGACCTGCCAGACAAGGCCGCGTTTTTCGAAATACTTGACCAGCATCGCCGCCGGCAGCCCGCGATTGACTTCGATCTGGTTGTAAGACCCGCTCCTTGAGCGGGCGATCATATCCAGAGAGATATCGGTGGCGATGAAGATCAGCTTCCATTCCTCGACACGGGGGATGTTCTCGCACAGTGTCATGGCGATGGAATACGGTTCCTGGCCGGTTGAACTGGCGGCGCACCAGATGGTCAGCGACTTTGTCGCCGCGCGGGCGGCCAGCAATGTCGGCAGAATCTGCTTCTTTAGCGCCTCGAACGGAGACTGATCGCGAAAGAAGCTGGTTTCATTGGTCGTCATGGCCTCGACGGTGAGACGATGCAGGGGATCGAGGCGATTGCCCCTCAAACGGGAAACCAGAGCGCCGATGGATTCAATGTTCTGCTGGCGGATCAGCGCGGCCAGACGGGCTTCGACCAGGTACTCCTTGCCCGTCTCCAGCACGATTCCGGACCGGCCCCTCACGAGGTCGCATACGTAATCAAAATCTGCCCTGGCGATCGGCATGGTTGGTCCTGATTCCTACGCTCAAGCTGACATCGCGGCCGCAACGCACGGCCGCCGCAGGTTCACACAACGCACAATCTCACCGGCAATTTCGTTGAGCGGCAGCACCTTGTCCGCCAGCCCGGCCTGGGCGACAAACCCGGGCATTCCCCAGACCACCGACGAAGCCTCGTCCTGCACGATGACCCGCCCGCCGGCCTCGCGAATCCGCTCGCATCCGCGCATGCCGTCGTACCCCATGCCCGTCAGAACCACCGCCAGCACGTTGGCGCCGTAGACGGAAGCGACGGACCGAAACAGCACATCGACGGCCGGCCGGCAGGAATTCTGCGGCGGCTCCATGTTTGTTGACACAACCACTCGATTGCCCTGGCGTGCGACGACCATGTGGCATCCGCCCGGTGCGACGATGACCTGGCCCGGCTCGATAGATGTACCTCCGGCCCCTTCGCGCACCTGGACCGAACATTGCTTGGCCAGCCGGTCGGCCAGAAGCTTGGTGAAGATCGGCGGCATGTGCTGAACAATCACCACCGGCACCGGCAACGATCGCGGCAACATCGGCAGCATGGCCGACAGCGCATTGGGGCCGCCGGTCGAGACGCCGATCGCGACAATGTCTATTGTGCTGGGTGCTGCCAGTGCCCGAACCACCGGCCTGGTGATTGCGGGCTTGACGGACACGGGCTTGGCAGACATAGCCTCGGGCGCCGGCTCTTCGCGCACGCCGCATAGGGCCTTGATCTTCGGAATCAAATCACTCTTGATGCGGGAAAAGGCGGCGGCGATGCTGCCGACATTGGCGGGCTTGGTCACATAATCGTTGGCGCCGGCCGCCAGTGCGTCCAGCGTCGCCTCGGCGCCGCGTTCGGTCAGGGTGCTGAACATGATGACGGGGAGTTTCGGATATGTCTTTCGCAGCTCCCGGAGCGTCGAAAGGCCGTCCATTTCCGGCATCTCGATGTCCAGCGTCACCACATCCGGATTCACCTGCGGAATCTTGGCCAGGGCGATACGGCCGTTGGCGGCGGTAAAGACTTCAAGGTCCGGCTCAGCGCTCAGGGCGTCGGTGAGGATTCGCCTCACGACCACCGCGTCATCGACAATCAGGACTCTGAGCCTGGGCATCACATTCTCCCGGATCCGACTTCAATTCAGGCAGCGGCCAGCATGCCGATCTTTTCCTTGAGGATTTCCGGCGTGAAAGGCTTCATGACGTATTCGTCGGCGCCGGCTTCCAGCGCCCGGACGACGTCTTCCGTCTCTACTTCGGTTGTAACCATGATCATCTTCATGGACACATTGGCCGGGTCCGAACGAACGGCGCGCACGAAGTCGTAGCCGTTGAGCACGGGCATGTTCCAATCGACCAGGGCCAGGCCGAACGGACCGTCGCTGTGCAGTCGCTGCAAACCCTCCTGGCCGTTGCCCGCCTCAACCACCTCATGGCCCATGCCGCTCAGCGTGGTCCTCAGGATCGACCTCATCGCCCGCGAATCGTCGACAACAAGCACTCGCATCGCCGCTCCTGTGTTTCAAGTAAAACGCCGCGCCGGCGTGTTCTGCCGGCGCGGCGGGGGTTTTGGACTGCGATCAGGCCTTAAACTTCTCGACGGCCTGCTGCAGCTCCATGGACATCTTGGACAGCTCGGAGGCCGCCTTGGACGTGTTGGTTGCGCCCTCGGTGGTGCTCTTGGCCGCCGTGGCCACGCCGGTGATGTTCTGCGCGATTTCCGAACTGCCCTTGGCGGCTTCGGTGATGTTGCGCGTCATCTCGTTGGTGGTGGCGGTCTGTTCCTCCACCGCGCTGGCGATGGTGTTGGAGATGTCGTTGATCTGATTGATGATCGTGCTGATCTGCGCGATGGCCTCGACGGACTCCTTGGTGTCGGTGCGGATCGCATCAATCTTCTGGCTTATGTCCTCGGTGGCCTTGGCGGTCTCCTTGGCCAGTTCCTTGACCTCGTTGGCGACGACCGCGAATCCCTTGCCGGCCTCGCCGGCGCGGGCCGCTTCGATCGTCGCGTTCAGGGCCAGCAGGTTGGTCTGCTGGGCGATCGACGTGATCACCTTGATAACCTTGCCGATCTCGACCGAGCTTTCGCCCAGCTTGGCGACCGTGGTGTTGGTCTTCTCGGCCACCTTGACCGCGCTGGTGGCCACGCGGGCGCTCTCGGCGGCATTCTTGGCGATTTCCTTGATGCTCGCTGTCATCTCCTCGGCGCTGGTCGCCACGGTCTGCACGTTCTTGCTGACCTGTTCCGAAGCGGCCGACACCACGTTCGCCTGCGTGCTGGTCTCTTCGGCGTTGGCGGTCATCTGGGTGCTGACGGTCGTCAGTTCCTCGGCGGCCGTTGCCATCGACGTTGAGTTATTCGCCACCTTCTGGAGCAGAACCTGCAACTCTTCGCGGTGCTTGACCTGCGGCGTGACGTCGGTGGCGTACTTGACGACTTTGAACGCCTTGCCGTTGAGATCGAAAATCGGGTTGTACGAGGCCTGAATCCAGACCTCCTTGCCGCCCTTGCCGATGCGCTTGTATTCGGCCGCCTGGTACTTGCCGGCGTTGAGATCGGTCCAGAACTGCCGGTATTCGGCGCTGGAGCGGTAGCTGGGTTCCACGAACATGCTGTGGTGCTTGCCCTTGATCTCGTCAAGTTGATACCCCAGCACGCTCAGGAAATTCTCGTTGGCGGTGATGACCGTGCCGTCGAGATTGAATTCGATGACCGCCTGGGCCTTGCTGATCGCGGCAAGCTGGCCTTCGTAATCGGCGTTCTTCAGCTTGGTGGCGGTCACATCAATGGCGTACTTGACGACTTTGAACGGCCGGCCATTGAGATCGAAAATCGGGTTGTATGAGGCCTGAATCCAGACTTCCTTGCCGCCCTTGCCGATGCGCTTGTATTCGGCGGCCTGGAACTTGCCGGCGTTGAGGTCAGCCCAGAACTGCTTGTATTGCGGACTGGAACGAAATGCCGGCTCAACGAACATGCTGTGGTGCTTGCCCTTGATCTCGTCAAGCTGATATCCCAGCACGGTAAGGAAGTTCTCATTGGCGGTGATGATCGTGCCGTCGAGGTTGAATTCGATAACGGCCTGGGCCTTGCTGATCGCGGCAAGCTGACCTTCGTAATCGGCGTTTTTCAGTTTCGTCGCGGTGATGTCGCTGGCGTATTTCACCACCTTGAACGGCTTGCCGCTGGGGTCGAGGATCGGGTTGTACGAGGCCTGGAGCCAGATTTCCTTGCCGCCCTTGCCGATGCGCTTGAATTCGCCGGCCACGTATTCGCCGTGGTTGAGCTTCGCCCAGAAATCCCGGTACGCGGGGCTCTGCCGATAGGAATCTTCAACAAACATGCTGTGATGCTTGCCGGTGATCTCATCGAGGCGATAGCCGACGGCGCCCAGGAAATTGTCGTTGGCCGTGATGATGCTGCCGTCGAGATTGAACTCGATGACCGCCTGCGACTTGCCGATGGCGGCGACCTGCCCGGCCAGATCGGCGTGGACGGCGTCGCTCTCGGCCGTATTGTCCGAATCGCTCTCGAAGCGTTCGGGCGCCGGGGCGTCCAGGACGGCGGCGCCGCCGCGACTGGAGGAGCGGGTTCCGGCGGCGTTACGATTGGCGTAGTTTCCCATGACTGTAGATCCTTTCGTGTCCGGCGCTAATCAATAGTGAGCGCCGTGACGTAATTCAGTTTTCCTGGCGCCACACAAGTGGGGCCGACTGTGTAATGGGTGTTCCGCAACGCGCGGTTCCCGTGTTTGACTTCTCTTCATGGCGAGAATCATCTCGCGCAGGTCGCCGGCGCCGCCCTCACGCGGCAACGCCGCTCAGGCTGACCGCCTTCTCCGTGTCCATCACCAGCAGCAGCCGTTCCTTCAGCTTGTACACGCCGGAAATCAGCTCCCGCGCGATCCCCGACAGCGTCTCGGGCGGCCGCTCGAACGTGTCCGGCTCGACGTTCACCACGTCGCCGATCTCGTCCACCAGCAGGCTGACGGCTCCGTCGCCGGTGCGAACGACCACGTTCATCGGCAGGCTGCCGGCCGGTCGGTCGGCCAGTTCCAATCCGCGGCGAAGGTCGATGGCGGTGACAATCTGGCCGCGCAGGTTGATCAGTCCCTTGATGACCGGGCTGGCCAGCGGTACGCGGGTCATTTCCTGGAAACGAATCACTTCCTGCACCTGCAACACTTCGATTCCGAAGTACAGGCCATCCACCAGGAACGTGCAAAATTGGCGGTCTTCTGGCATGAGTATTCTCCGATTAGGCGGCCTTGGCGTCGGCGTGTTCAATGGCTTGCGGCAAAATGGTGCGGATCACGCTCTCCACATCCAGCAGTTCCGTGACCTTCTTCTCGATCACGGCCGATCCCAGCACGCCCGGCCGGACGATCGTGCGCTGAACGTTCAGGCACTCCTCAACAATGTCCATGATCCGATCGACCACCAGTCCGATGCTCACATCGTTCTTGGTGTAGACGATCACCTGGATGGTGTCGCCGGTCTGCATGTCCGGCTGGGTCGGCGACGCCAGGCGCAGCCGGGTGTCGGCCAGAGCCTCCGACAGCGAGATCAGCGGCATGATCTGCCCGCGGTATTGCATGACCGCCTGGCCGCCGCTGTGTTCGATGGCGCTGCGCGGGAATTCCTCGAGCCTGGCCACCAGCGAAAGGGGGATGGCCATGCGCCGCGTGTCGGATATGCGGAACAGGAGCATGGCCTGCCTGGATGTTCCGGCGTCCTTGGTTCGAGATTCCATTTCGTGAACCGAGCGGTCCTTGTTGTCGGACACCACGTTGGATTTCTGGGCCAGGCCCATCACGTCCAGAATCAGCGCCACACGGCCATCGCCCATGATGGTGGCGCCGGCAAATGTTGTCAGACCCTTGAAGAACTTGCCCAGCGGCTTGACGACGATCTCCTCGGTGTCGTTGATCTCATCGACGACCAGTCCGAATTGCCGCTCATCAGCCTGCAGCACGACGATGTTCACCGTGCCGTCACCCTTCTTGTCGGCACTGTCAGTGCGGAGTTCCTTGTTCAGATAGACCAGCGGCAGGAGGTTCCCGCGCAGCCGATACACCGGCGTGCCGCGGATGCTCTCAACGCCCTTGCGGGCCTGCTCCGGTTCCAGACGCACCAGTTCCAGCAGGCTGACCTGCGGGATGGCAAAGCGATCGCCGCCGCTGGTGATAACCAGTGCGGGAATGATCGCCAGCGTCAGCGGAATCCGGATACGAAGGGTCGTGCCCTCGCCCAATTTGCTCTGCAGATCGACGGTCCCGCCGATCTTTTCAATATTGGTCTTGACCACGTCCAGACCGACGCCGCGGCCCGAGACATTGGTGATCTTCTCGGCAGTGGAGAACCCCGGCAGGAACAGGAGGTTCAGGACTTCGCGCTCGGTCATCTTCGCGGCCTGCTCGGCGGAAACCAGGCCGCGCTCCATCGCCTTGGCCTTGACGCGGTCCAGCGGCACACCCCCGCCGTCGTCGATGATCTCGATATTGACCTGCCCGCCCTCGTGGAACGCGCGGAGATACAGGCGGCCTTCCTCTTTCTTGCCGGCGGTGCGCCGCCTTTCGGGCGTCTCGATGCCGTGATCCACGGAGTTGCGGATGATATGGGTGAGCGGATCCTTGATGGCCTCAATGATGGTCTTGTCCAGTTCGGTTTCGCGGCCTTCCATCTCGACGCGCACCTGCTTGCCGCACAGTTGGGCCAGGTCGCGCACGATGCGGGGGAACTTGCTCCAGACATTGCCGATCGGCTGCATGCGCGTCTTCATCACGCCTTCCTGAAGCTCGGTTGTGATGAGATTCAGCCGCTGCGTCGAGCCGGTGAGCGTGGCGCTTTCCAGCGTGGCGCTGAACTGGAGAATCTGGTTGCGGGCCAGAACCAGTTCACCCACCAAATTCATCAGTTTGTCGAGCAGCCCCACATCAACGCGAATGGCGCTGTTGGCCGAGCCCGACGCTGGCGAATCCGACGACTTGCCCGAATCTCCACCAGCAGCTTTGGCAATGGCAGCCGGCGCGTCCAGTTCGGCCTGCCCCGCGTGCTCATCCGGCGTCGGCGCTTCGGCCGGCGCGACCGGCGCTGCTGGCGCCACGGCGGCGGGAACGGCCGGCGCGGCCGGGGCGACGGCGCCCTGGGCGGCGTCCTTCAGCCGCGTGAGATTCGCAATGATCTTTGTGTAGTCGCCATTTCCCTCATTCCCGGCGCTTTCGATGCTGGCCAGAATCTCGCGGACGGCGTCGACCATCGCCAGCAATCCGCTGATGATGTCGCTGGTGGCTGTCATTTCCCCGTCGCGAAGCTTGCTCAGCAGGCTCTCACCGACATGGGTGACGGATTCCAGCTTGCTGAGGCCCAGGAACCCGCACGTACCCTTGATGGTGTGGATCGTGCGGAAAATGCTGGCCAGCCGGTCGCGCGCTGTCGCATCCTTCTCCAACGCCACAAAGTCCTGATCGAGCCGATCCAGATTCTCGGAACTCTCAACCAAAAACTCTTTCACCAGATCATCGAGTTCTGCCATGTTGCATTCCTCTTTAGGGAATTCAAACTCGGCGCCATCGCCGACCCGTTATCCGGACTTACAGCTTCGATTCTGCGAATCGACTTGGGGGGTCCGGCCGACCTTCCGGAGAAGACATCGACTGCGGCACAGGCACGTTAAATAGGATAAAGCGCTTACGAGAACGGCTTACCCCCGGGAGCCGACATCAGGCGGCATCGGCGTGCAGGGCGATCCGGACGGCTTCCGTTGCACTCGTGGCTTGCATCTTCTTCATCAGATGCCAGCGATGAATGGCGACGGTCCGGATCGAAATATTCAGCATCATGGCCATTTGCTTGTTCGATTTGCCCGTGCAGAGCAGCCCCAGAACCTCGCGCTCGCGCTCGGTCAGTTCCGCCACGCGGCTCCTGGATGCGGCTTTCCCCAATTCCCGCTGACGGCGATCGGCATCGGCGGCCAGCGCCTCGCGCACCCGCGCCACCAACAGCCCCCGATCCACCGGCTTGATTAGAAAATCGTACGCTCCCAGCTTCATGCTGCGCACCGCCGTGACAACACTGGCAGCGGCCGTAACGGCGATTACCGGCATGGCAAGGCCTGGCCGGGTTCTTGTCCTCTCGAGTACATCCAGACCGCTCAGGCCGGGAAGCATCATGTCCAGAATCAGGATTGATGGGCCGCCCGGTCGCGCCTCCTCCAGAAACTCTTCACCGGATTCATACGACGCGTAATGCAGGCCGTCGGATTCAAGCATCAGCTCCAGCGAATGCCTGGCGGCCCAGTCATCGTCCAGGATGTAAACCGTGCGCTGACTGCTCATTGTGCTCATCACGCCTTGAGACGGCATCACGAGAATCGAGAATATTGAACGCTGTGCGGCGGCCCCGGCCTCTCTCGATCTAGGGCATATCTTTGCCTTTATCGACACACGTTCGTTGCGCCCGTCATGGTCATTTGTACTCATACGGCCGAATTCAGGCAGCGTTTCGCCAATGCGCAATCGCCGATCGATGGCTCATGAGACTCGCTGCGCGTTCCTGCTCGAACACTGCCCAGTCAGTCGATCCTCACGGTCAAGGCCAAACGGCGGGAACTTGCAGAAACGCATCGAGAAGGAGACCAGCGCCAAGCTGCGGACCGATATCAATCCCGCACTGGCAATCAGGGAAGCCCCGCTTGGGGCCCGGTCCGTTGACGCTGACGAGGCATTTTGGGTGACGCGAGTCGGTGGCACAAGGCTTATGCGCCAACGTCCATTCGACGTAAGGCCTTGTCATTACTCATTGCACCTTGCAGGAGTCGAACCTGCAACCTTCGGTTCCGTAGACCGACGCTCTATCCAGTTGAGCTAAAGGTGCCAGCGACCGGCACGCGGGGAGGAATCGTTACAGAGGTCGTGCGTGGTGTCAAGCGCGCCGGACCGGGCGTTCAGCGCGGAGCGCCGGTGAAAACCTGGTCGACGGTGGTGGTGACCGAATCGAGACTCGTGGCGGATACGCGCGGGGACTGGATCGTGCCATCGACGTGTATCTGGAGCATTTCATTGCGGGCACTTTGCAGGAGCGGGCCGACGACGGGAAGCGTGGGCCAGTTTGGATTGTTGGTTACGAAAGTCAGACTGACCTTTCGCGTGTCAAAATCGAGCGAGCCGCTGCCCTGCATGGTCATGCTGTTGCCGCGCAGGGCAATGTCCTCGATCGCGACGCGCTGGCCCTGGACGCTGTAGCGGGCAGTGGCCGACTCGAACGGGCTGTTGATCGGCAATGAAAGGTTCGTGATTTGCAACAGACTCAATAACAGGGGAATGTGGTACATGTCCTTGCCGCTGACGGCCACGTCGCCCCGGCCGCGCCGCGTCGCGGGCTGCCCGGAGGTTCCTTCCAGCGTCAGGCTGGCGGTGAGCCGGCCCTTGATGTCCTTGTCGGCGCCCGGGGCAAGCTGCGCGACATCGGCGTTGCGCAACGCGAAATTCATGCTGTAGCGGCTGGGGCCGGAATCGGGATAGAAGATCGAGACGTCGCCGCCGAGGTCTCCATCGCAATAGGTGCCCTGGATGTGGCTAACCTGGATGGAGGAGGAATCGGCGGGCTTGGCGATGGCGGCGCGCACGGCGGTGGCGCTCTTGCCGCCGACAGTCAGCGCGTCGGCATTGATGTTGCCGGCCAGTTCATTGAGCTGGCCGCGGCGGATTTTCCCGGAGAGATCAAACGCCCCTTTGGCGTGCGTCAGGGGAACACCCACATCGCCGCTTAGGCCATCAGCGCCAATGTGGACGGCGAAGTCGATATCCGGTCCGTTCATCGGCTGCGATGCGGGCTTGGTGGCGCCGGCTGGCTGGGAAGCCGTGGCCGCGCCGGCGGCGGCGGCCGGCCGATATGTGAGCTTCGAAAAATCCACGTTGATTTTCCCCTCGAGCGACAACGACCGAACCAGGGCCGTCAGATCGCTGGGCATCGCCTTGAGAAGCGAATCGTCAAGCGTCAGGTCGCTGGCGGAGAGGCGGACATCCCACGGCCCCAGTGCCAGCGTCGAGCCAGCGCCGCTGATCGCAATGTGCGAATCGCCGTGTCGCGCCGTGACCTTTTCGAGCGTCACCTGCGAGCCGGCCAGGGCGATCGAGCCTTGCACGTCGTCCAGGCGAAGCGGCACGGCCGCAGGAGTGACGCTCAGTTTTCGCGGATGGATGAGCACCACAAAATTGTTCAGCGGGCCGGCGCCGCTGGCGGCAGGATTGCCGTGAACTTGCGCGCAGGAAAGATCGACATCGACCGTGCCGACGGGCTGGACCTGATCCCACGCGGACTGGGCGGCGGCGGGAAGTCGCAGATACAGGTCGTGGTCGAGGTCAAGATTGACGGCCTGGGCGCGGATATCAAATTGTGGAGTTGCGCCGCCGAAACCGGCCGTGCCGGCGCCGGTGATGTGGGCCTGGCCGCGTTTGGCCTGGAAGTCAGTAATGGTGACGACCTGGGTCGTGGCGCGCAACTGGGCGGCGACGGAATCCATAAGCGGCTCGCCGCCGTCGGCACGCATGGCGGCGTCGTGCAGCGAGATCTTCACGTCGTAAGCAATATCAGGCTGAGTCGTGGCCGCGGCACTCGCGGCGACCGCCGGCTGCGTGGCGGCGGCGGATTTGCCGGCAAAAACATGGCTATCGACATCGACGCGACCAGTCAGGCCGATCTGCCCGGCCAACTGAGTTGCCGACGGCGGTAGCGTATTCAATAGATCGTGATCGATCGGGACATCGCGGCCGACGATGTACAGGTCGGGGCGAACACCAATCGGCGCAGATGCGGCCGGATCGGAGGAACCGGGCGGTGCATCCCAATCGACTCGGCCGGAGATGGCCAGGAGCGCATCGCCGTGCTGGACGTGGCCGTCAATATCGGCGTGGTTGCCGCTGAATGTCGCGGTGCCTCGAACATGTTGCAACGGGTAGGGAAAGCCTGAGAATGAGGCGTTCCCGTCGGTGAGCGTGACGGAGGTGACGACGGTCCAAACCTGGTTGCCGCCGGGCGGGCAGTTAATCGAGCAGTTGAACGCGCCGGCAAACATCGGGCCATCGCCCAAGGGATGGAACATGGAGAAGGCCCGCCGGAATTCCGGGGCCATCGCGTCGCGCAGGGCGGGTTCATCGCTCATGCGGTCGCTCCAGACCCGGATGCTGGCGCCGGCGTGATCGTCGAGCGGACTGACGGCGCCGGCGATGTTGACGACCGTGTCGGCGTTGGGTCCGCCCTTGATGCCATTGCCTCTGACGTTGTCGATGACGACGCGATCCAATCCGCTGCCCGGGTCTTTGTCCAGCAGGATTCGTCCGCTGGCGTTTTGCACCGGATAGGGAAACTGATCGAAGACAAACTGGCCTTGGAGGACATTCAATTCGCCGCTGACAATCAGTGGCTTGGCCG
Source organism: uncultured Tepidisphaeraceae bacterium (assembly GCA_964420285.1). Classification (GTDB taxonomy): domain Bacteria; phylum Planctomycetota; class Phycisphaerae; order Tepidisphaerales; family Tepidisphaeraceae; genus CAYQTE01. Next base: position 53,597 of record CAYQTE010000009.1, read on the forward strand.
GATCGACGCGCTGGACGCGGACGCGCGCATCGCAGGTTCCCTGGGGCCGGAGCATTTTATAGATATTCTGGATCGCCGGCGGCAGCCAGACCACATAGCGCGGCGAGGCGGGGACAAAGAAATTCTCGGTGGCGGGATTGGAAATGACCAGGTCCATTGGCGCATCGGGGGAATATCCGCCAATGACGCCATCGACGGCCACGGCGTTCCCCTCGACCCGGCCGATGAGATTCCTGATCTGGATGCCGCGATCATCACTGAAAAGCAGCGTGCCGCTGACCTGAGAGAGTCGAATGGGCTGGGGTTTCCCGTCGGCCGCCACATCCGCCGGCGGCGTGATCCCGGTCAGCCTGGCCAAATCGTCAGGCGACTGGGGCGGCTGGCTGGCGTCGGGTCCAAGCCACTCCTGGGGGCTGACGGACATGGTGACATTGCTCATCGCCATTTCGACGCTGAACCGGGCCGGTGCGGGCCCCGTGGGCGGCGTGTAAGCCAGGTGAGGGATTTCGACACGGCCCTGGATTTCATGCGCCTGGCAGAATTGTCGCACTTCGCTGGACAGCATGGCCTTGATGTCGGGGCCGAAGGTGAAGTTGGCCAGTGTCGCGGTCAACCGCCCGGTGGCGGCGTTGAATTCGCCGCGGGCGTCGGGGCCAAGTCCTTCAGCGCCGCGGCTTTGGAAACCAAAGGCGTAGGTGGCCGGCGTGTCCGTGGGAGAGAACTGGCCTTCGATGGCCATCGCCCCTTTGGGAATGACAGTGCTGTGGTTGATTTCAGCGTAGATGATCGTGCCGTTGCGAAGGACGACTTCGGGAAGCTCCTGGGGCATCGTCAGCGGCGGCAGCGCGGCCCTGGCGGCGCTGCGGTCGGTCAGCACCTGGTAATTCCACTGATGGGTGTCGAGGTTCTCGCTGATGTGAACGGCCGGATTGACGGCGACAATCTGCGTGGCCCGGATTCGCCCGAAAACGAGGTCTCGCGGGTCATAGCGAATCAGGAGTGTCGAGGCGTCGAAGAGGCTTGAATCCGCCTGATTACCGGCCCCGGTGCGGATGGTGACCCGATCCAGGCGCAGGCCCTCGAACAGCGTGAGCTTGGCATCACCGATCTCGACCCGGCAGCCAAGCAGGTCGGTGAGATAGGCGACGGCCATGCGGCGCACGCGATGGGGTTCGGTCAGATACCAATATCCGCCGATCAGCCCGCACATAGCTGCAAGGAACGCCAGCATCCCCCAGCGGCGGAGGCGGCGCAACCGGGGGCGCAGCGGACGGCCGGGACGCCAGGTCCGGTCGAACAGGTGGTCTGGATTCGGAACAAATACGGGCATCAAAGCCTGTCTTTGGCCCGGGTCGAGAATGGCGTCCTGCCGGTCGGCAACCCGCAAAATGTGTCAAACCGCCGCGTCCTGCGGCGCTTTCTCCGATCGCCTCCAACCAAGTCGCCCAAATCCGCGATGGTCCATCCAGTTCGACACCGCCGATGCCGCCAGGATAGCCATCATCGGTTCGGCCGGCACCCGATATCTCAACGAGCCCACGCTCATCGCAACGAGGAACGTAAGATAGGCCGGCGTCAGGAGCAAGAACAATTTGCCCGATAACGCAATTCCTTTTCCAAACAGCCCAGCAAGCACCAGAATGGACACCGGAACCGCATAGAGCAGGCCCGCCGCGATGGTAGCGCGATGGCTGGCGGCCAGTTCGCTCAGCGGAATCGGACTCCATGTGCGGGCGACCTTGCGGATTGTGAGGCTCGCCAGGTCCATCACGCTGGTTTGGCGTATTGATTCATCGGCCAAATCGGAAAAATACAGCGATCGATCAACTTCGCTGAGGGTCCGCAAGCGCGGGGCTATGCTCTGCACAAATCGCTGGTCGCTTTGGCCGGTGGCTGAGGGATTGAACCCGTCATATTTGGTGATGCCGGCGTTGGTGGTATCCCACAAGAACGTCGGCCCACCGATGCTCTTCAAGGTGCTGTAGTTTCGCACCGTCCATGGGATCAGCACCAGAACCGTCATCAAGATGAAAGTCGTGGCGATGGGCAATGGCCAGCGAATCGGACGGGTCAGCTTTTCCGCTATCCGCGAACGACCCACCGCTGGTCCGATAAATGCGCCGGATATGCCGATCAACAAAGGTAGCCCGACAGCACTGGGCCGGACCAGAATGCTCAGCGCGATCAGGAACCCTCCGACAAGCGTGGCCGGAGCGATCATGATCTCGCCAATCAGCCATGCCACCAAAGGGGGTATCTGGCGCCGCAGCGGCCCGCCGCCGGCTGCCAGCAACGTCACGCCCCACATAAGCATGGCCGTGAACGGCGTCTCGCTGAGTAGCAGCCCGCTGAAGTAAATCAGAAACGGATTGAGCGCCACGAGTCCCGCCGCCGCGAGCGATCCGGATTCGGAAAGCCATCGCCGCGCCAGGAAATACGTCGCCAGGATTGTCGATGCATCGAGCAACGCCTGCACGATGCGCACCAGCATCACCTTACCATCACACGCCGCGATCAGCAGTGGATACCCCGGCATGCGATACGCCCGCACGGTATCCTGAAACCGCGGATCAAAAAACGCGAAACCCTCGCCATTCAGGACGTTTTGCCCGATGTGCAAATACTCGATCTGATCCGGCAATGCCGCCAGGGACGACTCATCGGTTGGCAGATGCACGCCCCAGGCCAGCCGGATCAAGAGCCCGGTCATGACGATCATCGCCAGCGGCGTCCATGAGGTTCTGCCCGCAGCAGCTTTGCCCATCACACCACCCTACCGCGCCATCGGCCCGCCAAGCAACGAATTTCCGGCCATGTTGATCATACCCCGTCGGGCGGATTGGATCGCCTTACAAGGCCAAGGTTACAACTGTTCTGAACGGGCCAAGACGCGTGAATCGGTCACGGGCGTCGCGGGCCGGTTTCATGCCGGTTTCATTCACATTGACATGTCACACAAGGTGTGATACTTTGAGCATGCCCAGATGGGAGGCGTCAGTTGCGAATTTTCAAGAACGCGTGGTTTTGCCGGTTTGCGCGTCGGGAAAAATAGTGGACGCTACGTTGAAGGACGCCGTGGCCCGAGCAGAAATGGGCGCTATTGACGCCGACCTCGGCGGCGGCGTCATCAAACAGCAGCTCGCCCGCCCCGGCCAAGGAAAATCAGGCGGGTATCGGAGCATTATCCTGTTTAGGAATGGTGAGCGGGCTTTTTTCGTCTATGGCTTCGCCAAAAGCGAGCGGGAAAATATTGCGCCGGATGAACAGGTGGTGTTTAAGAAATCCGCAAGATCGCTTTTCGCGCTTTCGGAAATGGAAATCGAGGCCCTGCTCGACGAAGAAGTTCTTACGGAGATTAACGATGAGGACTAAACGCGCACGACGCTATCGCTCAGAGGCTCTTGCCGCCATCCATGAGACAATGGAGGGGTTGTATCATGTCGGCGCTATCAGCAAAGTCACCATGCGGGAATTCGATGAATCGTGCCTGCAGAGGGTCGAGGAGATAAAGCCGTCAGAGATTCGCGCTTTGCGTGAGCGCGAGCACGTTTCCCAGCCGGTCTTTGCCCGCTACCTCAACGTCTCAAAGAACCTGGTGTCAGATTGGGAGCGTGGCAAGAAAAGACCCGGCGGCCCGGCCCTTCGGCTCCTCACTGTCATTCAGAAGCACGGAATCGAATTGGTCGCGTGAAACGGCCGCCAGTTTATTTCGGCGGCAAATCCCTCTTCGGCCGCGCCGCGCCCAGTCCAGACACCGCCCCGGCGTGGCGCGGAGCATACAGCCGCATTCCACGCACTTCTCGAACGATTCACCGCAACCATCCTAATCCGCCGATTGGGTTGCCGCCTCCCCATGCGGGTCGTATTTCGCCGGGTTCTTGATGAAATCGCGCATGCGAGCGTTATATGCGTCGGCAAACGCTTCCGCGCGCGTTTTGTCCGCTTGGTCTATCAGGTATACCATCCACGACACCGAGCAAAACGGCTGGGACCACACCTCCACCCCCCGGTCTCGCTCCCCCGTAAAGGTTGGCCCGGCGCTGGTATCTTTCGCCGGCGTGGGGCGATAGAAACGCCGAACCCCGTTCCCGAAATCCGCCGAAGCCTGCAACGCCCCGGCGTATCGGGACATGCTCGTCACCTGAAGCTCAACGTAAAGATGCTCCATCAGCAATTCGAACCCCAGCAGCGAGACGGCCAGGGCCAACAGGCAATTTATCAGAATCGACACGGTCGTTTTCGGTGCGAACTTCACGAATCTCCTCTCGCCAGAGCCGCCGACGCAACCGATCTCAATACGCCGCAGCGTTACCCGCCGGCAATCGCCCCGACGACATAAAACGGCTCATCGCCCGTGGCCACTGCATCGGGAAGCAGCGCATCCGGCGGCTCGTGGGAGACATCCTCCTGGCAGGCGAAGAACCGCACCATGGGGCGGCGCTGATGCGTAAGGTGATCCCGGATGGCCCCGCGCAGGGCCGGACAACGGTCTTCCAGCGCATCCAGCACGGAGCATTGCGTCACGGGTGCTGCAACGTCGAGTAGAACCTCCCGGCCGACGCCGGCGAGGGCTTGGAGATGAGAGGGAAGAATAACTCGAATTCGTGATGGCATAACCACAGAGGAGTAAGATTAAGATGAAGATTAGGATTATGAAGACGATTAAGAGAACGAGTTGGAGCAAGATTGTGAAATCCTGCTCCTGGTCTTTCTCTTGCTCCTACTCATCTTCCTACTCTTCATCCTCATCTTACTCCTAATCCTCCCGTATTTCCGCCTACGAAAGCGTCTGGACCTCCACCGACACCACCGCCGGCAAATCCCTTACGATCGGCGACCAGTTATCCCCCGCATCCGCCGACGCGTAGACCTGCCCGCCGGTCGTGCCGAAGTAGATTCCGCACTTGTCCAGCGAATCGACGGCCATGGCGTCGCGCAGGACATTCACGTAACAATCCTTTTCCGGAAGGCCCCTGGTCAGGGCTTCCCACTGGTTCCCTCCCGTTCGACTTCGGTACACGCGCAGCTTCCCCTCCGGCGGATAATGCTCGGAATCGCTCTTGATCGGGACAACGTAAATCGTCTCCGGCTCGTGCGCGTGAACATCAATCACAAACCCGAAATCCGTCGGCAGGTTCCCGCTGACTTCCCGCCAGTTATCCCCGGCATCATCGCTGCGCATGATGTCCCAATGCTTCTGCATGTACAACACGCTCGGCCGAGATTTGTGCATGGCGATGCGGTGCACGCAATGCCCGACCTCGGCGTTCGGGTCGGGGATGTGCTCGGACCGCAGACCGCGGTTGATCGGCCGCCACGTCTTTCCGCCGTCGTCGGTGCGGAAACAGCCGGCGGCCGAAATGGCGATGAAGATTCGGCCGGGATCGCTCGGATCGAGCAGGATGGTATGCAGACACATTCCGCCGGCGCCCGGCTGCCAGCGCGGGCCGGAGCCGTGGCCGCGCAACCCGGCCAATTCCTGCCATGTCGTCCCGCCATCGGCCGAGCGGAATAACGCGGCGTCTTCAACCCCGGCGTAGATGGTATTCGGATCGGTGAGCGACGGCTCAAGATGCCAGACGCGTTTGAACTCCCACGGATGCGGAGTGCCGTCATACCACTGATGCGTGCCGGGAATGCCGTCGTAGGCGAACTTGTTGCCGACGGGAGCCCAGGTCTTGCCGCCGTCGTTGGACCGCTGGACTTGCTGCCCAAACCACGCGCTGGATTGCGAGGCGTACAGTCGATTCGGATCGACCGGCGAGCCTTTGAGGTGATAGATTTCCCACCCGCCGAAATGCGGGCCGGCCACATCCCACTTTTGCCGCTTGCCGTCGGATGTGAGAACAAACGCGCCTTTGCGCGTGCCGACCAGAACGCGTACGCAGCTCATGCGGTGCTCCTTTCCACAAATGGACCGTGGAGGACCATATGCCCCACAATCTCGACTTTCTATTTCTGACCCCAAAAATCCCGCGCCGGATTCAGGCCAACATCGCGCCAAGCTGCCGCAGCAGCTTCGGCAAATCAGCCTCGACAATATCCCACGTCTTGTTCGGATTGACGATGGCGTAGCCATGAATCAATAGATTTCGAAACCGGATGATCGAGCGCCAATTGTCGATCACTTCCGCCGTCGTCGGATCAATCTTCCGCAATTGTGCCAGCGCTTCGCCGATGATTTCAAATCCGCGCTCGACTGCCCACTGAAATTGCTTGTCCGCGCAGTAAATCTCACGGGATTTCCCCTGCACCATCGCGGTCAGAATCCGTGCCGCCTGGCGCATGTCCTCCAGCAATTTGAGCGATTCATCAGGCAGCATAGACCAATTGGCGATACTTGTTAGCCACGCGGATGAAATACGGGTTGGTGACCACTTCAGCTTCGACCAGATCGACGTTCTTACCCAACAGATCCTCAAGTCCCAGCAGCAGCCCCATATACCGCTTGAACGACCCTTGCCAGCCGAGGTCGTGAAACTCAACAAAGAAATCCAGATCGCTCGTCTGCGGGTGAAAATCTCCCCGCGCACCCGACCCGAAGAGTTCAAGACGCCGCACGCCGTGCTTGACGCACAGCGCCTCAATCTCGGGAAGATGGTCAGTAAGGAGCTTAAGCATTGCGCCTCGCCCGATTGTAGCCATGGACGAAGTAACAGCCAAGTTTGACCTCCCACCGTCGCGGGGCTAAAAACCCGGCATGGAACCGGAATCGACGGACGCTCTGGAGTCGCTGCGGGCGAAGATTGACGCGCTGGATGCGCAGATCGTCGAACTCCTCAACGCGAGGGCATCGGTCGTTGTCGATGTCGGTAAACTTAAGAACGCCAGCAAGGCTCCCGTATATGCGCCCGACCGCGAAAAGGCCGTGCTGGAAAAGGTACGATTGCTCAATCGCGGCCCGTTGACCGATTCCAGCCTCGCGGCCGTGTATCGCGAGATCATGAGCGGCAGCTTCGCGCTGGAGCGGCCGCTGCGGATCGGATTTCTCGGGCCGATGGGGAGCTTTTCGCACGAAGCATCGGTGCGGAAATTCGGCTCCAGCGTGGAATACGTTCCGGTGGCGGACATTCACGGCGTGTTCGAGGAAACCGTGCGCGGGCATTGCGATTACGGACTGGTCCCGGTGGAAAACAGCCTGCACGGCGGCGTGGTCGATACGCTAGACGCCTTCCTGCACAGCTCGGCCCGTATTTGTGCCGAAGTCGTCATCACCATCCATCACAACCTGCTGGCCAGCGGCACATGGGACCAAGTGAAGACCATCTACAGTAAGCCGGAGGTCTTCAGCCAGTGCCGCCTGTGGCTCAGCACCACAGCCAAGGATCGCGACGTCCAACCCGCCCCCAGCACCAGCAAAGCCGCCGAACTGGCCAGCCGCCAGCCCGGCACCGCCGCGATCGGATCAGCCCTGGCCGGGGAGTTGTACGGCGTTCATGCGCTCTTTGAAAATATCGAGGACAACCCGGAGAACGAGACGCGGTTCTTCGTCATCGGCCGTGAAGGCGCCCGCCGCAGCGGCGACGACAAGACAGCCATCATGTTCACCACCGCGCACCAGCCCGGGGCATTGGCGGAAGTTCTGGACGTCTTCAAGGAAAACGGCATCAACCTTACCGACATCGAAAAACGCCCCAGTAAGAAGGTGAACTGGGAATACTATTTCTTCATCGATGCCCAGGGCCATTGCGACGAGCCCGCCATGAAAACCGCCATCGACCAGGCCCGCAAGCATTGCCTGCAACTGACGGTATTGGGCAGCTACCCGCGTGCGACGGCGGTGTTTTGATTGCCGATCGCGCCATCGCGTCGGAACCTCCGACTGCGAGTCATGCATTCCATTTACCGTGCCCGCCGGCCAAAGCAATGATTGTCGCAACCCATCCGACGTTCTGTTGGGGCCAAGAGGCGACCTGTCCGGCGGCCAATTCCAAGTGAAACTTCCGACCGCGTTGCGCGTCAAAGTGCACGATGCAAGAAACCTGCAACCAACGGAGGCTGCCGTGATTGGCCGTACTGCGATCGCACTTGTCTCTCTAATTGCCGTCACCGCCATGTTGCGTGCCGACGAACCGGCTTCCCGGCCGGCGCACGAGGCGCCGACGCAGGCTAAGACCACGGACGAGATCATCAAGATTGTCGACGGCATGAAAGGATTCGGATGCCTTCAGACGGCGCAATTCGATCATTGGGGGCACCGGGTATTTGCGGTCTGGTATTGCCCCTTTTCCGGCCGTGGCGACTGCTTCCTTCATGCCTATTACTATGACTATGACAAAGCCCAATGGACTCGCTTCGTCGATCAACTGGTGCCCGCCGGCGGTGATCTGTCGGTCCAATTAACCGTGGACGACAATCTTGTCTTCCAAGACAGCACCGGAAAATCGACGGTGAAGCAATCGCTGTCAAAGCTCCCGCAGAAGAAATGGTGGTGAAACGCGAGGGATGTTGCGGCAACCAACACTGCGGGCAGCCCGCTGCAGATGGGCGCGGGCCGACATTCCGGCAGCGGAACAGGATCATTGGAGCAGCCGACCGACTACCTATTCCGGTACGACGCTGTCGCTCCGCAAATCCGCGGACCTACTTCTCCGATCCCGACGGCGCGTTGTGTTGCTGAAAGATGATCCCGATCAAGGCCGGCACGAGAATCAGCGCCGGCAGCAGCATCGGCTGCACCGTCATGCGATGCACGACGCTCGGCGTCATGTCCTGATATTTGAAAATCAGTCCCAGAACGCCGACGACAATCATTGATGCCCCTTGCAGGCTCGTGTACAACATCACACTTCCGCGGAAGACGATGAAGGAGATCAAACCAAACGCGATTAGTCCGAGCAGCGCACCGGCCCAGAAGAATTTGGGGTCCAGGTCCGCGCTCTGCCACAGGCTGCCGCCGAGAATGAAGCCGTAGATTCCCCCCATGAACGCCACCGCGTGTTTCATGAGCGGCCAGGCCAGCGCGCCCAGGCCGATGGCCCCGATGGCGGCGCCCAGGATTTGCTGATCGCCGCTCTGGCCGATGATCGATCCGATCACCGCCCCGACCACCGCCGCGTTCATCATGATCAGAATCTTGAAAATTGCGTAACCCCACAACAAATACACGATGCCGGCAATGATCAGCAGCGCCGCCTCGCCGGGCGCCAGGTGCTGGCACCAAGTGAGGAACTGATTCTGATGCGGCCATGAGCCGGCAAACGTTGTCGTCTGTGACGATGATGATGCAGCGGCAGTGGTGTCCACGTTCAACCTCATCTATTCCGATTTCGCTTTCTTCGATCCCGATGCGGGCTTGCTCGATCCGCCGGGCATCAGACGCCATTGGCTGTAAGTTCCGGCCAGCAGCAGCAATCCCAATATCGCCGCCTGCGCCCAGGCGTCACGCGGGAGAAACGTCAGAGCCTTGGGTGCCGAGAACTTCATGGATGCCAGCCCCATCGCCAGCAACATTGTCAGTCCGCCCATGCTCCATGCCACAGCGCTGGCCTGCCGGGGCCAGTAACGCACGGCCAACAACCCGATCGCGATGGCCGCGACGGCCGCATACGGAAACCACCGGCTGGCGTCGTCGGGCACTTGCCGCCAGACCGCGGCCGTCCATTGCGGTAAATTCGTCCACGAAATATTGGGCCATTTCCAACCATGCACGCCGCCCTGTAAAGTCCAAACAGCCGCACACGCCCAACACGCCAGGCACAGGCCCATGCCCACGCCGATACACCAGCGCGTCAGTGCGTAACCCGCGATCCCCAAGAGCAGCGCACCGGCGATGGCCGGTCCCATTCCGTCGATGGACCACCCGCACCATTGCGGCAGGTTGATTCCGACGAACGTTCCCAGCGCCACGCAAGTGACGGTGACAATCTGCCGGGCGTATTTCCCCCCCGCCAGCCAAAGCCCCGCCCCGGCCAGAGCAATAATGACCGACACGATAACCGTCGTCATCGTCGCATCCCGCGGCAGGAGAGCCAACCAAGTCTGGAGCATGTGCGTATATCCTCTTGCCTGATATCGACCACCACGCCGGTAAATCTTGCGGAAGGATTGCCCCAACCGGCAGGAATTGCGCGTTGGGCCACGCGGGAAGCGGAAATGCGAATAGACCGCCGAGGCGCCAAAACGCCAAGGTCCAGACACGCCAAGATTGGTTTCCGTTCGACGCGAGACGACCACTGGAAGCTGATCCGAGAATATTGTACTTTTTGCCAACGACACGGAGGTCGGATGCAATTCAGCCCAATCGCGGGACATTTCTGCGGAGTTCCAAGGTAAGGAGGCCATCCATGCGCCGCGTCCTTTTCATCCTCGCAACGGCCGTCAGTCTTGCCCTCGCCGCGACGCTATTTCTATGGGTACACGCCCAGCACACCCCCGACTATTTCGAGATACGCACCGACTACCACACGCCGCCCGGTACCGACGAGGGAGGTGGCCTTCGATCATACGGCCTCTACGCCGACCACGGCCGCGTTGGCTTGCTCTGCCACTCCGCGTCGGACGGTTTCATCGACCTCGACAAGCTTGCGGGCTTGCCGCAGCAGCCCTCCCATCTGCTATGGGATCATTCTGACTGTCCTGATCCCACGTACATCGGGGCGCTTTCCCCCGACGAACTTGGTTATTACACGAGCTTTTCCCGATTCGGCATCTCGCTCTACGGCCACGCCGAGGGAGGCATGAGCCACAGCGAAAGTGTTCAAGGAGGACTTGTGGACGCTTGGCTCCTCGCCACATCTCTCGCGGTGGTTCTCAGCCTCATCTTGTGGCGTCTCGCCCGACCTCACGGCAAGGTCAAGGCCGGTCTTTGTCCCACATGCTCGTACGACATCCGCACCCAATTGCTCGGCGAGGGCGGCCGCGTTTGTCCGGAGTGCGGCACACCCGTCAAAACCGATTCAGAATGTTAATTGCCGCCCAACATCATCCGCCTCCACCGAGATAGCCATCCATGCGTTGCCTCCTTCTCATCCTCGCCGCCATTACCGGCCTTATCCTGGCAGCAACGCTGTTTCTCTGGGCCGATTCCTCCGACTCTTTCTCCATCGGCCTCTCCACCGACTATCGCGGTATGGAAGCTCCTCGATTCTATTTTGCGGGAACCCATTCCTACGGCCTCTGCGCCACCCAGGACCGCATCGGCTGGTTCTATGACTTTCACATCTCCCACGGTTGGGAAGACGCCTCCCAGATCGGAACCGATCAGATCCCGCGTCAACCGACGCATTTTCTCTTCGCACACAGCGCGGCCCCGCCACTACCTGACATTTACACCGAAGTGCTCTACTCCCGGTTTGGTTACGCCGTCTATGCCGACCACGATGTCAGCATGGGTGAAGTAGAAACGGACACGACATATGTTGTACACGAATGGATCGTCGCGTTGGTCCTTGCCGCGGTCCTCGGCTTGATCCTTTGGCGTCTCGGCCGCACCCGCCGCAAGCTCAACGCCGGCCTTTGTCCCAAGTGCTCGTACGACATCCGCACCCAATTGCTCGGCGAGTGCGGCCGCGTTTGTCCGGAGTGCGGCACGCCCATCAAGCCTGATTCAGAACAGTGATCGAACGAACACGACCGCCGCGGGCAGGGGCGGACATTTCTATCGGGCTGAAGTACCGCACATTTCTACTTGGCGTAGACACAGCAATGCCAAGGCTCTTTTCCTTTTGACAACCGCCGGATATGCTACCCGGCCTTACGAGGGGCCTTTTTAGCGGTATGGGAAGGAATATGGACCGACTCAGTTTGTATTGGAAGAACGCGACGGCGGCGGCGGTTGGTGAAGAACATGGCGTCAGTCCCCGCGAACTCAAAGCCCTGGCACCGCGAATCCGCGAGTTGACGCGCCAGTTCGCCGAGCAGCGCAAGGCCAAGGAACTTCGCTATCGCGATCTGCCCTACGACACGGACATGGTCGATGCCATCCACACAGAAATCGAGCATTTCCGCGACCGCTGCGATGTGCTTGTGGTCCTGGGAATCGGCGGCAGCGCGCTGGGAAACATCGCGTTGCAATCCGCCCTCAACCCGCCGACGTATAACCTCGTCAGCGACCGCGTCCGGCACGGGCCGCAGGTCTTCGTCCTGGATAATGTCGATCCCGACCAGATCAAGGCGACGATCGAGCTCATCGCCCCCAAGCTGCGCAAGACCATCGTCAACGTCATCAGCAAATCGGGCGAGACGGCCGAGACCGCCGCTCAGTTCATTTTGTTCCGCGATCTGCTTCAATCACGCCTGGGCGCCAAGTACCGCGACAATATTCTGGCCACGACCGATCCCCGTGGCGGCACGCTGCGCGAACTCTGCAAGGCGGAGGGATATCGCACGCTGGAAGTCCCCGACGGCGTCGGCGGGCGGTTCAGCGTGCTGTCGGCCGTCGGGCTGTTCAGCGCCGGAATGTGCGGCGCGGATATCGATGCCATCCTTAAGGGCGCCTCCACGATGGACAAATGCGTGAAGGAGCCGGAACTGGAAGCCAATCCGGCCGCCATGATCGCGGCGATCAATTTCATCCTTGCCTCCAAGGGCAAGCCGCTGAGCGTGATGATGTCGTACAGTTCGGCGTTGTATTATCTGGCCGACTGGTATCGCCAGCTCTGGGCGGAAAGCCTGGGCAAGCGTGATGGCCTGAAGAAGAAGGATCTCTATGCGGGCTTGACCCCGATCAAGGCTCTGGGCACGACGGATCAACATTCACAGGTGCAGCTTTATCGCGAGGGGCCAAACGACAAGCTGATCACGTTCCTGGAAGTCGAACGGTTCGGCAACCGGCTGGCGATTCCGTCGAGCCTCAAGAGCGTTCCAGCCCTGGATTATCTCGCCGGCGCGAATTTCCAGACACTGATCAACAGCGAGAAGCTCGCAACCGAATACGCCCTGCTGGAAAGCCGCCGGCCGACGATGACCGTGCTCTTCCCGCAGATCAACGCGGAAACGGTCGGGCAGTTCATTTACATGTTCGAGACGGCCGTCAGCTACCTCGGCGGATTGCTGGAAATCAATACCTACGATCAACCGGCGGTGCAACTGGGCAAGGACGCGACGTATGCCCTGATGGGAAAGTCGGGCTTCGAGGCCTTGGCCGCGAAGATTCGCCCAATGGCCGCTCGCGACAAGAAATTCCTGATATAATCAGATTATGCCGTACGGAGTGATCATGGCGGGCGGAGCGGGGACGCGGCTTTGGCCGCTTTCGCGCTCGTATCTTCCCAAGCAGCTTCTGCCCGTCGTACATGGGCGGAGTTTACTTCAACTGTCGTTTGACCGCCTGCGCGGCGTGATGCCACCGGAGAAGATTTACGTCTGCACCTCCGCCGCTCATGCCGACGCCGTGCGCGAAAATCTCCCCGATCTTCCGGCGGAAAATCTCCTTGGCGAACCCGAAGGCCGCGACACCGCCAACGCCATCGGATTCAGCGCCGCCGTCATCGCCCGCAAGGATCCCAATGCCATCATGGCCGTCGTCACGGCCGATCACGTCATCGAGCCGGTCGGGCAATTTCAATCGGCACTTCGGACGGCGTTCCAGGTGATCGAACAGAACCCGGCGTCGCTGGTTACGTTTGGCATTGTCCCGACGCACGGTCACACCGGCCTTGGGTATATCCATCGCGGCGAATCGCTCGGCCTGCACGGCGCCTATCGCGTCATGAGCTTCCGCGAAAAACCCGACAAGGCGACAGCCGACCGCTTCGTCGAAAGCGGCCGGTTCTACTGGAACAGCGGCATGTTCGTTTGGCGCTGCGACACGGTTCTGGCGGAGTTGGCGATTCATCTGCCGATCGCGCACGCCGGACTGGCCCGCATCAGCGAGGCCTGGGGCACGCCGGATCAGCAGGCGATCCTTCAGGATGTGTATGCACGCCTGCCAAGAATCAGCATCGACTACGCCGTCATGGAACCGGCCAGCCAGAGCAAAGGCAAGGCCCAGGTGGTCGTCGTGGAGATGCCGGTTCAGTGGATTGATGTCGGCTCGTGGCCGGCTTTGGCGGAAACTCTCGACCTGGACGAGCACGAAAACGCCACGGCGGCCCAGACAACGGTTCTGCTTGATTCCGACGGCAACATCGTGGTCAGTCAGGATCCCGCACATCTGCTAACGACGATCGGCGTGAGCGACATGATTATCGTCCACACCCGCGACGCCACGCTCGTCTGCCCCCGCGCCGAAGCCCAGCGCGTCAAGGAACTGGTCAACAAAGTCAAAGAGAAATACGGCTCGAAGTATTTGTAGCCGCCCGTTCACTTCCGATGCCCGCCGGCCACGTAATCGTGCCGGATCACGCATTCATCCGTCGGCGGCCCGAAATGCCCGGTCATCCAGTTGTAGGTCTTGGGCAGCCAGAGTGCCTTCACCGGCGGGCGATACAATTTGTACGTCTTATCCAGCGCGAAATCGTCGATGTCGTTTGGATTGGCCGTAATCTGTTCATTCCATCGCACCAGCAGATCCAGGGCCGGCGCCGTGTACCCAAAGTAGATCACGCCGCTGGAGCATTGCAGATCGCCGGGGTCATACGGCGTCTGCCGCGTATTACCGGCGTCGGCCTTCCAGTTGTAGATCGCAAAATCAGTAACACCCTGCCACACCAGCGACGGCAGCCGGAGGATTTCCGTATCGATATCGACCCACAGAAGCGGCGATCTCAACTCAAGCATGGTCGAGAGAATGAACCGCGGCTTGAAATTGGTCGACGTTTTCCAGTCCCCCTGGTCTGACAGTTCCGGTGCCCAGTGGCTCAGTCCCAGCCGCTGACACGACGCTGCCAGCCGCTGCGCCATCTCGGGGTACTTTCCATGCCGGGTGAAGAATGAAATGACTTTCATATTGCCGTGCCGTTTCCAACGGAATCGCTAACAAGCGGCGTCACCGTTTTGAGCCCAGTCCCGATCAAACTGTCGGCAGATGCGGCACCGGATATGCGCGAACCGCGGTGTCGATAGTCACCATTGTCAAGCCTCGCTGAAGCGCCTGCGCTACGAGAATTCGATCAAAAGGATCGCGGTGCAACAGAGGCAACGCGGCAAGGTGGCCCATCGCCCCCTCTTCGATCGGCAGCGATGCAATCAGGCGCGCCTCGCGTTGTCGTACAAGATATCCGGCGGGCGGTTCCGGCAGTGGAAGTTTACCCAGCGCGTATTTGACGACCGCCACCCAGATGAAAGCGACACTCAGGAACACGTCATTACCGGGATTGCGAATGGCGTCTCGAATTGCCACCGGCAACTGGGGATCAGCCGCGATATACCACAGAAAAATGTGGGTATCGAGCAGGAGTTTCATCGTCCCTCAAAGTCCCTGAGAGTGTCCTCCGGCAACGGCTGATCAAAATCCGCCGGAACCATAAACCGTCCAGCGCAAAGGCCAAAAGGCCGAAGTCCCGCCACGTGAACCGGCAACGGCCGCACCTCCGCCACCGGGTGCTCATCCCGCACAACGACCAGCCACTCCCCCGCTTCCAACCGCCTGAGAAATGCCTCGGGATCCCGTCCAATCTCTTGCACGCTGATGGCACTCATGCCGCTATTATAGCCGGCTTGGTATATCCAACAAGCCTCGGGGCGACGGCCCGAGTTATGGCTTGCTCTCTCTGGCCAGCACCTACGACGATTCAGCCAGGCAGTTGCGCCGGCCGCACACCGCGTGCTCGCTCGGTGCATATTGACGCATTGGCCAACGGCATCCGGCGTTTCATGCCTCGTTCATGACACCGTCGAAGCGCAGCTTATGGCGCGTCATACCCGTCGTTGTACAATTCGATCGTGCAAAAGTCGAAGCTGTTCCGATGTATCTGGCGCAAATTCGTAATCATCAGGTCCGTCGGCCACGTATAATGGCATTGAACATGCCTCTCGACCTGGACCCACCCATCAAACCCTTCAACCCCGCGCCCGACCTTCGGCCGAGGATTCCCGAGCCGTTGCCGGTCAAACTTGTCGCCGTGTCGGATATGCGGATCAAGGGGACGACGGGAATGCGGCTGGCGTTTGATGCGTTCTATAGGAGTGTGCTGGGGTTTGGGCCGGTGGACGATCCGGAGACCTGGGCGTATCAGACCGAGAATTACCAGTTGATCGTCGAGGGCGTTGAGGGACTTGTGGAACGGTTGGATTATCGGCCGGTGCAGGTGATCGTAACCTCCCTGGCGACGATCATCGAACGTCTGGACGAGCGTGAAATCGCCTACGAGCGGCAGCGTGGGCTGCAAGTGGGGCTGTTCAGTCTGCGGATTCTGGATCCGTCGGGCAACGGCGTGGAGGTGTCGGAGGAGATCAGGATTCTTTGACCGGGACCGGCAAGTCGGGTATTGAGGATCGCATCGGAAATCAAACCGCCAAATAGACAAGTCACTTGATTTCATGTATGACAGGCGCCCTATAATTGGAGTGGTCGGTGGAATAGGCAGCGGCAAGAGCCTTGTGGCCGACGAATTGGGCCGGCTCGGAGCCGCCGTCATAAGGGCCGACGATCTGGTCCGGGCCGCCTACTCGGAGTCGGGCGTTCGACAAATGCTGCGGCAATGGTGGGGAGCGGCCGCAATCAAGCCCTCGGGAGAAATTGACCGAGGGTGGATAGCCAGGCGGATATTCAGCAATTCCGACGAGCGGGATCGGTTGGAACAATTGCTGCATCCGAAGGTGGATGCAGCCAGACGCTCGGCGATGGTTGTAATGGCACAGAATGCGCAAGTGCTTGCGTTTGCGTGGGATACGCCGCTTCTTGTGGAAACAGGATTGTATCGCCTCTGTGACAGTGTGATTTATGTGGATGTGGACTGGCCCACGCGGGCCGGCCGGGTCGCCCAATCGCGCGGCTGGGATGCCGCCGAACTGACCCGTCGGGAAAATTCGCAATCGCCCCTTGATCGCAAGCGGGAAATATCCGATCATGTGGTGAACAACTCCGCAAGCGCGGATGTGACCCGCGGCCTGATCAAAGACGTGTTTTCCCGAATTATTGCACGATGGACGGCTTGAGGATTGGGTTTGATGCCGATGGATCGGCGGCCCCGGCGGTTCGCGGGATTCGCTCGGGCTTTGGCCGGATGCGCGCCTCGTTCCCTCTTTTTAGGTTCAAATCAAATGACGTCAGAAGGACGCCGGCCCAACGCGAGGCCGAAGCACCAAGGAGATCGCTCAATGGCTAAAACGACACCGACACGCCGCCGTGTCAGCCAGCCTCACGTTCGTCACCACCAACCTGAAGTCGAGGAATCGACGCCAAAGACCGAGCCGGCCGCCGCCACCACGACCGTTGCCGAGCCACCCCCGGCGCCCGCGGCTGAAACCCCGGTCCCGGCGCCTCAGCCGGCCGCCAGCAACGGCGACAGCGCGCCCTTGACGGCCCCCGCGGCGGCGACTTCGCCGTCGCCCACCCCTTCCGAAGACGTCGTTAATTTCGACGCCGAAACCAACGCCAAGTACGAGCAGGTCAAGGGCGGTAAACTCTACATCAAAGACCTCCAGATGATGGACGTGCATAAGCTGCACGAGATCGCCAAGGACGAGGGAATCCCCGATTACATCGGCCTCAAGAAGCAGGATCTCATCTTCCAGATCCTCCGAGCCCGCATCCGCCAAAATGGCCTGATGTACGGCGAAGGCGTCCTGGAAATCCTCCCTGACCAGTTCGGCTTCCTCCGCAGCCCCGAATACAACTATCTCCCCTGCCCTGACGACATTTACATCAGCCCCAGCCAGATTCGCCGCTTCGGCCTGCGAAATGGCCACGTCGTCCAGGGCCAGATCAGGCCTCCCAAGGAATCCGAACGCTATTTCGCCCTCCTCCGCGTTGAGGCCATCAACGGCGAAGACCCCGAACGCATCACCGATACCAGCAACTTTGAAGACCTCACCCCCCTTCACCCGGCCGGGCGCATCATTCTCGAAGCCGATCCCAAAGATCTCAACATGCGCATCGTCGATCTGGTCACCCCGATCGGCAAGGGCCAGCGAATGCTCATCGTCGCCCCGCCGCGAACCGGCAAGACAGTTCTGCTTCAGAAGATCGCCAACAGCGTCACCAAGAATCATCCTGACGTCATCCTCATCGTTCTTCTCATCGACGAACGCCCCGAGGAAGTGACCGACATGGAGCGCAACACCAAGGCCGAGGTCGTATCCAGCACCTTCGACGAGCCGGCCAGCCGTCACGTCCAGGTCGCCGAGATGGTCATCGAAAAGGCCAAGCGCTACGTCGAATTCGGCAAGGATGTCGTCATCCTTCTCGACTCGATCACCCGCCTTGCCCGCGCCTACAACACCGAAGTCCCCCACAGCGGCAAGATCCTCACCGGCGGCGTCGATGCCAATGCCCTGCAAAAACCCAAGCGGTTCTTCGGCGCTGCCCGCAACATCGAGGAAGGCGGCTCGCTCACCATTCTCGCCACCGCACTCATCGACACCGGCTCCAAGATGGACGAAGTCATCTTCGAGGAATTCAAGGGCACCGGCAACGCCGAACTTCACCTGGACCGCCGTCTGGTCGACAAGCGAGTCTATCCCGCCATCGACATCAACGCCTCCGGCACCCGCCGCGAGGAATTGCTGCTCGATCCCAAGGAGCTGGAACTCGTCTATCGCCTCCGCCGCGTCCTGTCGGACATGAACCCCGTCGAGGCCGTCGAACTTCTCAAGACCCGCCTCGAAAAAGTCCCGAGCAATGCCCAGTTCCTGATGAGTATGAATTTGGATTGATCGGCCATACATGCCCGGACCACGTCGCAAGCCGCGATTTCGCCAGACTTCCGCCGCTTCGTACGATGGTGATCCACTCGATGATGAATCCCCTTCGTCCGATGCCTTCGGCGAGCGCTCTCGCCATTCCCAGCGGCGACGCATGGAACAAACCGCCATCCTCCGCGCCACCGCTGGCGAATCGGCCGCGGATATCGAATCGCTTCCCATTGGCCTGGTCACGCAAGTTTATTCGCGATTCGTGCAGGTCGAATCCGACACCGGCCCGCGATTGTGCGAGGTCCGCAAGACTCTCACGAAGATGGCCGCATCCGGCGTCATCGTCGGCGACATGGTCCGCTTCCGCGATTCCGGCACGCACGATGAAGCCAACCGCCGCCAGGCCAGCATCGAACAAGTTCTCCCCCGCCGCACCGTTCTGACGCGAGCCGGAAGTTTCGATTCCCGACAGGCACAACCGATCGTCGCCAACGCCGATCAGATGCTCATCGTCGCCTCGCTTCGACAGCCCACTATCAAATGGGGCCTGATCGACCGCATGCTCATCGCCGCAAAAGGCGGCGGGCTTACTGCAATCATCGCCCTCACCAAGCTCGACCTAGCCGAAGAGAGCGACGATGAAGAACTCGCCCAGGCTCAGGCCGCCCTGGCCCATTATCAATCGCTCGGCTTCACGACGCTTTACACCAGCCTGCCCCAATCTCGCGGCGTCGCCGAACTGTCCGCCATACTGCACAATAAGACCACCGTCCTGGCCGGCCACAGCGGCGTCGGCAAGAGCAGTCTCATCTCCGCCATCGAACCCACGCTCGACATCCGTATCGCCCCGGTCAGCCTGTACACTGACAAAGGCATCCACACCACAACCTCCGCCCGCCGCTATCCCCTTGCCACCGGCGGCCACGTCATCGACACCCCCGGCGTCAAAATGTTCGGCCTGTGGAACGTCACGCCCGACAACCTGATTGACCATTTCCCCGACGTCCAAGCCGAAACCGCCCCCGAGTGGCGAATGCAAAGCTACCAGCGAATCCTCGAATCGCTGCAGCCCGGCTAAACATGATATCGCAAGATTGGCGGGCGCGGCACGCCCGCGTTAGACTCACGGGCTCAAGGTCTGGATATCCAGCGGCTACGTGGACCACCCCACGGGCCGCATGTGAATCATTCGGAGCCTACCGATGACCGAGGAGAACGAAGCAGTGTCCGCCCTGCGCGCGGCCGTGAAGGTCTCGCCCAATAATCTCCCATTGCGCGAACATCTCGCCAAGACGCTCCTGGGGTTGGGCATGGCTCAGGAGGCGGAGACGGAGTTTCGCCAGGCGATTGGACTCTCGCCGGATAATGCGATACTGAAAACCGGCCTCGCCCGCGCATTTTCGCGGCAGGGGAAGTTTTCCGAGGCTCTGGTCGTGCTCGAATCCATCGTCAAGGGCAACAGCGCCCCCGCCGCGGCGCATCTGCTCTATGCTCGCCTCATTCTCAAGTCGGGCAACGCCGACCGTGCCGCTCATCATTATCAACTGGCGATAACGGCCGATCCCAAGCTGGCCGATCCGGAACTCGCCCGGCTCTTTGCCGTCGACAAACCCGCGCCGCAGCGCCAGCGCGTCCCTGACCTCGAGGAGCCCGACGCGCCGACCACGCTCGACAGCGACGTCGAACGCCCGAAGGTGACCTTCGCGCAGGTCGGCGGCATGCACGCCGTCAAGGAAGAAATCCGGATCAAGATCATCCACCCACTCACGCATCCGGAACTGTACGCCGCCTACGGAAAAAAGGCCGGCGGCGGAATCCTCCTGTACGGTCCGCCCGGCTGCGGCAAGACGCATCTGGCTCGCGCCACCGCCGGTGAAATCCGCGCATCGTTCATCGCCGTCGGTATCAACGACGTCCTGGACATGTGGATCGGCTCCAGCGAACGCAATCTCCATGAACTCTTCGAGCAGGCCCGCCGCAATAAGCCGTGCGTTCTCTTTTTTGATGAGGTCGACGCCCTGGCCGCCAGCCGCGCCGACATGCGCCACACCGCCGGCCGTCATCTCATCAATCAGTTCCTTTCCGAGATGGACGGAATCTCCGCGACAAACGACGGTGTGTTGATCCTGGCGGCGACCAATGCCCCGTGGCACGTGGACGCCGCGTTCCGGCGTCCGGGTCGCTTCGATCGCATCCTCTTTGTTCCACCGCCCGACGCTGCCGCGCGTGCCGCCATCCTCCGAATTCACAGTTCCGGCAAGCCGATGGACGACATCGACTTCGACGCCATCGCCAAACGCTCCGACGCCTTCAGCGGCGCCGATCTCAAGGCCATCGTCGACACGGCCGTCGAGCACAAGATCACTCAGGCCATGAAAGACGGAGGCGGCGTCCCGTCGCTCTCGACAAGAGACTTCATTGCCGCCGTCTCAGCCATTAAGCCCAGCACGCGGGAGTGGTTCGCGACCGCGCGGAACTACGCGCTCTACTCCAATGCCGGCGGCGTCTACGACGACATCCTCAAGTACATGAAGCTCAAATAGTCAATATCTGGAATATCGACAGTGGGCGAAGCCTACCAGCGCGGGATCATCCTATACGGTCAAAAGCGGTACGCCATGGCTGTTGTCGAATTCGGCAAGGAACTCTCGCAGAATCCCGAGAGTGCCCTTGCCATGTCGATGCTCGCTCTCTCGATGAATTACGACCGTCCTGGTACTGCCGCTATCGAGTCCGCCCACGCCGCAATTGCCCTTGATCCCAATCATGCGTTTTGCCACTACGCGCTCGCCTCGGTCATCATTGGCCCATCACGCACTTTCAACGGATTCGGGTTGGGCATCTACCTGTATCGGCACCGTCTCCGAAAGGCCCGACGCCCGGCGCTGCGGGCCGTGCAACTCGATCCTCTCGAACCCATATTCTTTCAACTGCTCGCGGCAATAGAGTTAGATCTGCGCCATCCACGCCGCGCCTTGAGCTGGGCCGACAAAGGCCTCCATGTTCGACCTGATCATATCGGTTGCGCAAACGTGCGGGCGAAGGCGCTGTCGCGCCTTGGCCGGCCCGCCGAGGCCAAAGCGACCGTCGCCCGATCGCTCGCACTTGATCCGGAAAATGCCGACACGCATAAGACAGGCGGCTTGACCCGCCTTCAGGCCGGCCATCCCGAACAGGCTATCAGCCATTTCGTGGAGTCGGTCCGGCTCAATCCACAAGACCAAGGCGCCGTGCTCGGCCTAAGAGCCGCCCGGCATCGCGTGCGCGGGAGGCGTGTGGCGCTGGTCACGATTGTTATCGTGCTGTTCATCTCACTGTTTCGCCAATGGTTCGATTCAGACCGCGACACCCCCGCGCCGCCCGGCTCAGATTCGCCGATTCTTAAGTTTGCGCTGCCCCCAGTTCACCAACGATATCCGATGACACCGTCGCCGACGTCCGCGACGATTGACCGCCCGGCCGTACAGTCCAGAAATCTGCCTGCAGACGGCAGCGTAAGCAATAGAGGCGGATAGTCCGCCAGGTTTGGCCATGAACAGTTCCCTCGAACGCGGCAGGTTGCTTCACAAGCAGCGTCGCTACGACTTGGCCGTCGTGGAGTTTCGTAAGGCGCTTGCCGAAGACCCCGAGGACGCCTATGCCATGTCGATGCTGGCGCTGGCGCTTACGCGGCTGGGCCGCGCCGGCGAGGCAATGGCGCAAGCAAAGGCCGCCATCGCCGCCGAACCGGAAATGGCCTTTTGTTACTTTGTTCTCACGTCCGCCTTTCTCGCCTCTACCGAACGCAAGCGCCGGATCCCCATACTTGCCAAACGGCAGGAGCGCCGACGCCTTCTTGCCGCACGAGCGTTTATTCTCGAAGCCGTTCGTCTCGATCCGTCAAACGCCACCTATCTGGCCGTTCTTGCCGCAATGGAGCTCGATTTTGGCGAGCCGATGCGTGCCCTCGAATATGCGAATAAGGGTTTGGCGGCCAAGCCGGATAACGCTCAATGTGCCAACCTACGCGCCAAAGCCCAGGCCCGGCTCGGATTGATTGTGTCGGCCAGCCGCACGCTCGATGCAGCCTTGGCACAAGACCCGGAGAACGACACAACCCATCAAACCAGCGCCTACTTGAACATGATCACCGGCCACCGCGAACAGGCCGTCGATCACTTGACCGAGTCGGCCCGCATCAATCCGGAGAACCGCCGCACAGTTCGCGCGCTTGAAGTCCTGCGCCGCGGCCCCAGCTTGTTTCGCCGAATCGCGGCCGTCCTTGTGGCGGCGTGCATCCTCCTCGCCGGCGTCGGTTTGATCATGTCGCTCATTTCCGCCCCGACATGGCTCAGTAACCTGACCGGCGGCTCGCCCCTCGTGACTCTCATCTACAGTTTTGCACTCGTCGTGATTCTGCGCATCGTCGTGTCAGTAACCAGACAATCCACGGAGCGCCGGCGGACACCGACATACGACCCAACAAAGCTGCCGCCGCCCCGCGTCTCCGGCCGGAACGCCAAATGATCCACCGACGATAATCAAACTCCCAAATTGTAATCGCGGCACAATTGCTCGCTTCACCCGCTCTTCGTAAACTCATCGCCAGTATTTACGCTCATGTGACTGGTCAGCAAGGCGGCTTTATGTCTCAATCCACATGTCCCCATTGCGGCGGGCCGCTTCCCATCGCGGCGGTGCGCTGTCCCCATTGCGCCGGGGCCGTTGGCCAGACCATACCGCCGGCCGGGTTTGCTGATTCGAACCAGGGGCCCAATCCCGCCGAGCGGATCTGGACCGTCACCGACGCCGGCCGGCAATTTGGCCCCTATACGGAAGTCGAAATGGCCATGCTCTTCGCCGCCGGGTCGATCAGCATCAACGCCATGGCCTGGAAACCCGGCTCGCCGCGTTGGATTCCGATCACCGCCGTCGTCCCCACGCCCGGAATGGTCCCGCCGGGCGTCATGAACTACGCCTCCGCCCCACCGGCCGTTAACCAGGGCGTCACGATCCCGATCCTGATTTCGGCCATTTTCCATCTTCTCGCGGCCGCCCCGTTTGCCCTGCCAACATTCGGGTTGCTTTCGATTGCCCTGATACTGCTGGCCGCCTTCGAAATCCGGTTCTTCGCCACCGCATCGCGTCTGCCGCCCCGGCAATTTGCCAATTCCGCCCGCACGCTGGCCATCTGGGAGATCATCAGCATCGTGACCTGCAACTTCCCCAGCATGATCTGCGGCATTATTGTCCTTGCCAATATCCCCAAAGACCCGTATTCCCCCCAATAGCGCTCCCCCGCTCCCCTTCTCCTCCTCTCCCTTGCTCTCCTGTTCTGTTACCCCTTGTCGCGGCCGCATATTCAACGTTGTTCCCCGGCCACAATAATCCTAAGATAGCCTGCTGCACCGCCGCGAAAGAAGTATCCCCATGCGAAAAACCCTTACGCTCGCCATTGTGCTCGTCATGACATGCAGTGTTTGCGTCGCCGACGATCCGCCCAAGCCGGAAGTCCTTCAGCAGATGTACAAAGACACCGTCGCCCAACTCAAGGACGCCCAGGACCGCAAGAACGAACTGGCCAGCCAGAACGACAAACTGCTCGCCCAGATCAAGCAGTTGCAGAAAGACCTCGCCGATCGCCAGGCACAGATTGACGCGCTCACGCAAGACCGCTCCGACATGGCCCGCCGCACCCTCACCCTGCGCGCCTGGAACGCCGCCTGGCACGTCTTCATGCAAAACGACATCGAACTCCGTTCGCGCTGGAATGTGTTTCTCGACCAGACCCTAGCCAGCGACCCGGGCCTGACGCCCGTCGCGCCCGTTAGTGCGTCCGCCGGCGCTTCCTACGACTTCTGATCGCACGCGGAATTTCGTGACAAGGCGACAAGGTGAAAGAGCATGTCACCAAGTCACCCTGTCACCCTGTCACCTTGTCACCCAGTCATCCCCTATACTCGCACGCCGTCGTACACGTCTCGCGCACTACGACCGCGCTCAAAACCGGCAGCCTCACCTTGATCCGCTCGAACAGCCACCCCGCCAGCACCTCGCTTGTCGGATTTCCCAGCCCCTCGATCTCGTTCAGGTAATAATGGTCCAGTTGCTTCACGATCGGCTCGACCGCAGCCGATATCTCGCCGTAATCGATCAGGTATCCCTTCTGGGGCTCGACCTCCCCCTCCACGATCACGTCAAACCGAAACGAATGCCCATGCAGCCTTCGGCACTTATGCCCGGCCGGAAACGTGGTCAGCAAATGGGCCGCCTCAAACGAAAACGACTTGGTCAACCGAACGTTCATCCCCAGCGGTTTAACCGCTAACGCGCCATGACGCAAAGGGGAAAACGGTCCCTGTCCAATTTGAATTGCCCAGACCTCTTACCCCTCCCCTTGTACTCAGGGGGAGGGTTGGGTGGGGGTTGACCGCTGCGGCATTCGTCGCGGCTTCGACCTGTCGGAGCCACTGGCGAAGAACCCCCACCTCTATCCTCCCCCCTGAGTACAAGGGGAGGAGGAAAACTGGGCTTCCCCACGGCCGGCGGTTGCATCCCGGCGGGCGGCGAGGGTACGATAAGGGACAGTGACAATCGCCGGCGAAATCCGGCGGAGTTGAGTGTACGGCCGTGTGAGTGTGTCCATGCCGAGAACTGGTGCAAACCGGGCGCTATTGACGGCCTTGTGGGTCAACGCGGCGCTCTCGGCGGTGCTGATCGTCGTGCTTTGCTCGCGAGGCGGCGGGCCGACGCTGGTGGCGCCGGCTTTGGGGCAGTCACCCACCAACATCGGCGGCGGGGCCGGAATTTACATCATGCCGGCGCAGTTCACGGCCACGAAATGGGGTTGCTATCTGGTGGATGTGGATCGGCAGACGCTGGCGGCTTACGAGTATGATCTGGGCGACAGCCAGTTGACGTTGAAAGCGGCCCGGAGCTTCAAGTACGATCTGCTGCTGGGCAATTACGATACGTTCCCCTCGCCGGACGATATCCGGAAACTGGTCGAGGGTCAGGCCCAAGGCGGACGCGACAGCGTTGCGCCGCAACCCGCGCCGACACCGGCGCCGGGCGCGAATAAATAAGGATGAAAGGTCGCGTGCCCGCGCCGTCGGGCTCGCGAACAAAACCGCGGGAGCAGTTGATATGGCCAAGATGTTCTATACGTTGGAGGAGACCCGGGCCGCACTGGGCAAGAGCGAGGAAGAGGTCAGGCAACTGGCCAAGGAAGGCCGCCTCCGCGAATTCCGCGACGGGCCGCGACTGATGTTCAAGGCCGATCAGGTTGAATCCGTCAAGGCCGAACTGGGCAGTGAAGGCACGATCGAACTGGGCCCGGCCGACAGCGGCGCCGGTATGAGCCCGATGGAAGCCAAATCGCCGATGCCCACCGGATCGGGCGTGGCGGGACTGACGCTCAGCGACAGCGGACTTCAAGGCAGTTCCGCCGGCGGCTCGGGCGCGCCGGCCGGCGGCAGTGGCGTCGCCATGAAGGATGACACCGCCCTGGCGGCCGATCTGGGACTTTCCGGATCCGTGGGCGGCATGCCGTCACCCGGGCGCAGCAGCGCCGGCCCGGCCGGCAGCGGAACGCCGTCGGGCACGGGATACGGATCGGGCCACACGACACGGCCGGGTGTTGACGTTTTTCAGGCGGATGAAGTTGACCGGGCCGACCCGCTGGCGCAGACGGCGATATCGTCGGGCCCGACCGAACAGATGAGCCTTGAAGGTGTGGGGAGCGGATCGGGTCTGCTGGACCTGACGCGCGAAAGCGATGACACCAGCCTGGGTGCGGAAATCCTGGACGACATCGCGCCCAGTCCGCGTCTGCGTCCCGGCGACACCGCGACGGGGCGGCCTGCCGCCGGCGCGGCCACCGACTCGCGCGGCCAGCAACTTGTGGGCGGCGGGCCGATGTACGTGGAGAAATACGACCCGTGGGCGCATGCGTATGGTGCCGCCGCGTTGGGCGGGTTTGCCGTTCTGGTCTTCGCCACGTTTGTGTTGATCTCCGCCCTGCTGGATACGCGCCCGGTCTTGATCACCACGACGCTGAGCTTCCCGTTCTACTATCTGGGTGCGGGAGCGTTGGTCCCGCCGATCCTGTTCTTCCTGCTGGGCATGGTTTTGGGCAAAGCCCGCAAGGCGACCAAATAACGCTGCAAAGCGAAGTGCCCGACTGCGGGCGGCTCTGGTAGCTTGGTTCCCTTGCGCGATGTGAATCCCATCATTTCGCGCCGGCGGCCGGTGTGGCCGTTGGAGCCGTAGCTGGCATCGTGGCCGGCACCACATCCGGTCCGGCCTTGTATGTGGCGGCGATTTCGTCGGCGGGCAGGGCACGATCATAAACGCGGAATTCCCTGATTGAGGCGCTGAGGCCCGGATCGACATCCGAGAGCGACCGGCCGATATAGTTGTGGACCGGATGCACCGCGTCCAGCGTGTTGTCGCCCAGATCGTCCGCCGTGCCCGCTTCCTTGCCGTCGATATAGAGGTGGAGTTTCTTGGCCGTGCCATCGACGACGACGGCCGCCATGTGCGGATGGCCGTCGTCCAGAGCATCGGCGTCGACGGAACTCTTACCGGCGGTGTCGGTCGAGGTGATGCCGGCCTTGGCGCCGACGTCGTGATGGGGCACAAGATAGAGAAACGCCTGGCCGACGCGGCTGTCGGGGTCGGTGTCGCCGATGTCAAAGATGCGGCAATACTGCGGAACCTGGCTGGCGGTGATCCAGGCCATCAGCGTGACGCTGCCGGTCTTGGGGAGGATCGAGCCGCCGAAATCCACATAGGCGAGAGTGGCGTCGCCGCTGGTTTTTGCGCCGTTGTCCAGAACCAGTTTCCCATCGGAGATCTTGGCGTCACCTTTGAGCGTGCCGTCGACTTTCCCGACGGAGTCTTTGGCGCTGCCGTCCTTGAACGAATAGCGGTGAATCAGGCCGGACTGCGCCGAGGCATTCCCGCACAGCAACAGCACCGCGATCGAAAAGGCAATCAGCCGCATGCACGTCGATTTGAACATGGTCGATTCCTCCATCAGGTCGCCGGCCATGGTAACAGATGCGCGGGTTCGGCAGGTAGCAGCGGCGCGGCCCAAAACCAAAGGAATTTCTCTCTTGCCGTGGATTTGCCCTGCCTACACTTGCCAGACAGGATCACACACGGCCTTGTAGCGGAAAGGAGATCTCGAATGCGGATAACAACTCGGCAGGTGCGGCGATTGACATTCGCCCTGGTTCTTGCGGCCGTCGCCGTGGCGGCGGCAACGGCGTGGAGCGTGGCGCAAACCGCCCCGCCCGCCGGGCAGGCGGCGGCGGCGACGGCGCCGGTGTTCCTTGAGCCGCTGCCGGTCTTCCCCGGCGCCAAGGTGGTTACGCTCTGGCCGCCCGGATCGCCGCAGCTCAGGCCGTTGGCGGGTTACGACAAGCCGGAGAATTTCGTCATGCGCCGCGGTTCACCCGGCGTGGTCGAATCGGTGACCAACATCAACAACCCCTCCATCGAACTGCACCTGGCCCCGCCGGACAAGGCCAATGGCATGGCGATCATCGTCGCGCCCGGCGGCGGCAATAACACGTGCAATCTCGGCGTGGAGGGCAGCGATATCGCGCTGTGGCTCAACAGTATTGGCATTTCAGCGTTCGTGGAGCGATATCGGCTCAAGCCCTACAGTTCGGCCGTCGATGCGCTGGCCGATACGCAGCAGTGTTTCCGCCTGGTTCGAGCCCGGGCCAAAGAATGGAACATCGATCCGAAGCGAGTCGGCATCATGGGGTTCAGCGCCGGCGGCGAGCAGGCCGCCCGCGTGGCGATGAATTTCGATGCCGGAGATCCCAGCGCCGCCGACCCGGTGGCCCGCCAAAGCGACCGGCCGGATTTCACCGTGCTGGTGTATGCCGGCTGGGCCAGGGGATTCGATCTGACGAACATTCCCAAAAACGCCCCGCCCGCGTTTTGCACGGTTGCCGGCATCGATGACATGTCGCACGCAACACAGACGATCGACTTCGTCTCTGCATGGCTCAAGGCGGGGATTGCGACCGAATTGCACATTTATGGCCACGGCGGTCACGCCAACGGGATCAAGCCGCGTGATGGAATCCCGTTCGGCACATGGCAGAATCGGTGGATCGACTGGATTACGGATTTGGGAATGATGAAGGCGGCGGGGAAATGACAGGGTGACGGGGTGACAAGGTGGCTATGTGACAGGTCAGCGCGTCACCGCGCCAGTTCACTCTCCAGCGTGGCTGATGCCGCACTCAAGTCGGGCTGGCTTCCATCATCAAGCCCAGTCGTGAGGCGCGCGGCACTTTCACATCCCAGGCCAGGCCGAGCCAGCTCATCAGACGGATCAGTGCGTAGCTGAGGTCGAACTGCCACCAGCGCAGGCCGTGGCGGGCGCTGGCGGGAAAGGCGTGATGATTGTTGTGCCAGCCCTCGCCCATGGCCAGGAGGCCGAAGAAGGCGTTATTGCGGCTGTGATCGTGATTGGGAAACGGCTGGGAACCCCAGATGTGGCAGACGGAATTCACGCTCCAGGTGACATGATGCACAAGGAATATCCGAGCCAGGCCGCCCCACAGGAAACCAATCAGCACGCCCGTCCATGATCGCGTCAACAATCCGCCCAGCAGTGCCGGCGCGATGACGCCGACGGCCGCCCAGAGCGTCCACGATTTGCTCACCACGCGCAACATTTTGTCGGCCTGGAGATCGGGGACGTAACGCGAAAGATCCTGCGGATCGGCGCGGAAAATCCAGCCGATGTGGGCATGCCACATCCCCACCAGCACGCCGAACATCCCGTCTTGTTGATGTTCGTGCGGCGAATGCGGGTCGCCCGGCCGGTCGCTGTGCTGATGATGGCAGCGATGCACGGCCGCCCATTTGAGAACCGGTCCTTCAAATGCCATCGAGCCGAGAATGGCGAAGAGGCACTGCACCGGCCGGCTGGTCTTGAACGAGCGATGGCAGAACAGGCGGTGGTAGCCGATGGTGATTCCCAGGCCGGTGGCCAGATACATGGCCGCAAAAAGCGAGAGCTGAATCCACCCGAACCCGCGGCCCCAGCAGAAAGCGACGCCGACGGCAAATCCGAGGAAAGGGGTGACGATACCAATGACGTTGTAGATGCGTATGCCTAGCGGCAGGCGCAGTGACGGGCCATCGGCAAACACGACCGATTCTGCAGGCGCGTCGGGGGCCTGGGTTTGGGCGAGGGACATCGGCGCCGATTGAGGACTTGAAGACATAATCGTCCTTTCACGGTGACCGAGAAATCGCCGCGACAAAAAGAAAGTGGGGCCGCCCGGGGCAGCCCCACGAATTATCGAACATTGGCAGGCGCGGGATTAGAACCGGTTGCGGCCACCGCCGCCACCGCCACCACCGCCACGGCCGCCGCCACCACCGCCGCCGCCGTAACCGCCACGGCCACCACCACCGCCGCCGCCGTAGCCGCCGCGGCCGCCACCACCGCCGCCGCCATGCGGACGCTCGGCGCGGGGCTTGGCCTCATTGACGGTCAGAGCCCGGCCGTCCATTTCTTTCCCATTCAGAGCGGTTGCCGCTGCCTGGGCCTCTGCATCACTGCCCATTTCGACAAAGCCGAAGCCCTTGCTGCGGCCGGTGTCCCGGTCATTGATGACTTCTGCCGACTGCACGGTTCCGTGAGCGGCGAACAATTCCTGCAACTGCGACGCGGTTACGTTGTAGCTAAGGTTGCCAACGTAGAGCTTGTTTCCCACGAGGGTCTCCAGACAAGCGTGATCGCCCGAAATTTCTCTTTCAGGGCGAGAATGAAAGGGACCGCCATTCCGATCCGGAAAGTAGGCAGGTGATTGAGGGCAGTAGACCCAAAAAGCGGCTACCGAATCTCTTTCGACGAACTTACTACCCTAAATTATAGCCAAAGCCCCGGCCGCGTCCAGAGCGGGGGAAGATTTCGGGGATTCGTGATTTCACGGGCTGTTGACGAACCAGACCGCGTAATCATCCAGAAGGTGATACGGGGGCGATGCCTTGTCCGTTGCCGTAAATCGCCTGCAAGGCTGGCGGCATCATGGGCTGGGCGTGTATTGTACGTGTGCGACGCATACTGACCCATTCTTCGGGTCGTCACAAATCGAATCGTTCGCCTCTGGTCAGTAATGGCGTCCAACGGAGGATCGCATGAAAACGCTTCTTTTCGAAGTCCGCCGACTTGCCGGCGTCTGTGCGCTGGTCGCGGCATTCGTTCTGGCCCGTGCGACGTTCGCAGCGGACGCGCCGGCACGCGTCACGCTCTCGTTCGACAAGGACTGGCGGTTCTTCAAAGGCGATCAGGCTCTGGGCGCATCGCACAAGCTCGACGACAGCGCCTGGCACAAGCTCGATCTGCCCCACGACTGGTCCATTGAAGGGCCGTTCGATCAGAACGCCCCCACCGCCGGCGATGGAGCGTATCTTCCCTCCGGCGTGGCGTGGTATCGCAAGACGTTCGCCTACCCGCCGCAGGCGCAGGGCAAACGCGTCTTCATTGAATTCGACGGGATCATGGCCAATTCGGAGGTGTACATCAACGATTCGCTGGTCGGCAGCCGGCCCAGCGGCGTCAGCGGGTTGCGCTATGATCTGACTGACAATCTCTCCGCAACCGGGCCGAATCTTCTGGCGGTCCGCACCGACACGACGCGCCAGCCGGCCTCGCGGTGGTATGAGGGCGCGGGCATCTATCGCCATACGCGATTGGTCATCGAGGATCCGGTGCATGTCGAGCACTGGGCGACAGTCGTCACCACGACCGGCATCGGATCGAACAGCGCCACCGTCCACGTGACGACCGCCGCCATCAACCAATCGAAAGCCGCCAGCGATGTCACATTTGACATCATCGTGACCGGGCCGGCGGGCGCAATATTCACCCCGCCGCCAGCGAGCCGGCCGGCCCAAAACGTGGCACCCGGCCAGATCGCCAGCTTCGCGGCGGACGTTGTGGTCTTCAATCCGCAGCTTTGGCAGTTGTCCGACCCGTTCCTATACACCGCGACCGTACGCGTACAGGCCGGCGGCAAAGTCGTCGATGAAGAATCCACGAAATTCGGCATCCGCACCGCGGAATTCAAAGCCGATAGCGGGTTCTGGCTCAATGGCAAGAACATCAAACTCTATGGCGTTTGTCTGCATCAGGATGCGGGAGCGCTGGGCATCGCCGTGCCCGCGTCGGCCTGGGAAACGCGACTGACCCAACTCAAGAAATACGGCGCCAACGCCGTCCGCACCGCTCACAATCCGCCGTCGCCGGAGTTCCTCGACGCCTGCGATCGGCTTGGCCTGCTGGTGATGGACGAGGCCTTCGACGCATGGTCGGTCGGCAAGGAACCGGCCGATTATCACCTCTATTTCAAGGACGGGTGGCAGCGTGACGAAGCGGCCATGATTCAGCGCGACCGCAATCACCCGTCGATCATCATCTATTCCCTCGGCAACGAAATCTGGGACATCCTCCCGCAGAAGCCCGATCCGGCCCCGGATCAGTTCACCGGCCCGATGCGCTCGATCGACGTGGCCCGCGATGAATTCATCCCCATGCGCGATCTGGCCCATCAGCTTGATCCCACGCGCCCGGTCACGCTGGCCGTCGTGAGACCCAACGTCAACAACACTTACGCCAACGGCTTTGCCGATTTGATGGATGTGGTGGGGCAGAACTACCGCGACAACGAACTGGCGGCAGCTCATCGGCAGAATCCCAATCGCAAGATTATCGGCACCGAAAGTTACAAGACCGACGCAACGTGGCTGGCTCTGCGCGACAACCCCGCCCTGGCCGGCATATTTGTCTGGGCGGGCGTCGATTATCTCGGCGAGGCCGGCGCGTGGCCGAACGTCGTCTCCGCGTCCGGGAATCTCGATCGGACGAATTTCCCCAAGAGCGATGCCCTGCAACTGGACAGTTGGTGGTCGACCAGGCCGGTGGTGCATATCGTGCGTGCGCAGGCCGCTTCAGGGCGCGGCGGGCGCGGGGCTTCGGCTGTCGCCAACTGGACGCCCGCCACCTCCGCGGCTCACAGCGAAACCGTCAGCGTGTACAGCAATTGCGAGCAGGTTGAGCTGTTCCTCAACGATCAGTCGCTGGGCAGCAAGCCGCGCGATCGCAACGACAACCCGCGCGTCTGGCAGGTCGCCTATGCCGCCGGCACGCTTCGCGCCGTCGGTTCCAACGGCGGCCAGAGTGTCGCCAGGGACGAGCTCCACAGCGCCGGTGTGGCGGCGATGGTTCTGCTGTCGGCCGAACGCCCCAAGCTCCCCAACGACTGGGACGATGTGCTCTACGTCCGTGCCAGCATCGCCGACGCCAACGGCAACACCGTTCCGTCGGCCGACAATCTCATCCGCTTCAAGATCACCGGCCCCGGCGTGATCGCCGCCGTCGATAACGGCCTGACGACGGATCACGATCCCTTCCAGGCCGTGCAGCGCCACGCCTATCAAGGCACGTGCGTCGCGATCCTGCGAAGCACGGCCGATACCGGCGACATCACGCTGACCGCCAGCTCTGATGGGCTCACCGGGAGCGACATCACAGTGCAAGCCGCCCCGGCCACCACGCGATGACATTCGTAATTGTGCCGCCCCGCTGGGCGACGTGAAATGGCCGTTCTGCAAGACATGGTTCAACATCAACCAGCGCCGGCCGTGATGAAGGTGCGGCAGAATTTGGGATTGAGTTCGCTCCCAACTCGTCCCGTGATATAATCAGGGGTCATGGAAAGCGTTGTCACGACGGATCCGAAAACTTTAGGCGGTACGCCGTGCTTTGCAGGCACGCGCGTGCCTGTGAAATCCCTCTTCGATTACCTGGAAGGGGGACACACCATCGACTACTTCCTGCGTCAATTCCCGCGCGTAAAGCGAGCCCAGGTGTCTGCCATCCTTGATCGCTCCTGCCGAAACGCCGAACATGAGGCGATAACGGCTGCGACACGATGAAGATACTGCTGGATGAAAATCTTCCACACGAGCTTCGGTTGCGTCTCATTCCGGCGCACGAAGTGTTTACGGTAGCTTACCTTGATTGGGCCGCACTCCAGAATGGTGATCTCCTGGCACAGGCCGCCGCGGCCGGCTTTGACGCCATGGTAACCAAGGACCAGGGAATCGAATTCGAGCAAAATCTGGCCAGCCTGCCGTTGGCCGTCGTCGTGCTCCGAGCCAAGACAAACAGACTTGAGGACATTCGTCCGCTGGTCCCGCAGTTGCTCGCCGTGCTCCAATCGCTGAAACCGCGATCGCTGATTAGAGTCGGCTGATATTGGCCGTCCCTTGTTGCCGGCGCGACGCTCGCTCATGCACCCATGCTGTAGAAAAACTCCTCCTGCGTCACCTTGCCATCCTTGACGGTATAGAGGCCGGCCTCGTCCAATGTGATGCGCTTGCTGGCCATCGGGCCGATCTTGGGCGTTATTTCGTACGTGAACCGCACGATGAACCGATCGCCATGCGGCCAGGGGCCTTCGACCTTGGCGCTGTGGATCTGGTGGTTCTGTTCCCACCAATCTGCCTTGCCGCGGACCGCGTCGATCCCGTCCATGCGGGCCGACTTGCCGGCCGGGGCGCCGGCCTCAATCGAGACAATGTTCGGGGCGTACAGCGTGTTCATCGCTTCCACGTGTTTGCCCTGCCGGCACAAATCGACCAGTTTCTTACCGACTTCCAACGCACTGCTCATGTGTGAAACTCCCTGACCAGAGGGTTAACCGCTATCGGCCAAAACGTGGCCGCTTTCTACATCGCCGGCCACTCTACGGCCAGCGGAATAATGCCGCAACGCACAAATTGTCGTAGGTACGGCCAAGTCCCGCGGGCGTCGCGAGGATCCAAGCAACAGGTGCGTTTGGCCGCCGCCAGGCCATTGGATCATTGTGCCGCGGAATATCGCATTTGCACTTTCCCCCTTGCCTCTTTTGGCCGCATGGGCATGATACAGTGCTTTGCAGGAGCCTCGTCCCATGAAGCGTGAAAGAATTGCCTGGATCGTCAGCGTCGTACTCCTGGCCGTGCTGGCATTGCGCCTGCCGGGAACCATGGCCGCCCGCGACGATGACTATGTCTTTGTCCGCACCATTATCGACCTTCATCGCCAGATCATGGCCAATTACGTCGTGGACGTCGACGATGAAAAGCTCAAGCAGAAGGCCATCGAAGGCATGATGAGCGAGCTCGACCCCTTCAGCGTCTACGTGCCGCCGGCCCAGCAGACCGAATTCGACACCATGCTCGAAGGAACCTTCAAGGGTGTCGGCATTGAACTGGCCCAGCTTCCCGACGGCCGGGTCCAGGTCATCTCGCCCATCGAAGGCAGCCCCGCCTTTACCGCCGGCGTCATGGCGGGCGACATTCTCACCAAGGTCAATGGCGACACGCTCGATCTGAGCATGCGCCTGCCGGAGGTCATCAACAAGATCAAGGGTCAGGCCGGAACCACCGTCAAGCTGACCGTCAAGCATGCAACCGGCGAGGAAGTCGAACTGACGATGGAGCGCAAGGAGATATCCGTCCCCACGGTCAAGGGATTCCAGCGCAACGGCGACGATTCGTGGGATTACTACGTTGTCGATAATCCCAAGATCGCCTACATCCGCATCACGCAGTTCACCGAGAACACCTACCCCGGAATCCACGACGTGCTGGTCGGTTCGCCGGGCAAGCCCGGCCTGGCCGATACGGGAATGCAGGGCCTGATCCTCGACTTGCGCTTCAATCCCGGCGGCATGCTCGATCAGGCGCGCAAGATCATCAACATGTTCGTCCCGGACGGCACGCTGATCCTGCAAACCAAGGGCCGCAAGGTCGCCGAAACCCTCAAGGCCGACGCCACCGACAAGCTTCCCAATTTCCCGCTGATCATCCTGGTGAACGAGCATTCCGCGTCGGCCTCGGAAATCGTCTCCGGCTCGCTGATGGACAACAAGCGCGCCCTGGTTGTCGGCACGCGGACCTACGGCAAGGGATCGGTTCAGCAGCTCATCAACCTGGACGACAACAACGGCGAGCTGAAGCTCACGATGGCCTATTACTATCTGCCCAGTGGGCGTCTGGTGCATCGCACCAAGGACGCGACCGATTGGGGCGTTGATCCGCAGATCGTCGTGCCGATGGACGATATCGCTCAGCGCGCGATCGTCGAAGAGCACGTGAACCAGGAAATTGTCCGCCGCCCGCTGGTCAAGCCCACGACTCCCGCCAACGCCCCCGCCGCCGCCGCCACAGCGCCAACCACCGCGCCGACCACCCAGCCGAACGACGTTCAACTTCAGCAGGCCGTCAATACCATGGTCGGCATGATCATTCTTGGCCACGCCACGACGGCACCGGCGATCCCGCCCCAGGCCGCGGCGATCCCGTTGCCGGTCAGTCCCGCGCCTGAGGTGGCACCAACGGCCCCAGGCAATATCGAATCGCCGGTCACTCGGCCATCGCCCGATATCGCACCGCCGCCGACCGGTCCCACGCCGGAGATGACGCCGCCGGCCATTACCGCGCCGCCCGACGCCGCGCCGCCGACGCCGGCCCAGCCGCCTGCGGTGAGCCCGGCCCAGCCGCCGGCCACTCAGCCATGAGCCTCATTCTCGGCATCGAGTCCACCTGCGACGAGACCGCCGCCGCCCTGGTTGCCGATGGGCGAGTTGTCCAGGCCAGCGTGGTCGCCACGCAGGTCGCTCTGCACGCGCGATATCGCGGCGTCGTGCCCGAGATCGCCAGCCGCGCTCACATCAACAGCATCCTCCCCGTTCTCATCGACGCGATTGCCGCAGCCGGAATCAAGTTGAGCGACATCGACGCCGTCGCCGTCGCCAATCGGCCGGGATTGATCGGGTCGCTGCTTGTCGGCGTGACGGCCGGCAAGACTCTGGCATGGTCGCTGAACAAGCCCCTCGTCCCCGTCGATCACGTGCATGCCCATCTCTATAGCGTGGTGCTGGCCGGGCCGGCTGAGCCCGCGCCGCCGGCCTCTCCCGCCGACGTTCAATTCCCCGCGGTCGGCATGGTCTGCAGCGGCGGGCATACGTCGCTTTTCCATTTGCGAAATTGGCTGGATATCGAACTCATCGGCGCCACGATCGACGACGCCGTCGGCGAGGCCTACGACAAGGTCGCCGCGATTCTCGAACTGGGTTATCCCGGCGGCCCCATCCTCGACAACCTCGCCGCCGGCGGCGATTCCCATGCCATCCCCTTCCCGCGCACGTTGCTCGAGCGCGATTCGCTCGACTTCTCGTTCAGCGGCCTCAAGACCGCCGTGCTTTACCACGTTCGCGGCCATAAGGGCCGTGAAAGACGCGCTGATTCGCTCACCGGGGCCGAAATCGCCAACGTCGCCGCCTCTTTCCAGGCCGCCTGCATCGATGTGCTTATCGTGAAAATTCGCCGGGCCGCCCGCCAGTATGGCGCCCGCACCGTTCTGGTCGGCGGCGGCGTCTCCGCCAATCGCGGGCTGCGAGCGGCCCTGGCCCAATTCGATATCCCCGTTCGCGTCCCGCCCCTGCCCTACTGCACCGACAACGCCGCCATGTCCGCGGCCCTGGCGCACCACCTCCTGGCCGCCAAAATCACCGCCGGCCTCGATCTCGAAGCATTTCCGTCATCGCTGTTCGCGATCTGAACGCCGGCAACAGACGCGGGGCATCCCCAATTCCCCATCCCTCTCCTCACACCTTCATCTCAATCGCCTTTTGCGGGCAATTGTCTTCGCAAAGGTTGCAGTCGATGCAGTCCTCGGGCTTGACCACGGCGATCTTGTCCTCAACCTTGATCGCATCGCTGGGGCAGTTCTCGGCACAGGTTCCGCACCCATCACATTTTTCCACATCCACAACAGCGGGCATACTCAACTCCTGAAAAAAGATTCCCAATGGCCAATACTATGCAGCGAATCCGGCCGCGTCGCCATCGGGACAAGCCCCTTTTCTTTTCTAAGGGAAGTCACCGATGCCGTCACCCCGCGGCCCTTTCCTCCACGCCCGCCATCAGCCGCATCACGCGCTCCTGCGTCAACTGGGCCCGCGGAACCTCGCCCACAAGGCGACCCCGCCGCATCACCAGCACGCGGGTCGAAAGATTCAGCAATTCCGGCAGTTCCGAAGAGATCAGCATGATCCCCACGCCCTGCCGGGCCAACTCGTCGATCAGTTCGTGGATCGCCGCCTTGGCCCCCACGTCCACGCCGCGCGTCGGCTCGTCGAATATCAGCATCTTGGCCCCCCGGCCCAGCCACTTGGCCACCGCCACCTTCTGCTGATTCCCGCCGCTCATCGACTGCACCAGCGCCTCGACACTGGGCGTCTTCACGTCCAGCCGCCGGAAATATTCGCGGGCCTGCCTGGCTTCGGCCCGGTGGTCGAGCAGACCCATGCGCCGGAATCGGCCGAGCATGGCCAGCGAAAAATTCTGCCGCCCGCCCATCATGAGCACCAGCCCCTGCCGCTTGCGATCCTCGGGAACCAGCCCGATCCCGCGCCGCATCGCCTCGCGCACATCGCCCAGCGGCAGGTCCGCGCCGTCCATCTCGACACGGCCGGTCGCCGCAGGATCCAGCCCGAACACCGCCGTGGCGATATCGCTGCGTCCGGCCCCCACCAATCCGGCAAATCCGACAATTTCGCTGCGTCGAATTTCGAAGGTGATATCGCGGAATTTCCCCCGGCTGCTCAGCCCGGTGACTTTCAGGATGGTCGCGCCCGGCGGGTTATCCAGGTGATGCGGGAAATACGCCTCGATATCGCGCCCGATCATCATGCGCACCACCGACGACTGGGTCGCCTCGGATTTCTCCAGCGTTCCGACATATTTCCCGTCGCGCAAGACCGTCACGCGATCGCACAGCCGCAGCACCTCCGGCATCCGGTGCGACACGTAGATGATTGTCACCCCGCGCCGCCGAAGCTGCTCGATCAGCTCGAACAGCCGCTCGGCCTCGACCTCCGAGAGCGAACTGGTCGGCTCGTCGAAGACCAGGATTTTCGCCCCCGTTCCCACCGCCGACGCCACCTGCACAAGCTGCTCCTGGGCCGTGGACAGCGATCGCATCGGCTTATTCACGTCCAGCCACGCGCCGATGCGCCCCAGCAGTTCCTCGGCCCGCCGGGCCATCACGGCCCGATCGACAAGGTATTTCCACTTGCGTGGATACTGCCCCATCGACAAATTTTCCGCCACCGACAAATCGGGACAGAACGCCAGCTCCTGATGCACCATCCCCACGCCGGCCGCCCGCGCGTCGGCCGGCGAATAGAACGCGATCGGCTTGCCGTCAATCTCAATGCCGCCGCTATCCGGCCGGTGAATCCCTGCCAATATCTTCCCCAGCGTGCTCTTTCCCGCGCCGTTTTCGCCCATGAGTCCATGGCATTCGCCACGGCGGATCGAGAACGACACATCGCTCAGCGCGGTAACGCCGCCGAATGTCTTGGTGATCGACTCAAACCGGATCGCGTCAGCCGTCGCGGCGCCCGGCGGCGCAGAACCCTCCGCCACCCCGCCGCCCGATCCATCCGCCTCCGCGCTCACGACTTCTTCAGCCATTTGTCCCAGTACCCGGAAAATTCCGTGACGGATTTGACATCGTTGGCGGGATCGGCGTCCTTGGCGACTTTGGTCAGTGGATTGGGGATGAATGCGGCCGATGGATCCTGGTGCTTGACGATCTTATCCAGCAGAATATTCACCGTCTTATAGCCCCATCCATAGCAATCCTGCGACAGAAGCATCTGCGCGTGGCCGTCCGTCAAATAGGCAAGCTGCTTCGGCAGCGCATCGCCGCACACCACCTTGACCGTGCCGGGATCCCAATCCAAGGCGTTGCTCGTCCACAGCGGCCAGCCGCCGAGTATGGCCCAGCCCTGAATCTGACCGGGGCTGGCGGCCATCGCGCCCTTGATCGCCTCGACCGCCGCTTCGGGGTTTTCCTCGTGGTGGATGATGCCGCCGGACGCGTCGTTCACCAGCTTCATGTTCGGGTGCAGCTTCAATTCCGCCTGGGCTCCGGCCACGCGATGCTGAATATTCGTCCCGCCGGCATTCCCCGCCAGGATCGCGATCGTGCCTTTTTCCCCCATGATCTTGGCCAGCTGCGCCATGATGATCTTGCCGCATTCGGCATCATCCGTGCCGTAATCGCACATCCGCTTGCTGGCCGGCGCATCGGAGTCAAAGCAGACGACCGGAATGCCCTTGTCGACCGCATCATTGATCGCCGGGGTCAGAATCTGTGCATTGGTGCAGGAGACCGTGATCCCATCGACATTCTCGCTGGCCAGCGAGGCAATGTTTTGCGCCTGCTTTTGCGCATCTTCCTCGGTCGGCGTGCGCCAGACGATGTCGACTTTCACGCCGTAGTTCTTCGGCGCATCGGCCGCCGCGTCCAGGGCGCCCTGCTTGGCCGCCTGGAACACGTCATTGGTTTGGCTCTTGGCAACCATGCCGATACGGATCGTGCGCATTTGGGGAGCGCCGCCTGCCGGCGGCGTATTGTCCGGCGCCTTGCTGCATCCCGGCCCGCACCAGAGCGCCAAACCCGCCGCCATCGCCGCAATCGCCAATCGAATTCGACCGATATTCATGATTCGTCTCCGCCAAGAATGTGCTTCGCCGCCGAATGTGTGCCGTCCATTGCGCCCCGGTGGCGCGACAGTATGGACGCCATCATATCGTCTTTTGCGCCGCCATGCGACGCACCCGCAGTTTCTGCATCCAACCGTCGATCGCCACCGCCACGATGATCAGCGCGCCCACGATGATCTTCTCGTACTCGCTGCTGGCAAACAGATCGATTCCATTGGTGATCATCGCGATGATCACCGCGCCCAGCATCGCTCCGACGGCCGTTCCGCGCCCGCCCATCAGGCTTGCGCCGCCCACCACCGCCGCAGCAATCACTTTCAACTCATATCCGTTCCCGGTAAGGCTCTCCGCCGTCTGGTAAAAGCCCAGCGACACCATCCCCGCCACGCCCGCCAGCATGCCACATATCGCGTATACCCGCAGTTTTACCAATCCCGTCCGCAGCCCGCTGAAACGCGCCGCCTCCTCGTTGCCGCCCACCGCGTAGGTCTCCCGACCGGCTATCGTCTTGGACAGATAGAACCACCCGATCACCGCCACCGCCAGCGTCACGATCAGCGGCATCGGCGTCAGCTTCGTCGGCGGCGCCGTGGGCAGCAGCACCCTCCACTTGATGAAATGATCCGCAAAAGACGCCGGCAACACCATATCCGGCAGCGGCAACGACGCCTGTGGCGGCGCGACCACGTCGATCCCGCGGAAGATGCTCATCGTCCCTAGCGTCACGATGAACGGGTGCATCTCCAACCCCACAATAAGCAGCCCGTTGATCAGCCCGCACAGCAGACCGATCCCCATCGTGATCGCCAACGCCACTGGGATCACCTCCCATCCCGGCGCATCCGGCTTGTACAGCCGCGGCAATTCCCACGCTGCCGCCAGCCCGCTCAACGCCATCACGGCCCCCACCGACAGGTCGATCCCGCCCGTCACCACCACGCAGGTCATCCCCACGGCCATGATGGCGTAATACGACATCGGCTCGGCGAGCCTGTCAACCAGATTGTCCGGATTCAG
Source organism: uncultured Tepidisphaeraceae bacterium (assembly GCA_964420285.1). Taxonomy (GTDB): domain Bacteria; phylum Planctomycetota; class Phycisphaerae; order Tepidisphaerales; family Tepidisphaeraceae; genus CAYQTE01. The sequence continues at coordinate 94,877 of CAYQTE010000009.1, forward strand.
GAATTTGTTGGGAGCGCCCGGTGCTGCTCCGTAATACCCCGCCGTGCTTAAGACCGCGACCAGTACGGCCACGACCGTGAGAAGCCCCAGGAGTTGGAATTCGGATATAAAACCCCAGCCGCGCTTTGGCGCGGCTGGGCGGGGCTCAGCGAGAGTCGTCATGCCGATGCGTTTCCAGTAACTTCCGCCGAAAAAACAGGCCGCAGACCATGCCGCATCAGCCGGGAATGTAATTGATCACTCGACCCAAGCCAGCTCCCAGGCCGCTGTTCAGGCCGTAAAGGTCCGTCGCAAGCGGAGTGCTATTGCCGGAACCTACATGGGTTGCATCTCCGCCGTTGGCAAGCACCTCGAACAAGTCTATGTAGCTGTCCAGGAACGGCTGCTGCGACACACCCTGGGTTCCGACAGCGCTGGGCGCCATGAGTTCGCTCACCGGAGTATTCGGTGCCGTTTGACTTGATGGTGCGATTCCCCATTCGAAACCAGCCAGCGGCGTCCAGGAACCCGTTGTTGGGTATGTCCCGCCGGTTGCACCGGGGGCTGCCGTCGCGATTTTCTGCAAGTCGCCTGATGTGCCGGCGATCTGCATCAGGCACTGAATCACCTGCGTCGGAATACTGACCCTCTGCACGTGGCAATCGCCGAACAGCACATTCACCGCGGCGGCCTTGATCCCATAGGTGTGCGCCATGACGCTGTAATTATTGACCACGTCGATCATCAGGCACTTGGTCGGCGGCAACAGAGCGGCCGTCGCGTAGGGGTTATACAGGATCGGCACGCCCGGCAGCGGTTGGGCCGGCGTGGTCTGCCCATTGTAAATCGTTCCACCCAGGCTGTTCCCGCCTTCGCGATCGTCGATGGCCGGCATGTACGCCGCATGCGGATTGAAGATATACGAGGAATAGAACTGCCTGTTCGGGCCCCAGTTGCTGTTGGTGGTGTTGCCGGCGGCAAGAACGCTGTCCGATCCAAAGGCCGGATCAAACGCCACGCTCAGGTTGGTCATGTAGCCGGTCTGGTACAACCGGCCGATGTTGCACGTTTCATACTGCGGAAAAGGCCCGGCTCCGTTGGCGCCATTGAGCAGAGTGCCAGGCGCCACGTTCTGCATGACCATGCCGAAGGTCGGATCGAGGTAGGCCCCGCCGGAGGTGTTATTCTGCCCGGCGTTGGTCGCGTTCCATTGCGACGGAAACGTGTTGATGCGGATCGCATAGCCGCGGAACCCGCGATACGGCGGGAAGAAGTCGCCGTTGTCCGTGGCGTAATTAACCGCCGACTGACCGATCTGCTTCATTTGTGCTTCGCACTTGACTATGATCGATTCCCATCGGGCTCTGTTCAGCGCCGGCAGCAGCAGGGAGATCAGGATCGCGACAATCGCAATCACCACCAACAATTCCACAAGAGTAAAACCGCGTTGGCGTTTCATATTCGCAACTCACTTTCCTTGCCCCCGGACGACCGGGCTGCAACGCTCCTCGTGTCCTGCCGCACCAGCCGCCACAATGGCAGCCCCAGTCCATTACTGCGGCCAAATGATCGGAAACAGTTGGGTCGTCATTCCGTAGGGATCGGTGGCGGGATAGTGCGCACCCGTCGTACCGGTCTTCACCAGCGTCGCATCGCCGTTGGTGGCCATGGTCTCGATAATGGCAACGTAATTTGATATGCCATTCTGCCAGCCGCCGGTCGGAGCCGGCCAGTTGTACGGATAATTTGCCTTGCCCACCACGCTTGTCGCCGTCACCGTGCCCTGGGACAAGGGCCACGTCCAGCCCGGGGGATTGTTCTTGACCTCGACGGTGACGGCATTGGGCACCGTGACAGTCGTCACGTGGCCGTCGCCGTAGAGCACGTTCGTGTACGCGCCGTTGGCGCCATTGGTATGGGACATATCGCCGTAGTCGTACAGCATGTCCATCGCCAGGCACTTGTCCTGCGGAAGCGATGCCATCGTCGTATAAAGGGGCACTGTCGCCGCAGCGCTGGCATCGGTCCCCGTCGTTATGCTCGTGGTACCTTCCAGCGTGGTGGCGTACCTCCAGTGCGGATTCCATTCGTAATTCGTGTAGCCGTTGGGGCCTTCAAACACGTGGTCGGTGGCGCTAAACGCACCCTGAAAGTGACCTGCGGGCATCGCCGGGCAGAACGCGATCTGCGTGTTGGAAAGATAACCGGCGTAATACAATCGACCCGCACCGCCGGCCGTGGCGTTGGCGCTCGGTGGGCCTCCAATGTTTCCGACCGAAGAGTAAGTGGATGAATAGTCGCCGTCGGCCTTTCCCGCGGCGCTGAACGCCACCGGGTATCCGTTGAATCCTTCCCACGGCGCTATCCAGTCGGCGTTGGCCGAGGCATATTCGATCTGCGCCACGCCAAGCTGCCGGAGATTGCTGGAGCACTTGGTGATATTCGCCCGCTGCTTGGCCTTGGCCAGACCCGGAAGCAGCAGCGCGACCAATATCGCGATGATCCCGATCACCACCAGCAGCTCAACCAGCGTGAATCCGCGATTCCGTTTCATTTGACCTGCTCCACGCATGAGTTCGTCTCCAAATCCTAACTGGTTAACCACGCTCAACCGTTGTTATTCCCGATGAAAAACGGGCAACGGCAACCGGCTCTATTCCCTTACTCCTGCGGCCACGGCGGCAACATGCGCATGCTGGTCATCATATAGTACGGATCGCCCGCCGGCGCCGCCGTGCCGTCTGGCGCGGTCGCCGCGTTTCCGCCAGTTCCCAGCGTCTCGACCAGATCGACATAATTCGTTAGTCCCACGGCGAACCTCAAGCTGAAGTTTTGCAAATTGGGATTTGGTTGGGGAGCCCCACCAGCAGCCCCGGCTTGCAGCGTCGTAAGAACTGGAACTCCACTTGCCCAGTTCTGGCTCTGCGGGGTGCCCGTGGCCGCAGCGCCCATAACTCCTACCGCCGCCGGTAGCGGTGTATTGCCATTTGGCACATTGCCCGGGTCAAATCCGGACAGGTCGGGGAGCGCCCAACTAAACTGGGGCGCAATGGCCTGAAAGTAGCCATAAACCACGGGCGGAATCTGCACCGACGCTACATGGGCATCGCGATACATGACGTTGAACGTCGGCGTCGGCGATGTCAAATGTTCCAACGTGGTTTGCGAGTAAAGTGCGTCCATCAAGATGCATTTGTTCGGCGGCGTCTGCGTGCTCTTCATGTATGCGGTCACCAGATACGGCGGCTCGGCAAGGCCAGGATGGCCGGCGTCAGCCACCCCACCAAACGTTGGCCGCGACTGCGATACCGTCAGGCCGGCCCCAACGCGGTTAAAGAACGCCTGGTTGGAGCCGGCGTACGCCCAGTGCGGATTCATCATGTAGCCGGCGTAGTTGGCGGAATTCTTCGGACCAAAATTCCCGGCTGACGTTGCCGGATCGTAAATGACCGGGTACGGCCAGCCCGCTTTTGTCGGATTTGGCCAACTGCCGACCTTGGCAATACTGCCCATGTATCCCCCGGCCATCAGCGCTCCCATATTCGAGAGCTGGCCGCTGCCGTCGGGGCCGGTGATGCCGAGCACCGTCAGTGACGCATCGTAGAACCCGCTTGACTGCCATGGCTGGAAGCCGGGCTGGGTATTTCCATTTGCATTGCTGGCGATCGCCGCCGCACTCGCATACGGCGTGGAGAGCGGGAAGCCCTCAAAGCCGTAGTAGAGCGGCCAATAATCATGGTTGTCGGTGGCGTAGCCCACCATCGCCACGCCGATCTGGTGCATGTTCGATGCACACTTGGTCACCATCGCCTTGATCCTCATGGCGTTGAGCACGGGCAACAACAGCGAAATCAATATCGCGATGATCCCGATGACCACCAGCAGTTCCACCAGCGTGAATCCTCGTGTCCGTTTCATATGCGCTGCTCCTGGAGTCCTTGCCATGGACCCGCTGTGGCGACTGTGCCCTTGCCCCGATACAGGCTGCACAATCGTCGCCGTGGGATCCGATTTGATTCGCCAGTCTTCCCCTCGCCAGCCTTCACGCGACGCCGCATTACGGTTGGATCATTCAGCCTGTCGAATTGATTTGTCTGTGGACTCCGCAACGTCTTCATTATATATTCCCCCAACTCGCATACACAAGGCCTTTCCCGGAAATATTGTCCTTTTTCCTCAGTGTGCTCTTACGGAAGCTCTGGCCGACAATTCCGACTCCCCAAACGCCAGCCATCCGGCGTCACGCATCTCGCGCCGGCTCTCCGGCCTGGCGGCCCGCCGCCAGCAGGACCTGCCCCCCGCCCGCGCGCCGATCTGCCTCCGCACCGCCCAGGACGTGCATGTCTCCAAGGGTCAGCTTGCCCCCTCCTGGTCAAGGCGATTCGCACTGGTCCAGTGGGTCATCTCGGGCATGATCCATGTCAGCATCGCCGGACACCGCTATCAGGCTTCGCCCGGCGATGTCGCGATCTTCCTGCCTTCGGGGCCGATGGATTTCCGCGCCGTCCAGGATGTCAACGAGATCTGCTGGTTCACCGTCGATGGGCCGCTGTTTGAGCAGTTCTTCCATCAGCTTGACCTGCGGCCGGGCGTCTACCACTATGGCCCGCCGCCCATCGAGCGCATTCACGTCATGATCCAGGCACTGAACGACCCGGCGCCCCTGGCCCACCGCCGCGGAAGCCTGCTGGCCATCGAGACCCTGTACGAGCTGGCCGATCGCATTGTGGCCCCCGATGTCCCCGGCGTCGTCTTCCAGGCCAGGCATTTCATCGATCAGAATTTCGACAATCCTGATCTCTCCGCGGGTCAACTGGCCGACACGCTGGATTACCATCCCGGCTCCCTCAGCCGACTGTTTCACAAGCACACCGGCATCACGGTGATCGATTACATCACGCAGGTTCGTCTGGACCACGCCAAGAGCCTGCTGCAACACACCGACGAGAAGGTCTCCAGCATCGCCCGCCAGTGCGGCTTCCGCGAAACCACCTACTTCTGCCGCTGGCTTCGCAAACACGCCGGTGTCACCGCCCGCCACCTGCGCGCCACATCCTGAACCGCCCCTTGACGCCTCGCACACGCCCCGGCGCCGGCCATCGCAGTTGCCCCCTCCCCCACGGCCGCCGACGGCTGGCTCCGGCCCTGGCCCCGGCGATCCCCGGCAAATCCCAACAACAAAGCCGCCCTCGTCTCCCGGCGGGGAAATGAGGGCGGCGGTTTGGGTCTTTGGTGTCTGCCCCGATCAGGCCTCCTGGCCCGGGGCATGGCGGCGGCGACGCCGGGCCAGCAGGCCCATCGCTCCCACCGTCAGCAGGCCCAGGCTCGCAGGTTCAGGAACGCTGCTGGTCAGGGTCTGTGTCACCACCGTCAGCACCGTCGAACTCCCGGCCCCGTCGTAGCCCTTGGCCGTCGTGTCGTACGTTTCGTCGTACGCCGCCAGCAGGCCCACCGTCGATGACGCCGTGTTGATCGTCGGCGGCGTCCCTGTCACGTACTGTCCGTCCGCCACCAGCAGGCTCTTCAGGTACGTGTTCCCGCCGTATGTGAACGTGCCGGGAGCCGTGTACGGGGCACTGTAGGGCGTGATGCTGTCGATCGTCGTGCCGGCCGGCGTGCCCGGATTGTTCCCGGTCGTCGATGTGGCGAAGTTCAGCATGTCGCCGGCGCTCTGGCCCAGGCCAAAGATGATCAGCGTCGCGTTGGTCCGCGCCGTCACGTGTGCCAGCGACGGCGGCGTGCCCGTCGTGTCCTGGCCGGCGCCCACCGTCGTGCTGTTGTTGTCGTTGGACAGCGTCCCGTCGGTGAACCCGGCCTCCACAGCCGAGTCCTTGTGGGTCGTCTTGGCCGCATCCGTCATGTTGTAGTAGGTGCCGGCCGCCAGCGAACCCACCCCGGAATGCGCCGCGAACGTCGAGCCGTTGGCGATGTCGTCGTTGAGCGTCCCGGCGACCGCATGGGCCACCGTCAGGTTGTAGTTGTCGATGCCGCCGTCGATCTTGTTGGTCGCGGCCAGCGTGTTGTGCGTCACCGTCGTGCCGCTCACCGTTCCGTCGATGGCGTAGATGGCGAACGAATTGGGCGTGAAATCGCCGAATCCGTCGTCGTTGACCGACACCACGAACGTCACCGTCCCGTCCGCCGGGGCGGCGGCGCCGCTGCCGCCGATCGAACCGCCGGACTGCGATACCGCCTTGGCCGCCGCCACGCCCACCGCCGGCGTCGCCGACTTGGACCCGCCGCTGGCCAGAACCGCCGCGGAATGCGCCGAGGCGCCGCCGGTGAAGCCCACCGCCGCCTTGGACGACCCGCCGCTGGACGTTACGCCCACCGCGCTGGTCCCGTTGGCGTTCAACGTCGCGCCAAGGTCGTTGATGATGTCCGTGATGTCGTGGATGTTCACGATCCCCTGGTTGGCGATGTCGCCACCGCTGTACCCGGCGTTGGATCCCAGGTTGTTGATCGCACGGGTCAGGTCCGTGATGTTCACCACGCCGTCCAGGTTCGCGTCACCGAACGGTACGTACTTCACTTCCACGTCGCCGGCCGGAACCGTCGAATCGGCCGTCGAGTCGCCGTAGCCAATCGCACGGCTGGCCTGCGAATTGGGACCGTAAACCAGCGAACTGGTGATGGCCGTGCTGCCGGGGGTCGCCGCGTTCTGCACCCAGGTGGCGACCTGGGACAGCGAGTTGTTGGCCTCGTTGAGCTGCAGCGTGTTGTCGGTGATGTCCAGCGAACTGCCGGACCCCAGCGTCAGAGTGCCGATCGAGTGCGTCACGCCCGGAGCGCTCTGAACGAGCTGCGCCGCAACCGA